>DATARO010000003.1:0-40611 GCA_036264095.1 Solirubrobacteraceae bacterium | reverse complement strand
ACCCTCGTACACCTCATCGGCATGCTCGGCACCCAGTTCTTCTGGGGCGCCAACCCACGAGCACCGATCGGCGGGTAGCGCGGATGGCCACACGCGAGCAGGATCCGCGGCGCGGCGGCGAGCCCGACCAGGACGAGTTCGAGTTCCACCGCGGGCAGGTCCGCCACACCGACGCGCCCGACGCGATCGAGTTCGTCGACGTGCACAAGTCGTTCGGCCGCAACCACGTCCTGCGCGGGCTGAACATGGCGCTGCCCGAGAACAAGATCTCGATGATCCTCGGACCGTCCGGCACGGGCAAGTCCGTCTGCATCAAGCACATCGTCGGCCTCCTGTACCCGGACGAGGGCGACGTGATCGTGCATGGACGCTCGGTCCCGTCCCTGCCCGACGCGGAGCTGTTCGAGATGCGCAAGAAGTTCGGCGTCCTCTTCCAGGACGGCGCGCTGTTCGGCTCGCTGAAGCTCTACGACAACATCGCCTTCCCCCTGCGCCAGCACACCGAGAAGGGCGAGGAGGAGATCGCCGAGATCGTCCACCAGCGCATGAACGAGGTCGGCCTCGGCAACGCGGGCGAGAAGATGCCGAACGAGCTGTCGGGCGGGATGCGCAAGCGCGCGGGCTTCGCACGCGCGCTCGTGCTGGAACCCGACATCGTGCTGTTCGACGAGCCCGACTCGGGCCTCGACCCGGTCCGCACCGCGCTCCTGTGCGAGCTGATCAAGGAGGTCCACTCCGAGAACGGCGGCTGCTACGTCGTCATCACCCACGACATCATGAGCGCCCGCCGCGTCGCCGAGCACATCTCGGTCCTGTGGAAGGGACGGATCGTCGAATCGGGCCCGGCCGAAGAGCTGTTCGCCTCCGAGAACCCGTTCGTACGCCAGTTCCTGGCGGGGGAGTCAGCCGGACCCCTCGGCATGGAGTGAGCGCGGGCCCGAGCCCGCCCCTCCATGCCATGACCCGTCCCGTCGACGCGCCCCGCGCTCCCGGACGCCTGTGAGCCGGTCGAGGATCCTGGCGCTCGTCGCCGCCTCCGCGCGGCGCGCGCGCCTCGTCCTCGTGCTCGCGGTCGTCCTCGCGCTCGCCGGCGCCGCGCTCGCCCTGCGCCTGCACGCGAGCGCCGCCACGAGCACGTTCGTATCGAGCTCGAGCGGCGAATACAAGGACACCCAGCGCTACTACCAGCACTTCGGCGAAGAGCCGATCGCGGTGCTCGTCCACGGCAGCCTGCAGAAGCTCGTCCTCAGCTCGGACCTGCTGAAGCTCGCGGGCCTCGAGGGCTGCCTCTCCGGCCGGGTGCCCGCAGCGGCGCTCGCGCAGGAGGGCGGCGCGAACGGGCCCTGCGGCCAGCTCGCCCGCGCGCGCACCGTGAAGGTCGTCTTCGGCCCGGGCACGTTCGTGGCCGAGGCCGCCCGCCAGATCAACGAAGAACTCAACGCGCAGACGAAGCAGGCCCAGACCGCCGCCAAGCAGGCCGAACAGGTCGTCCGCAGCACCGCGCTGGGGCATGGGCTCGGAGCCGCGCGCGCGAACGAACTCGGCCGCGAGGCCTCGCGCGTGACGATCGCGCGCTTCCAGGAGGGGCTCGTCGCCCTCGCCCTGCAGTACGGCATCACCTCGCGCCCCTCGATCGAAGACCACGAATTCGTCTCCGCCGTCGTGTTCGACTCGACCAAGCCCGCGGGAACGCCCAAGCAGCGCTTCGCCTACCTGTTCCCCGGCCGCGAAGCGGCGCTGATCTCCGTGCGCATGCGCTCGGGCCTCAGCGAATCCCAGCGCCGCCGCACGATCGCCCTCGTACGCAGCGCCGTCGCGATGCCGCAGTGGCACCTCGCCAACGGCGAGACCTACGTCGTGACCGGCGTCCCTGTGATCGTCGCCGACCTCGTCGACGCGATCGGACACGCGGTCCTGCTGCTGATGGCCGCGGTCGTGCTGGTGATGGCAGCCGCGCTCGGCCTCGTCTTCACGGGGCGCCCGCGGCTGCTTCCGCTGGTGCTCGCCCTGCTCGCCTGCGCGCTGACGTTCGGCGCCCTGGCGCTCGCAGGAGCGCCGCTGACGATGGCCTCGGTCGCGGTGCTCCCGGTCCTCGTCGGACTCGCCGTCGACTACGCGATCCAGTTCCAGTCGCGCGTGGCCGAGGCCGGGGTGGAGACCGGAGGCACCGGTCCCGCGGCGCTGATCGCGGGCGCCCGCGCCGGGGCGGGCACGATCGTGACGGCCGGCGCCGCGAGCGCGGCCGCGATGCTCGCCCTCCTGCTCTCGCCCGTGCCGATGGTCCAGGGCTTCGGGCTCCTGCTCGTCGCCGGCGTCGCGATCGCGCTGCTGTGCACGCTCGCCGTCGGCACGGCGGCGCTCTCGACGCTGCCGCCGCCGGGGCGGAGCGGGCGCGCGCGCCGGCACGCCGGCACGCCGCTGCTCGCGCGACTCGCCGCGGCCTGGCGCGGCGCGGGCGAGCTCGTCCGCGAGAGCCCGCTGACGCGGCTGGTCTCCGGCGCGGCGCTCGGCGCCGCCGTGCGCCGCCCGGGCCGGGTCCTGTGCGTCGGCCTCGTGCTGGCCGCGGCCGGCTGGGCGCTTGACACCCAGACCTCGGTCCAGACGGATCTGCCCAAGCTCGTGCCGCAGGGCCTGGCGTCGCTGCAGGGTCTCGACACGCTCGAGCGCACGACCGGCGTGGCGGGCGAAATCGACCTGCTTGTGAGCGGCCGCAACGTGACGGCCCCGGCGACGATCGAATGGATGAGCCGCTATCAGACCTCGGTGCTCGCCCGCTTCGGCTACAGCGCGAGCCGCGGATGCGGGCGCGCGCGGCTGTGCCCCGCGTTCTCGCTCCCCGACCTGTTCGCGCAGCCCGCGTCGTCCTCCGGCCGGCCGGCCAAGCTCAGCTCGAAGGCGGTGCAGGGCCTGCTCAGCGCGATCCCGCCCTACTTCTCCCAGGACGTCGTCAGCCCCGACCACCGCTTCGCGACCCTCGCGTTCGGGATCCGCGTGATGAGCCTGCAGCAGCAGGAGGACCTGATCGAACGCATGCGCTCCAGCCTGCACCCGCCCGCCGGCGTCAGCGCGAGCCTCGTCGGGCTGCCCGTGCTCGCCGCCCACTCCGGCTCACAGGTCGCGGACCCCTGGCGGCGGCTCGCGACGCTGATCGTGAGCCTCGCGCTGGTCGCGCTCGTGCTGCTGCTCGCCTTCCGCGGCGATCGCCGCCGCGCGCTGACGCCGCTCGTGCCGATCGTGCTCGCGACCGGGTGGTCGGCGCTCGTCCTCTACGCGCTGCGCGTGCCGCTGAACCCGATGTCGGTCACGCTCGGGTCGCTCGTGATCGCGATCTCGACCGAGTTCAGCGTCCTGCTGTCCGAGCGTTTCCGCCAGGAGCTGGCCGGTTCGGGGATGCGAGCGCAGCGAGTGTCTCCCGGTTCGGCGCAGCGAGTGTCTCCCGGTCCGGCCGGTTCGGGGATGCTGGCCGGTTCGGGGACGGGAGCGGAGCGACTGTCTCCCGGTCCGGCGCAGCGAGTGTCTCCCGGTTCGGCCGGTTCGGGTATGCGAGCGCAGCGAGTGTCTCCCGGTTCGGCCGGTTCGGAGACGATCGCGGCGCTGCGCCGCACCTACGCCCGCACCGGCGCCGCCGTCGGCGCCTCCGGAGTCACGGCGATCGCGGGCTTCGGCGTGCTGGCGCTCTCGGACATCCGCATGCTGCGCGACTTCGGTCTCGTGACGCTGGTCGACCTGACCGTCTCCCTGCTCGGCGTGCTCATCGCCCTGCCGGCGACGCTCGTGATCGCCGAGCGGGGCGCACCGGCGGGCTTCGCGCTGCGGAGCCGGCGCGGCGCCGCCGCGGGGCGCGCGCAGCCGCCGCGGGGGGCGGCGAGCGAGAGCCATGAGCCCGCCTGAGCGACCCGACCCCGGCGAGCACAGCTTCGAGGACGATCTCCCGCCCGGGCGGCCGGAGCCGGTCGCGCAGCCGCAGCGCCTCGGCCGCTGGGTCGGCGCGCTCGTCGTCCTGATCCTGGTCCTGATCCTGATCAACACGATCGTCACCAAACCCAACGGATCCAGCGGCGTGCCGCCGGGCCGCACGCTGCCGCCGTTCGCGGTCCCGCTCGCGCTTGCGAGCCTCCAGGGCGCCGCCGACGTGGCGACGCGCCCGAACGAGGGCAATGCCGGGAAGGTCCCCGCGTGCGAGCTGCGCGGACCGCAGATCCTCAACGTCTGCGAACAGTACGAACACGCCCCGCTCGTCCTCGCGCTGTTCGTCGACAACGGCGGCTGCACCGGGGTGCTCGGCAAGATGCAGGCGCTGAGCACCCAGTTCCCCGGCGTCCACTTCGCCGCGGTCGCGCTGCGCGGCAGTCGCGCCAGCCTGCGCAGCCTCGTACGCAAGCGCGGCCTCACGTTCCCGGTCGGCTACGACGAGGAAGGAACGCTCGCCGCCCTGTATTCGGTGGCGACCTGCCCGCAGCTGAGCTTCGCGCTGCCCGGCGGCGTCGTGCACAGCCGCGCGCTGCTCGAAGACCCTTCGCCCGCGACCCTGCGCAAGCGCGTTGAAGCACTCGTGGCCGCCGCCGTGGCCGGGGGCCGGCGGGAGCCCGGCGGATGAGCGCCGGGCAGCAGCCGGGCACCCCGGCGGCCTCCGCGACGCCCGGCGCGGAGGCCGCGATCGGCTGGTGCTCCCCCGACGTCGCGGCCGAGCTCCCCGACCTGCGGCTGCTGAGCTGCGAGGTGCAGGTCGGGCGGCGCGGGAGGCTGACCGGAGACTCGCCGCCCGATGTCGTGGCGCAGCTGCGATCGATGTCGAGCCGCATCCGTGGTGCCCGCGCGATCGCGATGCGCCGCGAGCCGGTGCCCGCCGCCTACCGCGTCTTCTACCTGCAGATCGGGATGGACCCCGACGTCCAGCGGACGCCGATCGAAGCGGCCGTGCTCGAGCGGATGCTGCGCGGCGGCTTCCCGACCGCGGGCCTGCTCGAGGACGTGCTGATGATCGCGATGCTCGATACCGGCGTCGCGGCGTGGGCGCTCGCCGCCGACACTCTCGACGGGCCGCTCGGGATCCGCACGAGCCGCGAGGGCGAGCCGCTCGGGCGCGCGGCGGACGCCGTCCCGCTGCCCCTCGGCCGCCTCGTGATCGCCGACGCCTCCGGCCCCGTCGCCGTCCTGTTCGGCGAGGTCGGCGAGCCCCACCAGCCGCGGGACGGGACGCGCTCGCTCGTCGTGTTCGCCGTGCAGGTCGCCGGGGTACCGACGCTGTATGTCGAAGAGTCGCTGTGGTCCGCGCGCACCTCGCTCGAACATCCCTGACCGGCGATCGAATCCGCTGATCGGGCGCGGGCGCGCTGGTAGACTCCGGCCGACCGGTCCGGGCGAGAGGAGACGGATTGCGGACGCGTGAGCAGCAGTTGATCGAGCGCCCAGGCGCTACGAGCGGGCACCCGCCCGCGACGGTCGTTATCGCGCCCGACGCGGAGGCCGGCGAGCGGGCCGCGCGCGCGTCCCTGCGCTCCCAGATCGCGCGCCTCGAGCGCGAGCTGTCGCGGATCGTGGCGAACGGCTTTCCGCACATGCCGCCGCACCCCGCGCCCGTCGCCGAGCCGTCGGGTCCCGCGCTGCTCGGGCTCGCCGAGCTCGAGCGGATGCGCGACCGCCTCGCCGCGCGCGTCCAGGAGCTCAGCATCCGCGCCGCCGCCCGCGCGGACCACGAGCGGCGCGCGCGAGAGCAGCTGCGGAAAATGAAGCTCGAACCGGGCCGCTACCGGTTCGTGCGCCTGCCGGTGAGCGAGCTCGGCGAAGGCGGGTGCGGCGTGTGGGAGGTCCGCCCCCGCCTCGGCCTGATCGGCATGCTCGCCGGCTGGTGGCAGCTCACACTGTCGTCAGGGTGTCCGTTAGCCAGGGGGCCGCGCTCCACGCGCGGCCCCGGTCGCTGGCCCGCAGCATCTCTGCGAGTGTACGCCGCTGACGCTCGGTCATCGTCCCGATGGCCTTCTTCTCCGACATCGGGATCTGGGAGAGGAACTTCCGGCAGCGCGTCTGCCCCCATCGCCGCTGGCTCATGAGCAGGTCGGCCACGGCCATGCTCTCGGCCTCCCACGGGCAGCTCAGGATGACGTCGGCCACGTCGAGCTGGCCCGTCGCCACGCGGCGCTTGAGATTGGCGCGGGCGAGGCGGACCTGGTTGGCGCGTTCCAGAGCGCGCATGTGCTGCGGGCCGGCAGGGGCAATCGTCGCTGTCGCGTTCATCGTCTAGGAATCTCCCCGTCGCCGCCGGGCGGGGCCTCGGCGGGCGACATGATGTCTCGGATTTTTCGGACTACCAGCGCCGGGCGCAGCCGACCAGAGACCCATCCCGCGAGGCAACGCGGAGCCACATGACACATCCCCCGGTGACGTCTTTGTCTCAGTGGCGGGGCTTCGTACGACCGTGCAACGGAGCGCTTCCGGAAGCTATGCCACGCCGCGCCCCGGGGTCAACCGCGGAGCGAGCGGTTCGTACGCTAGAAGCGGCCTTTTTATGAAGCGTGGCGACTTGTGAACATTTGGACAAGTCGCCCGGGCTGCCTCAGCCGCCCGCCGGCGCGGGCAGCGGACCGTGCTCGGCCTCGAAATCGCGCTTGACGCGCGCGAAGGCATCCAGCGCGCGATCGATCGTCGCCGCGTCGTGGGTCGCCATCACGCTCGTCCGCAGCATCGCGCCCCCCGGCGGCACGGCCGGGTGCAGGGCCGTGTTGACGAACACGCCCGCGTCGTAGAGCGCCCGCCACAGCAACGCCGCCTTCCAGTCGTCGCCGACGAGCACGGGCACGATCGGTGTGACGATCGAGTACGGGCCGCCCGGCTCGCCGCGCAGCCCCGGAGCCCCCTGCTGGACGTCCCAGTGGGCGGGGAGCTGCTGGGGGGCGACGACCGCGTAGCCGAGCTCGTGCAGGCCGTCGCGCAGGCGCGCGGCGTTCTCGAGCACGCGCGCGAGCAGCGGCGGCCCGTCCTCGGAGCGCAGCACCCGCAACGCCGAGAGCGCCGCCCCGACAGCGGCCGGGACCGCCGATGCCGTGAACAGGAAGGCGCGCGAGGAGATGCGCAGGTAGTCGATCACCTCGTGCGAGCCCGCCACGAAGCCGCCGCAGGCGGCCAGCGACTTGGAGAAGGTCCCGAGCAGGAGGTCGACATGGTCGCTGACGCCGAGCAGCTCGGCGGTCCCGGCGCCGCGCACCCCGAGCACACCCGCGCCGTGCGCCTCGTCGACCATCAGGCGGGCCCCATAGGACTCGCACAGGGCGCAGATCTCGGGCAGGGGGGCGATGTCGCCCTCCATCGAGAAGACGCCGTCGACGACGACCAGCACGCCGCCGCCGTCGCCCTGCGCGCGCTCCAGCGAGCGCTCGAGCTTGTCGAGGCGGTTGTGGCGGAAGGGGCGGAGCTTCGCGCGCGAGAGCAGGCACCCGTCGAGGATCGAAGCGTGGTCGGCCGAGTCCACGATCACCGTGTCGCGCTGGTCGAGCAGCGTGCCGAGCGTCCCGAGGTTCGCCTGGTGGCCGGTGCTGAACACGAGCGCGTCCTCGGTCCCCATCCAGTCGGCGATCTCCTGCTCGAGCTCGAGGTGGAGCGGGATCGTGCCGTTGAGCAGGCGCGAGCCGGTGAGGCCGGTCCCGTAGCGGTGCAGCGCATCCTCGGCCCCCGCGAGCACGCGCTCGTCGGCCGTCAGCCCGAGGTAGTTGTTCGAGCCGAGCATGATCCGGTGCTCGCCCTCCATCTCGACAACGGGCATCGCGGGCGAGGTCAGCACGTGGAAGTAGGGCAGCACGCCCGCCTCGCGCCCGGCGCGCAGCAGCTCCTCGCGATCGTGCCCCCGGACCTTGGCGAACACGTCTGTGGAGGTGGGCATGTAGGGTGCGCGCCGGTGAGTGTCGAGGTGAGAACGGTCGCGGGCAGCCGCGATCTCGGGGAGTTCATCGCTCTCCCGTACCGATTGCATGCTAACCACCCCCTGTGGGTGCCGCCGCTGCGGCTCGAGCGGCGCATCTTCCTGAACCGGAAGATGAACGCGTTCTTCACCCACGGCGAGGCGGAGTACTTCCTGGCCCGTCGCGATGGGCGCGTCGTGGGCCGAATCACCGCGCACGTGAACCACTCCTTCAACGAGCACCACGGTCGTAAGTGGGGCTGGTTCGGGTTCCTCGAGTTCGAGCAGGATCCCGAGGTGCTGGCGGAGCTGCTGGACGCCGCCGCTGCGTGGGCGCGCGGGCGCGGGCTCGAACGCATTCTCGGCCCGGCGAGCTTTGCGCTCAACGACGACGGCGGCATGCTCGTCGAGGGCTTCGACCTGCGCCCTCTGATCCTGCAGGCGTGGAACCCACCCTGGTACCCGGAGATGATGGAGCAGGCCGGGATGACGAAGGCGATGGACCTGCTGATGTGGAACCTCGAGGTCACCGGACGCGACTCGGTGCTGCCGGTGATCTGGGAGCTCGCGGAGCGCTCGCGCACCGAGCACGGCATCCGCATCCGCCCGATGCGCCGCCGCCAGCTGCGCAAAGACCTCGACTTCTTCGGCGAGGTCTACAACGCGGCATGGTCGAAGAACTGGGACTTCGTGCCCTACTCGAAGGCGGACCTCGACGCGTACCACCTCGACCTGCAGCTCGCGTTCGACAAGAACTGGTTCATGATCGCCGAGAAACAGGACACCGGAGAGGTGGTCGGCATGGCGATCACGGTGCCCGACCTCAATCAGGTGCTCGAACAGATGAAAGGGCGGCTGCTGCCGCTGGGCTGGTGGCGGTTCCTGACGAAGTCCAAACGCATCGACCGCGTGCGCGTCGGCTTCCTCGGCGTCAAGCCCGAGTACCAGCACACGGGAGTCGCAGCGGCCCTGTACGAGGAGCACTACAACGCCGCCGAACGCACGCCCCAGGGCGGCGGTGAGATGGGCTGGATCCTCGAGACCAACACGGCGATGAACCGCGGGATGGAAGCGATGGGCGGCCGCGTCGTCAAGCGCTACCGCGTGTTCGAGCGCGCGTTGTAGGTGCGGGCGGCGGGGTCTGCGGCGGGGTCTAGACTTGGCCGGGTGACGCCACCGCCGCCCGAGCAGACCGACGCGGCACCGGCCGCCTACGGCGCGCCGGGCCCGCCGGAGCCGGCGCCGTCCGCGCAGCCCGGCGACGTCTTGGGCGAGGCGCTGCCGGTGCTCGCCGAGCGCCCCAACACCCCCGTCGTGCAACGGGCGCGGCGCGGGCTCGCACGCGAGCTGGACCGCGCCACGATCCCGGCCGTAGGAGCCGCCGCGGTCGCCGCCGGCAGCTTCGTCGCGGGCGCTGCCGTCGCGGGTCTCGTCCACCGCCGCGCGCGGGGACGCGCGGCGCTCGCGCGCGGCTCGCGCGCCGGCGGCCGCGCGCTGTCGCCCCGCAAGTCCTCGCGCGGCGTCGAAGCGCTCCAGATCGTGGGCACGCGCACGCTGCTCGTGGACGTCCACGTGCTCGGGACCCCTGGCAGCGAGCACTGAAGGCGGCGCGCTGCGCCTTCCGGTCGAACTGCGCGCGGAGGTGCTCGCCGCGAGCTCGTTCCGGATGCCGCGCTACACGGGCGCGGACGGCGCGCTGCGGCGGAGCGGTGGCGTGCTCGAACGGCTGCTGCACGACGGGGAGACCCCGGTGCTCGTGCGCGCCGCCGAAGTCGGGCGTGACCGCGTGCTGGTGGGCGCGCGCTCGCCCTCGCGGGATGCCGCGGCCTACGGGATCCGCCGCATGCGCTTCGCGCTCGGGCTCGACGACGACCTGGCGCCCTTCCTGCGCCGCTTCGCGCGCGACCCGCTGATCGGGCGCTCCGTGCGCTCGCGGCCGTGGGTGCGGGTGCGGCGCCGCCCGGATCCGTTCGAGGCGCTGACGCTCGCTGTCTGCGAGCAGCTGATCGACTACCCGCGAGCGGCCGCGATCGAGCGCCGCATCCTCGCGGTGCTCGGCCGCCGCTGGGCCGGTTGCAGCGAGCGCGGCGCGCGGCTGCGCGACATGCCCTCCGCGGCCGCGCTGGCCGGCGCCGCTCCCGCGCAGCTGCAGTCGTTCGACCTCGCCGGGGGGCGTGCGCTCGCGCTGATCCGCGCGGCGCGCGAGATCGCGCGCGGCAGGCTCGACCTGCACGACCCCGACCACGAGTCCGGCTGGCGACGGCTGCGCGCGATCCCCGGGATCGGGGCGTGGACGGTGGAGATGCTCGCGCTCGGCGGCCAGGGGCGCCACGACCAGCTGCCCGCCGGCGACCTGCACCTGCTCAAGCTCGTGGGGCGCAGCCTGAGCGGGGGAGACCCCTACGCCCGCGCCGAGGAAGCCGAGGTGCGCACGTTCTTCGCCCCCTACGGGGAGTGGGCGGGCCTCGCAGCCGCCCACATGTCGCCCGGCGCGGTCGGCGCCGGGCCGGGCTAGGGCCTAGGGCTCGTTCGCGGCGCGCTCCAGCAGGAGCGCGAACGTCGGGCATGCCTGCGCGGCGCGGCGGGCGTGCTGCAGCTCGGCTCCGTGCACCGGCGTCTCGTCGACGATCGGGTAGCCCCACTCGTCGAGCGTGATCCGCTCGGGCAGCAGCTCGGCGCACATGCCGTGCGCCTCGCACGCGATCGGGTTGACGCGGACGTGGTGGCTCACGCGCCGGCCGTCCTGCGCCGAGCGGTCTCGGTCGTCACGGGCTGGCGCGGGAACGGCAGCTCCGGGGGCGTAGGGCAGCGCTCGCACAGGCCGTGGCGCGCGTGCGCGTCGAACTCGTCCTTGAACACGGCCACCGCGCTCAGCACGGCGGCGGCCGTCCCATCGGGGTGCCCGCAGGCGCCGCGGCGGGTGACGAGCGCAGAGAGCTGAGCGAGCCGGCTCTCGCGCGCCTGGCCGTGGGCGATGTCCGCGACGGCTTCGGCGATCGCGTCGAGACCGTGCTCGCAGGGGCCGCACTGGCGTGAGCTCTGCCCCGCCATCCAGCGCGACAGCCGCGCGGTTTCGGCCACCGGACACGCGTCCTCGGACAGCAGCGCCACGACCCCGGCGCCGATCCGCGCGCCGTGGGCCGCGAGGTGTTCATCGGAGAGCGCGAGGTCGCGCAGGCGCGCCCCGCTGACGAAGCTGCCCGCGTAGCCGCCGACCAGCACGCCGCGCACGGCCGCCGTCGTCCCGCCCGCGGCGTTCAGCAGCGAAGCGAGCGACGCGCCCAGCTCGATCTCGTACACGCCGGGGCTCGCGACCGGCCCGGACAGCGTCACGAGCGCCGACCCGGCGCTGGCGGGCGTCCCGAGCGCGCGGTACCACGACGCGCCGTGCCGCGCGACGAGCGCGAGCTGCGCGAGCGTCTCCACATTGCTGACGAGCGTCGGGCGGCGCGCGACGCCGCGTTCGTACGGACGCGGCGGCGTGAACGTCGGCAGCGCCGCACCGCCGTCGAGGTAGCTGACGAGCGCGGTCTCCTGGCCCGCGACGTAGTGCCCGGGCGCTGTGGCCAGGCTCAGCGAGGGCTCGTGCGGCGCCTTCCCCGCCGACTCGCGTTCGGCGATCGCGAGCTCGAGCGAGCGCACGCAGTCCTCGGCCAGCTCGCACACGGCGACGATCGCCTCCGTCGCGCCGACGGCTTCGGCGGCTGCGATCGTGCCGTCGAGCACGAGGTGCGGGGTCAGCGCGAGCAGCGTGCGGTCCTTCTGGCTGGCGGGCTCGCCCTCGGTGCCGTTGGCGATGACGATCGCCGTGCCGCGGGCGCGCGCGACGGCGTGCAGCTTGCGTGCGAGCGGGAAGGCGGCGCCGCCGCGCCCGAGCACGCCCGCGCGAAACGTCTCTTCGATCAGCGGCGATTCGCCCGCCTTGCCGCGCCACGTCCGCCCCGCGTGCCACGCCGGCAGCGGCCCGTGGACGTCGAGGTGCTTGTAGAGATCGAGCACCCCTTCGTGCACGCCCGCGAGCACGCGCGGAAGCGCGCCGCCCTGCGAGGGCGCGGTGCCGCCCGCGGCCGAGAGCGTCGGCGACTCGGCCGCGCTCACCGGTGGGCCCCGCTGTGGGCGCTGTGGGGGAGCAGCGACGCCGGTGTGCCCGAGCGCCGCGCCCATTCCGAGCCGAGCGGGCCGCCCGGGAGCCAGAGCACGAGGAACAGCGAGAACGCGCCCGCGCCGCCCAGTGCCGCGTTGCGTGTACGTGCGCTCGCGGCACCCGGCGCGAGCACGCGCGTGACCACGGCCGCAATCACGGCGACCGCGCACAGGAGGCTGACCAGCAGCTGCCAGGTGTGGTTCACGTCGCTGCCCGTGCCGAGCCCGTGCAGCAGGGCGAGCGGCCACGACGCATAGACGAGCCAGTGGACCGCCCGCCATGTCGAGACGCCGATCCGCGCGCGCAGCAGGCTCGTCGCGATGATCGCGATCAGCAGGTCGAAGGAGACCGCGCCGAGCCCGAGCCAGAACGGCCGGTAGGAGCCGGCGAACGGGATGATCGCGTCGGTCAGCGCGATCGGGGCGTAGCCGTCCAGGACGGACGTGATCACATGCAGCACGAGGAACACGAGCGCCAGCAGCGAGACGTTGCGGTGCAGCGAGTCGATCACGAAGCGCGGCCAGCGGGCCGAGCTCCAGCGCTGCACGTCCACGATGCCGAGCACGACGGCCCCGGTCATCAGCAGCAGGGCGACCGTCCCGGTCGAGCGGGTCAGGTACCAGTAGGCGCTCGAGCCCGAGCTCGCGGCGATCAGCTCAGGCATCGGGCCACCCCGACAGGCGCAGCGTGTAGCCGTCGTCGCGCACGAGGCGCGCGGGGAGCCCCGTCGCCGTCAGCCACGCGACCGCGCCCGAGCCGAGCACGATCGCCGCGGTGCAGGCGATGTTCGCATCGGTGCAGTCACCGGCGGCGACGCTCACCGTGCGCCAGCGGCCCTCAGCCGGCATGCCGGTGGACGGGTCGATGATGTGGTGCATCGTCGAGCCTTCGTGGCGCCAGCGTCGCGTGGACGTGCTCGACGTCGCGAGGCCGCCGTCGCGGATCGTGACGAGCTCGCCGCCGGCCTCGTCGCGGTGATCGTCGCTCACGCGCACCGGCCACCCCGATGCGGACGCGGGGCCGGCGCACGCAACGTCGCCGCCGACGGCGACGAGCGTGCCGCAGCCTGCCGCGGCGGTGGCGGCGGTGGCCGCTCTGTCGGCCGCCCACGCTTTTGCCGTCGCGCCGAGGTCGAGCGAGATTCCGGCCGGGAGGGTCACGATCCCGGCCGCGCTCTGGACGCGTACCGTGCGCCAGCCGGAGCGCGCACGGGCCAGCACGCGCCCGGGCTGCGCTGGGGGTGCGACCGGCACGCCGCTCGCCGGCTCGAGCTCGGCGAAGTCGCGGTCGTAGCCGATCAGCTCCAGCGCGCGGCCGACGGTCGGATCGACGGCGCCGTCCGTGAGGGAGGCGGCGCGCAGCGCGAGAACGATCGCCTCCAGCAGCAGCGGGCTCACGCGCACCGGGCGGCCCGCGCTCGCGTTCAGGTGCGAGAGACCGGAATCTGCGCGGAAGCGGCTGCACGCGCTGTCGATGGCGGCCAGCTCGGCCTCGACCGCGGCGCGCGCCGCGGGGGCACGCGTCTCGTCGGCCACGCGCAACGCGATCGTCGTCCCGAGCGCGGACCACGACAGGGCGGCGACCCGCGGGTCGCGGAGCGCGTGCTGGGCGAGCGCGGCGCTCACGAGCCCCCGGAGGTGACGGGGGCCGGTTCTTCGCGCGGCGCGGGCGCTTCCTGTTCGGCCGGCGCCGGTGATTCGTGTTCGGCCGGCGCGGGCGATTCGGTCCGCGGCGCCTGTTCGGGCGCGGCCTGCGATTCCGGGCTCGACTGCGGTTCTTCGCTGCGCTGTTCGGTTTCGGGCGCCGCCGGGGCGGGCGCTTTCGCCGGCGGTTTCAGCGGCGCCGTGCTCGTGGGGGCAGGGGACGTTTTCGCGGCGCCGTGCGTTTTCGCGTGGCTGACCGCGCCCTTGGCCGATGTCTTCTTGTGCCCTGAGAACGCCTGCGCGGCGGTCTCGACGAACACGCCGGTCAGCGCCACGCTGCCCGCCACGAGCCAGCGGTTCGCGCGGCCGAGCTGTGCCAGCGCCGCGTCCCGGGCGTGGGTCGAGTGGTGCGATCGCATCTCAGCCGCCCCGGTGGTGATGGTGGTGGGCGTTCCAGTTCGTCCACGACGAGTACTGGGGGATGAGCGCGGCCCCGAGCGCGATCCCGGCGACGAGCGCGGCGCCGATCGCGATCAGGCGCAGTTTGCGCCCGGCCACGCGCGCGCTGCGCGCGAGCTCCGCGACGGTCGCGTCGCGCGCCTCGAGCGCGTGGGCGAGCAGGTGGATGCCCGTGAACACGCCCCACGCGATGAAGCTGACCTTGTGGATCTCGAGCAGGGGGTTGCGGGAGCCGGGCCCCGCGAACAGCAGCCAGATCCCGGTCACGAACACGACGACCGTCGTGATCACGACCGCCGGGCCGAGGGCGCGCAGCGCGAGCGGGGGCGCGCCGCGAAGGCGGTAGATGGTGCTGTGCGTGTAGTAGCGGCCGAAGCGGTAGAGCGTGCTCCCGAGCTTCAGCAGCACGGGCGGCACGAGCAGCAGCCCGACGAACAGGTGCACCGACAGCATCCCGCCGAGCTGCAGGATCGTGACCCCGATCACGGCGAGCGGGACCAGCAGGACGACGCCGGCGAGCGCGGTGAGCCGCTCGTTGCCCGCGGTCGCGTCAGCCGTCGCTCCGGGCGCGGGCGCGCGCTCAGAGCCGGTCCCGACCTCGCGTTCGACGATCTGCATAACAGTCAGTGTGCGAAGAACCCCTAAGAATCCGGTAACCGTCGCGTGAGAAAGCTCATGGAGTCCGCGCGGCAGGAATCGCTGCCCGCGCGCGGACGCCTATCCTTGGCCGATGGCCAATGCGCTCGGAGATCGTGCGCCCGAGGCCGCGTCCGCGGCGCGCGACAGCGGCGTCGGCGAGGGCGCCGTGCCGGGCCCGCGGGTGCTCGTCGTCGAGGACGAGCCGGGGATCGTCGACTTCGTGCGACGGGGCCTGGAGGCCGAGGGCTTTGAGGTCGAGGTCGCGCTCGACGGGATCGAGGGCGAACGGCTCGCCTGCCGTGGCGGCTTCGACGCGGTCGTGCTCGACCTCATGCTCCCGGGCAGGAACGGGATGGACGTGCTCGCGGCCGTGCACAAGACGCTCCCGAGCCTTCCCGTGATCGTGCTGACCGCGCGCGGTGAGATCGAGGACAGGGTCGCCGGGCTCGAAGGGGGCGCCGTCGACTACCTCGTCAAGCCATTCTCGCTGTCCGAGCTCGCCGCGCGGGTGCGCGCGCATCTCCGCGTCGTCGCCGAGGTCTCGAACAGCACGCTGTCCGCCGAGGGGATCGAGATGAACCTGCTGACGCGCGGCGTACGCCGGGCCGGGCGCGACGTCCTGCTCTCAGCGACAGAGTTCGAGCTGCTGGCGTTCCTGATGCGCCGCGCCGGCGAGGTCGTCTCGCGCGAGGCGATCCTCAGCTCCGTCTGGGGCTATGACCACGACCCCGCGACGAACGTCGTCGATGTCTACGTCGGCTATCTGCGCCGCAAGCTCGGCACGCCCGAGGAACCCACTCCGATCCACACGGTCCGCGCGGTCGGCTACCGCTTCGGCGCGGCGGGCTGACGATGGCGCGCGCCGCGCGCAACCGGCTCCTGCCGTCCGGCCTGCGCTGGCGGCTCGCGGCGGCCGTCGCCGGCGTGACGCTCATCTGCACGGGCATCGCCTTCGCGGCGGTCTACCGGGGCACGGCGACCGAGCTGCGCCGCCAGATCGACCACGAGCTGAGCGGCGACTCGAGCGAGCTCGTGGCCGCTCTGACCGCAGCACACGCCCGCGACGCCGCGGGCCTCTCGCGGGCGGCGAGCTCGTACGTGCGCAGCCAGCCGTTCCGCCTCAGCTCGACGCTGCTCTACGTGCTGATCCCCGGCGCGACCACGATCACGAACCGTCCCGAGCTGTTCCGCCTCGAACCCGACGACGGCGAGACCCTCGCCGAACAGCACCGCGAGGACGCTCTCTCCGCGCGCCTGCTCGCCGCGCATCAGGGTTACTCGACGCTGACCGGCGCCGACATCGGCCAGCTGCGCCTGCTGCGCGTGCCGGTCTCGATCCGCGGGTTCCCGCATCCGCTCGCGGTAGGGGTGGGGGAGACGCTCGCGACCGTCGCCGAGGCGCAGTCGAGCGTCGCCCGCGCGTTCATCCTCGCCGGTCTGCTCGCGCTCGCCGGGGCGCTGCTGGCCTCCTACCTGATCGGCACGCGCGTCTCGCGCCCGTTGCGCCGGATGGCCGCGGTCGCCGCGCGTGTGGATGCCGGCGACCTGCACCCGCGCATCCCTGAGCCGGACCGGCTGGGCGGGGAGGTGAAGGTGCTCGCCGACTCGTTCAACCACATGCTCGACCGCCTGACCGAAGCGTTCGCCGGCCAGCGGGCGTTCGTCGCCGACGCCTCGCACGAGCTGCGCACGCCGCTGACGGTGATCCGCGGGCAGCTCGAGGTGCTCGCCGCGCAGCCGAACCCGACCAGCGCGGAGGTGCGCCGGGTGGAGCGCCTCGCCGCCGCGGAGATCGCCCGGATCAGCCGCCTCGTCGACGACCTGCTGCTGCTCGCCAAGAGCGAGCAGACCGAGTTCCTGAAGGTCGACGCGATCGACCTGCAGCGCTACGTCGGCGAGCTGTGGGACGGGATGACCCTCGTCGCCGACCGCCGCTTCGAGCTCAGCGACATCGCGGAGGGCACGCTGCGCGCCGACCCCGACCGCCTGGCGCAGGCGCTGCGCAACCTGATTGCCAACGCGATCGAGCACACCGCCCCCGACAGGGGGCTCGTGCGCCTGCGCGTGCAGACGGCGGGCGAGCGCGTGACGTTCGTCGTCCAGGACGACGGCCCCGGCGTCGCCCCCGAGCAGCGCGAGGCCGTGTTCCGCCGCTTCCATCGCACCGACTCCGCTCGCGACCGCGGCTCGGGCGGCACAGGGCTCGGGCTCGCGATCGTCCGCGCGATCGCCGAGGCGCACGGCGGCTCGGTCCGCGCCGACGTCTCCCCGGAGGGCGGCGCGAGCTTCGAGCTGACGCTGCCGGGCTTCCGCCCCGACCGGCCGCGGCGGGAGCCGGCGGCCGTCGCCACGGCGCGCGAGCGCGATGCCGCGGCCGGGCGCCCGGGGGCGGTCGCGGGATAGACGACGACGCGCTTTCCGCGGGAGCCGGCGGCGCTTGCCACGGCGCGCGGGTGCGATCCCGCGGCCCGCGCGCGGCGCGGTCGCAGTCAGATCGTCTAGATCACGATCACCGCAGCGCCCGTGAAGCGCCCCGCGCGCAGGTCGTCGAGCGCGCGCGCCGCGTCCTCGAGCGGGTAGGTGGTGACGTGCGTCTCGATCGGCACCTGCGGCGCGAGCGCGAGCAGCTCCTGCGCGTCGCGCCGGGTGAGGTTGGCAACCGACCGCAGCGTCCGCTCCTCCCAGATCAGCTCATACGGCATCGCGGGCAGGTCGCTCATGTGGATCCCGCCGCACACGGCCGTGCCACCCGGCGCGAGCGCCGCGAGCGCGGCCGGGACGAGATCGCCGACGGGCGCGAGCAGGATCGCCGCGTCGAGCGGCTCGGGCGGGGCCTCGAGCGACCCGCCGGCCCAGACGGCGCCCAGCGAGCGCGCGAACGCCTGCGCGTCCTCGTCTCCCGGGCGCGTGAACGCGTACACCTCGCGCCCCTCCCAGCACGCGACCTGGGCGAGGATGTGCGCGGCCGCGCCGAACCCGTAGAGCCCGAGCCGCCGCGCCGGGCCGCACATGCGCAGCGCCCGGTGGCCGATCACGCCGGCGCACATGAGCGGCGCGGCCTGCACGCTCGGATAGCGCTCGGGGACCGAGAAGCAGTAACGGGCGTCGGCGACCGTGTAGTCGGCCATGCCGCCGTCGATGTCGCGCCCGGTGAAGCGCGCGCGGGGGCAGAGGTTCTCGCGCCCGCTACGGCAGTACTCGCATTCCCCGCACGTCCAGCCGAGCCAGGGGATGCCGACGCGCTCGCCGTCGCGCTCGCCGCCGGTCACGACGCCGATGACCTGGTGCCCGAGGACGCGCGGCGGATCGGCGATCTCCACCTCTCCGTCGAGCAGGTGCAGGTCGGTGCGGCAGACGCCACATGCCTCGACGCGCACGAGCAGCTCGCCGGCCCCTGCGCGCGGAACCGGGACGCGGCCGACGCGCGGCGGCCGGCCCACGCCGTCGAACAGAACCGCGCGCATCTCGTCGGGGAGCGCGTGCGCCATAGTCCCGCCAGTGAACCACGCAGCCGGGCGCGGCCTCTACCTCAACCACCCGTCCTGCCTGGTCCACGACCCGCGCGTGCACTCGCCCGGCCACCCCGACACCCCGGAGCGGCTGCTCGTGCTCGAGGCCGCGCTCTCGGCCCGCGACTGGCTCGGCTGGGAGCGCCGCGAGGCGCCGGCACTCGATCCAGGGCGCCTCGAGCTCGTGCACAGCGCCGAGCACGTCCGTCGTGTGCGCGAGCTGTGTGCGGGCGGGGGCGGCCTGCTCGACCCCGACACCTCCGTCGTGGAGGCGTCGTTCCCGGCCGCCCTGCACGCGGCCGGCGCCGCCGCCGAGATGGTGCGCTCGCTGCTCGCAGGCGACGCGGCGGCGGGCTTCTGCGGCGTGAGGCCGGCCGGGCACCACGCCGAAGCCGAGCGCGCGATGGGCTTCTGCCTGTTCAACAACGTCGCGCTCGCCGCTGCCGTGGCGATCGCCGACCACGGCGCTCAGCGGGTGATGATCATCGACTGGGACGTCCATGCCGGCAACGGCACGGCCGAGATCCACCGGCGCCGATCCGACGTGCTGTTGGCATGCATCCACGAGGACGGCCTCTACCCCGGGACAGGGCCGCTCGATGACGCCGGGTCGGGCGAGGGCGAGGGCTACACGATCAACATGCCCGTCCCGGCAGGCTCCGGAGAGCCCCTGTGGCTCGCGCTGATGGACGAGGTCGTGCTGCCGGCGGCCCGGGCCTACGGGCCCGACCTGATCCTGGTGTCGGCGGGCTTCGACGCCCACCGCCTCGACCCGCTGGCTCGCTGCCGCCTCGAGACGAGCTCGTTCGTGCACATCGCCGGGCGCGTCCGCGAGCTCGCGGTGGAGCTCGGCGTGCCGCTCGGCGTCGTGCTCGAGGGGGGCTACCACGCCGGCGTGCTCGCCGACTGCGTGTGCGCGGTGCTGCCTGTCCTCTCGGGCGCCGGCGGGGTCGAGGATGCGGGCGCAGAGGCGGCCTCGGCGCCCGCGCCGGGCGACCGGCTCGCCGCGCCCGAGCGCGCGCTGGTCGACGCGGTCCTCGAGTCGGTCGCGGCGCGCCCGGCGCGTTAGCCGGCTGGGTCCCGCGCTCACGCGCGCATGTGGACGAGCCCCTCTAGATCCCCTGCCCCGGCAGGAACTCGTTCGTGAACGGGGGCAGGCCGCCCTGCGGGTCGCGTGCGAGCAGGTGGTGGTCGTACATCCAGGTGGCGAACGACAACCACGCCGGCGGGGCCTGCCACAGGTACGGCTTCCCCGCTTCGCCCGGCACGCTGGCGGGCAGCGTCCGCTTGATCGATTCGAGTTGCAGCTTCGCTTCGAGTGACGGGTTCGCCCGCTGCACGAGCGCCGCCGCCGCGGCCGGGTTGGCGCGCACCTCGCTCTCGCCGCGCGTCAGCGCCTGCAGGAACGCGCGCAGGGCCGGTCCGTCGCTGTGCGCCTGTTCTTCGCGCACCGCGAGCACGAGCTCGTCGTACGTCGGCACGCCGGCCTGGTCCACGGGGATCACGA
This sequence comes from Solirubrobacteraceae bacterium, assembly GCA_036264095.1. Classification (GTDB taxonomy): domain Bacteria; phylum Actinomycetota; class Thermoleophilia; order Solirubrobacterales; family Solirubrobacteraceae; genus Palsa-744. The sequence goes on along the minus strand of DATARO010000003.1, from coordinate 20,819 downwards.
CCGGGCGGCGATGGGCCAGCTGCAGCTGGATCGCCTCGTAGTTCCAGAAGCCGCCGAGCGTCGCGTCGACCTGTCCCGAGAGCATCGCCGGAATCAGGTTGAAGCCGACGTTGACTTCGCGCACGCGCGAGGGCGCGACGCCGGCCGTGGTCAGCGCGGTGCGCAGCTCGGCCGCCTGGTAGGCGATCCCGGCCGTCCCGACGCGCTTGCCGGCGAGGTCGGCGACCTTGCGCACGTGCCTGCCGGGGAGCGCGATGATCGAGGTCAACGGCCGCTGCACGAGCGCGCCGACCGACACGACCTTCAGGCCGCGATCGCGCGCGAGCAGCAGCTCGGGCTCATAGGAGATGGCCATGTCGACGCGTCCGGCGGCGAGCAGCTTCAGCGGTTCGCTCGGTTCGGCCGGGGCCTCGGGCACGACTTCGAGTCCCGCGGCGCGGAAGTCGCCGTGCGCGATCGCCGAGTAGATCGCCGCGTGGTCGGCGTTCGGGAAGAAGTCGAGCATCAGCGTCAGGCGCTTCGTGTGCGCCGCCGCGAGGCGGTCCTGCTTCGTCCCGCAGCCGCTCGCGAGCGCGCACGCGCAGGCGGCGATGAGCAGCGCGGCGAGGGCGCGGAGCGCGCGCGGGGTGCGGATGGGAGTCGCTGCGCTTCGGCTCACGTGCTGCCTCCTGGTTGTCGGTCCCGCCATGGCGCGAGCCGGTGTTCGGCGGCGCCGAGCGCGTAGAAGCACGCGACCGCGAACGCGAACAGCACGGCCGTTCCGGCGTATGCGCGGGAGGTCTGGAAGTTGACGTCGTTGAGGATCTCGCGGCCGAGTCCCGGGTAGGCGCCCGTGGTCGGCGTCGTCGTCTCGGCGATGAACGCGCCGATCACCCCGACCGCGAGCGCGATGCGCGCGCCGCTCAGCGCGGCCGGCAGCGCCGCGGGCAGCTCGGCGAAGCGGAACGCCTGCCAGCGCGAGGCGTCGAGCGTGCGCAGCAGCTTGCGCTGCTCCGGATCGACCGCGGCCAGGCCGTCGACGGTGGTGACGACAACCGGGAAGAAGCAGATCAGAGCGATCACGAACAACTTCGGGGTCAGGCCGAAGCCCCACCAGAAGACGAGCAGGACGCCGACCACCGGCACCGGGATCGCCTGCGAGCCGACGAGCAGCGGGTAGACCGCGCGCCGCACGAGCGGGACGAGGTGCACGGCGACCGCGATCGCTAGGCCGCCGGCCACAGCGATCGCCAGGCCGAGCACGACCTCCTCGGCGGTGATGGAGAAGTTGTGCGCGATCAGGCCGCGGCCGTTCCACAGCGCCGCGGCGATCGCGTGCGGAGCGGGCAGCACCGCTTCTTCGACTCCTGCGAGGTCGACGTAGAGCTCCCACGCGCCGAGCAGTGCAGCCGCGAGTAGGATCACGGGCAGCAATGCGAACGAGAGCGGCCCGGCGCGGCGCCTCACGCGCGGCCTCCCGCGAGCGCGCGCAGCGCGCGCTCGCGCAGCTCGACGACGCCGGCGCCGGTGCGCTCGCGCGGGCGCCCGAGCGCGACGGGGACCTCGGCGACGACGCGGCCGGGGCGCGGGGAGAGCACGACCACGCGGTCTGCGAGCACGATCGCCTCCTCGACGTCGTGCGTCACGAGCAGCACGGTCCGGGGCTCGCGCGCGAGGGCGCCCGCGAGCCAGTCCTGCATCTCCGCGCGGGTGATCGCGTCGAGCGCGCCGAAGGGCTCGTCGAGGCACAGCACCGGCTTGCCCGAGAGCAGCGTGCGGATGAAGGCGACGCGCTGGCGCATCCCGCCGGAGAGCTCGGCGGGCCGCGCGCCCTCGAAGCCCGCGAGCCCCAGCTCCGCGAACAGCTCGGCCGCGCGGGCGCGGCTCTGCGCGCGGCCGCGGCCGGCGATCCGCAGGGCGAGCGCCGCGTTGTCGAGCGCGGTCAGCCACGGCAGCAGCAGGTCGCGCTGGGGCATCAGCGCCGCGGGCTCGGCGCGCAGGCTGCCGGCGTCCGGCTGCTGGAGGCCGCAGACGAGCTCCAGCAGCGTCGTCTTTCCGCACCCGCTCGGGCCGACGACCGCGACCACCTCCGAGCGCAGCGCGCGGAGCGAGACGTCCTCGAGCGCGGTGACCGTCTCGGAGCGCCCACGCGCGAAGCCGCGGGTGATGCCCTCGATCACGACATCGGCGACATCCGCCGCCGCGCTCGCCGGCGGCCGCTCGAGGGTCTGCAGTTCGATGGCCGTACCTCCCTCCGCGGGCATTACCCCACAGGTTCGAAGGGTCGGCACCGGTGGATCGGAACCCCGTGTGCCATCTCAGCCGGCCTGACCGCCAGCACCCCTGGCTTGTTCACTCGTGGTCGATGCTATCGCCTGGTGCGTACCCCGCGTGCGCTACGGGCAAGCGCGCCTCAGCCATGCGCGCACGCGCCGATCGGCACCAGCGCAGCGGGTCAGGCGGTGATCGCCGGGCGCGTCAGCGCGCGGACGAAGTCCTCGAGCTGCGCGGTCGTCCAGCACTCGAAGGCCTTGCAGTACTGCTCGTAGGCGGCGATCACGGAATCGCCGTAGTTCCAGTAGAGGTGCGGCTCCGGGTTCAGCCAGAAGGTGCGGCCGGCGCGCGAGGCGATGCGGGCGAACACGTCCGCGCGGGGGTCGCGGCCGTTCGTGCGCGCGTCGCCGAGCACGATCACGGTCGCGCGCGGGTGCAGGTCGTCCTCGACCTGCTCGAGGAACTCCGACCACACACGGCCGTAGTCGGTGTACCCGGAGATGTCCGCGACGCCGGCGTCGCCCGAGATTCGTTCGCTGACGGTCTTGAAGTCGCGCTCGCCTTCGAAGATGTCGGTGACCTCCGAGATGCGCTCGATGAAGACGAACGAGCGCATCTTGCGGAAGGTGTCGTGGAGCGCGTGAAGGACCGAGAGGAAGAACACCGAGGCCGAGGTGACGCTGGTCGAGACGTCGCAGAGGACGTATATCTCGGGACGTTTCGGCCGCTTCGGGCGAAACTTCAGCTCGACCGGGACGCCGCCCGTCTGCAGCGAGGCGCGCATCGTGCGGCGAACGTCGACGTGGGCGTGGCGGCGGTGCCCGCGCATCTGCATGCCCTGGGTCGCCAGGCGCCGGCGCAGCTGGGTGACCACGCGGTGCACTGCGGCGAGGTCGGCGAGAGGGCCCGAGGGCAGCGCGCGGTCGAGCTCGCCGAGCGGGCGGGCCTGGGGAATGGTTCCGGTGCGCTCGATCTGGTCGCGTTCGAGCTCGCGCCTGAGCATCGCCTCGAAGCGGCGCAGCTGGTCGCGCGGCAGGCCCTCGCGGCGGGGATCGTCCGCGGGCAGGTCGGGCTGGGGCTCGGCGCGCAGGCCGAGCGCGCGGCGGATGCGCTGCACGTCGACGCCGATCACCCCGGAGCCCTCCTGACGGCGCGCGAACGCGGCGATCGCCATGCGCGCGAGGTCGCGCATCGCGCCCTCGGCGCCGTCGCGAAGCGCGGCGGCGATCTGCTCGCGCAGCGCCGCGAGCTCGTCGCTGGAGAGCTCGCCGAGCTCGAGCGCGCCCTCCTCCCGCACGCCCTCGCGAGCGGCGGCGAGCTCGACGGCGCGGAAGAAGAAGCGGTCGAAGACGAGCTCGAACACGCGCCGGTCCTCCTGGCTCTTGGCGAGCGTCGCGGCGAGCGCCTCGCGGAAGTCCTCCTGGGAGGTCCAGCTCACCTCGCCGAGGACGGCGAAGGCGTCGAGCATCTCCGAAGTCCCGACCGCGACGCCTTCGCGGCGCAGCTCTTCGCCGAGCTCGAGGATCCGCGCCGGGAGGCCTTCGGGCCCCGAGGCCGGCACGGAGCGCCGGCCGCTTCCCTCCGAGGCCGGCACGGAGCGCCGGCCGCCTCCCTCCGGGGCCGGCACGGAGCGCCGGCCGCCTCCCTCCGAGGCCGGCACGGAGCGCCGGCCGCTTCTCTCATCCATCTCCTCAGGCGACATCGGCGGGCGCGCCGAGCCGCAGGCCGACGCGGTCGGCGACGACGTCCATGTCGGTGCGGTGCTTGACGATCACCGACATCGTTTCCGTGAACGTGTCCGCGTCGATGTCCTGGACGCCGAGCAGCAGCAGCGCGCGCGCCCAGTCGATCGACTCCGCGATCGACGGCGGCTTCTTCAGGTCGAGCTCGCGCACCATCCCGATCACCTCGACGAGCCGCCGCGCGACCGTCTCGGGGAGCTCGGGCGCGTGCAGGCGCACGATCTCGAGCTCGTGCTCGAGCTCGGGGTAGTCGAGCCACAGATACAGGCAGCGGCGCTTGAGCGCCTCGGTCAGCTCGCGCGAGTTGTTCGACGTCAGGAGCACGATCGGATGCGTCCGCGATTGCACGCGGCCGAGCTCCGGGATCGAGATCTGGAAGTCGGAGAGGACCTCGAGCAGCATCGCCTCGAACTCCTGGTCGGTCTTGTCGATCTCGTCGATCAGGAGCACAACCGGCTGCTCGGAGGAGATCGCCGTCATCAGCGGGCGCGCGAGCAGGAACTCCTCGCCGAAGATGTCCTCCTGCACGGCGTCCCAGCCTGTGCCCGAGGCCTCGGCCTGGATGCGCAGGAGCTGCTTGCGGTAGTTCCACTCGTACAGCGCCTTGGCCTCGTCCAGGCCCTCGTAGCACTGCAGGCGCACGAGCTCGCGGTCGAGATGGCGCGCGAGCGCCTTGGCGAGCTCGGTCTTGCCGACGCCGGCCGGGCCCTCGACGAGCACCGGCTTGCCGAGCTTCGTCGCCAGGTAGGAGACGAGCGCAGTCGACTCTCCGGGCAGGTAGCCGACCTTGCGGAGGCCCTCGCCCATGGCCGCGACGGACGAGGGAGTCGTTGGAGAGGCCTCGCTCATCTGCCCCGCATAGTAGATGCCGGGCGCCGCCGCGAACGGCCCCGCTCACTCGCCGTGCGCGGGGGGATCCTCGAACGAGAGCTGCTCGCCCGCCGCGCGGGGCGCGGGCGGGTACGGGCCGCGTGCGGGCACGGGGGCGCTCGAGCGGGGGCGCGCGGCGCCCGTGCGAAGCGGCTCGGTGGCGGAGGTCGCGGGCGGGTCGTCGTCGCGCGCGTCCGGGCGCTCGCTGTGTCGCGGCCGTCGCGGATGGGAGGCGCGCAGCGGCGGTTCGGGACGGGCCGCGGCGCTCATGCGACGCCCGGCGTAGACGAGCGCGAGGGCGATCAGGAGGGTGATGAAGATGCCCCACTCCACGCCGACGGTGGCGGTGACGCGCTGATTGCCCTGCAGCCCGGGCTTGTCGAGCAGGCGGTAGAAGACGAGCAGCGCCGCCCACCCACCGGCGGCCATCACGACCACGCCGTCCCCGCCGGGCATGCGGAAGTCGGCGCCCTCAGCGCGCTTGAAGAGCATGACGAGCACGCCGCCGCTGATGAGCAGCACCGCCGCCTCGACGAAGGAGAACGCCTGGAAGGCGTTGAGGCTCGTCTGGCTGGCGACCGCCGCGGCGCGACCCGCTTTCGAGGTCCGTTCGACGACCACCGTGTCGGTCTTGCTGTACCACGGCAGGAACATCGAGATGAACAGCCCGAGCGCGGCGAGTACGGCAGGCCGGCTCTCCGTCCCCAGGTTGCGCCACGCCTCGATCACTCGCGTCATTCCAGGAGCCCCCGCGCGCGGATCGTGCCCGTTGCGATCACCGCGATCAAGTCTAGGTGCGCGCGACGCTAGCGGTGGCTGACGACGATCGTGCCACTCGCCGTCGAGAAGTTGCCGGCGAGGTCGGTCGCCGCCAGCGTGACCGTGAACGTGCCGCCGGAGCGGGGCGTGATCCACAGCAGCCGCGGCTTGCCGCGTTCGACGATCGCGCTGTTGTGCCAGACCGTGTGCGAGCCCTGGCGGACGGTCATGCTCACGTCCGAGATCTTCGACAGCGACATCTGCACGCCCGTGCGCGCGCCGCCGCGCAGCTTCGTCGAGAGCAGGGAGATCACCGGCGGCGTGCCGAGGTCGGACGTGAAGCGCTGGGCCGTGGTGCAGTAGATCGAGTCGCCGGCGATCGCGGTGGCGGCTGCCCGGGCGAGGACCGAGGGCGCGGCGGACCCGCCGCCGGCGGCGGTGGTCGTGGTCGGAGTCGTTGTGGTCGTGGTTCCCGTCGTAGGGGTGCTCGTCGTCGGTGCCGGAGACGGCGCGGTGAGCGGCGGCCCGCTGCGGGTGCGCTCGCACAGATGCTGGAGGAATTCGGTGAGCAGTTCGTGGTAGTTGAGGCTCGATTCGCCGTGCTGGTCATACATCGACCACGCGCCGGTGTCGTAGTGGGGGACCTCGACGCGCGCCTCGGCGTCGCCGGCTTCGAACAGCGAGAGGCCGAGCGGGTCCTTTGTGATCTGGGCGTAGTCGTAGAGGCCGACGAGCGCCTGGATGAAGCCGTTGAGGATGCGGTCCGAGGGGGCGTAGGTGTACTCGGCGAACTCGGCACCCGCGGGGGTGGAAACGCGTACGCCCTGCGGCGGCGCCTGCTCGAAGACGCCCACCGCCCTGTGCGCGGCTTCGAGCAGCGCCGGTTCCTTGAAGCGCGACCAGGCGCGTGAGAGGACCTGCAGCGCGGTGCCCTGGGAGAGGCCGCTCGTCCACGGCGGGCTGCCGCCGTCGAAGCGGAACAGGTACTCCCACGCGATGCCGCCCGCGCGCTGGGTCGCAAGCTGCAGGACTTCGCCGAGCAGCTGGTGGAGATTGGTGTTTTCGTGGCCCGAGAGGAAGTAGCCGTTGGCCTCGCCGAACGTGCCGAGCCACTGGATCTCGATCCCCTGGCCGGCGTAGTACTCCCACACGATCCGGCTTCCGGGGAAGCTCACGCGCTCGCCGCTCGAGAGCAGGGGTTCGGTCGTCCACCACTGGCGGTTGCGTTCCAGCGTGAGGAACAGTGCGGGCAGGCGCGAGGGGATGAACCCGCCCGCCGCGGCGATCGCACGGACGTTGGCGAGCACGGCGCCGAGCTCTATGTTGCGCGTGCCCGAGAGGTGCTTCAGCGAACGCGCAGCTGCGGTGTAGGCGGCGGAGTAGCGGGCGTAGGCGGACTGTTCGATTGCGCCGCTGGAGAGGAGCTTGGAGAGTGCGGCGGGCACGCTCGGGCCGTGTGCGGCGGCTCCTCCACGGGGCCGCGCGGCGGCCGCGGCGCCGCTGAGCGCGAGCAGGCACGCGAGCGTCGCAAGGACGCGAGGGGCATGGCGGCGCGCGGCCGGGGGCACCGGAACGATCCTAGATAGGCGCGCCCTGCGCTCTGCAGAGGGCCTTGCAGCGGAGCGGGCCACTGCACTCCGAACACGCCGAGGGGGCCGGCAGTTTCGGCCGCGGCACTTCAGTCGCGGCCGAGATCGAGCTCGTCGACCCCGTCGAGCTCGTCCTCCTCGTCCTCATCCTCGTCCGGGTCCTCGTCGTCTTCGTCCTCGTCCTCCTCCTCGGCCTCGTCGAGCAGGGTGGCGCCTTCCTGATGGGAGCGCTGGAAGCGCTCGACGAGGTCGTCGCGCTCGTTCTCGTCGAGGGGCACGTCCTCGGAGATCAGGACCCACTCGCTGGCCTCGAGCTCCTCGGACTCGAAGATCTCGTGGTCGACCTCGGGTGAGTCGTCGACGAGGATCATGATCTCGGTCTGCGGGTTGAAGTAGGTGCCCGGACGGAGGATCAGCTCGTCGAGTTGGAAGCGGCGGACGCTGGTCATGGCCGCTTCATACCAGACCCTGCGCGGCTCACGGATCCAGCTCCTCGAGCGTGCGCTCCACCTCGGCGTCGACGTCGAGCGGCTCGAGGCCCTGACGCGCGCGCCGCTCGTTGCGGGCGACGACGAGCTGCCGCACCTCTTCGACCAGGCCCTCGTCCACGGCGGCGGCCTCACTTGGCTGCTCGCCGAGCAGCCGCGCGACCTCGGAGTCGACGTCGAGCGGGGGCTCGCCGCGGCGCACGAGCCGGTCGCTGCGGGCGCGGACCATCTGGCGCACCTCCTGCTCGCGCTCGGCGGCCGCCGCCGGGGAATCCGGCGGGGGGGCGGGCGCGACCGAGGCGAAGTCGCTTTCGCGCGAGAGGCCGCCCTGGCCGATGTGGTCGTACATGCTGTCGTGCCCGCGGGTGACGAGGAACAGGATCGACATCACCAGCGAGAAGGCAACCGTGCCGATGACGACGAACGTCAGGCCGTTCTCGGCGATCCCGAGCACGAGCGTCGGGCTGGGGGATTGCACGGAGCTGATTCTTGCCGATCGCGATGGTCTCCGCTACCCTCCGCGGTCGAGATTGACTGACCAGTCAATCTAGTATTAGGAAGAACGGCCGGCGCTCCGTGCCGGCCTTGTCAAGAAGAACGGCCGGCCGTGCATGCCGGCCTTATCAGCGGAGAGCTGCCACCCGTTAGGAGAGCCGGAAGAATGGTCGAATTCACGCTCACAGACGAGCAGAAGAACCTGCGCGAGATGGCGCACGACTTCGCTGTCAAGGAGATCCGCCCAGTCGCCTGGGAGTACGACAAGACTGGCCAGTGGCCCGAGGACATCATCAAGAAGGCCTGGGAGGTCGGCTTGATGAACAGCCACATCGAGGAGGAGTACGGCGGGCCGGGCGCCAGCTACCTCGACGGCTGCCTGATCGAGGAGGAGCTCTCGTGGGGCTGCTCGGGAATCCAGACCTCGCTCGGCTGCAACGGGCTCGCCACGGCGCCGATCGCGCTCGGCGGCTCGGAGGAGGTCAAGAAGAAGTACCTCGGCATGCTCACCGAAGCGCCGTTGCTCGCCTCCTTCTGCCTGACCGAGCCCGACGCCGGCTCCGACGTCTCCGGGATGCGCACGACCGCCGTCAAGAAGGGTGACAAGTACGTCATCAACGGCTCGAAGTGCTTCATCACGAACGGCGGCTACGCCGACTACTACACGGTCTACGCGAAGACCGACAAGGACGCGGGCCACCGCGGGATCTCCGCCTTCGTCGTCGAGCGCGACTGGGGCGTCGTGGTCGACAAGAAGGAGGACAAGCTCGGTCAGCGCGCGTCGAACACCGCGACGATCTCCTTCAACGACGTCGAGGTCCCGGCCGAGAACCTGCTCGGCGAAGAGAACAAGGGCTTCAAGCTCGCGATGATGACGCTCGACCGCACGCGCCCGGGCGTGGCCGCGATGGCGACCGGGATCGCCCGCGCGGCGATGGAGTTCGCCGTCGACTACTCGAAGGAACGCGTGCAGTTCGGCGTACCGATCGCGATGCACCAGGCGATCCAGTTCATGATCGCCGACATGGCGACGGAGATCGAAGCCGCGCGCCTGCTGACCTGGAAGTCGGCGTTCACGCTCGACAACGGCGAACGCAACACGCTGATCTCCTCCCACGCCAAGCGCTTCGCCGCCGACACCGCGATGAAGGTCGCAACCGACGCGGTGCAGGTCTATGGCGGCTACGGGTTCATCAAGGAGTACCCGGTGGAGAAGCTCTTCCGCGACGCCAAGATCATGCAGCTCTACGAGGGCACCTCGCAGATCCAGCGCCTCGTGATCGCACGCGAAACACTGCTGCCGCGTCGCCTCGAGGAGCCGACGGCGGTCCCGGCTTAGGAAGCTCGGCCTGGACGGCAGGGGCGCGGTCGCGCCCCTGCCGGCCGTCCCGCGCTCGCGCGCGCGAGCGGGGTCTGTTGTTCGGCCCCTGTCAGCGGATCACGAGCGGCTGCCCGTACGCGGACACCTGTGCGCCCGTCGTGACGCGCACGAGCACTCGATAGACGCCGCGGCGTACCCGCACAGCGCGGCTGCTGAAGTGCGAGCTCGTCGCGCTCAGCGGCTGCAGCGCGGTGCCGCCGACGAGCACGCCGTGCCCGTGTTCGATGCGCAGGATGCCCACCTGCATGCCGGGCTCGGCCGGCGTGACGGTTCCGTAGAAGCGCGCGTAGCCGCGCCTGTGCGCGTGGCGGATGTGGCTCGCGACGAGCACCGCGACGTTCTCGAGCGCCACGGGGCTGACCACCTGCGGTTTCGTGCTCGTGACCACGCGGAACTGCGTCACCTGCGCGAGACCGCTCACGACGAACTGGAAGCCGCCCGTCGCGTTCGTGACCTCCGGGTTGCCGAGCGGCTGGAAGCCCGTGGCGTAGGGGAACGGGTCCGCCTGCAGCGTCACCTCGCGACCGGCGTTGCCCGTGCCCGACAGAGTCCCCTGGATGGTCGCGGTGCCGCCGAACGGCAGCGGGTTCGGCGAGGCGAGGATCGCCAGCGACAGCGGGACCTTCGTCGTCAGCAGCGTGTGGTCGGATCCGATCGACGCGCCGGCGGAATTGACCGCGACGAGGCGGTAGTGGTAGACGCTGACCGGCTGCAGGCCCGACACCGGCAGCGAGATCGGCACGGAGTGCGTCCCCGCCCCAGCGTCGGCGATCGCGGACTGGCCGCCGTAGGCGCGCGTGAGCCCGTACTGGAAGTAGTAGGAGGTGTCGCTGCCCTCGGGGTTGACCGATCCGCGCAACGTCGCGCTCGAATAGCTGACGGCGACCGCGTTGCCGGTGTTGGCCGTGGGGCGCAGAGCCGCCACTGCGCCGCTCGCGCTGCTGAGCGTCACCGCGCAGGCGAGCACGGCCGGTGCGCCGGCGAGCGCCCAGCGACGGCGCGGCCTTATCGAGTTGTTCATGTTCTCTCCCTACCCCCCGTTCGTGTGCACATTCACATGGAGCAACCCGCCGGATGAGCTGAAGTCGCTGTCGAGTTTCGCAGCAGCGGCGAGCCGCAGGTGCCCGCCGCCCCGGGCGGAGCCGCTCACCCGGGCGCGAACGATCTCGCCCGCCACCGGCGCCTCTGGCCGCCGAGCGGCTCCATCCGAGGCCGATCGCCGACCGGGCACACGTGCTCGGCCGCGCCCAGGCCCGATCATCTAGGCTCCCGCGTCCGACCGAGCCAAGGAGATCGCAAGCATGTTCGTGTTCAGAGCCGCCGTCGTCGGTGCAGGGACGATGGGCGGCCAGATTGCCCAGACGATCGCCGCCGCGGGGATCCCCGTGGTGTTGAAGGACATCGACGACGCGCTGGTGCAGGCGGGTCTGGATGAGGCGCGGAACGTGACGACGGCGCAGGTCGGCAAGCTGGCGGAGAAGGGCAAGCTCACGGCCGAGCAGGCCGATGCCCAAGTCGCGGAGATCCTCGGACGCATCCACGGCACGACGTCATACGAGGCCTTCGGCGACGTCGACTTCGTGATCGAGGCGGTGCCCGAGCGGATGGAGATCAAGCAGGCCGTGTTCGCCGAGCTCGACGCGGCGACGCCCGGCCACGCGATCCTCGCGTCGAACACCTCCTCGCTCTCGATCACCGAGATCGGCGAAGCGACGCTGCGCTCGGAGAGGGTGGTCGGCTTCCACTACTTCTACCCGGCCTCGCTCATGCCGTTGATCGAGATCGTCGAGGGGGAGGAGACCTCCGCCGAGATCGTCACCGCGGCGCTCACGTTCGCCCAGGCGATCCGCAAGCAGCCGATCACCTGCGCGGAGGTCCCCGGCTTCGTCGTCAACCGCATACTCAACTCCGGGATCGCGGAGGTCTGGCGCGAACAGGAGGAGAAGGGGCTCTCGATCAAGGCGATCGACGAGGGCGTCGGTGCCGCGGGCGTCGTGCCCGTCGGCCCCTATCACCTCGTCAACCTGCTCGGCCTCGACACGGTCCTGCACGTCGCCGAGCACCTCGTCGAGTCCTACGGGGAGGAACGCTTCTACGTGCCCAGGGGCATGCAGAAGCTCGTCGCCGACGGCAAGCTCGGCGCGAAGACCGGCGGCAACGGCTTCTACGACCCGCAGGGCGAGCCGAACCTCGAGGGCAAGAACGACCCGGACGTCGCAGAGCTCGTCGAGATGCTGTCGCTGAAGACGCTGCTCGAGGCGTGCCTCGTGCTCGAGGAGGGCGTCGCCACCCACCGCGACATCGACTTCGGGATGATGGCGGGCGCCGGCCTCGACCCCCGCCGCGGCCTGATGCCTCCGTTCATGAAGGCCGACAGCGAGGGCCTGGACGAGGTGCTCGCGCGGATGGAGAACGCGCAGGAGCGCTACGGAGAGCGCTTCGCGCCGCCGACGATCCTGCGCCGGCTCGTCGCGCAGGGCCGCCTCGGCGTCAAGACGGGGCAAGGGTTCTACGCCTACCCCCAGCCCGACGCCGAGCAGCCCGCCGAGGTGGTCAAGCTCGAGACCCGCCCGGACGGGGTCGCGATCGCGTGGCTCGCCAATGGCCAGATGAACTCCATATCTCCGCAGGTCGTCGGCGACCTGCAGAAGGTGTGGGAGCGTGCGAAGGCCTCGGGTGTCCGCGCGCTCGTGATCGCCTCCTCGAACCCGTTCCTGTTCTGCGCCGGGGCCGACATCAAGGCGTTCACCGCGATGGACGGAGATTCGGGCCCGTCGCCCCGCGAGCTCCTCGACGGCGCCCACGCGCTGTTCCGCGAGTTCGAAGCGGGTCCGATCGTGACGATCGCTGCGGTCAACGGGCTCGCCTTCGGCGGCGGCTGCGAGCTCGCGATGGCCTGCAACGTCCGCATCGCGGCGCGGTCGGCCACGTTCGGCCAGCCGGAGGTCAAGCTCGGGATCATTCCCGGCTTCGGCGGCACCCAGCGGCTGCCGCGGCTGGTCGGCACCAGCAAGGCGCTCGAGATGAACCTCGTTGGGGACCCGATCCTCGCCGACGAAGCGTTCGAGCTGGGCCTCGCCGGCAGGCTGGTCGACGACCACGAACTGCTCGACACCGCGCTGGCCTGGGCCCGCAAGCTCGCCGCCCAGGCGCCGCTCGCCGTCGCCCAGATCAAGCGTGTGTCCGGTGCGGGCGACCTCGACCAGGGCATCGAGGACGAGAAGCGCGCGTTCGCGGAGGCTTTCACGAGCAACGACGCCAAAGAGGGGATCTCGGCCTTTCTCGGCAAACGCGCCGCGCGCTTCACGGGCAGCTGAGATGGCGGGCACGACCACGCCCGCGGGCGGCGTCGAGACGCTCGCCGCGCTGATCGCCGACGCCCGCTCGGTCGTCGCGCTCACGGGGGCCGGGATCTCGGTCCCGTCGGGGATCCCCGACTTCCGCACGCCGGGGACGGGGTTGTGGGAGCGCGTCGACCCCGTCGCGGTCGCGCACATCGACGCCTTCCGCGCCGACCCGGCCCGGTTCTGGAGCTTCTACGGCGAGCGCTTCGCGAGCCTCGCCGGCAAGCGCCCGAACGGCGCCCACCGCGCGCTCGCCGAGCTCGAGCGCCGCGGCCTGCTCGATGCGGTGATCACGCAGAACGTCGACATGCTCCACCGCGCCGCGGGCACTCGCGAGCTGGTCGAGGTGCACGGCAGCATCGCGACGAGCTCGTGCGCAAGCTGCGGATGCGCGCTGCCGATCGAGCGGGTACGCGCGCTGCTGGCGGCCACGCCCGACGGCGTGCCGCGCTGCGGGGACTGCGACGAGCCGCTGAAGCCCGACGTCGTGCTGTTCGGCGAGATGCTGCCTGCCGCCGCGCTCGAACGCGCGCGGGAGCTGTGCGAAGCGGCGGATGTGCTGCTGTGCATCGGGAGCTCGCTCGAGGTGCATCCCGTCGCCGGGCTGCCGCTTCTGACCCACGGCCGCGGCGGGGCGGTCGCGATCTGCACGCAGGGCCGGACGCCGCTCGATGACATCGCGCGCGTGCGGTTGCGAGGGGATGTGGTGGAGGAGCTCGGGGCGTTGGTCGATTCCACGAAGGGCTGCGGAATCGATCAACGCTCGCACTGATCACTGCGCGGCCCCGGACCGTCAGAGCCGCGGATCATTTGATCTGGCGGTCCCTCGAGGAATCAGACTGATCCGCTCATGGCTGCACGAACACGTCCGGGTCCGGTCCCGTCCGCCGCCCCGCGTCGAGATCCTCGATCGCCTCCATCTCCTCCGCCGCCAGCTCGAAGCCGAACACGTCGAAGTTCTCGGCGATGCGCGACGGCGTCACCGACTTCGGGATCACGACGTTGCCGAGCTGCAGGTGCCAGCGGATCACGACCTGCCCGGGGGTGCGCCCGTGGGCCTGCGCGATCGCGACGATCGCAGGGTCCTCGAGCACGGCTCCCTGCGCGAGCGGGCTCCACGCCTCCGTGACGATCCCGAGCTCGGCGTGCACCCGCCGCAGCTCTGCCTGCTGGAAGTAGGGGTGCAGCTCGATCTGGTTGATCGCGGGGGTCCGTCCGGTCTCCTCGACCACCCGGCGAAGGTGCGCGGGCTGGAAGTTCGAGACGCCGATCGCACGCACGCGCCCCTCGTCGAGCAGCTCGCCGAAAGCGCGCCACGTCTCCACGTAGAGGTCGAGGGCGGGCGCCGGCCAGTGGATCAGGTAGAGATCGACCACGCCGACGTCGAGCCGCTGCTCGCTGCCCTCGAAGGCGGCCCGCGCCGCCTCATAGCCCTGGTCGTCGTTCCAGCACTTCGTCGTGACGAACACCTGCTCGCGCGGGATCCCCGAGGCTCGCACCGCCTCACCCACGGCGCGCTCGTTGCGGTAGGCCGCCGCGGTGTCGATGTGGCGGTAGCCGATCTGCAGCGCCTGCGCGACGGGCTCGGCCGTCTCCCTCGGCGGGACCTGGAACACACCGAAGCCCAACTGGGGGATCTCGACTCCGCCCGCGAGCGCGACGCCCGGCACTCGTCCCTCCGCCATCGCGCTCATGCTGCCCGCGTCGCGCGCCCGCTAACCATCGGCCGGGAGCTTCGCCACGGTCACCAGGTACGCGGCCTCGACGCGGAAGCTGCCGTCGTCCGCTTCGTTGACCGACTCGTAGAGATCGACGATCTCCCGCCGCAGGTCCTCGTAGCGCCCCTGCTGCTCGAGCGCCGCCTTCGCCATCACCGTGGGCCCGAGCAGGCGCTCGTCGTCTTCGAGCCAGCGCTGCGCGGACTCGCCGGCGAACGTCACGGCGCGCGGCTCGAACGACAGCTCGGCGCCGGTGCCCGCGAACAGCGCGCGCACGTGATCGGCATCGCCCCACATGACCGGCGGTCGCAGCTCCGGCGGTGGCGGCGGCATGTACTTCGCCGCGGTGCGGAAGGTCATGCCGACGAAGCCTTCGGGCGTCCACGCCGCGACCACGATCGTGCCGCCGGGCCGGGCGACACGGGCGAGCTCGGCGGCCGCCCGCTCCTGCCGCGGGGCGAACATGACGCCGAAGCACGACGTCACGGCGTCGAACGACCCGTCCGGGAACGGCAGCTCCTCGGCGTCTCCCTCGACGAGCTCGACCTCGACGCCCGCTGCCGCCGCGCGTGCGCGCTGTGCCTCGATCAGCTTCGGCGTGAGGTCGAGTCCGGTCACGCGCGCGCCCGCGCGGGCCGCCGGGATCGAGACATTGCCCGTACCGGTCGCCACGTCGAGCAGCGCGATCCCCGGACGCGCCCCGCCGCGCTCGGCGACGTACTCGCCCACGCTCTCGATCCGTTTCGCGACCTCCCCGTAGTCGCCGGCCGTCCACATCGCCCGCTGCCCCTGCTTGAACCCGCTCACGTCGATGCTGCTCACTTCGGTCCTCCGATCATCGCCGTGCCGTGGTCCGTCGCGCGCGTCAAATCGCGGCGCGGGTCGATGCCCCAGCGGCCGGCGGCCGCCGTCAGCTCCACGTCCAGCCCCCACCGGTCGGCGCGAGCGGGTCCCTCGTGTTCGCTGCTCCCGCCCTTCAGCGCCATGCAGCCGCGGTTGTCGCCGATCGCGCGGATCTCCTCGACCTCGGTGCTCGTGAGCGGGCTCGGGTCGTCGACTTCCGCCAGCTCCGCGCGCTTGTCCTCGATCGCGCGCGCGACCTCGCCCGCCTCCTGGATCAGGGTGGGTGCGACGCAGCCGACGGCGCGGTGGGCCAGATTCCACCCGCACGCGAGCTGCAGCATCGTCAGCCCGTGTCGCTCGGCGTAGGGGCGCATCCGCTCGAGACGCGCGCTGCCGTCCTCGACCCACCCGTCGGGGCGGAAGCGGCGGTGGTCGTGCTCGGCGAACCGGTGCCCGGGGCGCACGTCGTCGTGGAAGACGCCGCCGTAGTCGACGACGCGCGTGATCACCTGCACATCGGCCGCGGCCGCGGCGTCGAGCACGAGCTCGCCCGGCCACGGCTCCATCGGACTGAGGATGATCATCGCCCAGTCGATCAGCTCACCGTGGCGCTCCAGACAGTCGATCAGGTCGAGCGTGAACCCGTTGGCCGGACCGGGGGCGACGCCGATCAGGCGCGTGAGCCCGGCGTCACGCAGGTCGGCCATCCCCGCCCAGACGGCGTCGCTGCGGTAACCGGTGCGATCGGGGTTGTGGAGCAGCAGCAGGTCGAACGCGTCGACCCCGCAGCGCTCGAGGCTGCGCTCGGTCGCCATGCGCAGGTAGGCGGCGTACTGGTCCGGCCCGCGCAGGCGCTCGTCGGTGAAGCGCGGAAAGCCGCGCGGGCCGTCGCGTTCGCCCGCGTAGAAGTCGTGGCCGATGGCACCGATCAGGCAATAGCTCTCGCGCTCCACTCCGGCGAGCGCGGCGCCGAGCAGGCGATCGGCCTCTCCCTCGCCATATACGTCGGCGCTCATCACCGTGTCGATCCCCCCGCCGGGACGCAGAAGCGCCTGCAGCCGCCGCTCCTCGACCGGCTCGCCGAAGTGCATGAAGCGGCCGCCGCTCCAGGTGCCGACCGCGGTGGGGGTTGGATCCATGCTCACCGCAGGTTAAAGCCAGTGGCAGTACGCGCGCGGAGCGCCGACTCGATGCGCACGAGCGCGTGCTCGAGCCGCTCGGTGTCCAGCCCGGGCGGCGTCTGGCCTGCTCCCGGGTGATCCAGCGCGGCGCGCGCCAGGGCGGCGACGCCGTCGTGGAGCTTCTCCAGCTCGGCGATCCGCACCGCGAGGTCCTGGCGCTCCTCCGCGCGGAGCTCGGGGATCGCCGCCGCGTAGGCGGCGTCGAGCTGGATCGCCGCGTGCGCGATCCGCCCGGCGTCGAGGTCCTCGCGGCAGCGCAGCACGAGCTCCTCGCACACGAGCGTGCTCGTGCGCCCGCCGAGCAGCGCGGCGAGGCGCTCCTGCGGGCGCAGCGCGGCGGAGCGGTCTCTGCGACCGCGCCCGCGCGAGCGCCGCCCGGCGCTCGGGTCGAGCTCGCGCGCGTGCGCCCAGACGCCATCGGCGACCTGCTCGCCCTCGCCCCAGCCGGCGCGGATCACGAGCGCCTGCCCGGGCGAGACGGCGTGCACCGTCGGATCGGCGGACGCGAGCCGGTGCAGGTGCAGCACGCGGTTGAGCACCGCCGTGGCCGCGCCGATCTCCCGTTCGCGGTCGAGATCCGTGAGCCACGCCTTGGCCTGCGTCTCCAGTGAGAGCGGGACCGGGTCGATCACGGTTGCGCGCGCGGTCGTCACGGGTGCCGGCTCGGGCGTGGCTTCGCGCTCGCGGCGCCGTGCGCGGCTCCCGAACGGGGCACGGCCGCTCGCGAGCTGCAAGCGCGGCGCGCCGAGCGTCGTCAGCACGACGACGCGCTCGGGGTCGGCGTCCGGGCCGTCGCGGAGCAGGTAGCGGCCGTCAGGCGGGCCGAGCGCCCATGCGAACTCCAACTGGATGAACACGAACACGCGCGCGGCCACGGTCGCACCGTATCCTTCCGTGCATGTCCGACCCCGGCAACGTCGCGAAGGGCCTGCGCGAGCGCCTCGGCTCGAACACGGAGGACCGGCTCGGCAAGGCCCTCTCGGACCTGCTGGAAAGCCCGTTGCTGACCGGCGCCGTCGGGCGCGCCTTCGACGCGCGCGAGAAGGCCTCCCAGGCACAGGAGGTGGCGCTGGGCGCGCTGAAGATCCCGTCCGCCGCCGACATCGAACGTCTCACCCGGCGCCTGCGGTCGGTCTCCCACCGCCTCGAGGCGATCGAGGACGGCGTCGACCGCCTCGACCGCGCGCTCTCGCCGAGCGGCGTGGAGGCGCGGCTGTCGGCGATCGAGTCGCAGCTGCGCGTGCTCACCGACAGGATCGAGAAGGCGTTCGCGCCGGAGCGCGCAGCGACGGGCGCAGGCGGGCGCTCGAGCGCGGGCGTGCCGCGGCACTCCGCGGAGGTGGGCGCCGCGAAAGCAGCCAACGCCGCGCGCAAAACGGCCAAACCGGCGCGCGCACGGGCGAAAGCGCCATCGGGCGCGAAAGCCAAAGCCGCTCCTAAACGCTGAGCGCCTCGACCGCGGCGCGCCCCATGCGCTCTCCGGCGGCCGCCAGCCGGTCGGCGTCGATGCGCGCGCGCCCGGCACCCTCACCGAACGTGTCGGAGACGACGAGCGCGCAGCCGACCGCGACACCGAGCGAGCGCCCGAGCGTGAACAGCGTCGCCGCCTCCATCTCGACGGCGAGGGCGTCGTCTGCCGAGGGCAGGCTCGCGTCGTAGAAAAGGTCCACCGTGACGATCGCGCCCACCGGCGCGTCCGGCGCGGCTGCCGAGAGCGCGGCGGTCAGGCCCGCGTCCGCGTCGGCGCGACCGTCCGCACCGAGCGCGCGGGAGGTGCCGTCGGCGCAGATCGCCGCTGATGCGATCACCAGGTCCCCGAGCGCGAGCTCGCTCCGCAGCGCGCCGCAGGTGCCGACGCGCAGCGCCGCGCGGGCGCCGAGCGCGGCGAGCTCGGTCAGCACGATCGCGGCCGACGGGCCGCCCATGCCGGTGGCTTGGATCGTCAGCGGCTGACCGTCGGGCGCGGTGCCGGTGTAGCCCCACAGACCGCGGTTGTGGTTGAACATGCGCGGCTCGGACAGCAGCGCCTGGGCGAGGGCGAGGGCGCGGCCCGGGTCGCCCGGCAGCAGCACGCGGGGCGCGAGCGGCGCGGTGGGGTGGAGGTGGATCGTCGCCCGCTCGCCCATCGCCCGCGACTCTAGACTCCGGCGTATGCGAACGTCCCTCTCCGCGCGCGCCTGAGTGAGCGCGTCCACCGGGGACCGCGGCGACGACGCGCGCGCGGTCACACTCGCGCATGTGGCTGCGCAGGCAGGCGTGGCACCCGGCACCGTGCGGCGCTGGGTCGACCTCGGCCTCGTGCCCGGCTACGACGGCGAGTGGACCCCCAACGCGCAGGCGTACGTCCGCGTCGTCGCGCGCCTGCGCGCGCGCGGCCACACGCTCGCCGAGATCAAGCGCGCCAGCGACAGCGGCCAGCTCGCGATCGGCCCGATCGAGAACCTGCTCACCACTCGCGAAGGCGGCCACACGCTCGAGGACGCCGAGCGTGAGACCGGTCTCGACGGGGACCTGATCACGCGCATCTTCACCGCGATGGCGCTCGCCGCCCCCGCCGCGGAGGGCCTCTCCGACGAAGACGTGCAGATGCTGCGCTACGCGGCGGCGGTGCTGGAGGCCGGATTCCCGCAGCCGGCGTTCCTGCAGCTGATGCGCGTCTACGGGCAGGTCGTCGCCCAGATCGCCGACGCCGAGGTGCGCCTGATCCACCTCTACGTGCACGAGCCGCTGATGCGCGCCGGCATGTCGAGTGTCGAGATCGCCGAGGAGATGGAGGGCCTCACGCGTGCGGTGCTGCCGTTCGCCGCGCCGTTCATGGTCTACCTGCACGGCCGCCTGCTCTCGCACTTCGTCGAGCAGGACATGATCGGCCACATGGAGGCCGACCTCGGCGACGCCGCGCGCCAGGAGGGCCGCCTGCGCGTCGCGATCGCTTTCGCCGACCTCGCCGGCTACGCCCAGCTCACGAACGAGCAGGGGGACGAGGCCGCGGTCGACACCGTCGGGCGCTTCGCAGCGGCCGTGTCGGCGAACCTGCCGATCGACGCGCGCGTGATCAAGACGCTCGGCGACGAGGTGATGGTCGTGGGGTCCGACGCGGGCGCGCTCACGGACTGGGCGGTGGCGCTCCAGCACGGCGTCGATGACGGCCCGAAGCCGCGCATCGGCATCCACTACGGCGAGGCGCTGTACCGCGACGGCGACTACTTCGGGCGCGAGGTCAACCAGGCCGCCCGCGTCGTGGCCCGCGCAGGAGGCGGAGAGGTGCTCGTCACGCGCGCCGTCGTCGACGTCGCCGCTTCGCACCCGCTGTGCTTCGAGCGCATCGGCGAGATCCGTCTCAAGGGGTTCTCCGAGCCGACCGAGCTGTTCCTCGCCAAGGCGCGGGACGACTAGCCGTGGACCCCGCGGACGCGCGTGAGGCGGTCGCGCGCACGGGGCTGCTCGACGGGCGCGAGCCGATCGTCGCGATGATCTCGGGAGGCCGCGACTCGACGTGCCTCCTCGACGTCGCGGTGTCGCTGCGCGGCGCCGAGACCGTGCGCGCGCTGCACGTCAACTACGGCCTGCGCGAGGCGGCCGACGGCGACGAGCATCACTGCCGGCAGCTCTGCGACGCGCTCGGGATCGCGCTCGAGGTCGTGCGCGTTCCCCGTGCGGGCGACCGCCCCGGGAACCTGCAGGCGTGGGCGCGCGAGGTGCGCTACGAGGCCGCGCGCGCCAGCGCCTCGCGCTCCGGAGCGCTGCTCGCGAGCGGGCACACCGCCAGCGACCAGGTCGAGACGATCCTCTACCGCCTGGCCGCCTCGCCCGGCCGGCGCGCGCTGCTCGGCATGCGCGCGCGCGAAGGGTCGCTGCTGCGCCCGCTGCTGGGCCTCACGCGCGAGCAGACAGCGGCCTACTGCCGCGCGCGGGGTCTCGGCTGGCGCGAGGACGAGTCGAACGCGGACCCGAGGTACGCCCGGACGCGCGTGCGCGCCGGCCTGCTGCCGGCGCTCGCCGCGCTGCACCCGGCTGCAAGCGCGAACGTGCTGCGCACGGCCGCTCTGCTGCGCGACGAGACCGAGCTGCTCGAGGATCTCGTCGAGGCCGAGCTCGCCGGCGCGCAGGAGATCCCGGTCGAGAGCCTCGCCGAGCTCCCCCCGGCGCTCGCTCG
>DATARO010000084.1:0-2540 GCA_036264095.1 Solirubrobacteraceae bacterium | reverse complement strand
GTCTGGACCTGCGCGCCTAGCCGGCCAGTCCGAGCCGCTGGGCGCGCTGCACGGCCTCGGTGCGATTGCGCACGCCGAGCTTGCGATAGACGGCGCTCGTGTGCCCCTTGACGGTGTGGGTCGAGAGATGAAGGCTCTCGGCGATCTCGGGATTCGTTGCCCCCGAGGCGATCAGGTCGAGCACCTCGCGCTCGCGATCAGACAGGCCGAGCGCTCCCTGGCGCTCCAGCGGTTCGAACGTCGTCTTGCCGAGTCCGGTGGCGTGAACGGCGGCGGCGATTCGGCGCGCCGGCCAGTCCTTGTGCGCGAACCCGGATGCGCCGGCGGCCCGCGCGGCGGTGGGCGAGATGTCGCCCGCGCCGGACATGAGCAGCACCCGCGTCTGAGGCTGGGCGGCACGCATGCGCTCGCAGACCTCTGCGCCTGACTCCTCACCGATGAAGAGATCAATCAGCGCCACGTGCGGGCGGTAGCGCGCCGCCAGCGCCAGCGCCTCGCGCCCGGTCTTGGCGCTCAAGCAGCGCTCCACCCACGGTTGTTGGGTGAGCATCAGGCGAAAGCCCCAATGCACGACCTCGTGATCGTCGACGACGAGGACGCTGAGATGCTCGGGGCTGCGGGTCTGCTCAGCCATCGATCGGAACGACCAGGCGGACCTGCCATGTGTCCCGGTCGCGCTCGCCGAACTCGATCACGCCACCGCTGTGCAGGGCCTCGAGGGCCGCGAGCCGCAAGCCCATGCCCGCCGGGCGCCGCTTTCCCTTGACACCGTCATTGGCGACCTCGAGGACGAACGTGCCGTCCACGCGCGCGACGCGGACACTGACGCGGGTCGGGCTCGAGTGCTTATGGGCGTTGCGTACCGCCTCGGCGAGCACCGATTGAGCGAGCGGCTCAAGCGGGGCGGGCACATCGCCCTCGTGGCCGGTCTCGAGCCTCACGCCGAGATCCGGGTGCACGCGGGCGAGCCGCTCGACCTCGGCCACGAACGTAGTGCCGGTGGCGCGCGGTGTGCGCCCGAGCGGTCGGCTCAGAGCACTTCGCAACTCCCCTAAGGCGGCCTGTGTCTCGCTCGCGCAGCGAGTGCGCGCAGCCGCGGGCAGATCGCCGTCGCCGTCCAGCGCCATGGAAACACCGAACAGGCGCTGGACGACCTCCTCGTGGATCTCCCGGGCGAGGTTGATGCGTTGTTCGAGCTGGGACGCGCGCTCGGCCTGGGTGGCGACGATCTGCGCCACTGACGCCAGTGCCGCCGCCTTGCCCAGGGTCCAGAGCAGGTGTCGCTCGGAGTCGTCGAGCGGGGGTGCGGTTGGCCGGCGATCGGCCAGGATCACCCCGATCGCACGACCGGCGGCCACCATTGGTGCGCAGACCAGCCGCACGGGCTCGGCGACGAGCGCCGCGAACTCGTTCGGGACCTGACCGCTGAGGTCGCCGGCGACCTCGATGACGCGGTCCTCGCGCAACGCCCGCGCCGCGATCGGCGCTGACTCGACGGTCACGTGCGCGCCGGCGAACTGGTCGAGGTCGAGGCCGTGGGCCCCGGCGGCACGCACCCGCCGGCGTCCGGTGTCATAGCGAAAGATGACCGCTCGCTGCATGCGGGCCAGCCGGCACACGGCTTCGCACAGGCGGCTGTAGAACTCGTCGCCGGCCTGCACCGACTCCGCCTGCGACAGCACCTCGACTAACAGCTCAAGCGCATCGGAGCTCACGCCGGCGTCCTCGCCGGTGAGATTGCGAGAGCTCACGGCCTGATCGGGCGCCTGGCCAGACAACGCACTTGGATCGTAGTCCTCAGGCCAGCAGCGCTTCCGCGCGCGCGATCGGCCGCTTGCCCCAGCGGCTGCGCGTCGCGAAGTCCAGCAGACGCTCGAGATAATCGCCGAGCGGTGACACGCGGATGCCCGCGGGCTCAAGCTGCGCCCGAGCCTGTGCGTCATCGAACACCGACCCGATGGCGAAGTACGGGAAGTACGCGCTGCTGCCCTCGAGTGCCGAGCGCTCCCGCGAGCTGATCTCGGAATCGATGGCCGCGAACTCGGTCGGCGACAGAACCTTCGGCAGCGGGCGCCGGAAATAGCGGCTGGCCAGGTTGGCGATCTCACCGATCGTGCTCGCGTTCGCGCCCGCGGTCAGGTTGTAGGTCTCGCGGACGCCGTCCCGGCCCTCGCAGAGCTCGTGGATCGCATCGGCGACGTAGTCGATCGAGACGACGTCAACCGGTGCCGAGGGGCTGCCCGGTACGGCCGTGAAAAGGCCGCGGGAGAAGGCGCGCAGCGGCCAGTAGAGGACATTGAAGGCCGCCGTCCAGCCGCTACGCCGGTCACCGACGACGATGCTCGGGCGCAGGATCGTGAACGGCAGATCGGTCCGGGCGCGAACGAGCTGCTCGGCTTCGAACTTGGACTGCTCGTAGGAGTTGTGGAACCGCTGTCCGAGGTCGAGATCACATTCGCCGAAGGCGCCGTCGTGCGTGCCGGCAACGTAGGCCGTCGAGACGTGTCCATAGCGATTGAGGCCGCCGCGCGCCGAGGCCA
>DATARO010000075.1:0-11867 GCA_036264095.1 Solirubrobacteraceae bacterium | reverse complement strand
ACCGGCCCCCCGGTCGTTGTTTAGTGAGCCGCCCCCGGTCGTTGTTTAGTGAGCCGCCCCCGGTCGTTGTTTAGTGAGCCCCAGGTTCGTCGATCCGCACCAGATTCCCCGACGGATCCCTGACCGCAAGGTCGCGCGTGCCCCACGGCTGATCGGTCGGCTCCTGCACGATCTCGGCGCCTGAAGCTCTGAGCTTCTCGAACACGGCGTCGAGTTCGCCGGTGTGGAAGTGGACGCCGTTCATCGCACCCTTGGCGAGCAGGCCCTCGAGCGCGTCCACGTCGGCGGGGCTGCCGTTCAGGTAGTTCGTCAGCACGATCGCGACGCCGGGTTGCGAGCCGGCGCCGACCGTCAGCCAGCGGAAGTCGCCGCGGGCCACGTCGTTGCGCAGCTCGAGGCCGAGCGTGTCGCGGTAGAAGGACAGCGCGCTGTCCGGGTCATGTATCAGCACGAAGCATTGAGAGAGAGTGAGATCCATGCCCGCAAGGCTAGAGAGCGGCCGTCGCGCGCACTTCTCCGATCCTGCTCGCTTTGCTCGGCCGTGTGAGGTCCTTCGCGATGCAGCCCGGCACGCGCGCGAGCGCGCGGTGGTCGCGGGCGCGGTAGGCCGTCGGCGTCTCGCCCACGAGCTCGGTGAAGCGCGCGCTGAACGAGCCGAGCGAGGTACACCCGACCTCGAGGCAGACCTCGGTGACCGACTGGTCGTCGCGGCGGAGCAGCGCCTTCGCCCGCTCGATCCTGCGCGTCATCAGGTAGGCGTAGGGCGTCTCCCCGTACGCCGCGCGGAACTGCCGCGAGAAGTGCGCGGGCGACATCAACGCGACGCGCGCGAGCGCTCCGACGTCGAGCGCGCTCGCGTACTCGCGATCCATCAGGTCGCGGGCGCGGCGCAGGTGGGCGAGGTTGGCGAGCTGCTCGGGCGTCACGGGCCGAGCGTAGCGGTGCGACGAGCGCCGGACGCCGGCGTCCAGAAGTAGGCGGTAGCGGCGCCCGCGAGCTGGCAAGGTCTCCGAATGCAGGCGGGGGGACGGGTTGAGAAACCCGGTGAGCCTGAGCGCCGTGTCGTGCCGGAGGTCCGTGCGGCGCGCGCGGCGCTCGCGCTCTCACGCGCCGCTCAGGCGCCGTTGTATGAGGCGGGCGCCGGCGGGTCGTCGCGAATCGCCGCGAGCAGCGAGAGCAGCGCCTGCGGTTCGGTCCCGCCGAGCACACGCAGCCGGTGCAGCCGGTACTGGTCGTCGTTGGGATGCGCCCATCCCGGCACGACGGTCGTCGACCCGACGTACCCGGCGGCCCGGACCGCAGCGATCACGGTCGCGTCGTAGTGCCCGGAGGGGTAGCAGAACCAGTCCACGGGGACGTGGTAGCGCCTCTGCAGCGTCGTGCGCGCGACGGCAACCTGTTCGTGGAGCGCTTCGGCGCCGAGCGTGATGAGGTCGGCGTGGCTGATCCCCTGGGTGTCGAGCTCCCAGCCCGCGGCCAGCAGCCCCTTCACTTCTGATTCGCTGAGCCCCCCCTGCGACGGCGGCAGCCCGCTCAGCTGGATGTTCTCGACGCCGACCCAGCCGATGCTCCGCAGCACGGGAAGCGCCTGCGAGTACTGCGAGTGGTAGCCGTTGTCGAAGCTCAGCACGATCGGTTTGCCCGCCCCGAGCGGCGTGCCGCGCGTCCAGTAGGCCCGCATCTGGTCCATCGTCACGGCGTGCCAGCCGGCTTCCTTGAGCGCGTGCATCTGCGCGGCGAACTCTTCCGGTGGGACGTACAGGCCCGGGAACGGGGCGCCCGCGGGCGGCGATGCGATCACGTGGTACATCAGGATCGGCACCGGCTCCGATCCGGGCGGCCCTGCAGGTCCCGTCGTCGCCGCCGCTGCGCCTCCTCGCGCGCGCGTCGGCTTCGCCGCGTGCGTGACCTGTGCGCGCGGCGATGAGCCTCCGGAACCCGCCGCCAGCGCGACTGCGATCACTGCTACGACGGCCG
Source organism: Solirubrobacteraceae bacterium (assembly GCA_036264095.1). Taxonomy (GTDB): domain Bacteria; phylum Actinomycetota; class Thermoleophilia; order Solirubrobacterales; family Solirubrobacteraceae; genus Palsa-744. The sequence goes on along the minus strand of DATARO010000075.1, from coordinate 9,890 downwards.
CGCCGAGCAGGGCGAGCGCCGTCAGACGCCGGCGGCGCAGCTCGCGCCGTCCCGCCTCACGCCTGGCGCGGGAGTCATGCAGATCCATGGTGGGCGCGGTGCCGGCCGCGTCGGCTGGAGCCGTGCATGCGGGCGCAGGATACCGCCGGGCCAGGGCGTCCCCGCGGACCCGAGTCTCAGTCTCCAGCGAGGTTGCTGGGCAGTGGCTGTCCGGCGCGCGGCGGTTCATCCTCCAGCATCTGCGGCACCGTCACCAGCTTCAGATGACGCGCGCGCAGCCCGCGGATGATCGCGGGCAGCGCCGCGATCGTCTGCGTGCGGTCGCCCCCGCCGTCGTGCATGAGGATGATCGCGCCGGCGTGGCCGCCCGCGAGCGCGCTTTCGACGATCGCACTGACCCCGGGCTGCTGGTAGTCGTCCGTGTCCACCGACCAAAGCACCATCAGCAGGCGCAGCTGATGCAGCAGGCGGAAGGTCGTCGCGTTGAACGAGCCGTAGGGCGGGCGGAACAGCGTCGACCGGGCACCGCCGAGGAATTCGATCCGCACGAGCGTTTCGAACAGCTCTTCGCGCTGGTCGTGGGCGGAGAGCTGGGCGAGCATCGGGTGGTTCTCGGTGTGGTCGCCGACCACGTCGCCGTCACGGATCTCGCGTTCTGTCGACACGCTGAAGTAGCGCTCCATCCGTCCGATCGCGAAGAACGTGGCGTGGACGTGCATACGCTCGAGGACGCCGAGCAGCGCCGGCGTGTAAGGGCCGGGCCCGTCGTCGAACGTCAGCGCCACGTCGCCGGCCTTGCCGCTGCCTTCGCGCACGAATGGCGTGTACGCGAGGACCGAACCGACCGCCGAACGTTCATCGAGCTGCGTGTCGCGTTCGGGCACGATGCGCGCGTGCGGGTGCCCTGCCAGGCCGGCAACAGTTTTCGCATTCGCGCGCCCGCCCGAGCCGGTGGCGAGCACGATCGCGAGCACGACCAGCGCGAGCGCGACGGCTCCGGCGGCGAGCCGGCGCCGGCGCACCTGGGTGGCGCGCGCGGGAGGCGGGCCGGCGGGTGGGGGAGGGGGCGGCGCGGGCGCCGGCAGGCGCGCGGCGCGCGTCCGCCCCCGCGTCTTCGCACCCGGCTCGTCCTCGAAGTCCCAGTTCCAGCCGCGGGTCATCGCTTGATGCTAGACCTGCCCGAACACGGCGAGCCGTGCAGCACGCGATCAGCCGAGCGCGCTGACCGGTCCCCGCGCGGCGACTGTCACCGCTGTCCCGGCGGGCAGGGCGTGCTCCCCGAGCACGCGCGCGAGCAGCAGCTGCTCGCTGCCGGCGGTGTCAGGCCTGATCTCGAGCAGCGCGTCGTGGCCGTAGTAGCGGCACTGCTCGACGCGCCCGCCAAGGCCGCCGGCGGCCCCGTCTGCGTCGCCTGTTCGAGGCCGGACCTCGAGCTGCTCGGGACGCACGATCACCGTCCCGGCTCCGGTCGCGGCGACCGAATCCTCACGCAGCGCGAGCGGTCCGAGTGCGGTCAGCGCCGCGGCGCCCTCGAAGCTCGCGGGGATCAGGTTGACCGCGCCGAGGAAGCGCGCGAGCGGCGCGTCGGCGGGGCGCTCGTACAGCTCGGCAGGGGTGCCCTGCTGCACGATCGTGCCGTCGCGAAGCACGGCGACGACGTCGGCGAGCGACAGCGCCTCCTCCTGGTCGTGCGTCACCAGCACCGTCGTCACGCCCTGTGCGCGCAGGAGCTCGTGGACCTCCTCGCGCAGGCTGGCGCGCAGCGCCGCATCGAGGGAGGAGAAGGGCTCGTCGAGCAGCAGCGCCTGGGGGGAGCGCGCGAGCGCCCGGGCGAGCGCCACGCGCTGCTGCTCGCCGCCGGAGAGCTCGTGCGGCAGGCGTCGCGCGAGCGTCTCGATTCCGACCATCTCGAGCAGGTCGTGCACGGCCGAACCGCGGCGCTCGCTGCGCGGCAGGCCGAAGCCGACGTTCGCCTCGACCGACAGGTGCGGGAACAGCGCGCCCTCCTGCGGGACGTAGCCGATGCCGCGGCGCTCCGGCGGTACGTACGTCTGCCCGTCGTCGAGCGTGTGGGCGCCCAGCGCGACGCTCCCGCGCTCGGCGCGCTCGAAGCCCGCGATCACGCGCATCAGCGTCGTCTTGCCGCAGCCGGAGAGGCCGAGCACGGCGGTCAACGAGCCGGCGGGCACGTCGAGGTCGAGCCCGCGCAGCACCTGGCGGTTGCCATAGCCCTTGACGAGACCCTGCACTCGCAGGCGGCTCACGGGGCACCGCCTTCGGGCCGCACGGTCGTGCGCCTGCTCAGCAGGTAGGCCGGGACCGCCGAGATCGCCACCATCAGAGCCGCGTACGGCGCGGCGGCCCCGTACGCGAAGTTGCTCGAGTACGACCAGAACTGTGTCGCAAGCGTGTTCACGCCGGTCGGGTGTAGCACGAGCGTCGCGGTCAGCTCGGTCGCCGAGGAGATGAACACGAGCGCGAAGGCGGCGCGGAGGCCTGGAGCGATCAGCGGCAGCGTCACGCGGCGCCACACCGCGAACTGGCCGGCCCCGAGCGAGCGGCCGACCTCCTCCAGGCGCGCCGGCGCCTGCGCGATCGCCGCGCGCACCGCCACGAGCGCGAGCGGCAGGAACAGGATCGCGTAGGCCACCACGAGCTCGAGCGTTCCCTGATAGAGGCTCAGGGCGTAGCGGACCGTGAACGAGACCAGCCCCAGCGCGACCACGAGCCCCGGGAGCGCCATCGGTACGAACGCCAGCCGCTCGATCATCAGCGTCACCCGGTTGCGGTGGCGGACCGACAGCGAGGCGAGCGGGATTGCGAGCGCGCTCGCGAGCACCGCCGCGGCCGCGCTGAACTCGGCCGTGCGCCCGAGTGCGCCCGCCAGCGACGCGGCCGGCAGCGTCGTCGAGCCGCCCTTCACCATCCAGTACACCAGCGCGTACAACGGCACTCCGAGCGCGAGTGCCGCGAGCGCGGTGAGCAGTGCGAGCACCGGCAGCGTCAGCCCTCCGAGCGTCGCGCGCGTCGCGGGCCGCGCGACCCCCGAGCCGGAGCGCGTCCCGCGCGAGGAGCCGGTGAGCGTGAGCTCGCCGGCGAGCACGACGAGCCCGATCAGCACCAGGACGAGCGAGAGCACGCACGCCCCGACGGCGTTGAAGCCGAGCTGGAACTCGGTGAAGATCTCGACCGTGAACGTGCGGTACTGGGTGATCTCGAACGCGCCGTACTCGGCCAGGAGAGCGAGCGTCACGAGCAGGCAGCCGCCGAGCACGGCGGGGCGGACCTGCCGCAGCGTGACGCGCCAGAAGGTGCGCCAGCGCCCGAGACCGAGGCTGCGCGCCGCCTCCTCCAGCGAGGAGTCGACGTTGGCGAGCGCGGTCGCGACCGGCAGGTATACGAGCGGATAGAGCGACAGCGTCATCACCATCACGGCCGCGAAATAGCCGTGCAGGCCGTGGTCCAGCGAGACCCAGCCGAAGCCGACGACGAAGTCGGGGATCCCCAGGGGCAGCACCAGCACGACCGCCCACACGCCGCGCAGCGGCAGCGTCGTGCGCTGCACGCACCATGCCGCCCCGACCCCCACGACGGCGCACAGCAACGTGCACGCCGCCGCGAGCCGCAGCGTGTTCCACAGCAGGGTCACGACCGTGTGGCGAAGCAGCAGGCTTTCGACCTGCCCCCACCCGGAGCGCTGCGCCTGCACGACGAGGAACGCGATCGGCAGCAGAACCAGCCCGCTGGCGATCGCCGCGCCGGCCCCTGCCGCGAGCGGCCAGCGGCGCCAGCCCGAGCCGAAGCGCACGAGCCGCTCGGCGGGACGCTGGTCGGCTGCGACGCTGCTCATCGCCGCCTCTACAGGAGTCCGAGCTTCTGCTCGATCGCCAATGCGGTCGAGCCGTCGCCGAGTTGCGCCGGGGTCAGCGGCGCGGGGTGGATCGAGGCCAGCGGCTCGAGGCCGGCCGCCGGGGCCACGCCCGCCCGCAGGGGGTACTCGTAGCTGTCGCTGCGGGCGAGGATGCGTTGCCCTTCGGCGCTCACGAGGAACGCGAGGAAGCGCTGGGCCTGGACGCGGTGGACGGTCGATGCGAGCACCGCGGCGCCCGAGACGTCGACCAGCTCGCCGACGTCGCCCGCGCGGAAGTAGTGCAGGGCGGAGTGCGTGCCGCCGGCGCCGAGCTCGGCGCGCAGCCGGTACCAGTAGTAGTGATTGATCGGCGCCAGCTCGCTCTCGCCGTTGTTGACCTGCGAGACGGCGGTCTCGTTGTCGGGGTACTGCTTCGCGTTGGCGGCGAGTCCCGTGAGCCAGCGTTCGGCGGCGGCGGCTCCGTCGGTGCGGACGATCGCGGTGACGAGCGGCTGGAAGTCGGTCTCCGAGGGGGCGAACCCGATCTTGCCCTTCCAGCGCGGTTCGGCGAGTTCGAGGATCGACCCGGGGAGGCGGGCGGCGCTGACCTGCGAGGTGTTGTAGACGAGCGCCGAGACTCGCGCCGAGACGCCGACCCATTCTCCCTGCGCGGAGTCGTAGCGCGCGGGCACCGACGCGAGCGTGGCCGGATCGACTCGCGCGAGCAGCCCCTGCTCGCGCAGGCGTTCGAGCACGGGCGTGTTCTCGGTGAAGAAGACGTCGGCGGGGGAGGAGGGGCCCTCCTGGGCGATCTGGTTTCCCAGCTCGCTCTCGTCGGCCGAGCGGACATGGACCGCGATCCCGGTCGCGCGTTCGAACGCGGCGACGAGCTTCGCCGTCGTCTGTTCGTGCTGGCCGTTGTACAGGGTGATCGAGTTTCCGCCCGAGGAGTTGCTGCAGGCGGCCAGGGCGATCGGCGCCAGGGTGAGCGCGGCGGCTGCTGCGATACGGTGCGGGAGCACGAAATCCGATCTACGGAGTCGGGATACCGATCGCAAGGTAGCACAAGGGTTAGGGTTGCCTAACACCACGGTGGTGCGCTGCTCGCCCGCCCGATCAGCGAGAATCCCGTCATGCACGTCACCGCCAAGGCCGACTACGCCGTCCGTGCGGTGGTGGAGCTCGCCGGGAGCAGCCAGTCCGAGCCCCGCAAGGTCGACTCGGTGGCCAAAGCGCAGAACATCCCCGTCTCGTTCTTGGAGAACATCCTCACGCAGCTGCGCTCGTCGGGGGTCGTCCGCAGCCAGCGCGGGCCCGAAGGCGGCTATTGGCTTGCGCATGCGCCCGAGGAGCTCAACCTCGCACAGATCATCCGAGCGGTGGAGGGGCCGCTCGTAGGCGTGCGCGGGCAGCCGCCCGAGGAGGTCGAGTACCTCGGCTCGGCCGAGAGCCTCAAGCAGGTGTGGATCGCGGTTCGCGCAAATCTGCGCAACGTGCTCGAGCGGGTGACGGTCGCCGATGTCGCCGCGGGGGCCCTGCCCGACGAGGTGCTCGAGCTCACACGCACCGAGGAGGCGTGGGAGGCGCGCTGAGAAGCAGCCGCCCGCCGGCGCCACGACTCGGGCAGGTTCACGGTTGACATATAGCGGGTATATGTGAGGCAGATGGACGCCAGGTGGATCAATGTCACACATGGCGACCTCGCATGGGCTACCCTGTCGCACGCACGGGCGACACGCGAGATCGGCCGCCTGACGCCGCTCCTCCCGTGCGTGCCACCGCCTCGAACCGCCCGATCGCAAGGAGATCGCAACTGATGTCAGCCTCGTCCGCAGCCGTTTCCGCCGACGCCGACGCCGCCGGAGCGGCGGTCGAGGCAATCACGCAGTCCGCCGGCCAAGAGGTCACGTTCTCGCTGTCGCTCACGCAGGACCAGAAGGACATCCGTGACTGGGTGCACGGCTTCGCCGCCGACGTCATCCGGCCCGCCGCCCACGAGTGGGACGAGAAGGAGAAGACGCCGTGGCCGATCATCGAGGAGGCCGCGAAGATCGGGCTCTACGGATTCGAAGGCCTCGCGCAGTTCTTCGCTGACCCGACGGGCCTCACGCTGCCGATCGTCAACGAGGAGCTGTTCTGGGGCGATGCCGGCATCGGCATGTCGATCATGGGCACGGCGCTCGCGGTGGCCGCGATCTTCGGCCAGGGCTCGGGCGAGCAGATCGGCGAATGGATCCCGCGCTGCTTCGGCACCGCCGACGACGTGAAGGTCGCGGCGTTCTGCGCCTCCGAGCCGAACGCGGGCTCCGACGTGTCCAACGTGCGCACGAAAGCGAAGTTCGACGAGGCGAGCAACGAGTGGGTCATCAACGGCCAGAAGGCGTGGGCCACGAACGGCGGCATCGCCGACGTCCACGTGGTGATCGCGACCGTCGATCCCGAGCTGGGCTCCAAAGGCCACGCGGCCTTCATCGTGCCGATGAGCGAGATCAAGGGCATCTCGCAGGGCTCCAAGGTCTCCAAGCACGGGCTCCGCGCCTCGCACACGGCCGACGTCTACCTCGACGAGTGCCGCGTGCCGGCCGGCTACGTGCTCGGCGGCAAGGAAAAGCTGGACGAGCGCCTCGCGCGTGTTCGCGAGGGCAAGAAAAGCAAGTCACAGGCTGCCATGCAGACCTTCGAGTCCTCGCGCCCGACCGTCGGCGCGCAGGCGCTCGGGATCGCGCGTGCGGCGTATGAGTACGCACTCGATTACGCCAAGGAGCGCGAACAGTTCGGCCGCAAGATCGTCGAGAACCAGGCGGTCGCGTTCACGCTCGCGCGAATGAAGCTCGAGATCGACGCGGCGCGCCTGCTCGTCTGGCGCGCCTCGTGGATGGGGCGCAACGCCGTCCCGTTCGAGAACGCCGAGGGCTCGATGAGCAAGCTCAAGGCGGGCGAGGTCGCCGTGTGGGTGACCGAGCGGGCGATGCAGATCCTCGGCGGCAACGGCTACACGCGCGAGTACCCGGTCGAGCGCTGGCACCGCGACGCGAAGATCTACGACATCTTCGAGGGCACCGCCGAGATCCAGCAGCTCGTGATCGCGCGCGCGATCTCGGGAATGCACATCAACTAGCGGCACCCCGAGGAACGCAGCCCAGGTAGCCGGGGCCGCCCCGCGCTACGCCGTGGCAGGCCGCCCCGCTGCTCGCCCTGCCGAAGGCGCCTTGCGCTTCGGGACGGGGTGGGCCCGCGGGGCCGGGTCCCCTGGTCGATCCTCGTCGGCGCGCTTCCGATCGATCGCTGCCTGAAGCGCGGCCAGCCGGTGCACCATGCCCCTGCGCATCGTCTCGAGCTCCTCCGCGTCGAGCATCGACGGCCCGCCGGCTTCGGCTGCGGCCAGCCGCGTCGCGAGGCCCGGATGCTCCGCTTCGATCTCGCTCGCGGTCCGCTCGAGCGCCGCGATCTGCGTGCGAAGCCGCTGCCGCCGTGAGGCCTCCTCGCCCGTGGTCCCGGCTGCGAGGCCTGACACGTACAGGGCCGCAGCGACATCCCGGGGATCTGTGCCCGCGGCCCGCGCCTCGCGCGCGGCGTCCCGCGCGATGTGGCGCGCCGCAAGGCCCCACGCGGGGCTGGCGGCGACGAAGGTCCCGCTTCCGTGCTGGCTCTCGATCAGCCCCTCGGACTCGAGGCGGGCATAGACGGCACGGACGGTGTTCACGTTGACGCCGATCGCCGCCGCCAGATCGCGAAGCGCGGGGAGCCGCTCGTTGGGTAGCCGCCTGCCCTCGCCGATCTGCGTCCGTATCGCCCACGTGAGCTGGACTCCGATCGGGATCTCGGCATCGCGGTCGATCGCCAGCGCGAGATCCTCGAGCGGAGGCGGCTTGGCCGGGTCTTCGGCGCTCGTACGCACAGCTTGAAAGTAGCCGCCGCAGCGGCAGAGTTCTAGTGTGCTGGCGCACTAGTACACTTACCGTCGCAAACGGAGAGGGTGGAGGGCGGATGGTTCGTGGCGCAACCGAGCGGGTGTCTCGCCCCACCCGGAACCTGCTCGAGGAAATCGGCGACATGATGATCCTCGCGGCCAGGACCATCGCCTCGGCCATACGCCCGCCGTTCCCCTACGGCGGTGAGCTCGTGGCCCAGTTTCTGTTCGCCGTACGTCTCGTGTGGTTTCCGCTGCTCATCTCCACCGTGTGCATCTGCTACGCCGCTCCCGGCCTGCAGGCCGCGAACTTCCTGACGATCTTCGGCGCGCTCGACAGCCTCGGCGGGTTCTTCGTGCTGGGCGCGGTCCGCGAGATAGGCCCGAGCGTGACGGGCATCGTCGTCGCGGGCGTCGCCGGCACGGCGATCACCGCGGACCTCGGCGCCCGAAAGGTGCGCGAGGAGCTGGATGCGCTGCAGGTGCTCGGAGTGGATCCCGTCAAGAACCTCGTGGTGCCGCGCTTCCTCGCGTTGATGGTCATAACAGGGCTCTTCGACATCTACGCGCTGCTGTTCGGCATCTTCGGCGGGATACTCGCCGAGCTGGTCAACGGACAGCCGCTCGGCCCCTTCTGGGCGACCCTGTTCGCCAACGCCTCCACGACGGACCTCTGGGGGTCGGTTCTGAAGACGACGCTCTACGGCGCGATCATCGCGATCGTCTGCTGCTACAAGGGAATGTCTGCATCGGGCGGCGCCGAGGGCGTCGGCCGCGCCGTCAACGAGGCGGTCGTGATCGCGCTGACCGGGATCTTTGCCTTTGACTACGTGTTCACGCAGACGCTGCTCGCGACCCACCCGCAGATCCTCGTGATCAAATGAGCAGCTGCGCTGGTGAGCCGGCCGAGCGACCAACACGCTGCGGGGCGTGCGCATAGCAGTTGCCTGCGCGCAGCCGCGCGCCTCCGGCGCGCTCTCAGGCGAGGCCCGCCGGAGGCGCGAGGACACTCGAGGGAAGATGTCCTCGCGCCCCGTGGGCGGCATCCGCTGTTTCCCCCGGGATGCGGATGACGTTGCGTCCGTGTATGGACGCCAAATTCGGGGCATCTACTGCCCCGCGGGACTTATCGTCGTCGCCGCTCGCCGCGGCGAAACACAGCGCGACGGCGATGACGATGGTTGAGAGCCAGATGATTGCGATCAGTACCAGCAGCATGAAAATTCCCGCGTCATGCAGGTCCGGGCGTTCTTGCCCGCCATCCATCGGTACTCGTGAGTGTGTGCCACGAAGGCAGAGAAATCCAATACGTGTTTCGACAGTTGGTATAAACCGCGCTGATTGCGCATCGGGTGCCGCGCTTGATGAAGGGCAGGAAGCCCGACCATGAGTTCCGCTGAGGCGCGCGCGGGCGCCACGGCACAGCGGTGAGAGATGCCTTTCAAGCGTGGACAGCTGCAGTACTTCGTCACGGTCGCCGAAGAGGGGCAGATGACGCGCGCGGCGCGCCGGCTGCACCTGGCTCAGCCGGCGCTCTCGCAGGCGATCGCCCAGCTCGAGGCCGAACTCGGCGTCTCGCTGCTGCACCGCCACGCGCGCGGCGTGGCGCTCACCGCGGCCGGCGAGATCTTCCTCGCGAAGGCGCGCGTCGCACTCGCAGCCGACCTCGATGCGATGGCGACCGCCCACTCGCTCGCGCGCGCCGCGACAGGCACGATCGAGATCGGCTACGTGGGCCCGCCGCCCACGATCAACGCGCCGCGGCTGTTCTCATCCTTCACCGACTCGCACCCCGAGGTCGACATCTCCTACAGGGAACTCCCGTTCCCGTTCGGGCCGACCGGCTCGTGGCTGTCAGAGGTCGACGTGGCCGTCTGTCACCGCCCCGAAGTGGACCGGCAGGTCGGGCACCAGGTTGTACGCATCGAGCCGCGCGCCGCGGTCGTGCCCGAGGGCCACGCGCTCGCGGGGGCAGAGTCGCTGACGGAGTCGGATCTCCGCCATGAGGCCTTCATCGGCTACCACCAGTCCGTGCAGCCCGACTGGGCCGTCTTCCACAGCCTCGACGAGGAGCGTTGGGGCCCGCCCGCGGCGCTGACGACCGACCGCGCACTGACGCCCGCCGAGATG
>DATARO010000063.1:0-16235 GCA_036264095.1 Solirubrobacteraceae bacterium | reverse complement strand
CAGCAACCCGCGCAGCGCATTGACCCCACCGTCGCTGGCCACCTGCAGCGTGAGCGCGTCCTCGTCCCTGATCCCCTCGCCGAGGGCCCGCGTGCCCGCGTCCAAGGCGACCGGATCCGCGAACCGCAACCGCACGTGACCGCCGGGGATGCTGCGCTTGAGCTCGGCCGCGGTGCCGACCGCGACCACCCTGCCGTTGTCCAGCACGGCGATCCGCTCCGCGAGTTCGTCGGCCTCGTCAAGGTACTGAGTGGTCAGGAAGATCGTCACGCCGCTCGCGACGAGCCCGCGAATGATCTCCCACATGGTGCGGCGGCTGCGCGGATCGAGTCCGGTCGTCGGCTCGTCGAGAAAGATCACCGGCGGCAGCGCCACCAGCGAAGCCGCGAGGTCGAGGCGGCGGCGCATCCCGCCGGAGTAGGTCTTCGCCGGACGCCCGGCGGCATCGACGAGGTCGAAGCGCTCGAGCAGCTCGCGCGCCCGCGACTTGGCCTGCGCGCGGCGCGCGCCGTACAGGCGACCGACCATCGTCAGGTTCTCCAGCCCGGTGAGGTTTTCGTCGATCGCCGCGTACTGGCCGGCGAGGCCGATCCGCTCGCGCAGCTTCGCGGCGTCGCGCTGGACGTCGAGCCCGAGCACGCGCGCGTCGCCCTCGTCGGGCTTCAGCAGCGTGGCGAGCACCCGCACGAGCGTCGTCTTGCCAGCGCCGTTCGGTCCGAGCAGGCCGAGCACCTGTCCCTGGGATGCCGTGAGGTCGAGGCCGTCGAGCGCGCGCACCTCGCCGAACCGCTTGACGATCCCGCGCACCTCGATCGCGGGTGTGTCGTTCACGGACAGGCAGCCTATGAGGTTTCGGCCCGCAGCCAGGCGAGCGTCTCCTCGAGGCCGTCTGCGTAGCCCACCCGCGGCTCCCAGCCGAGCAGCTCGCGCGCCTTGGCGTTACTGAAGCTCTGGTCGGTCCCCATCACGTGCACGGCCTGGCGCGAGAGCAGCGGGCGGGTCCTCAGACGCGTCGTCCGGCGCAGCGTGCGGTAGCCCTGCTCGAGCGAGAACCCGATCCCGTGCGCCATCCAGTAGGGCATGCTCCACCGCACCCGGCTGCAGCCGAGCCCGTCGGCGAGCGCGTCCGCGAACTCGCGCCAGGTGACGTCGATGCCGTCGGTCGCGTTGAAGGCGTGCCCCGGCGCCGCCTCGTGGCGGAGCGCGAGCACGGCCGCGTCCATCAGGTTCTCGACGAAGCAGAGGCCCGCGACGGCGCGGCCGCCGGCGACGAGCACCATGTTCCCGCCCCGGATCGCGCGCGCGATCTCGCCCACGACGTCGGCCGAATGCGGCCCGTAGACGGTCGACGGGCGCAGGATCACCGCGTCGAGTCCGTGCTGTGACTCGACCCGTCTCACCTCGTGCTCGGCGCCGAGCTTCGTCTGCGCGTACCAGTTGCGAAAGCGCGTCGCCGCGTACGTCTCGTCGATCGCGGGGACGCCGGGATAGCCGTAGACGTCGGTGCTGCTGAAGTGCACGAAGCGCTTGACCAAAGCCCCGACGGAGGCGTCGAGCAGGTTGCGCGTCCCCTCGACGTTGACACGCGTCACCTCCTGCGCGGTCGCCCAGTCCGAGACGAGCGCGCCGCAATGGAGCACGTAGCGCGCGCCCTCGGCCGCGCGCGTGAGCGAGGGGGCGTGTCCGAGGTCGCCGACGGCGATCTCGACCCCATGCTCCTCCAGTCGCGATGTGTCGCTGCTCGCGCGCACGAGGCAGCGGACCTGATAGCCCTCCTGCGTCAGTCGCCGCGCGAGATGGCCGCCGATGAACCCGCTCGCCCCGGTGACCAGGCAGACCTCGCCGCGCGCGGGGTCGACCGGGCGGCCGCGCCGAGCCGCTTCGTTCGGTTCCGGGCTGGGCGCGTCGTCGCGGCGACGCAGCGTCGAGGTCGCGATTTCCCGCACGACGCCCCAGTTCTTGCCCGCACCGCTTTCACAGGCGCCGAGCACCGCGTCGAGCGCGCCGAGGAACTCCTGCGCCTCGGCCTCGGAGAGCGTGAGCGGAGGCAGCAGCTTGATCACGTCGTTCTTGCCGGCGGCCATCGTGATCACGCGGTGGTCGCGGTGGAGCGGGATCACGACCAGTTGCGGGAACAGCCCCTCGCTCGCCATCCGCATCAGCCGCACCCCGAGCTGGGCGCGGCGCGAGCTCGGCGCCTTCAGCTCGATCCCGATCATCAGCCCCGCGCCGCGCACCTCGCCGATCAGCTCGTAGCGCCGGCGCAGCTGGTCGATCCCGTCGCTGAGCAGCGCACCGACGCGCTCGGCGTGTGCGACGAGGCCGTCGCGCTCGATCACGCGCAGCGTCGCGAGCCCGGCGGCCATCGACAGGCGGTTGCGCCCGAAGGTCGACTGGTGCACGTAGCTGCGCTCGAGCGTGCCGACGGCGAGCTGGAAGGTCTCGCGCCGCGTGACCATCGCCGCGACCGGCATGTAGCCGCCACTCAGGGCCTTGCCGACGAGCACGATGTCCGGCTCGAGCCCCCAGTGCTCGAGCGCGAACCAGCGGCCCGTGCGGCCGAGGCCGGTCTGGATCTCGTCGGCGACGAACAGCGTGCCGTAGCGCCGGCACAGCTCCTGCGCCGCCTGCAGGTAGCCGGCCGGCGGCGGCGTGACCATCCGCCCCTGGATCGGCTCGACGATGAAGGCGGCGACGTCGCGCGCGCGCAGCTCGTCCTCCAGCCGCTCCAGGTCGCCGAACGGCACGCGCGCGCAGCCCGGCAGCAGCGGCCCGAACCCCTCCTTGAAGAAGTCGTCGCCGACGAGCGAGAGGGGACCGAGGGTCACGCCGTGGAAGCCGCTCTCGCACGAGATCAGACGCGGCCTCCCCGTAGCGGCCCGCGCGAACTTCATCGCCGTGTCGACCGCCTCCGCGCCGGTGCTCGCGAAGAAGACGGCGTCGAGCCCCCGCGGCAGGCGCGCGCTCAGCTCCTCGGCGAGCATGCCCGCGAGCACCGAGTAGTGGATCTGCACGCCGTCGAGCAGGTCGGCCTCGAGCGTCGCCTGCAGCGCCGCCCGCACGTCGGGGTGGTTGTGGCCGAGGCTCGCGAAGCCCTCGCCCGTGTGGAGGTCGAGGTAGGCGCGGCCGTCTGCGTCGTAGAGGTAGGAGCCGCGCGCCGCGACGTACCGCTCGTCGAACCCGAGGATCCGCAGCACGTCGACGAGCGAGCTGTCGAGGTGGCGGGCGGCGAGCGTCAGCGTCTCGCCCGCGCGGGCATGCGCGTCGGCGACGACGCCGAGGGCATCGTGAGCGGTTCGGGAGTTGCGATCCACGGCTTCGGCGGCGGAAGGTTATGCCACCGGCGCGGGAGCGCAGCCCGTCGGCGCCACGCGGCGCGTGAGGCGCAGCTGCCGGTTTTGTGTGAGCGGCCCCGGGTACGCGCGCTATATGTCAAGCCAGAGGGCCCGATGGACTTCCTCAGGGAGGCACTGAGCGGGCGCAACAGGTTCGTGTTGCGGCTCGCGCTCGTCGCGGCGCTCGGCGGTTTCCTGTTCGGCTACGACACGGGCGTCATCTCCGGCGCGCTGCCGTTCGTCAGCAAGGAACTCGGCGGCGGGACCTTCGACGAACAGGCCTACGTCGGCTCGCTGCTGGTCGGCGCGGTCGTCGGAGCGATCCTCTCGGGCTTCTCCGCGGACGCGCTCTCACGCCGGCGCACGAAGATCATCGCCGGGTGCATCTACGTGCTCGGCGCGCTCGGGTCAGCGCTCGCGCAGACCGCGCCGGAGCTGATCGCCGCCCGCTTCGTGCTCGGCATCTCGGTCGGCACCGCCTCGTTCGTCGCGCCCATGTACATCTCCGAGCTCGCGCCGAAGCGCATCCGCGGCGGCGTGACCTCCTTCAACCAGCTGATGATCGTCAACGGCATCCTGACCGCCTACATCGTCAACTGGGCCCTGAAGGGGGCAGCCGACAACTGGCGCTGGATGCTCGGCCTCGGCGCGCTGCCCGGGATCGCGCTGGCGGTCGGCATGTACTTCCAGCCCTTCTCCCCGCGCTGGCTGGTCGAGCAGGGCCGCGAGGACGAGGCGCGCGAGGTCCTGCGACGCGCGCGCACGAGCGAGGAGGAGGCCGAGGAGGAGCTCGGCGAGATCAAAGAGGCCGCCAGCGAGGCAGGCGGGCTGCGCGAGGTGTGGCGGCCCAACGTGCGGCCGCTCGTCGCGGTCGGCGTGACGCTCGCCCTCGCGCAGCAGTTCATTGGCGTCAACACGGTCATCTACTACGCGCCGACGATCCTCAAGTTCACGGGCGTCTCGACGAGCTCCGCGATCACACAGGCGCTGGCGGTGGGCGTCACGAACGTCGTCTTCACGATCATCGCGGTCGTGCTGCTCGACCGTGTGGGCCGCCGGGCGCTGCTGATCGTCGGCACCGCCGGATGCATCCTCGCGCTCGTGCTGCTCGGCGTGTTCTTCGCGTCGAGCGGCCTTCAGCACAGCGCCTCCTGGTGGGCGCTGGCCTGCCTGATCCTCTACATCGCCTCGTTCGCGATCGGTCTCGGCCCCGTGTTCTGGCTGATGATCTCCGAGATCTTCCCGCTGCGGGTCAGGAGCCCCGCGATGAGCATCTCGACGGTCGGCAACTGGACGTCCAACTTCGTCATCTCCTCGTTCTTCCTGAGCCTCGTCGGCGCTATCAGCCGCGAGGGCGCGTTCTGGCTGTACGCCGGGCTCGGGGTCCTCGCCCTGGTCTTCTTCCTCGTGCGGGTGCCCGAGACGAAGGGCCGCTCGCTCGAGGAGATCGCCGAGGAGCTCGGCGCGGAGGAGCCGAGGCGCGGAGGCGAAGCCGCGCCGGCGCACTGAGACATGCGCGGCGCCCCCGAGGTATCGATCGCGCGCGGCGCCCCGCCCGCGCGGTGACGCGCTCGGGGGGGATCGCCGCGGTGCGCGCGGAAGCGCGCGGGTGCCGGGCGTGCCCGCTGTGGCGCGACGCGACACGGACGGTCGTCACAGCTCACCCCTCGAGCGTGCTGCGCGAGCGCGAGTGCGGCGCTCGCCGCGACGCGCTGGAGGCGATCGTGGCGGACTTGCGCGTGGCGGCCCAGCTCGCCGCCGACGGCCGCGCGCTGATCGGCGCCGGGCGGCCGGCGTGAAGCCGGTCCACATCGGGTGCTCGGGTTGGAACTACCGCGATTGGCGCGGAGGGCTCTACCCGGCCGGCGTACCCGCGCGCCGCTGGCTCGAGTGCTACGCAGAGCGGTTCGGCACCGTCGAGGTCAACGCGACCTTCTACCGCCTGGCGACGAGCGCGACCGTCGAACACTGGGTCGAGCAGACGCCCGAGCACTTCACGTTCGCGGTCAAGGCGAGCCGCTACCTGACGCACGTCCGGCGCCTGAACGACATCGCGCAGGGACTCCGCAGGTTCTTCGATCCACTCGAGCCGCTGCGCCGCGCGGGCCGGCTCGGCCCCGTGCTGTGGCAGCTTCCGGAGACGTTCAAGCGCGACGACGGCGTGCTCGCGGGGCTGCTCGATCAGCTCCCCGATGGGCGCCACGCGCTCGAGGTGCGGCATCCGAGCTGGTTCGCCGACGACGTGTACGCGCTGCTGCGCAGCCACGACGTCGCGCTCGTCCTGGGCGACCACCCGCAACGCCCCTTCCAGACCCATCAGGCCACGGCGAGCTGGCGCTACGTGCGCCTGCACTACGGAGCACGGGGACGGCGCGGCAACTACTCGGACACCGAGCTCGACAAGTGGGCGCACCAGCTCCACCGCTGGCGCGCCACCCGCGAGGTGTTCCTGTACCTCAACAACGACTGGGAGGGCTTCGCGCCGAACAACGCGCTGTGGCTGAAGCGGCGGCTCGCGCGGCTCGCGGCGAAGCGCTAGCGCGAGGACTGTGGGGGCCGGCGCGCGAACCCCTCGTGTCGTCGAGTTTGTGCGTGCAGGGGCGGGGGTAGCGGCCGGGCGTGGGCGGCTCTGAGCCGAACGCGACACCGAAGGAGAGACGACGATGGCCAAAGACCACGGACCCAGCGTGAAGGACGACAAGCAGTACGAAGGGCTGCGCAAAAAGGGGATGAGCAAGGAACGCGCGGCGCGGATCGCCAACAGCCCGGGCGCCTCCAAACGCGGAGGCAAGAGCTCGGGCTCGGGCACCAAACGCGGATCGACCTCGCAGGGCGGCACCAAGGCGCAGAAGGCGGCCGCCGGGCGCAAGGGCGCCAAGAAGAGCAACAGCTGACGCGCCGCTCGGTGCGGACTCTGGACACGCATACGGCGGGCGCGCGCAGCCGCTCGCGGCGAGGGCGACGATGACCCGCTTCGGCTACACGATGATGTGCGAGCAGTCGCCGCCGGACGCGCTCGTGCGGGACATCGTGGCCGCGGAGCGGGCCGGCTTCGACTTCTCGGTCATCTCCGACCACTACCAGCCATGGCTCGCGGCCCAGGGGCACTCGCCGTATGCGTGGGCTGTGCTCGGGGCCGCCGCACACGCCACCGAGCGGATCCCGCTGATGAGCTTCGTGACGTGCCCCACGATGCGCTATCACCCGGCGGTCGTCGCCCAGAAGGCGGCGACGATCCAGATCCTCTCTGCGAACCGCTTCCGGCTCGGGCTCGGCGCCGGGGAGAGCCTCAACGAGCACGTCGTCGGCAAGCGATGGCCGGCGGCGGCCGAGCGCCACCGGATGCTCGCCGAGGCGATCGAGATCATCGCGGCGCTGTTCGACGAGGACGGCGCCGTCAACCATCACGGTGAACACTTCCAGGTCGACTCCGCGCGCCTGTGGGACCGTCCCGAGCAGCGGGTCCCGATCGGCGTCGCGGTCTCGGGACCGAGCTCGTGCCGGCTCGCCGGGGCCAACGCGGACCTGATGATCGCGACCGAGCCGGAGGCGCGCCTCGGCGAGCTGTTCGACGCGGCGGGTGGCGCCGGCAAGCCCCGGGTCGGCCAGGTCGCGGTCTGCTGGGACGCCGACCGGGACCGGGCGATCGAGCGCGCCCACGACCAGTTCCGCTGGTTCGGCCTCGGCTGGAAGGTCAACGCCGATCTGCCCAACCCCGACTCCTTCGAGGGCGCGACCCAGCAGGTCACGCGCGAGCAGGTCGCCGAGCAGATCGCGTGCGGGCCCGCGGTGGAGGAGCACGTGGAGGCGGTCAAGCCGTTCATCGAGGCGGGCTTCGACGAGGTCGCGCTCGTGCAGATCGGCGGCCAGGCGCAGGACGAGTTCATCGCCTGGGCCGAGCGGGAGCTGCTCCCGGCGCTGCGCGATCTGTAGCCCCCGGGGCGTCGTTTGCTGCCGGGGGGCTCGGGTAGCGGACCAGGACGCAACCGGAGGAGACCCACCCATGAGGGCGCTGACCTGGCAGGGCAATCACGACGTCCGGGTGGAGACGGTGCCCGACCCCGCGATCGAGCAGAGCACGGACGCGATCGTGAAGGTCACCTCCTCGGGGATCTGCGGCTCGGACCTCCACCTGTACGAGGTGCTCGGGCCGTTCATCGACCCCGGCGACGTGCTCGGGCACGAGCCGATGGGGATCGTGCAAGAGGTCGGCGACGACGTCCACCACATCAAGCCGGGCGATCGCGTCGTGATCCCCTTCAACATCTCCTGCGGCCACTGCTACGAGTGCGACCGGGGGTTCCAGTCCCAGTGCGAGACGACGCAGGTGCGCGAGTACGAGTCCGGCGCGTCGCTGTTCGGATACACGAAGCTCTACGGGCAGGTCCCCGGGGGCCAGGCCGAGTACCTGCGGGTCCCCCAGGCCCATTACGGCCCGATCAAGGTGCCCGACGGGCCGCCGGACGACCGCTTCGTCTACCTGTCCGACGTGCTGCCGACGGCCTGGCAGGCGGTCGAATACGCAGACGTCGGCAGGGATGAGACGCTGCTCGTGCTCGGGCTCGGGCCGATCGGCGAGATGTGCACCCGGATCGCGCAGCACAAAGGCGTCGAGCAGGTGATCGGCGTGGACCTCGTCCGCGAGCGTTTGATGCGCGCCAGCGGACACGGCGTGCGGGTGCTCGACCTCGAAGACCACGAGGACCTGCCGGGCGCCGTGCGCGAGCTGACGGATGGGCGGGGGCCGCACGCCGTGATCGACGCGGTCGGCATGGAGGCGCACGGTGCCCCGATCGGCAAACTCGCCCACCGCCTGGCCGGGATGCTGCCCGACCCGCTCGCGCAGCAGCTCGTGCAGACGGTCGGGATCGACCGCCTGAGCGCGCTGCGCATGGCGATCGAGCTCGTCCAGCGCGGCGGCACCATCTCGCTCTCCGGGGTCTACGGCGGCGCTGCGAGCCCGATGCCGCTGATCCAGATGTTCGACAAGCAGATCACGGTGCGCATGGGACAGGCCAATGTCAAGCGCTGGATCGACGAGATCCTGCCGCTGCTCGGCAGCGACGAGGACCCGCTCGGCGTCGACGACTTCGCCACCCATCACCTGCCGCTCGAGGACGCCCCGCGCGCGTATGAGATCTTCCAGAAGAAGCAGGACGGGGCCTTCAAGGTCCTCCTGAAGCCCTGACGCCGATGCGGATCGTCGTCACCGGCGCGAGCGGCAACGTCGGCACGAGCGTGCTGCAGGTGCTCGCGCAGGAGCCAGCCGTCGAGGAGATCGTCGGGATCGCGCGCAGGGTGCCGAGGGCGCACTTCGAGAAGACGAGCTGGCGCCAGGCGGACGTCACCCGCGACCGGCTGGAGCCGCTGTTCGAGGGCGCCGAGGCGGTGATCCACCTGGCCTGGCTGATCCAGCCCTCGCGGGACGAGGCGCTCACACGGTCCGTGAACGTGCGTGGCAGCGAACGGGTCTTCGAGGCGGTCGCCAACGCGGCTGTGCCGGCGCTCGTGTACGCATCCTCGGTCGGGGCCTACGCCCCCGGGCCACCGGACGGCGGCGCGGTCAACGAGTCCTGGCCGGCGACCGGCGTCGGCACCTCGTTCTACTCGCGCCACAAGGCGGAGGTCGAGCGGATGCTCGACATCTTCGTCGAGGAGCACCCCGACGTCCGTACGGTCCGCCTGCGCCCGGCGCTGATCTTCAAGAGCGAGGCGGCCACCGGGATCCGGAGGTTGTTCATGGGCCCGCTGCTGCCCGGCGCGCTGATGCGGCCGGGGGTGCTGCCCGTGCTCCCGTATCCGCGCGGGCTGCGCACGCAGGCGGTCCACTCGCTCGATGTCGGCAACGCCTACCGACTGGCGGCGATCCAGCCGGTGTCCGGCGCCTTCAACATCGCCGCCGATCCGGTGCTCGACGCCGCGGCGATCGGCGGGGAGCTCGGCGCGCGAGTGCTGCCGGTGCCCGTGGAGGTGGTGCGCCGCGCCGCCTGGGCCAGCTGGAAGCTGCGACTTCAGCCGACCTCGCCCGGCTGGCTCGACATGGGGATGCTCTCGCCGATCATGGACACGACGCGGGCGCGCGAGGAGCTCGGCTGGGAGCCGGCCTTCACGGCGACGGAGGCGCTCCGCGGGCTGCTCGACGGGCTGCGGCGCGGGGCCGGGCTGCCGACGCCGCCGCTGGATCCGAACGAGAGCGGCCCGCTGCGGGTGCGGGAGTTCGCGACGGGGGTCGGGGCGGGCGACCGGTGAGCGTCCGCGCCGGGGGCGCTCAGCCCGCCGGCCGGACGAGCGAAGCGAAGTCCCCGAGCGGGCCGAGGTGCGCGAGCTTGTCCGGGTTCACGACCGAGCTGATGCCCGTCACCATTTCACCCGCGATGTCGATCGCCCACACGGCGACCAGGCGGTCTCGATCGTCGAGGAACAGCACGCCCGGGCCGCCGTTGACTTCTGCGGGGCGCATCGACATTCCGGGATTGCGGCTGCGGACACCGGCCCAGGCGGCGAGCGTGCGCGCGACGCGACTGCGCCCGCGCAGCGTCCGCGCGAGCGCCGGGACCTTGCCGCCGCCGTCGCCGGTCAGCTGCACGTCGGAGGCGAGGAGCGCCTCGAGGCCGGCGAGGTCGCCCTGCTCGGCGGCGGCGAAGAAGCGCCGCCCGAGCTCGTCGCGCTGCTCGCGCGTGCTCTGAAAGCGCGGGCGGCGCTGCTCGACGTGACGCCGCGCGCGAGTGGCGAGCTGGCGGACGTTCGCCTCGCTCTTGCCGACGATCTCGGCGATCTCGCGGTGGTCGTAGTCGAAGACGTCGTGCAGAAGCAGCACCGCTCGCTGCTCGGGGGAAAGGCTCTCGAGCGCCACGAGCATCGCAAGCGAGAGCGAATCCGCGACCTCGGCGTGGCTGGCGGGGTCATCCTCGCCGTCGGTGATGATCGGCTCCGGCAGCCATTCGCCGACGTAGCTCTCGCGCCGGGCGCGCGCGGAGCGCAGCTCGTTGATCGCGAGCCGTGTCGTGATCGTCGAGACGAAAGCCCGCGGCGATTCGATCTCGGTGCCGTCCTCGAGCGCCTGGTGCACCCGCAGCAACGCCTCCTGCACGACGTCCTCGGCTTCGGAGACGCTGCCGAGCATGCGGTAGGCGATCGCGAAGGAGACGGGGCGGAGCTCGTCGAGCAGATCCTCGCGCTCGGTCATCGCCCGGGATGCGTTGCATCGCACTCGTGTCGCCTCGCCATCGGCGCGTGCACCGTGGAGGTCTCCTCTCCGGTTCGGACTCCATGCTCGGTCGTCATCGACCTTCTCCAATTGATGACAGGCGGCGGCCCCGGGTGTGACACCCGGCGGCTGTCACGTTTGCAGCCGCCACCGTGTCAAAGGGGATACAGCCACAACCACGAGTGATCGGAGGACATCATGGAGCCGCGGATCGAGAACCCGGCACTGAGCCTGCCGGGCGTCATGCCCGCCCTGCAGCGCCTCGCGGCGGCCGCCAAGCAGGGCGGCCTCCCCGCGACCACGCGCACGTTCGTCGAGCTGCGCGCGAGCCAGATCAACGGGTGCAGCGTGTGCGTCGACATGCATTCGCGCGAGCTGAAGGCGGCCGGCGAGCCGGACGCCCGTATCAACACGCTCGCCGCGTGGCGCGAGGCGTCGTACTTCAGCGACGCCGAGCGAGCCGCGCTCGCGCTGACCGAGTCCGCCACCCGGCTCGCCGACAGCCCCGACGCGGTCCCGGACGAGGTCTGGGAGGAGGCGGCGCGGCACTACGACGAGCAGCAGCTGGCCGCCCTGGTTCTCACGATCGCCTCGATCAACGCGCGTGGAACCGCCTCAACGCCGCGACGCGGCAGATCACGGGTGAGTGGGTCGCCGAGTACATCGAGGCGGGCGAGGTCGCGGTCGAGGCGGCGTGAGCGGCCCCGACGCGGCTGTCTCGGGGTGCGGATGGGCGGCGCGTTGCGCCGCCCATCCGGTCCATCTGCACCCGCGCGCTCGAGTGATCGGCTAGCTCGCAGCCGCCTGCATGACGGTGAACGCTCCGCCCTGGGGATCGATCATTCCCGCGAAGCGGCCGATCGGCATGTCCATCGGCTCGGCCACGACCGTCGCGCCGAGCTCCCGCGCCTTGGCGACCACCGCGTCGGCGTTGAGGACCGCGAAGCACACGCTCCAGTGGGGCGGAACCTCGGGCGGGAACATCTCGCCGCTCATCTGCATCATGCCGCCGACGGGGTGGCCCGACAGCTCCCACACGGTGTAGGTCTCGGGCGCGCCCTCGAAGCCGGGGCGGGCGGCGTCCCAGCCGAAGACCGCCGGATAGAACTGCTTGTCGCGCTCGGCGTCGCGTGTGAGGACTTCGTTCCAGCACAGCGAGTTCGGCTCGTTGACGAGGTCTGCGCCCGCGAAGCTCTTGGGCTGCCAGACGCCGAACACGGCGCCGGTGGGATCGGTGAAGATCGCCATGCGACCGATGTCCATCACGTCCATCGGGTCGATGATCGCGGTGCCTCCGGCGTCGTTGACCTTCCTCGCGGTCTCCTCGGCATCGGCGACGCTCACGTACGTGACCCACGCGGTGGGCTGGCCCTCCTGCATGTGGCCCATCAGGCCGGCGATGTTCTTGCCGTCCTGCTGGAACATGCGATAGCCGCCGCTCTCCGCGGACCCGGCCTCGGTTGTGTCCCAGCCCAGCAGCTCGTCGTAGAAGCGGGCGGATGCGTCGGGGTCGGGGGAAGAAAGTTCTACCCAGGAAGGCGTCCCGGGTGGGTACTCGGGCATGCGCTTCTCCTCTCGCGATCGGGGGTTTCGGCGATCGTGGCACACGCACGGCGGGGGTGTCGGGCCGGCGGGGGGCCCTTCGGCACCCGGAGCATTCAGGAGGCGTTCAGGTCCCCCGTCGCAGTCTGCGGCGCATGCTCAGGCGAACGCCGGCGCTGCTGCTGCTCGGACCCATGCTCGCGGCGTCCGGATGCGGCCGCAGCTCCGGAACATCGCAGGCTTCGCTGGTTCTGAGGAGCCTCTACGTCGAGCCGTGCGGCGGCCGCGGAGGAGGTGCGTTGGGGAGCGCTCGAGGCGGGCGGTTTCAGTAGGCGTATTTCGCACCGCCGCTTTCGCCGGCGGAGGAGCTGCTCGGCGGTGCTGCCGTGCTGCTCCCGCTGGTTGCGGTTACGGCGCTCCAGGTGCCGACGTCCTTTACGCCCTGACCGTGTGTTTCCCCGGCGGCATGGTCTTGCGCGAAGGTGTACAGAGGCATGCCCTGATATGTGACCTGCGTCACGCCATCGGGACGCTTGATCACGCTCAGCGAGCCCACGGCACCGGTGGGCGTGGTGCCGGCCTTGACCGTGAGCGGGTGCCAGATCCCTTCGCACGAGTTGCTCGTGCAGATGAACTTTCCAGCGCGCTCAGCGCTGAGCGAGTAGAGCGTCAAGCCCTCCGCATTCACAAGCACGGTTTTACCGAGGCTGGAGCTCGGAGCGGTTTTCACAATGCCGCCGGCTCCCGCTCCGCTCTTGGCGACGCCCGGGCTCGCCGCGCTGGATTTCGCAGGGCTGCTGTAGGAGCTGCTGCCGCATGCGGCGAGCAGAGCGGAGCTCGCGATTGCTGGAACGACTAGCTTGAGTGAGTGGCGCATTGTTGACTCTTTCCGATCTGGCCTCTGTCGGCAGGGCTTCTCCGACCGTTATCTACAAGGACGCTCGTGTCGGCCGATTCCTTTCGGTCTTACGGCACTTTTAGGACGTAACATCAGGGCCCGGGGTT
Organism: Solirubrobacteraceae bacterium; assembly: GCA_036264095.1. Lineage (GTDB taxonomy): Bacteria > Actinomycetota > Thermoleophilia > Solirubrobacterales > Solirubrobacteraceae > Palsa-744. The sequence continues at coordinate 3,146 of DATARO010000063.1, read as the reverse complement.
GCCTGCCGGTGTTGCACTGCCAGCGGGCTGCAGCAGGTTCACCGTGTTTTCTCCGTCGTCCACGTAATAGATGCCTTTGCCGGTGGGGCTGATCGCCAGGCCGAACAGAGAGCCCGCACCGGTCTTCTGGTCTGCCATCTGGACGGCGGTCTGTGCCCCGGCGGGAGTCGTCTCGACCATGTTGCCGTCGCCGCCGTTCGTCGTGATGATGTCGCCATTCGGTGCAAGCGCCATGCCGAGCGGTTCCTTGAGGTGGCCGCCCGCGGTCAGGACGGTGCCGCCTTTCGCGAGCGGTGTGGTGCGGGTCACGGCTTCTGAGACGGCGAGGATCTTGCTGTCCTCGGTCGAGGCGACGTACAGCGTGCCGTTGGCAGCGAGCGCGAGGCCCGTCGGCCCGAGCACCAACGCTTCGGCAGAGTTGACCCACGGTATGCCCTTGGCGACCACCGTTTCGCTCACGACTCGCGGCGGCTGGTTTTCACCGGATTCGAGGTCGATCCGCAGCACTGTCGAGTTGTCGATCGTATGGACTCCCTTTGCGGCGCCGCCGTTGAGTGCGTTGCTTATGAACAACGCCGTCTTGGAGCCTTCGCTCTTGGCGGTGGAGTCCCAGGGGCCTTGGATGTTCGCGCTGGCGATCGTCTTGATCACCTTGCCTTGGCTGTCGAGCACGATCAGGCAGCCGTACTTCGCGGTAGCCGTCTTGCCATTGGTGGTCGGGAGGCTGCCAACGACGACATAGCCGCCCGGCAGGACGTTCAGCGCTGTCGTCAGGCCTACACCACCGGGGCAGGCGCCGGGGAGCGCCTTCGCGTCGATCGAGGCGAACTGCGAGATCTTGCCGGCGGGCGAGACCTGCACGATTGTCTTGCCCGTCCCCTGCCCAGTCTCCTTGGCACCTTCCTTGGCGTTGAAATTGCTGACCAGCAGGTCGCCCGCCGAGAGTCTGCCGATGCTGCTGGTGATCAAAGTGATGCCGTACGGGTTGACGTCCCCGTTGCTCGGGACCGTCGAGGCGACTTTGCGAATCTCGGTCAGCGACCCGAGCAGCGGCGTGGGGGTCGAAGCGGGTGCGCTCGTCTTCGTCGCAGCGGAGGCCGCGGCGGCCGAGGTCGAATGGCTCGATTTACTCGCACCGCCGCATCCGGCGAACGCGAGGGCGCCAGCGGCGAGTAGAAGGATCGACGATCTAGGCACGAAAAGCATCTCCTGTCCTTCGGGAACGGGTCATCTACCTCGCCGCAATAGCCGCGCTGTCAGGGGAGACGCCGTCCGAGCGAGATCCTTTCCGGTCTCCCAGCCGCGGGCTTGGTCGGCGATGCTGTGCACCGCCTGTTCCGCCGGGAACAAACGGCGCGCCTCGGGGTCTTGCGTAGGAGCGGAATCGTCCGCGCAAACGTGAGATTGGAGATCACAATGAAGACCAACAGCATCCGAGCAGTCGCCCTCGCCGGCGTCGTATGCGCAGCCGGCGTTTTCGCGATCGGCGGTGTAGCGACTGCCTCCGCGGCTGGGACAGCCGCGGCCAGCAAGCGCGCCACGGTTTCGCTTCGATCGACAAGGGTCGGCAACATCCTCGTCACCTCGTCGGGATTCACGCTATATGAGTTCACCCGCGACTCGACGAACAAGGACGTGTGCCAGAAGATTCGCGGCTGCACCGAAGCATGGCCGCCGCTACTGACGAGCTCGCGTCCTGCTGGCGCCAGCGGGGTTCATAGCACCTTGATTGGGTCGATCAAGATCGCTGGGGGGCAAATGCAAGTGACATATGCCGGCCACCCGCTCTACACCTATGTGGGCGACACGAGCAAGGGCCAAACCTCCTACGTCGGCGTCAACGCGCTCGGCGGCCGCTGGTACGCGCTCGCCGCCAACGGAGCACTTGTCAAGTAGACCACGCAGGTTGGGCGTTCCGAGGCGCCCTCGGATGGGGTGACCTCTGCCGGTGCCTGGATCGGACATCTGTGCGTCCCACGTGCAGGGACCTCTGGAAATGGAGCTAGCCGGACTCGAACCGGCGACCTCCTGGGTGCGATCCAGGCGCTCTCCCAACTGAGCTATAGCCCCGTCGCGGCGCCCGCGCGGCACCGACACGACCAGAGTCTAGTCGTCCGGCAAGGCGCGGCTGCGTTGTATGGTGTGCCCTGCCCGATGGGACTTCTGGACGACGCGATCCGCGAACACCTCGAGCTGAAGCGCCGCGGCGGGGCGGACCCGAGTGAGCTCGCCCACGCGGAACGAGCGGCGCTCGAGCCGGTCTTCCCCGCCGAGCATCGCGAGGAGGAGGACGCGGCTCCCGCCGGCGCGGCCGAGCCCGCCGCGGAGGCAGCACCGGCGGCCGAAGCGGCCAGCGCGACTGGCGCTGCCGAGGAGGATCAGGCGGCCGAGCCCGTGGCCCACGTCAGCCAGGAGACCGCTGAGATCGACATGGACGAGCTCCTCTCGCAGGACGCCCCGGAGGAGCCGCCGGCCGCCGCGCAGCCCGCAGACCCCGACTGGGAGATGCCGGGCGAGCACCGCGGCGAGCCGCTGCCCGAGCAGGTGCCGGGTCAGGAGCGGATGTCGTTCGAGTGAGCGGCCGCTAGGCGGTCGTCGGCTGATCCTCGCCCGCGCGCGCGTCGAGTTCGGCGAGCACACCCTGCGCGAGCAGGTCGCGCTCCATCTGCCGGTCGCTCAGCGGGTTGACGATGCCGCGCAGCGCCGACATCAGCGCCCACCGGCGCGGGCGGATGATGCGGGGAGCGCGCTTCTCGATGCCCTGCACGATCGCCTCGCCTGCGACCGAGGGCGGGACGCGCTTGTGCAGCGGCTTTGGGAAGTTGGCGATCATGCGCTGGGCGATCTCGTCCTGGTCGAGCGATTTGTGCACCATCTCGGTGTCGATGAAGCCGAAGTAGGCCACGCTCGCGCTCGCTCCGTGAAGGGTGAGCTCGAGGCGGAGCGCGCGACCGAACTGCTCGACGGCGGCCTTGCTCATGGCGTAGGGCAGCTCGCCGATGCCGTTGACGAACGCATAGACCGAGGAGATCACGACGACGTGCCCGCGGCGGCTGATGATCTGTGGAAGCGCCGCATCGACGGTGCGATAGACGCCCATCAGGTCGACCTCGATCACGCGCTCGAAGGTCTCGGTGGGCATCGCC
>DATARO010000035.1:0-19186 GCA_036264095.1 Solirubrobacteraceae bacterium | reverse complement strand
CCGCGCGCGGGCGCGAGCGCCTCGCCGAAGTCGCCCCCCGCCTCCACCCCACCCCGCCGGCCGTTGATGCACACCGTGAGCACAGGCGAGCAGGAGGGGATGGGCAGCGCGCCGGGCGCTCGCGAGCGGCCTGCAGCGCCGCCGTCAGGGCGATCCGGGGGACCCGACGTCACGCAGAGCTCTCGTCAGAGGCCGCCGACTCGGCCCGCCGCGACTGCGCCGACGGCACCCAAGAGGGCGCCCCGCGGTGCTCGGCGGCCGCGGGCACGGAAGGGCAAACGCCCGTGATCCACCGCACCTACCGCTCCCTGGACCGTCCGCCGAAGCTCGTCGGGTTCACGGTCGCGCAGTGGGCCGCACTGATCTGCGGCGCGTTCGCGCTGCTCGCGATCGTGCACCTGACCGGGATGCCGGCAAAGGCGGCGATCACGCTCGCCGTCTTCACGCTCGGGCTCCCCGCGGCGCTCGCCTACGTCTCAGAGGCGGGCGGCGTACGGATCGGCGGCCTCCTGTGGGATGCGCTGCGGTGGCGCCTTGGAGCCAAGGTGTTGGCAGCCGTGAGCGCGGCACAGCCTCCGGCGGGGCGCAGCCGGCGGCTCCGAGCGCGAGCCGACGCGGCCTCGCTACTCGACCTCGACGCGATCGGGAAGGACGGGCTCCTGCTCAGAGACGACGGCACGCACGTGCGCTTCCTTCAGACCGGCGCCGTCAACGCGATCGTGATGGACCCGGCCGAGGCGGAGCGGATCTCCGCGGCCTTCGCCCAGATCGCGGCGCGGCTCCCCGACGGGCAGTCCCTGCAGCTCTACGCGCACGCCACAGCGCTCGACGTGCCGGGAATGCTCGGCGAGGAGCAGGCGCGCTGCGAGCGCGCCGCACGCGACACCGACCAAACCGGGTGCTATGAGCGCTCAGACGCGCTGCGGCGCCTCGGTGAGCTCCAGCGCGAGTCGGTCGCCGAGACCGCGGAGCGTACGCGCCCGCTGGAGCTGCGCTTCCTCGTGATCTGCCCGTGGCGCCCGGCAGGCCGAGGCCTGCTCGCTGGCCGCGCGAAGCACCCGGTATCGCGCGAGCGCGCCGTGCGGGACTCGCTGCGCCACTCCCAGGCGATCTGCGCCGAGCTCGACGCCCTCGGCCTGCAGACAGGAGCGCTCGACGGGCAGGAGGTGCTCGAGCTGCTGCGCGAGCGCTTCGCGCCCGATCGGCCCTGCTCGCCGCCGAGCGGACCGGACAACGAAGACGCTCCTGACGCGCCGGCACGGACGATCTGCACCGCGCCGATCGCGCTTGGCTCACCCAGGCACCTTCAGATCGGCCAGACGCTCGAGCGGGTCATCCACGTCGCGCTCGCCCCTGAGCGGACCTGGCTCGGCTGGCTCTCGCACCTGACCCAGGCGCCGCGGCCGTTCACGCTCAGCGTGCACGTCCACGCGACCGAGCGCTACCGCGAGCGCCTCGCGCAGAAGCGTCGCTACAAGCGCCTCTTCGGTGTCAACCGCGGCGTCGAGCAGCGCGGGCGCCCGCTGGACCCCGACGCGCGGACGGCCGAGCAGGAGGCCGCCGAGCTGACCGCCGAGCTCAGCTCGAGCACAGCCGTCGGGATCTACCGGATGAGCATCTACCTTGCGCTGCGCGAAGCAGACGGTGACCCGGAGGCGCTCGGCGAGCTGGCCGAGGCCTGCGGCCGTGAGCTCTCGATGGCAAGTGACGCCCGCGTCTCACAGGGACCCTTCGCGCAGCGGGCGCTGTGGCGCTCGACGCTGCCGCTCGGCCTCGACGCGGCACGGCGCACGCGCAAGTACGTGAGCACCAATGTCGGCGACAGCTTCCCGCTGTGCGCGAGCGGCTGCGGGAGCCCCGACGGGATCGCGCTCGGCTATGCGCTGCCGGGCCGGACACTCGAGCGCCTTGACCCGTTCGATGCCGCGCACCCAAATCACCTGCTGCTGATCAACGGCATGTCCGGCGCCGGAAAGACGATGGCGGCGATCGTGCTGCTCTCGCGCGCGATCTCCCAGGGCGCGGGTGGCTTCATCATCGACCGCGCCGGGCACTTCGAGTTCCTCGTCTCGCTGCTGCCCGGCGCGTGCACCGTGCAGATCGGCGGCGAGGCGCACGCGATCAACTCCTGGGACGTGCCCGACCCGGCGCTCGTCAGCGCCGAGAAGGTCGACTACCTGCTGGCGCTGCACGCGCTGCTGCTCGGCGAGCACCACGCCGGGCGCGACAGCTACGGCCTCACAGACCTCGAGTCCAACCTGCTCGGCCTCGCGATCGTCGAGGTGTACGAGCGCTGCGCGCTGACAGGAGAGGAACCGCGCGAGCTGCTGCTCCAGGAGGAGCTCGAGCGCCGCTATGAGACCGAGCGCGCCGAAGGCTCGCTCGGCATCGCCGAGGCGCTTCGCAACCTCTCGATGCGCCTGTCCAACTACCTTCGCGAGGGCCCCTACGGGTATCTCACCGACCGCCCGACGACGATCGGACCCGAGACCCCGCTGGTCGTCTTCGACACGCGCATGATCCCCGAGGCGAAGGCGGCCGCGGCGCTGTTCGTGATCTGCGAGCACGTCAAGAGCCAGATCGAGCAGACCCGCTCCCAGCATCTCGCTGGCGCCGGACCGGCGCACGACTGGGCGGGGCGGCGCTTCCTGGCGATCGACGAGGCCTGGAAGCTGATCGAGCGCCCGGCGACCGGGCGGTGGTTCAACGAGTTCTGCCGGCGCAGCCGCCACTACGCGCTCTGGCTGATCGCGATCTCACAGCAGCTTTCGGACTTCGAGACCGAGCACGGAAAGGCGCTGCTCTCAAACGCGGCGATGCGCCTGTTCCTGCGCCAGGAAGCGCGAGAGCTCGGCTATGCGCGCGAGGCGCTCGCGCTCTCAGACGGAGCGATCGAAGCGATCTCCACGCTTCAGACCGTGCGCGGATCGCACTCCACCGCCTACCTGATGAACGGCAGCCGCGGACAGGGGACGCTGCAGGTCGCCGTCGGCGCCCGCGAGTACTGGCTCGCGAGCTCTGATCCCGCCCGCGATGAGCCGCGCCGGCGCGCCAGCCTCCGACGTACCGGCGGGGACCCGTGGGCTGCCCTGGAGCTGCTGGCCGACGAGGACCGCGAGCGCCAGGTGGCGGACTCGTGAGCCAGGCCACGTGGCTGCTCGCGCTCGCGCGCAACCGCACCCTGCGGCGCATGCTGCTCGGCGCCTGCGCCCTGGTGCTGACACCGATGCTGCTGGCCTCGGTCGTCCTCGGCGTGTTCAGCGCCGCCGAAGCGGAAAGCTGCGGCTCGCTCGGCACGCTCGAGCTGGCGCCCGGGAGCGGCCCGGTGGGAGAAGGGCTCTACGCTGAGCCGCTTCACCTCGTGCCCGGGCGGCGCTATCAGGTCGGCGCTACCGAGTACGGCGGGCCCGGCGACCCCAGCTCGGGCAGCTACGGCGCGATCGGAGATCCCACGCAGGACTACCTGCCCTCCCATCCGGACACGTTCGCCGAGCTCTCGCTACTCGATCACAACCCCGCGCAGGCGGGCAGCTTCTCCTTCGCTGACGCCAACGCGCTCGGGAACCTGCCCTACATGACGGCACTGCGCGTCTGGCATTCGGGGCGAAGCGCTGTCCTCTACAAGCGCGACATCGGCTACGGGCAGGGGCCCGCAGCGCTGATCGAAAACGGCCAGCCCTACCGCCTCGATCTGTGGTGGCGGGCGGCACTGGCGCTCCGCGTGAGCAAGAGCGCGGTCACGATCTCGCTCGCCCCGCCCGGCGGCGCAGCGGCGACGCTCGAAGCGCTCCCCGAAACGGGCGGCGAAGGCAGGCGCGAAGCGAGCGCCGGTTGCCCTGCGATGCTCGGCGGGGAAGCGGTGCCGCTCACGATCGTTCCGGGCGCGAGGACGAGGATCCTGCCGAGCGGCCTCGCCGCCGCCGGCGAAGAAGCGCCCGCGGCCGTCAGGCAGATGGTCGCCGCCGGCAACCGGCTCCACGCGGCCTCCTACCTCTACGGCGGCGGACACGGCGCCTCGCTGGCCACGATCCAACCCGCATATGACTGCTCCTCGGCGGTCTCCTACGTCCTTCACGGGGGAGGAGCCCTCGGCGCCCAAGCGCTCGACTCGGGCGAGCTCGCCGCCTACGGCCTGCCGGGGCCGGGCCGCTACGTGACGATCTACGCGAACGCTGACCACGTCTTCATGTACGTCGCCGGCCTGCGCTTCGACACGGTCGAAGACCCCGCATACGACAGCGGACCGAATGCCGGCAAGCCGGGACCACGTTGGCGCGTCTCAGCAGCCGTGCCAGGCTGGGCGAGCTGGGTCGTTCGACACCCGCCGGGGCTGTGAGCCGCCACGCCTGGATCTTCACCGCGATCGCGCTCGGCGCGTCGCTGGCCGGGTGCGCGAACCCCGACGCGGCGACACGAGTGGGAGTACAGGCACCCTCGCCCGCCAGCCCCGGCGAGCCGGCGCCGCCCACCCCCACCCCACCCTCGGCCGATGCACCCGTCGGGGTGCGGGGCACGCCGCAAGCAGCGCTGGCGGCGTTCGCGGGCCTGTACGTCAACTGGGACTACCGGACGCTCACCAGCAGGCAGCGGGAGCTGGCTGGGATGTCGGTCGGCTCGGCACGTGCCGCCGAGCTGCAGGCCACCGCCTCGAGCCGGGATGACACGACGATCGCGGCTGCCCACATCGCCAACAGCGGGACGGTGCTCAGCATCTCTCCCGAGCAGGGGGGCGCGGGCACCTGGGTGATCGTGACGCGCGAGCAGACCTCCGGCAGCGGGGACTACGAAGGGCTCGCAGCCGCCGACCACGTCACGATCGCGCGCCTCGCGCGCAGCGGCGGCGGATACGCGGTGAGCGAATGGCTGCCACAGAGCTGAGCCGCGCCGCGACGAGAGCAAGGCCCAGCCTGAGGCTCGCCCGCGCCATCGGCCTCTGCTACCTGGGGCTGTGGGCCCTGACTGTCCTCGGCGCTGCGAGCGCGGCGGTCATTGCGCCGGCTGGCGCGCGCTCGGCGCTGGCGCTCGATCTGCGCGGGGCACCCCCGGCCTCGCTTGATCGTGTCCTGTCACTCGCCGCGCACAACCTGCCGCTCGCAGCCTGGCCGTTGGGGCTCGGGATCCTCGGCGCGGACTCACGGGCGCCGACGCGGCGCCTGGCCGACTGGGTGGTGCTCGCCAGCGCCGCAGCGAACACCGGGCCGGTCGCGGTCGCGCTCGGCGGCTACGGCTGGGCGCTCGTGCCCTACGTGCCGCAGCTGCCGCTCGAGTGGGGCTCGCTCGCCGTCGGCTATGGCAGCTGGCTCGCCCACCGCAGATGCGCCCCGAGCGCGCGGCGCAGGCTCGCCCTGCTCGGCGCCGTGGCGAGCCTCACCCTTGCGGCAGCCGTGATCGAGACGATCGCGCCGCCGCATCGCACCGCCGCGTCAGCCCCCGCGCACTAAACGCCATCGGGCGATTTCACTGCCTGCCGCAGACGGGGAACTGGCGGTTGATCCTAGTGATCAGAACACCGGAGTTTACGGAGATTTCGGATCGTGATACAACATTCGTCCAAGTCAAGGGTGACGAGGGAGATAAACGAGCATGGATGTTCGAGCACAGCCACAGCGCAGCACCAGCAGCACACATCTCGGCCCCCACTCCGCCCCGCCGTCGAGCAGGCCTCCCAGTCGCCACCGGGTCGGTGAGGCACTCGGCGAATGGCAGGCCTCGGAGGTGGCCGCGGCTTGGCGCTACCCGCAGTGCCGTGGGATCAGCCGCCCGCAGCTCGAGGATCTCTACCAGGAGACCGTCCTCGCGCTGCTGAACCGGCCGTTCGTCAGCGAGGAGCACCTGCGAAACGCGCTGCGGGTGGGCCTGCGAAACCGCGCGCTTCACGTCCACCGAGACGAGCGCCGGCGCGGCGAGATCCTCGCCGCGCACGCGCCCGACGTGCACCGTGCGACGCAGCGCCGCGGCGAGGGCGAGGAGCCCGAGCGCGCCGCTCTCACGCGCGAGGACGGGCTGATCGTGCTCGAGTTCGCGTGCGGGCTCTCAGAGCTCGAGCAGCAGGTCTACGCGCTTGAAGCCGAGGGACTCCGCTACCGCGCGATCGCGCCGATCCTCGGCGTCAGTGTCAACCAGGCGCACAAAGCCAGCCGCGAGCTCGCCGAGAAGTACGCGCGCTTCCAGCTGCTCCACGACACCGGCCGGCTGTGCGGCTACCGCGCCCCCACGATCAAGGCGCTGCTCGCCGGCGAAGAGACCTCAGAGCAGCTCGCCCGCGCCGCCTTCGCCCACCTGCGCAGCTGCGCGCAGTGCCGCTCAGAGCACCGCACCAACGCCGCGCGCCTGAAACGGAGCTTCCACGAGCGCGCCGCGGCGCTGCTTCCGATCGGCGCACTGGCCCATCACGAGCGAACCCAGGGGCTGTTGCTGCGCGCGAAGCTGCTCACTCATCGGCTGCTCAGCACGGGCATGCCGGGCGGCGGCGCACGCGAACGCGGGCTCGCGCTGCTCGCCGGCGGCGGCGCCAGCGCCAAGGTCGCGGCCGGCGTGGCCACCGTCGTCGCCGTCGCCGGTGGCACCTTCACCGCCGCGGGCGCCCTGCACCACGCGCCTGTCCACCATCACCGCGTTCACGTCCGCTCGGCGAGTACGCGCATCCCGGCCGCGGCGCCCGAGGAGAGCGCGGCGGCTGTAAGGGTTCCCGCGGCCGTGACGACGAGCGCGAGCGGGAGCGTGCTCACCCACGAAGCGCAGGGCGCGAAGACACATAAGGCTGATCCTGCGCGCCGCGAACCGGGCGGCTTCGCGTTCCTCGGCGTGCCGGCCGCCGCCGGGCACGGGAGCGCCCGCGCGAGCACCGCGCACGCCGCGGACACGGAAGCGTCCACGGCCCCGATCGCGGCGGTGCCGGCCAGGAGCGGCGCGTCCGCTTCTGGCCAAGGCTCCGGCGGTGAATCCCAGCACGGCGGGGGTCCGTTCAGCCCCTGAACGAACTCGCTGGCCGCGGGCGCACCGACGCGGTCATCACATGCGAAAAAGCCACGGAAAGGAGTCCTGACCTTGCATGTCCGAAGCCAAGCAAACACGCGCGGGGCACTTCTCGCGCTCTGCTCCCTTGCGGTGACGTTCGTTTGCGTCGGCTGCCTGGCGGGCAGCGCGAGCGCCGGGGAATGGGTGCAGGTCTCCTGCGTGAACCCCGACGCCAGCGCCGCCGGCAGCGCCGGCTGGTCGACGATGCTCGCAGGCGGCGGCTACGGCTCGAACGCGGGCAGCTCCTGCGGCCCCGGCAACCCCGCCTACGCGCTGCTCTCGAGCGCGGCGGCGGTGCCCGTCGGCTCCGCCGAGACCCTCTTCTACGCGCCGCCGTCTGGCTCTGAGCTGAACGGCGGCGCTGTCGATGTCGCCTTCTCCGCCTTCGGCGGGGGCTATGACGCCTCCGGCACCGCGGTGGCCTACACGCCCGAATACACCTATGACGGCGCCAACGTCTTCTTCCAGTGCGCCGCGGGCCTGGCGGCCTGCTCGCCGCAGGGCGCCGCCTACATCGGGACCCTCACGCTACCCGGCGGGCGCGGCGGGCGTCTCTACCTGAGCGCCGGTTGCGGCGGGAACCCCGGCGAGAGCTGCGACGCGGGCGGTAGCGAAGGAACCTGGTCCTACGTGCGCATGTACTGGGCGCACCTGCGACTGCTCAACACCTCGACGCCCTCCGGTGAAGGCTTCCAGGGGACGCTGCTGGGATCGGAGGCGCGCGGAAGCGCCGATCTGATCTTCACCGCGCTGGACCGCTTCGGCCCCGGCGTCTACACCGTGGAAGTGAGCGCCGACGGCAGGACCCTCTACTCCGGCACTCCCGACGCGAACGGCGGCTCGTGCGTCGCGGTCGGCAGCGAAGCGGGCGCGCTGATGTTCGACGGCACACAGCCCTGCCGCGAAAGCGAGTCGGTCGACCTCGCGCTCGACACCACCGGCCTGACCGATGGGACGCACACGCTGAAGATCGTGCTCACCGACGCCGCCGGCAACCGGGCGGTCGTCTACGACGCGCCGTTCGCCACGCTGAACGCGCCGTCGAACCTGACCCCTGCGAGCGTCCGCAGCCTCGGCGGCGCCGTGCTGGAAGCGACACCGGGCTCCTGGAGCGCGCCTGCCGGAGCCGGTCAGCTCTCCTACGCCTACCAGTGGCAGCGCTGCGAAGCCGGCGGCGAGGGCTGTATGGCGATACCCGGCGCAACCGAAAGCCGCTACAGCGCAACGGCCGACGAGCAGGGCGGCGTGCTGCGCGTGCTCGTCACGGCCTCGGACAGCGACGGGCAGAGCTCCCTCGCCTCCAGCGACAGCTGGCCGGTCGATTCGCTGCTGCCCGACCTCGCCAACGGCCTCGGCGCCAGCGAGCACGCGAGCCTCACCTTGACGGGACCCTCGAAGCTGACGTGCACCTACGCCAAGCGGGCGCTCAGCCTGCACGGGCAGCTGCTCGGCCCCGGCGGCGCGCCGATCGCCGACGCGACGCTCGAGCTGCTCAGCCAGGAGGAAGGTCTCCCCGCAGCGCAGACCGTCGCCTTCGCGAGCACCGGCGCCGACGGCAGCTTCACGATCGCCGCGCCCGCCGGCCCGTCGCGACGGCTGACCGTCGCCTACCGCGCGTTCTCGGCAGACGCCACGCCGAGCGCGAGCGCATCCGTGACCGAGGCGGTGCGCGCGGCGCTCGTGCTTCACGTCAGCCCGAAGCGGATCGGCTCGACCGGTTCGATCGTGCTGAGCGGGCGCGTCGCGGGACCGCTGCCGCCCGACGGCGTCAGCGTGCAGCTGCTCGTCCGCTATCGCGGGCAGTGGGAGCCATTCCGCTCCCCGCGCACCGGCCCGGGCGGACGTTTTCGCGTGCGCTACCGCTTCCAGGGGGCGGTCGGGCGTTTCCCTTTCGAGGCGCGCGTCGTTTCCGGGCAGAGCGGGTTCCCCTACCTCGGCACGACCAGCATCCCGGCGTTCGTGAGGAGCACGTGAGCGCCGCCGCGATCCGATGTCGATGCGCAGCGAGCATCGGCGCGATCGCCCTGCTCGCAGCGGGCAGCGCCCCAGCCGCGCAGGCGAACAGGCTCGCCGTGCTCTCCTGTCACGGCCCCGGGGGCGAAGCTCTCGGCGATGATGGCTGGCTCAACGAACGCACCGCCGACGGCGACATGGTCGCACTGGACACCTGCGGCGAGGCAGGAGCGGGATCGCTGCACCTGGAACTCGCCGGAAACAGCGGCGGCTACGGGAACGGGGCGCAGACCGAGTGGGTCTTCACCTCGCCGAGCTGGGGCAGCATCGTCTCCTACCGCGTTCAGGTCGCCGACAGCTTCACCACCGTCTACGGCGAGGGCGGCGCCGACGGGGTCGGACAGGCGTTCGTGATCGCCTCCGATGAGAGCGACCCCAACTACGACTACCGCAACCTCGGCTCCGGGTCCTTCGGCGCGAGCGTGCTCGAACGCACGCCGCCGGCGCCGGACCACTCGCTGGTGCTGAACGCCTCCTGCGACGGGCAGAGCGGCACCTGCCCGGCGAACATGATCGTCTCGCGCCTGGATGTCAGCGCGACGCGTGTGACGCTGAACGATCCGAGCACCCCCACCGTCAACGCGATGACGGGAAGTCTGCTTGCGTCGAACACGCTTCGCGGCACGGTCGCGCTGAACCTCGCGGCCAGCGACGAAGGACCGGGCGTCTACTCGGCGGCGCTGATCCTCGACGGCGTGCCGCAGGCCCCACAGATCTTCGACACCAACGGCGGCTGGTGTGAGAGCCTTGGCCCGAGTGGCGAAGCGCCGCGCTCCTTCGCCCACCCGGACCCGTGCCCGCAGCACGCATCGACGACCCTGACGCTCGACACGACCGGGCTAGCCGACGGCACCCACACGATTGCGCTGCGCGTCGATGACGCCTCCGGCAACGCGACCACGCCGCTTGAAAGCACGATCCAGACCGATAACGCGCCGCAGAGCAGCGCCCCGCCGCAGATCGCGCCCGCAGCGCCTACCGTCGGCGCCACTCTGACCGCCACGCCGGGCAGCTGGAGCGCACCGGCGGGCGCCGGCTCGGTCAGCTACGGGTACTCGTGGCTGAGCTGCGACGCCGGCGGTCAGTCCTGCTCGGCGATCGCCGGAGCGAACGGCTCCTCGTTCACCGTCACCGCTGCGCAGGCGCGGCGCACGCTACGCGTGGCGCTCAGCGCCGCCGACAGCGACGGGATCGCGAGCGCCGAGAGCGAAGCGAGCGCAGCGGTGTCCGGTGCGATCGGCGTGCCGAACGGGATCGGCGCCTCCGACGGCGCGAGGCTGCTGCTCGCAGGTCCCGCGGCCTTTGTTCGCGCATACGGCTCGAGCGCGCTCGTCATCGAGGGCCGGCTGCTCACACCGGTGGGCGCGCCGATCGCAGGCGCGCAGATCGACGTGCTCGCATCCAGTGGCGATGAAGGCGCCAGCGTGATCGGCCACGCGAGCACCGGTGCGGACGGCTCGTTCAGCGCACGCGTCCCGCGCGGACCCTCGCGCGTGATCACGCTCGCCTACCGCAGCTTCTCGCTGCAGGCCGGCTACACCGCCAGCGCCCACGTCGGCGAGCTGGTGCGCGCCGGCGTGCTGGCGAGCACGAGCCGCAGACGGACGTCCTCCTACGGGCGCGTGACGTTCAGCGGGCGCGTGCTCGGTGCCTCGCGCACGGGTGTGATCGTTGAGCTGCTGGTGCGCTACCGCGGGCGCTGGCAGCCGATCCGCACGCCGCGCACCGCCGCAAACGGCACGTTTCGGATCTCCTACGTCTTCCGGGGCGCCGGCGGCGCGTTCCCGTTCAAGGTCACCGTGCCGGGTGGGCAGGCCGGGTTTCCCTACGCCGCCGGCGCCAGTCGGGTGCTGCTCGTCAGGGCCGGCTGACGCGTTTCAGGCCGCGGCGACCGAGCCCTCGAGGTGCCGCGCGAGGGACAGTGACTGAAGCGTGATCATCGCGGGCCCACGCCGCGTGTAGAGCACGGGACCGAAGTGCCTCATCGCCGGGATTGCGACCTCCCCGGGGAGGCTCGGCCCCCCCAGCGCGATCACCCTGAGCTCGGGGGTCGGGTACCAGGACAGCGTGGCCGCCGGCAGCCCCACGATCGCTGCGAGCATCTCCGCCCGCAACGCGAGCACGCTGACGCGGTGCTCGGCAAGCGCCGCCAGCGCGTGCAACGGGTCGAACTGCTCGCTCAGCACGAGTGTGGAGCCGAAACGCAGGCCGAGCATCAGGTGAAAGTGCCCCCAGCGGCTGCACAGCGGCGCGCAGATCATCGTCCTCTGACGGGGGCGCAGCGGGATCGCCCGATGCGCCGAGGGCGCCGTCAGGGTCGCGGGGCGCCTGTGGTAGAGCCAGCCGCCCTGGGGCGAGGGCTCGCTGAGGATCACGTGCGCGGCGATCTCACCCTTCACGCCCGCCGGCTGCGCAGCCGCGCCGTCGATCAGCTCATCCAGGCGCGCGGGAGGACAGGCGGGCCCTGCGCCTGCCGCGAACATAACGGGACCCCGGCGCGCGCCCGAGGGCTCGGGGTCGAGGATCAGCGCGCGGAGGTGCTCGCGGCTTGCGATCCGGCTCAGGTGGTGCGCATCGCTGCGGGGATCGAGCAGCGCGACGTTCGCCTGCACGCGCGCGGCTGCGATCAGCGTCTCGACCAGCCAGTGGTGGTTGCCGGCGCGCACCGCGATCGTGCTCCCGGGGCCGACGCCGCGCTGCTGAAGAGCACCCGAGAGCGCCGCGCTTCGCTCGTTCAGCTGAGCGAACGTGAAAGCCGCGTGATCGTCGAGGATCGCCGTGCGCTCGGGAAAGGCCAGAGCGGCGGCCTCGCAGGCCGCGGCGGCCGTCGCTCCCCAGCGGCGTACCGCGCGGGCGAGCTGCAGCGCGCCAGCGGGGCGCCAGCGCAGCAGCGCTCCGCCGCGCACCTCGCGCCCCACGGCGCGCCGCGCGCAGGACCCGCGGCTCACGCTGCGCCTGCGCTGCGCCGCGGAGGGAGCGCTGGGCGCCACGGCCCTTGCAAGCCGCGACGCCCAGCGGGAGGGACCGGAGCCGCGAGAGGCCTCCGGGCGGCGCGCCCACGGGATCGCGAGACGGCTCTCGCCGCTGCTCGCCGCCCCCGTGGTATCGCCCCGCTCGCTGACATCTCGCTGACAGACGCCCGCGGGGCGCCCGTGGATGTGAAATAAACGTCACGAGGAAGTCTAGGGAGTGTTGCGAGGCGATTCAAGCAGTCGGTTTGGCGGAGGTTGCGTCTTTCGCGACCGGCGCCGGGTGCTAAACGCCCGCGGGCGCGCTCGGCCGTGCTTCTCGCTCAGCGCGGGGCGATGCTCGCGTGGAACTCGCGGCCGGCGTCCGTCAGCCACCAGGCGTTCCCGTTCTGCTCGCCGGCATGGTTCTCGATCAGCGTCCCGGCCGCGAGGCGCTTCAGAAGCTTTGAGATCTGGCCTTGGTCGGCGATCCCGGCGAGGCGGGCGACCTCGCGGTTGGGGCTGCCGGGATGCTCGGCGATCGCGTCCAGTACCCGAACGGTGCGGTAGGTCAGGCGCGGCCCGCGGATCGCGGGCTTGCGCCTCAGCAGCGGGCCCCACTCGGCGACCCGGTTGCTCGCCGGCGCGGCGCGGTCGAGCTCCTGCGCGGCCGCGCTCGGCCCAAGGTAGGCGAGCACGATCATGCTCATGCACGGGGCGGTGAGCTCGGTCAGCGGCTCATGCGCGTTTGCGGCCAGTCGCGCGCGCAGCAGCTCGGCGATCCCGCCCACCAGCGCCTCGGCCGTCAGCGCCGGAGGCGTGCGCGCGCCGGGCTCACGCGCGCCGCGGTCGATCGCCTCCTGTGCTCGCACCATTGCCCTCTGGCGAAGGCGCTGGAGGCGCGGACCGCCCCTCAGCGTCTCGATCACGCATACCCGCGCGAGCGCTCGCTGCTGCTCGGCGAGGGCCAGGAGCGTGCCGAGCGCCGCCCTCGTTGCCTCGCGCCAGCTCTCTTCAGAGCGGTGGGAGGCGGCGATCGCCTCGGTGGCGCTATCGAAGACCTGCTCGAGCGCGGCGCCCAGGCAGTCTTCGACGTCGCTGAAGGTGTCGTAGAAGACCTTTCGGGAGACCCCGGCAGCAGCGATCACGCGGGCGACGCTGATCCCCGCAACGCCGTCGGCTTCGGCGATCGCGATCGCCGAGCTCATCAGCCAGCGCCGGTAGAGCAGCGCCTTCTCGCGCGGGTCCTTCGGCGCCGCCGAGCTGCCGGCGCGACTCACGAACCACCCCGCCCCGGCTGCGCCGCTCTCCTCCGCCTCAGAAGCGTCGCATCGCCGGAGATAAACACAGGCGGGAGCCTAACGCCCGCGGCCTCGGACGCGCTTTGTCGCGGCTGCGACAGAGGTGCCGAAACGGCGCATATCGTCTGCGGTGCTTGTCCTTTCGGCGCACATAAACGTGGGTATGTTGGTTTCGGTTCGCGCCGAGCGGATCGTTGCCGATGCACGTGGACACCGCGCATAAGGGGGCAGAACATCTGTCAAGTCGGGTACGTTTCGCGCCGGGTGCGCGTTCGCTGCGCGATCCCCACACGGCGATGGCCCCGCAACTACGAAAGAGCACGCAGCGCGCGCGCCTGCTGGCCGGGATGGTTCAGGCGACGGTCGAGCGGGGCTACGAGGGCGCGAACGTCTCCGCGGTGATCGCGCGGGCGCGGGTCTCGCGCCCGACCTTCTACGACTACTTCGCCGCCCGCGAAGCCTGCTTCCTCGCGGCACTCGAGGACCTGCAGGAGCAAATGCTCGAGCACGCCTCGCGCGTGCTCGTGCAGGCCGAGCCGCGCGGCGCGCTGGCCGCCGTCGTCGGCGCGCTCGTGGACTTCGCGGCGCAGGACCCGGGTGCCGGGCGTTTTCTGACGGCCGAGGCGATGACGGGCGGCCCGGCGGCGCTCGCGCTGCGCGACGACGGGATCGAGCGCCTGGCGACGCTCGTCACAGCCGCCGAGCAGCACGCAGCGGCCAGCTCGCCGCTACCCGACGTGGACGCGCGCGTCGTGCTCGGCAGTGTGCACCGCATGCTCGCGATGCGACTGCGTCGCGGCGAAACGCGGCTGCAGGCACTCGGTGAGGCCCTGCGGGCGTGGGTGGCCTCCTATGAGCGACCCGCGCGCTCGCGCCGCTGGGCGAGCTTGGCCTACGGGCCCCGGCCGGCGCCCTCTGCGCACGTGCCGGCTACCCCGATCCAGCGCATGCCGGGCGTGTTCGGACCCGGGCGCCCGCGCGTCAGCGAGGAGGAGGTGGTCGAAAACCATCGTCTGCGGATCCTCTACGCCGTCGCGCGACTCGCTGCCGAGCGCGCCTACGGGGGGGTGCTCGTCGGCGACATCCGCAGGCTCGCCCGCGTCGACGGTCAGGTCTTCTACCGGCTATTCGCCGACAAGCAGGAGGCCTTCGCGGCCGCGCACGAGCTGGGCTTCCAGCAGGTGATGGACGTCACCTCCAAAGCGTTCTTCTCGGCCGCGGCGTGGCCCGAGCGCTCCTGGGAGGCGGGCCGGGCGCTGACGGAGCTGCTCGACGCCAACCCGTTGATCGGCACCGTCGGCTTCGTCGAGGCCTACGCAGCCGGGCCGGAGACGGTGCAGCGCGTCGAGGACAGCCACGCGGCGTTCATGTTCTTCCTACAGGACGGGCTCGTGCACTCCAAGCGCGAGCCGCCGCCATCGCGGGAGGCGATGGAAGCGATCATCGCGGGCGTGTTCGAGATCGTCTATCTGGAGGCGCGCAAGAGCAAGCCGCAGAGCGCGCGCATGCTCGGCTACATCGCCCACCTGTGGCTCGCGCCGTTCCTGGGCGCAGCCGCGAGCGATCGCTTCATCCAGACGCGCCTGGAGCGCGAGTCGCGACGTGGGCGCTCAGCCGGAAAGAAAGCCCCTCGGAGCCGGGTCAAACGCGGGCGAGCGCCCTGAGCTCGGCGCTGGCGCCGTCCTGACGCACCGACCGACGCCGAAAGGGTCGCCGCAAGCCCGGATGCGGCCGCTGGCACCGCAGCTTTGGCTGCGCTCTCTGTCACCGAGCTGTCACGCGGCTATCGCTCCGAGGCGGTGGCGATCGCCCGCTCGAGGTAGGCGTCCATCAGCCCGGCCGCCTCGTCCTCCGCGCCCGGCATCAGGTGCCCGTAGCGGTCCAGCGTGATCGAGATGTTGGCGTGCCCCATGAAGCTCGAGAGCGCCTTGGCGTTCACGCCCGCGGCGATCATCAGGCTCGCGAACGTGTGGCGGCAGTCGTGCAGGCAGATCGGCTCGAGCCCCGCCCTGCGCCATGCGCGCCGCGCGCGTTCGCTCACAGATGTGGCTGAGAACGGGCGCTCGCCCGAGCCGAACACGAGACGCTGCGGATCAGTCGGCGCGGCCAGCTGGGCCGGGGCCAGATGGACACGCAGCGCGGCCGCGATCGGCACGCGGCGGGTCCCCGCCGCGGACTTGGGGGCGATCATCCGCTGCTCCTTCGGGTCCCAGGCACGCAGGACCTCGATCACGCCCGCGGACAGATCGACGTCCGCCCAGCGCAGCGCCATCAGCTCGCCGCGGCGAAGGCCCGCGTACATCGCGGTCGCCCACAGCGCGCGGTCACGCTCGCGCAGCGCGGCGAGCAGCGCCTGCGCCCGCTGTGGGCTTGCGATCTCCACGCGGCGCTGCCGGACGGCGGGGAGCGCGAGCCCGTCGGTCGGGTTGACCGGCACTTCGCGGCGCCGTGCGCGGAAGATCACCCTCAGAGGCATCACCGCGTTCCTGATCGTCGAGGGCTGGGCGCCGGCCGCGAGAAGGCGATCGACGTAGGCCTGGAGGTCCTCGAAGGAGATCTCGCTCAACCGGACGGACCCGAGCTCACCGATCAGCCCGGCGCCTCTGTCACGGGGCCCGCGCAGCGAGAGCTCATACGAGCGGATCGTGCTCGGCTTGTACGGGTCCCCGGAGCGCGTCAGGACCGAACCGGCGCGGGCGCCGGCGATCCAGCGCTCGGCCGCCTCGGCGAACGTGATCCTGCTCGCCGGGCGCATCTGGCGGCGTCGCAGCCGGCCGTAGCTCTCAGCGCGCCAGGTCTTGGCGTCCATCAACGAGCCGAAGTGCTTGCGGATGCGCTTAGCATCGCGCGCGCTCCAGACGGCGGCCTGGTAGATCCGCCTGCAGTTGCAGCGCCCACCGTCCTTCGAGGCGCATCGCGCCCGGTGCTTGACGACGATCCCAACGTGCCGTGCCTGCGTGCCGGCGCGCGCCATCCCGGTGCTCCTCCCGCGCTACTTGACAGCCTGCCGGACTGTAGCGCCTTTCTGTCAAGCAGCGATCGTTCGGAGAGCGTGTGGGATCTGGCTGACCGTCACTGTGGTGTCACTGCCTGTCGTGATCGGGCTTGCCCGCGGGGCGCCTGACTGCCGTCGCGGTTAAGCAAACCGCGGCGAGCCGCAGGCGCGCCAGCCTCGTTTAGCCCCGCGGCTACCGGTCAGGTGGGAACCTCGCGCGCAGTCAACTGCGATGCGCTTGCTTGCCGGAGCGCTGCAGCTCGGGCCGATCGCGCCATCCGCTCTCGACCGACTCGGGCGTTGCAGATCCCCTACGTGCGGCGCTCGGGAGAGCGCAGCGGGAAGGGCCTCACCGTGTCCCCGCGGCTCGGCGTCGTCCCAGCGTCACCGCTCATGAAGCTAACGAAAGGCGGTGACGAATGACCGGGGACGAGCGACGAGCGAACACAACTTTCAAGACGCCGCCAAGCGCCTTTGCAAGGCTTGCTGCCTTTCTCCGACGGAAAGGGACCAGCGCGCCGTCAGCTCACGCTGCCCGTCAACTCGCCACGTTCCTGCTGCTGAGCTCCGTCCTTTTTACCGGCGCTCTGATCTGTGCTCCCCAAGCGTTTGCTGAAGCAACCGGAGCTCCTGGCTGGGAGGTCACGTCGACGACCTACCCCACGAACTTGGCTCGCGGGAGCACGGGTACGATCGAACTGGACATTTATAACATCGGCGCAGTGAAAAGCAAAGGCCCGGTCACGGTGACCGACGTGCTGCCGGAAGGAGTGGTCGCGACGGACGCCGGCGAGCTCCAAGAGGGTAACGAGGAAACCATCGGCGAAGGTGGATTGTGGAATTGCACGGTCGGCCAAGTCGTGACGTGCGTGAACAATCCTGAAGCACTGCCGGAAATTCCCGGCCCTCCGGTCCTCTCATCATACGCGCTGTCGCAGAGCGCGTTCGAGCATATTGGTATCAAGGTGCGCGTCTCCCCGGCTGCTGTCGAAGGTGTTGCCAATAGCTGTGTCGGCGAACTCGCTCGTTGTAATCAGGTGACTGTGGCTGGCGGCGGAGCGCCTTCGGCGGCGAGTACGTCGGTGCCGGTAACGATCGGTGGTGCGCCACCGTCGGCGTTCGGGCTTCAGGGGCTCGATGGTTGGGCCGGCAACCCGGACGGTACGGTTGATACGCAGGCTGGCTCCCATCCGTACGACGTGTCGTTCAGTTTCGACCTGAACGCAGCGATAAACAGTACGCATGGTGGAACTGACGAACCTGTTGGCGGCCAAGTCCGGAACATCACCGTGAGTGTGCCGCCGGGTCTGGTCGGGGACCCGGCAGCGGTCGCGCAGTGCACCCGGCAGGCCTTCGAAGAAAGAGCGTGTTCGGCGGAAACACAGGTCGGCTGGGACGTACCGACGCTGGGAGCCGAAACGCCGTGGCCCGAGCATCCCTCTGAAGCAGTATACAACCTCGTGCCGCCCCCCGGAGTGCCCGCCGAGTTCGGTTTTAACCTTCTTAACGCTCTTATCTTCCTCGATGCAGGTGTTCGCAGCGGGGGCGATTACGGTATTACGGTCCATGCCGATAATCTTCCAGAGTATAAGGTTCTGGGTAACAGGATCACCTTGTGGGGTGAACCTTCGAACCCGTCGCACGATGATGAAAGGGAAGCTGGCGAACATGCCGTGGATGCTTCGGAATGCCGAAACCGGTTCAGTGGAAAATGGGGTTGTGTGTCTGGTGCGGCGCGTGTGCCGTTTTTGACGTTGCCGACGGCGTGTGAAGGCCCGTCGACCTTCTTGGCGGGCGCGGATACGTGGGAAACGGCTGGCCTCGCGGAAGGCTCGTTCGTCTCGCACGACAGCAACGATGTTGCGGCTGGCCTGTCTGGGTGCGGGGGGTTGGGGTTCGCGCCGTCGCTGTCGGTAGCGCCGGACACCTCCGACGCGGATACTCCCGCGGGGTTGACGGTGGATGTCCGTGTGCCGCAGGAAGGCCTGGTCACCCCCGGGGCTCTGGCGACGTCGAACATCAAGAACACGACGGTGATGTTGCCGCCGGGGTTCGTCATCAACCCGGGGCAGGCTGCGGGATTGCAGGCCTGCGAAGCGGGCCCCGTGAGCGGAGCCGATCCTCACCGCGACAACCTGCCGCTGCCGGGGGAAGACGGCGAAGAAGAACGCTTCGATGGGCCGGCTGACTGCCAGAACGGTTCGAAAGTCGGGACGGTGCAGATCGCGACCCCGCTGCTGAAGGAAGACCTCGAAGGCAACGTGTACATCTTGCGGTCGAACCCGCCGCACTTGAAGCTGTTGGTCGCCGCCTCCGCGGAGGGCGTGAATTTGAAGCTGGTCGGCGACGTCGAATTGTGCGAAGCGACGGGTGAGATGATTGGCGGCAGGACGTGCGAAGCGCCTGGGCAGTTGGTCGCAACGTTCTCGAAGACGCCGGAGCTTCCGTTCACGGACTTCAAGCTGTCCTTCAGCGGCGGCGCGCAGGCGGCGTTGGACACTCCGACACGATGTGGGACGTACACGACCACATCGGATTTCACGCCGTGGAGCACGCCGGCTACGCCGGACGCGTTCCCCTCCTCGCGCTTCCAGGTGACCTTGGGCCCGGGCGGGACGGCGTGCCCGTCGGGTGCGTTGCCGTTTGCGCCGGTGATGACGGCGGGGTCGACGTCCGACCAGGCTGGGGCGTTTACGGGTTTCAGCATGTTGTTGCAGCGTGGCGATGATCAGCAGCGGATCGAGTCGTTGTCCTTCAGGGAGCCCCGGGGTCTTGCGGGGTTGATCTCCTCGGTGCCGTTGTGCGGGGAAGCGCAGGCGAATGCGGGGACGTGTCCGGCGGGCTCGCAGATCGGGCATGCGGTGGTGTCTTCGGGTCCGGGGCCGTATCCGTTGGTGTTGCCGCAGCCGGGG
>DATARO010000068.1:0-14347 GCA_036264095.1 Solirubrobacteraceae bacterium | reverse complement strand
GTGGACATCAACGACAAGCACATCGAGCTGATCGTCCGCCAGATGCTCAAGAAGGTGCGCGTCGACCAGAAGGGCGACACGGACTACCTCCCGGGTCAGTTCGTCGACCGCTTCGAGTTCGCCAAGGCGAACGCCGCGGTGCAGGACGGCGGCGGCGAGCAGGCGCAGTTCGAGGACATCATCCTCGGGATCACGAAGGCCTCGCTCAACACCGACTCGTTCCTGTCGGCGGCGTCGTTCCAGGAGACCACGAAGGTGCTCACGGACGCGGCGCTCGAAGGCAAGATCGACCGGCTCAACGGGCTGAAGGAGAACGTGATCATCGGGAAGCTGATCCCGGCGGCCACGGGCCTGAAACGCTACCGGCGGATCGAGATCGAGCCCGCCGAGCCGCTGCCGCGCGCGATCGACGACGTGGGCCTGCTCGACCAGGACGAGATCGCCGCCGAGCTCGGGCTCGCCGGCGAGGGACTGGGCGGCGGCTACGGCCAGGAGTTCGACGCCGACCTGGCTTCGCTCGAGAAAATCGGGGCAGGCGGCACCGACCCGGGATTCGCCGAGGAGCTCGCGGAGCTGGCGATCCCCGGCGAGGAGCTCGACGAGGAGAAGTAGGGCGGGATTGCAGCGGCCGCCGCGGCGCCTCGAGCGCTGCGGCGGAGCTGTCCGCCGCGCGTTGAGAGATTTCTCACGGCGCTGCCGGCGCACCTCGCGGGGCAACGGAGTGTCATGGGAGCGATGGCCGCACGTCGCGTCACGCGCCGATCGCTGCTCGCGGGGGGCGCCGGCCTGCTCGCAGGCGCGCTCGATGGCGGGGCGCTGCTGCTCCATCCCGGACGCGCGCTCGCCGGAACGTTGCACGGGGCGGCCGCGGCACTCGGCGAGCCGCCGCCGGCGCGGCTGACGATGCGCCGTCTCGGCTCGCTGCGTGCGGGCGAGACGGTCACCGTGCACCTGGCGCGCGGAACGGACCTCGTCGGTCTGGTCTGGGACGCCGGCGGCGCCGCGGGACCCGCGCTCTCCGGCGCGTCACCGGCGCTGCGGCTGCGCGGGAAGAGCGGCCGCTGGGGCGGGTGGGTGAGCGCCGGGGGCCTTGCGCACGGCCCCGACCGGCCGCCGGCCGCGGACGACGGGGTCCCAGGCGAGCCCGTGTGGACGGCCGGCGCGCGCGTGCTCGAGGTCCGCGCCGCAGCGGCGGTCCGCGGCGTGCGCGTCGCGTGCGTGGACGTCAGCGCTGGGCTCGGGGCCGGCGCGCTCGCGCCGGCGGCCGCCGCCGCCGGCTCGCTTGCGCTCGCCCAGCCGCGGTTGCAGGCGGGTCCCGGCCAGCCGCCGGTGATCGCGCGCAGCGCGTGGGCGGGCAGCGGGAGCGCGCCGAGCGTGACGCCCGCCTATGACACGGTGACGATGGCGTTTGTGCACCACACCGAGAACCCGAACGGATACGGGTCGGGCGAAGTGCCGGCGATGCTGCGGGCGATCTACGCCTTCCACCGTTACGTCAACGGCTGGAACGACATCGGCTACAACTTCGTGATCGACAGCTTCGGGCGCGTGTTCGAGGCTCGTGCGGGTGGCATCGACGAGCCGGTCGTGGGAGCGCACGCCGGGGGCTACAACCACGCCTCGACGGGAGTGGCGGTGCTCGGCTCCTACGGCGCGACGCCTATCTCGTCGCCGGCGCGGGCGGCGCTCGCGCGGCTGCTCGCGTGGAAGCTGTCGCTGCACGGGGTGCCGGTGCAGGGGCGGACGGTGGTGCGGGTCAGCCGCGGTGGCGCCGTCTACAGCAAATACCGGGCGGGCGCGCGCGTGGCGCTGCCGCGGATCGCCGGTCATCGCGATGCGGACAGCACCGAATGTCCGGGGGACCGCCTCTATGGAGAGCTGCCGGCTCTGCGCGCGCGGGCGGCGGCGCTCGCATCGGGGGCGAACGTGCTCGCGTTCGCGGCCGAACCGCGGGCGGCGCCCGCAAAGCCGCCCGGCGAAGCGCCCGAAATCCGCGGCGAAGCGCTGCCGCCGCCGGGCGAAGCGAGCCCGGCCGCACCGGCGACGGCGGTGTCGCTGTCGGGGGCGCTGACGGCGCTCGCCACGGGCGCGGCGGTGGCGAACGCGACGGTGCTCGTACAGGCGCGGAGCGTCGGCGACCGCGGGCGCACCGTGCTCGAGGAGACCGTCGCGCAGGCGCTCACCGGCGCGGACGGGCGCTGGACGGCGACGGCCTCGCTGCCGGCCACCAGGCGGGGGCGAATCACGCTGCGGGCGCTCTACGAAGGGGCCGGTGGGACGGGCGCCTGCGTGTCCGAAGGGGTCACGGTCGCGACCGCCGTCGCGGCGGTCAGCGCGAAGCCAGCTGCCGCGCCCACTCGCTGAGCAGCCGCGCCTCGCGGTCGGTGAGCCCGTGCTCGGGCTCGGTCTGGACGAGCAGTGTGGGGGCCTCGCGGGCGGCGGCCCAGGCGTGGCACTCGGCGTCGAGCGCGTCGTCGATCCAGGCGAGCGGGCGGTCGCGGGCATACGCGGTGATCGCCTCGAGCTTCCAGTGGCCGGCCGTCGTGCGCCCGGACTCGGCGGCCCGGCGCCCGCTCCCGCCGCGGTCAAGGCGCAGGAACGGCAGTCCGGCCGGGATCCCGAGCAGGTGCGGGAGGTGATCGTCTGCCCGCTCTTCCCAGCCGCTTGCCCACACGAGCTCGAACAGGTCGGCCAGCGCAAGAAGGTGAGTGGCCGCGCTGGCCGAAAGGAAGTGCGGTATGCCCTCGATCGAGTGGAAGGCACCGTCACGCGGGCGGTCGAGGTCGCGGCCCGGTCCGAACAGGGAGAGCACTCCGTCGACGTCGACCATCAGCAGCGGCTTCGTTGCGATCGGCACGCTCTCGGGGCGGATTTCCCCAATGTCGCGGGGTCGTGTGCAACACTCCGCGTCCTCCGCTGTACCTGTCAGTAGCTCTTTAGCTTGCATGCAGGTAATCGGGGGTACCCTGCCTGGGACGGACGATCAGCCTAGGTTGCCGCTCCGCAGTAAAGCAGCGCGACACCCCGGCCGATTGCCCATAGCGTCACCACCTTCCCCGTCATGACTATCGATCTCGGCATACTCCTCGCGCTCGCCTGCGCCTTCGTGGCGAACCTGGCCTTCTTCTTCAAGTACCGCGGCGCGAACGAGGTGCGGAAGGTGCAGGTGCTGCACCCGTTTCGCTCGGCGCGCGCCCTGTACTCCTCGAAATGGTTCACGCTCGGGATGCTGACCGCCACCGGCAGCTGGGCTCTGCACGTCGGCGCGCTCGCGATGGCCCCGATGTCGGTCGTCCAGGTCGCGCTCGCGGCGGGAGTCGTGTTCATCGCGGTGATGGCCGACCGCATGTTCGGCTTCGCGGTCGGCCGGCGCCAGTGGGTCGGGCTGATCCTCACCGCCGCCGGCCTCGTCCTGCTCGGTGTGACGCTGCCGACCGTGCACGGGGCGCACTCGCACTTCACCGACCCGGCGATGATCTCCTTCGAGGCCGGGCTGTTCTTCCTCGGCGGCCTGCTGATCATGGGCCCGCGCATCGGCGGTCCGGTCGAGCACCACGGCGTGATGCTCGGCGCGGCGGCCGGGATCCTTTTCGGGGTCTCCGACACCGCGATCAAGGCGCTCACCGGGATCACCAGTGCGCACGGCCTGATCGGTCTCGTGCTCAGCCCCTGGCTGGCGGTGGCCGTGGCGGCATCGATCGTGGCCTTCTACGCCTCCGCCCGCGGGCTGCAGGACGGCGAGGCCGTGCCGGTGATCGCCGTGACCGGTACCGCGGCGAACATCGCGGGTATCGCCGGTGGGATCATCGTGTTCGGCGACCCGATGGCGGCCAGCCCGCTCGGCGTCGTGCTGCAGGGGCTCGCCTTCGTGCTCGTGATCGTCGCCTCGGCGATGATGCCAGCGCCGGTCCGCTCCGCGGGCTCTGCCCAGAGCGCATAGCGCTGCTACAGTTCGGCGCGCATGCCGACCACCTCGCAACTCGTGCGCAAGGGCCGCGTGGCGCCCAAGAAGAAGCTCGCCACGCCGGGCCTGAAGTCCGGCAAGGGGCGCAAGAAGAAGGTCGCCGCGCCCCAGCGCCGCGGCGTGTGCACGCGCGTGTACACGACGACGCCGAAGAAGCCTAACTCCGCGCTGCGCAAGGTCGCGCGCGTGCGTATCTCCGGGTCGATCGAGGTCACCGCCTACATCCCCGGCGAGGGTCACAACCTGCAGGAGCACTCCGTCGTGCTCGTCCGCGGCGGTCGCGTCAAGGACCTGCCGGGCGTGCGCTACAAGGTCGTGCGCGGAACGCTCGACGCCGCCGGCGTTAGCGATCGCAAGAAGGCGCGGTCGCAGTACGGCGTGAAGAAAAAATAGATGCCACGTCGCGCAGCCGCCCAGATCCGCCCGGTCGAGGCGGACCCGATCCACCGCTCGAAGCTCGTCCAGCAGGTCATCAACAAGGTGATGCTGGATGGCAAGAAGTCGACGGCCGAGCGCATCGTCTACGACGCGCTTGCGATCATCGCCGAGCGCAGCGACAAGAACCCGGTCGAGACGCTCGAGGCTTCCGTCAAGGCGCTGACGCCCACGCTCGAGGTCAAATCCCGGCGCGTCGGTGGTGCGACCTACCAGGTGCCGGTCGAGGTGGCGCCTCGCCGCGCGCGCACGCTGGCGGTGCGGTGGCTGGTCGAGTTCGCCCGGCAACGGCGCGAGAAGACGATGGCGCAGCGGCTCGCCAACGAGCTGATGGACGCCCAGTCCCAACAGGGCGGCGCGTACAAGCGCAAGGACGACATCTACCGCATGGCGCAGGCGAATAAGGCTTTCGCCCACTACCGCTGGTAGTTAGCGGCGCGATGGCCGGCGCCTCGCGGCGTCCTCGCTCGCTCATGTGCTTTCCGCACACTTCGCTCACTGCGTCCTTGCGAGACTTGGCCCTCGCACCGCTAACGGCGTAGGGCGGAACTTGTTTTTTATGGGGCCGCTGCCGCGGCCTGTGTTTGGGTCGCCCGTGGTGGTAGGACTGTCGGTGGCGCTATCGCCAACCGTACGTACGTCCAAGGGGTTGAAGGGAGAAGGTTCGGTACCTAAACTTTCGGTACCTAATGTCTGACGGGACTGCACAGGGCGCGGGCGGGGTGGCGCGGATCGAGAAACACGTCTGGGTGATCTCGGGTGTCGTGATCCTCGGGATGATCATGTCGATCCTCGACACGACGATCGTCAACGTCGCGTTGAATCGGCTCGGCAAAGACCTGCACAGCCCGATCTCGCAGGTCCAGTGGGTGGTGACGGGCTACCTGCTCGCGCTCGGCGCGGTGATCCCGATCACGGGGTGGATGGCGCGCCGCTACGGCGCCAAGCAGGTGTACCTCGTCTCGCTCGTGCTGTTCACGCTCGGCTCGGTCGCGTGCGGCCTGTCGAGCTCGCTCCCCGCGCTCGTGCTCTTCCGCGTCCTGCAGGGCATCGGCGGCGGGATGATCATGCCGCTGGCGCAGCTGATCATGGCGCAGGTCGCGGGCCCTCAGCGGATGGGGCGGGTGATGGGGATCGTGTCGATGCCGGCGATGCTCGCGCCGATCTTCGGCCCGGTGATGGGTGGCGTGATCCTGCAGAACCTGCACTGGTCGTGGATCTTCTTCGTCAATGCGCCGATCGGCGCCGTCGCGCTGTACCTCGGCTGGCGGCTGCTGCCGCGCACCGACTCCGGCGAGGCCGGACCGCTCGACCGCATCGGGCTCGTGCTGCTGCCCGCCGGTTCTGCGGCGACGATCTACGGCGTCAGCGAACTCGGGTCGGGGGCTGCCCTGGGGTCCGCGAAGGTGCTCGTGCCGGTCGTGGCGGGGATCCTGCTCACCGGTGTCTTCATCTGGCACGCGCGGCGCGCCGAGCGCCCGCTGCTGGACGTGCGGCTGTATGCGAACCGCGTCTTCGCCGGTGCCTCGGCCACGACGTTCTTCCTCGGCGCAGCGCTGTTCGGCGCGATGATCCTCGTGCCGCTCTACTACCAGAACGTCCGCGGGGCGAGCGTGATCGACACCGGCCTGCTGAACGGCCCGCAGGGACTCGGCGCGCTCGTCGCGATGCCGATCGCCGGGCGCCTGACCGAGCGCTTCGGCGGCGGGCGGATCGCGCTCGCGGGCGTGTCCACCCTGTGCCTCTCCACGCTGCCGCTGGCGTTCGTCGGGGCCCACACCTCCGAGGTCCTGATCTCCCTGGTGCTGGTCGTGCGCGGCCTCTCGATCGGCTTCTCATTCATGCCGGCGATGACCGCCGCCTTCGCCGTCCTGCGACCCGACCAGCTCTCGGACGCCACGCCGCAGCTGAACGTGGTGATGCGCCTCGGCAGCGCCGTCGGGGTCGCCGTGCTCGCTGTCGTGCTCCAGCGCTCCTCCGTTCACGCGCACAGCAGGGACGCCCTCGGCACCGCGTTCGCCCACACCTACTGGTGGGGCCTCGGCATCGCGCTGCTGTCGCTGATCCCCTGTGTGCTGCTGCTCAGAGCCGAGCGCCCGGCGCAGACGGCATCGCAGGCGTCCTCCGAGGAGGACAAGCAGTTGCGCGCCGAGCGCGTCATCGAGGCGGGAATCTGAGGAGCGGGCGGTGCCGGCGGCGCAGGCAGTGGACGCAGGCGAAGTCGCGAGCGGCGCGGCGGATCCCTCACCGGAGCTGACGGCGCTCGGCCTCGCGTTCCGGCGGCTCTCGCGCGCGCTCAACCGCCTGCGCGGCCGCGACACCCACCTCGAGGGGACCGAGCTCAGCCACGCGCAGTTCCAGCTGCTGATCGAGCTGCACGAGCGCGGCGAGCTGCCCGCCGGCGAGCTCGCGATCGCGGCCCGGCTCGCACCCGGGACGGTCACGCAGATGCTCGACGCGCTGGCCGAGTCGGGCCACGTCGAGCGCGTCCGCTCGGATGTGGACCGGCGCGTCGTCGTCTCGCGTCTGA
Source organism: Solirubrobacteraceae bacterium (assembly GCA_036264095.1). GTDB lineage: Bacteria > Actinomycetota > Thermoleophilia > Solirubrobacterales > Solirubrobacteraceae > Palsa-744. The sequence continues at coordinate 7,418 of DATARO010000068.1, read as the reverse complement.
CCCCGCTCGGCGCGCGGCAGATCGAGGCCAAGCGCGCGGCCTGGCAGGCACGCTGGGAGGAGGCACTCGAAGGTCTCTCCAGGCGGGAGATCGCGGCCGCGACCAAGGTGCTGACGCGCCTCGGCACGATGTTCGAAGAGGCTTCGCCGGAGGGCGCTGAAGATCCTCTGAAGGGGGCTCGGGACAGCGCTTTCGAACGCAGGAAGCCGCGTTAAGAGCCCGAATTCCTCTGCTATCATCGGCTCTGTCGCGGGCCGCAAGCGCCCGCCCAAGCAAGATGGAGACCTCAGGCAGATAACGACGCGGACCGGTCCAGCAAAGACCTGTAGCGCGCGCGGGCCCGAGGGGCCCGTTTTTTTACCCCTAAAACGCCCACACGGAAACCACCGCCCCCATGCCACGCAAGTTCTCCCTCGAGAAGACCCGCAACATCGGGATCATGGCGCACATCGACGCCGGCAAGACCACGACGACCGAGCGGATCCTCTACTACACGGGTCGCACCTACAAGATCGGCGAGGTCCACGAGGGCGCCGCGGTCATGGACTGGATGGAGCAGGAGCAGGAGCGCGGCATCACGATCACCTCGGCGGCCACCACGGCACAGTGGAAGGACCACCGGATCAACATCATCGACACGCCCGGCCACGTCGACTTCACGGTCGAGGTCGAGCGTTCGCTGCGCGTGCTCGACGGCGCGATCGCGCTGTTCGACTCGGTGGCGGGAGTCGAGCCCCAGTCTGAGACGGTCTGGCGCCAGGCGGACAAGTACCACGTGCCGCGCATCGCTTACATCAACAAGATGGACCGCACGGGCGCCGACTTCGACCAGGGCGTCAAGACGATGATCGACCGGCTCGGCGCGCATCCGGTGCCGATCCAGCTGCCGATCGGCGCGGATGGCGACTTCGCGGGTGTGGTCGACCTCGTGACGATGAAAGCGATCGTGTACAAGGACGACCTCGGCAAGGAACAGGAAGAGACGGAGATCCCCGCCGAGCTCGCCGACGCCGCGGCCGTGGCGCGCGAGCACCTGCTCGAGGAGGTCTCCCACTACGACGACGCGCTGCTCGAGCTGATCCTCGAGGAGGGTGACGTGCCGGAGGCGACGCTCAAGCACGCGATCCGCGCCGCAACCCTCACGACCAAGCTGACGCCGGTGCTGTGCGGGTCCTCGTTCAAGAACAAGGGCGTGCAGCCGCTGCTCGACGCGGTCATCGACTATCTCCCCTCGCCGCTCGACGTGCCGCCGGTGACGGGCACCGAACTGATCAAAGGCCAGGAGGAGGAGCGCGAGGCGGTCCGGAACGCCGACGACGGCGAGCCGTTCTCCGCCCTGGCGTTCAAGATCGCCGCCGACCCCTACGTCGGCAAGCTCACCTACTTCCGCGTCTACTCGGGTCGCCTCGCGGCCGGTTCGCGCGTGCTCAACGTCGGCACCGGGCGCACGGAGCGCGTCGGGCGCATCCTGATGATGCACGCCAACGATCGCGAGGAGGTCGAGGAGGTCTACGCGGGCGACATCGCCGCCGCCGTCGGGATCAAGCAGGTGATCACCGGCGACACGCTGGCCGCGCCGGACGCGCCGATCCGCCTCGAGAACATCGTCTTCCCCGAGCCGGTCATCAAGGTCGCGGTCGAGCCGAAGACGAAGGCCGATCAGGAGAAGATGTCGATCGCCCTCGGCCGCCTGGCCGAGGAGGACCCGACGTTCCAGGTGCGCACCAACGAGGAGACCGGCCAGACCGAGATCTCCGGCATGGGCGAGCTTCACCTCGAGGTGCTCGTCGACCGCATGAAGCGCGAGTTCGGCGTCGAGGCGAACGTCGGGCGCCCGCAGGTCTCCTATCGCGAGACCGTGCGCGGCACGGTCGAGAAGATCGAAGGCAAGTTCGTCCGGCAGACGGGCGGATCGGGGCAGTTCGGCGTCGTCTTCATCAGCCTCGAGCCGCACCCGGGCGAGGGCTTCGAGTTCGTCAACAAGATCAAGGGAGGGGCGATCCCCTCGGAGTACATCCCGGCGGTCGAGAAGGGCGTGCAGGAGGCGCTCGAGACCGGTGTGAAGGCGGGTTACCCGATGGTCGACGTGAAGGTCACCCTGACCGACGGCAAGTACCACGACGTCGACTCCTCGGAGATCGCCTTCAAGGTGGCGGGCTCGCTTGCCTTCAAGGAGGCGGCCAAGCGCGCCAAGCCGGTGCTGCTCGAGCCGATCTTCTCGGTCGAGGTCGTCACCCCCGAGGAGTTCCTCGGCGGCGTGATCGGCGACCTGAGCTCGCGGCGCGGGCGGGTGGAGGGCCAGGAGCAGCGCGGCAACGCGCTCGCGGTGAGCGCGCGCGTGCCGCTCTCGGAAATGTTCGGATACGCGACGGACCTGCGCTCCAACACGCAGGGCCTGGCCAATTACACGATGCAGTTCGACGCCTACGACGAGGTGCCGCCCAACATCGCGGAGAAGATCGTCGAAGAGCGGACCGGAGAGCCAGTACCCGCCTAGACGGCGGGGCGGCTTGGCGCATAGACCGCAGCTCACCGGGCAGCAGCGAGTACAGCAGTTAGATAGATTTTCCCGGTTCGCCCGCATCGAGCGGCGGACCTACAAGCCGATACAGGAGCGAACAGAAAGTGGCGAAGGAGAAGTTCGAGCGCGACAAGCCGCACGTGAACGTCGGGACCATCGGTCACATCGACCACGGCAAGACGACGCTTACCGCTGCGATCACGACGGTGCTGGCCGAGAAGGGCGGCGCCGAAGCACGCAGCTTCGAGGAGATCGACAACGCTCCTGAGGAGAAGGAACGCGGGATCACGATCGCCACGTCCCACGTCGAGTACCAGACCGAGAACCGCCACTACGCCCACGTGGACTGCCCCGGCCACGCCGACTACGTGAAGAACATGATCACGGGGGCGGCGCAGATGGACGGCGCGATCCTCGTCGTCTCGGCAGCCGACGGCCCGATGCCCCAGACGCGCGAGCACATCCTGCTCGCCCGCCAGGTCGGCGTGCCCTACATCGTGGTGTTCCTCAACAAGGCCGACATGGTCGACGACGAGGAGCTCCTGGAACTGGTCGAGGTCGAGGTCCGCGAGCTGCTCTCCGAGTACGACTTCCCGGGCGACGACATCCCGTTCATCACGGGCTCCGCGCTGAAGGCGCTCGAAGGCGACGAGGCCTACAAGGAGAAGATCCTCGAGCTCGCCGCCGCGCTGGACTCTTACATCCCTGAGCCCACGCGCGAGCTCGACAAGCCCTTCCTGATGCCCGTCGAGGACGTGTTCTCGATCACCGGCCGTGGCACCGTCGCCACGGGCAGGGTCGAGCAGGGCGTCGTCAACACCGGCGACACCGTCGAAATCGTCGGCGTCCACGACAGCACCTCGACGGTCGTGACCGGCGTCGAGATGTTCCGCAAGATCCTCGACCAGGGCCAGGCCGGCGACAACGTCGGCTGCCTCCTGCGCGGTACCAAGCGCGAGGAGATCGAGCGCGGGCAGGTGCTCTGCAAGCCCGGCTCGATCACGCCGCACACCAAGTTCAAGTCCGAGGTCTACGTGCTCAAGAAGGAGGAGGGTGGTCGACACACGCCTTTCTTCACGGGCTACCGGCCTCAGTTCTACTTCCGCACGACCGACGTCACCGGCGTGGCGAAGCTGCCCGACGGCGTCGAGATGGTCATGCCCGGAGACAACGTTCAGATGGAGATCGAACTGATCCAGCCGATCGCCATGGACCAGGGCCTGCGGTTCGCCATCCGCGAGGGTGGCCGCACCGTCGGCTCGGGCGTGGTCAGCGAGATCATCGAGTAGTACCCGCGCGCCGGGCCCGAAGCAGCGGAGCGACGCGCAAACCAGACAGCAGTCCGATACGACGAACCAGGCCCCGCCGGCAGGCGCGGGGCGGCCGAGCGGGGATGGCGCTCCACCCCCGCTCGTTCGCCCGCCGCCGCACGGATGAGGCCGCGCAGAGACGAGAAGGACGAAGATCGAGATGGCAGCAGCGAACCAGAACAAGATACGTATCCGCCTGAAGGCGTACGACACCTCCGCGATCGAGTCGGCCGCGAAGGAGATCGTCGAGACGGCGACGCGCACCGGGGCGAACGTCTCCGGGCCCGTTCCGCTGCCCACCGAGAAGAACGTCTACTGCGTGATCCGCTCGCCCTTCAAGGACAAGGACTCGCGCGAGCACTTCGAGATCCGCACGCACAAGCGGCTGATCGACATCCATCAGCCGACGCCGAAGACGGTCGACTCCCTCCAGCGCCTGGACCACCTCCCGGCCGGTGTCGACATCGAGATCCGTCTGGCCACCTGAGCCCCGACCGAGTTCCCCGCCCCGTTACAGATGCCAGCGATCCTCGCCAAGAAGCTCGGGATGACACAGGTCTTCCAGGATGACGGCAGCGTGGCGCGCGTGACCGTGCTGCAGGCCGGCCCCTGTCCGGTGACCGCGATCCGCACGACAGAGCGCGACGGTTACGAGGCCGTGCAGCTCGCGTTCGACGCGACGAAGGAGAAGCACCTCAGCAAAGCCGAGCTCGGCCACCTCAAGAAGGTCGACGCGCCGCCGCTGCGCACGCTCGTCGAGTTCCGCGACGAGGTCGGCGAGCTGACACTCGGGGAGTCGGTGACGGTCGAGGCGTTCGAGGCGGGTCAGCGCGTGAAGATCGCCGGCACGTCGAAGGGCAAGGGCTTCCAGGGCACGATCAAGCGCCACAACTTCAGCAGCGGTCCCAAGTCACACGGCTCGCACAACGTGCGCGCGCCGGGGTCGATCGGTGCCTCCGCGACGCCCTCGCGCGTGTTCAAGGGCATCCGCGGGCCGGGCCAGATGGGCAACAAGCGCGTGACGCAGAAGGGTCTCGAGATCGTCAGCGTCGACGCCGGCGGGAACGTGCTGCTCGTACGCGGGTCCGTCCCGGGCCCGACGGGCGGGATCGTGGAGGTGCGCAGCGATGGCTGAAGCGCGGATCCTCGGCGGCTCCGGCGCCAAGAAGGTCAAGCTCGACGAGGTGGCCTTCGGCGAGGGCTTCCGCCGTGCCCTGCTGCACGAGAGCGTGCGCGCCGAGCAGGCCGCCCGGCGTCGCGGCACCGCTGCCACGAAAACGCGCGGGATGGTCTCCGGCGGCGGCGCCAAGCCATGGCGCCAGAAGGGCACCGGCCGCGCGCGCGCCGGCTCGACGCGCTCGCCGATCTGGACCGGCGGCGGAACCGTCTTCGGGCCGCAGCCCCGCTCCTACACGTTCAAGGTCAACCGCAAGGAGCGGCGCGCGGCGCTGCGCAGCGCGCTCTCGCTGCACGCCGGCCGCGACTCGATCGCGGTGCTCGACGCCTCCTCGTTCACAGAGCCGAAGACGAGCACGGCATTCGAGCTGCTCGACGACTGGGGCCAGCCGCGGCCGACGCTCGTCGTGCTCACGCCCAGCGAGTCGGCGGCGGCGCTGTCGTTCCGCAACCTCGCACGCGTCGCCGTGGCGACGCCGTCGGACGTCGGCGTGACCGAGCTCGTCGGGGCTGCCTCCTTGGTCGTGTCCGAGCAGGCGCTGTCCGAGCTCGCCGCGCGCGCCCAGACACCCGCCCGCGGTGAGGAGGGGAGCAGCTGATGGACAACACGCAGGTGATCATCAAGCCGGTCGTGTCAGAGAAGAGCTACGTGCTCACGGCGGCTGACCGCTACACCTTCCGCGTTCACTCCGACGCCCACAAGACGCAGATCCGCCAGGCCGTCGAGGAGCTGTTCGGCGTGCACGTGGTCGACGTGCGCACGCTCAGCGTGAAGTCGAAGCCGAAGCGGCGCGGCCTCACCCGCGGGCGCACGCGCGCCTGGAAGAAGGCGATCGTGCAGGTGCGCCCGGGCGAAACGATCCCGGTCTTCCAGGGCCTGCAGGCGGTCGAGGGCTAGCCGATGCCGATTCGCAAGCCAAAGCCCACGAGCCCCGGACGCCGCTTCGTCTCCTATCCGGACTTCGCGGAGATCACGAAGGACAAGCCGGAGAAGTCGCTCGTCGAAGGGATCACCAAGAGCGGCGGGCGCAACGCGCACGGCCGCAAGACCGCCCGCCACCGCGGCGGCGGGGCCAAGCGCGCCTACCGGCGCGTCGACTTCAAGCGCCGCAAGGACGGCGTGCCGGCGCGCGTGGCGGCGATCGAGTACGACCCCAACCGCTCCGCCTACATCGCGCTGCTGCACTACGCCGACGGCGAGAAGCGCTACATCCTCGCGCCGCAGCGCCTGGCCGTTGGGATGACGGTCGCCTCCGGCGAGGGTGCGGACATCGCGGTCGGCAACTGCCTGGAGCTGGCCCGCCTGCCGGTCGGCACGGTCGTGCACAACATCGAGCTGCAGCCCGGCCGCGGCGGCCAGATGGCGCGCTCGGCTGGGGCCTCGGCGCAGCTGATGGCGAAGGACGGCGACATGGCGACGCTGCGCCTGCCCTCGGGCGAGATGCGCATGGTGCGGGCGGAGTGCAGGGCGACAGTCGGTGTGATCGGCAACGCCGACCACCAGAACGTGAAGGTCGGCAAGGCCGGGCGCAAGCGCCACATGGGCGTGCGCCCGCAGACGCGCGGCACCGCGATGAACCCGGTCGACCACCCGCACGGCGGCGGCGAGGGCTCTACGACCGCCGGGCGCCACCCGGTCACCCCGTGGGGCGTGCCGACGCTCGGCTACCGCACGCGCAAACGCAACAAGACGTCGAGCCGCTACATCGTCCGCGGTAGGCGGCGCGGGAAGGGCAAGAGCAGATGAGCCGCTCGAGCAAGAAGGGGCCGTGGGTCGAAGAGCGCCTGTTCGCGCGGATCGAGGCGCTGAACGCGGCCAACAACAAAAAAATGCTGCGCACGTGGTCGCGTGCCTCGACGATCTTCCCCGAGATGGTCGGGCACACGATCGCCGTGCACGACGGCAAGAAACACGTCCCGGTCTACATCAGCGAGTCGATGGTGGGACACAAGCTCGGCGAGTTCGCGCCCACGCGCGTCTTCCGCGGGCACGCCGGATCGGGCAAGGTGAGATAGATGGTCGACGAGCCCGAGGACAAGGGCGAGGAGACGCCCGCGGACGCCAAACCGGCGGCCAAAGCAAAAGCTGCCCGCAAACCGGCCGCGAAAGCGAAAGCGAAAGCGAAAGCCGCGGGCAAGGACGGCGAGACGACGGCGAAACCGGCCGCCAAAGCCAAACGCGCTCCGGCCAAACGCAAAGCGGCCGAGGCGGATGCGAAAGCCGAGAAGCCGGCCGCCAAAGCGCCGGCCGAGGCGGACGCCAAAACCGAGAAACCGGCCACGAAAGCGCCGGCCAGAGCAAAAGCGGCCAAACCTGCGGCGGAGGAGGCCCCAGCGGCCCAGCCCGCGAAAGCGACGGCCAGGCCGCAGCGTCGCCGCGTGGTCCGCGCCCGGGCTCGCTACGTGCGCAC
>DATARO010000067.1:0-57243 GCA_036264095.1 Solirubrobacteraceae bacterium | reverse complement strand
ACGACTTGACATAACGGCAACGCCCCTGCTCATAACCCGGGAATCCCGCCCCGCTATCGAGGCCGACCAGGGCGTAGGACTTGCAAGAGCCCTGCAAACCGGCCGACCGAGACCCCGAAGGCCGCTCGTCAGGGCGGCCTTCGTCGTTGGGGGCCCACTGGATGCGTACCAATTCATGCCTGCCGGTCGGCATATGGGCGTTTCGGGCTATCTGCCCGCTTGGCCAGAGGACCTTCTCCCACCCTGCACGACAGGACAGCAGGGTGGGAGAGGAGCCTTGGCGCGGCGCTCTCAGCCGATCGAAACAATCGAGCAGTTCGATACGGCTTCCAGCTCCTTCGCTCCAATCGTCTTGTTGGCGGGCCCCGCGCCTGCGCTGGTCACTGCACCCGCTTTGAAGGCGCTGGCGACGGCCGTGAAGGAGGTCAGGCGTCGAACCTTGTGCCCCGCCACGGCCTTGGGCGTCCACGCGACCGGCGTAACATCCCAGAGCGGCGAGTAGCCGCTTCCTCTCGGTGGTTCCTGCTCGATGTTCTCGGGCGGTCCTTCACCGAGCAGGGCCGAGTCAAGCCCCTGACGTTCATTGGCCCCCGCCGATCCGCGCGGGCCGTTTATCACCGGGACGATCCCGGACCGCGCCGAGGTCTTTGGGCTGTTCGAGCCGAGGCCGGGAGCGGCGTTGAGGTTCGGCGCGTACGTGCTCGACTCGATGGCTGCGAGCAGCGGGATGCTTCCGTCCGTACGGACATAGTAGTTGTGGGCGCCACCGACGAAGCCGTCGAGCAGTTTGAGGGTTACGGTCTTGGCCTTGTAGTCGATCGCGACTACACCGTTTCCGACGCCGGTGCTGTTTGCAACTTGGGGCGCGTCGATCACGGTACCGTCACCGGTCGTCACGAGAGGGCTGTACTTCGCATCGCCGACTGCGCCGGGCTTGGCGACCGTCGGCGGAAAGCCTTCCTTGCTCGGGACGACCTTGGGCGTCTGGCTGAAGTCAACGGTCCCTTCGAACACGAACCCAGATGGCCCGTCGTGCACGTTCTGAACCGACTTCGTGCCGAGCGCGTGGACGAGCTTGGGAGCGAGGTTGACGCCGTACTTCTTCGCGAGCGCGGCGCTTGAGGCGTCGGTGACTATGTAGTAGGTCGTCCGGCCGCCCGGTGCTTCGCCTCGGTAGAGGGGAAGCGTGACGGTAAGCGCGCGTTCATCGAGTGAGATCACTGATGGCTCAGCGCCAGCGGGCTTGGCCGGCTTAGCACCGACAGTGGCTGCGGGGCCGGTGGCGCCGCCGCTTGACACGGAAGTGCTCGCCGGTTTGCTGCTGCCTCCGCACGCTGAGATCACGAGGGGCAAAGACAAGAGGGCCAGTGGAACTAGCTTCATCGAAGGTGTCTCCTGTAGCGGCGTTGGGTAGAACGCCCTGAGGATGGTCGAAGCCGTCCTCAACGCGGTGGGACGGTTAGACCGTTCATTCCAGAAAACGGTTCATCGAGACCCGACCGCGCGTCCCAGGTGCTCGTGCGCGTGCTTGGAATGCTGACCGCGGTGTCGGGGTACGGCTGATACACCCACGGGCCAATCGTCCGCGTGCGTTGCGGGTCCAACGGAGAGGACAACCCGCGACGAAAGGAGTGCGAGCCATGGCCAACCAGAAGATTGCCGCCAATGGGTCGGGTGTGGAAAGCCAGAAGTCGAACGACGAATGGCGACAGGACCTCACGCCACAGCAGTACGACATCTTGCGCAGACGCGGCACAGAACCACCGTTCACCGGGGAGTACGTTTACGACAAACGGAGCGGCTCGTACTGTTGCGCGGGATGCGGCAGCGAGCTGTTTGGCTCCGATGCGAAGTTCGACTCTGGCACAGGCTGGCCGAGCTTCACCGAGCCGGCGATTGCAGCGGCCGTTGAGCTCCGCCCGGACAACAGCCTCTTCGTGCGCCGCACAGAGGTCCTGTGCGGCCACTGTGGCGGGCACCTCGGCCACGTCTTCCCTGATGGTCCTGGCCCGACCGGTGAGCGCTTTTGCATCAACTCGGCGGCGCTGGCGTTCGAGCCGGCGGCGAGCGCGGACGAAGGGGACGAGAAGCAATGGTGACGCTCATCATCCGAACGCCTGCTGTGCCGGTCTAAACTTCGAGTGTGGACGATGTCGGCGGCCGGCCGCATTCCGGAGCTCTTCAGCATGAGAGGTCCGACGAGCGCATGCCGGACGAGTGGATGCTCGCTGGAGGCCGGCCGGCGCCGAGCGACGCGCCCACCACGACCCTCGCTGCCACGGGGCGACGCCGATGAGACCGTTCACACGCCGCGACGACCACGCTTGGTCCCAGCAGCACCTTTCTCACTACGTTGAGGGCGACCTCGGGTGGCGAGCCCGGCGGCGCTTGGAACTCCATGCCGAGGAGTGTCCGGACTGCAGTCGGGGGATCCGCGCTCTGCGGGCGCTGGTTCGGCTGGTAAACGGTGACGCCGCGCGCTCCAGCGCGCGAGCGCCGGCCACCATCTTTGATCGAGTTCGTGCCGACGCCGCTGACCCCGCGCCTGACGTGCCGCCGCGACACGAGGCCTGACGCGGAATTCACCGGACTTCGCGCCAGGCCGATACCCGGGCGAAACCTCTTCGCTCTGCTGCCAACCCAGTACCTGTTCCTTCCGTGATTGCGTTTATTGTGTGAGTGCGATCAGGGCGGCATCGCCGAGCTCGGTGCGGACCCTCAGGCGCGCTTGATGCAGTCGGCTCTTGAACGCGGCCTCGCCGACGCCGACGATCTTGGCTGCTTCGCGCGTGGAGAGTCCCTCGATGTCGCGGAGCACGAGAGCTGTCCGGTAGGGCGGCTGGAGATCGGCGATCGCTAATGCGAGCGCGTCGCGCAGTTCTTTGCTCTCGGCTCGGCGGGCGGGTCCGTGGTGGGCGGGCGCCGCGATTTGCACGACCTCGTCGTCCACCGGCACGGTGGTGCCGCGCCGCGCGCGCCGCTCGAGGGTGCGGTTTGACTCGTTGACGGTGATCCGGTAGAGCCAGGTGAAGATCATCGCGTGACCCTGAAAGCTGCCGATGCCGCGCCACGCGCGGAGCAAGGTCTCCTGCACGACATCCTCAGCCTCGTCGCGGTCCCCGACCAGGCGCAACGCCACCGTATAAAGGCGATCCGCGTGTGCGCCGGCCAGCTGCTCGAAGGCGTTGAGGTCGCCGGCCTTCGCGTGGACGATGAGGTCGTCTTCGCCTCTCGACTTGGCCAGACGGCCGGTGAGCAATGCGGTCCTCACTCGCTGTCGCAGCCTCAGAGCCGCCGTGGCCATTCAGCATCGCCGTTCAGTGGAAGCGGTCCGCAGGGAAGCTCGCGGGCATCGCTCACCGCGACCCAGCGACTGCTGGCCCGGACCGGCGACCGACGACGACTCGACGACTGCCATAGGGGGCGCATCACGCTATGCCCAAAGGTCGGACTCGGCGGGGGCGTCGCCGTCCGCTGAGTGGGCGATCGAGTCGGCGCGGACGCAGTCGAAGATGCTTGCCGGAGCGGTGATCCGTGATCGGGCAGACGCCGCGCTCATGAGGCGGAGGAGCGCGCGTAGAGCGAGGATCCCGCGACTGCAATCCGGGCAGTCCTCGGCGTGGAGCTCGACGCGCCGGCGCTCGCGCCAGGTGAGATCGCCCTCGACGTAATGGGAGAGATGACCCTGCGACCAGAGATGGTCATCTCCTCTGCAAAGGATTCTCATTGATCTCGCTTGGACGCTCGCCAAACGTGCTCCCGTCCGCTGGCGCGATCGCGTGGCGGAAGACCGCGCCCGTCATAGAGGCAACAGCTGAGGCCCAGCTGGACGAGGACTCCCATCCGCTCTCCGCTCTCACGGTCGACGCAACCAGCGTGCGAATCTCGCCGCCGGCGTCCGGTAGAGCGAACAGCGCCAGCGTGTCCCCGATCGAAACAGCTCGGGCCGGGACCTCGTTCTTCTCGAGCGTGGGCTGCTCGGTAGCGAACGCAGCGACGACAGGCTCGGACAGCCGGGAGCCCGCGGATGCCTTCACGTGGCTGGCCCGCTCGGCGATGGTCGCCATCCGGATGCTCCTCTCACTGGCTTGGACTGCGGCGTAACGTCGGAGCAGCCTAGCAGCTTACTGGACTCCATAGTCCAGTGAATGCCAACCGGGGCGGAAAACGGTCTAGCGCCGCGTATCGCACGGCGCTGGCCCGCGACGTCCCACCGCGCGGTATCCGCTGGGGCTCGTGCGCTGGAGCTCGGACAGGGGAAACCCTTCTCTCGAATGGAGGGTCCAACGGCGAGTGCCAAGCACTACTGCAGTTCGTACCCGGTGGCCGCGCCGACGCGGCCGTATCGGCCCAACCTCAGAAGGAGCAACCGATGTCAACGTTCATTTCCACGCATCGCTCGAGATCGCTGGTAGCGGTCCTGTTCGCGCTCGCAAGCTTGCTGGCGATTGCCGTCGTAGGCGTGGCCTCAGCGTCCGCGAAGACTCGCCACGATCATGCTCGCCACCACGGCGTGCGACACTCGCGCCGTCACGCCAAGCGTGCTGACCACGGCGAAAAGGAAGGCCACCCCGAAGGCGCTGCGACTGGATTGGGACAGCTGAGCGGCGTGCTGCCGCGCAACAAGCTGACCGAGGAAAGCGCGCTCGAAATCAATCTCAGCAAGGAGTACGCGCGGCTGCCGATCTACCCGGGAGACGCGCCCGACCCGAACAACCCGGGCCACACCGAGAAAGTCTGGTACCTGCTGCTCGACGCGTCCGACAAGGGGCTGGCGGAGGATCTTGGTGTCAACTACGCGCCGAAGCTCCTGAACCTCGCCGTGGGCGACCCCGCCGCGGTGCAGACGGTCACCGAGGACAACCCGAGCCCCGAAGCCAACAAGTTCGGGCCGGCCGCGATTCATTTCGCAGGCGCACCGGACTTCAGCCCTGAACGCGAAGCGGTACCGGGACCGACCGGTTTCCCGCTGAAGTCATTCAAACCGGGCGCCGAAGTGCCGGCGGGCGACGCGTACAGCCCGTTCATCAAAATCGCGGGGTCCGACGTCGTCTACAACGCGCCGATCATCGCGACCGGCGAAGGGCCGTTCGACGTCACGAAGCACACCAACACGGCTGACCGCGTGCTCAACGTGCACATCGGCACCGAAGCGCACGCGCCGTCAGGGCAGTTCGGCGAGTCATGGGCCGACCTCTTGTTCGTGAAGGGCTTTGACGCCGGCCAGCCGATCGTCTACCTGAGCACGGACGCCGGCCAGCCGCTCACCGCCGTGCTCGAGCGTTCCACCTACGTCCCTGCGCTCAACAACGTCTCGTTCAACGGCGGCGACGACTTCCTGGGCTCCGCGCGCGAGCGGCTGTTCGGTTTCATCAACGGTCAGACCGGGGCGAACAACCCGCAGGCTCAGGGTTTCCAGCACCTCGCGCTCGACGGCAGCGTGGGCGAAAACGCATCGCAGGAAAACACCAAATTCATCAACTCCCTGCGTTTCGGAGGCGATCTGCTGAACGTGTTTGGGGACTTCCCGACACTGGCGTCGCCACGTCACGCCGATGCCTACAGCCCGCTCTGGGACGCGCAGCTCGGCCTGTGGACCGAAAAGGCGGTCAAGGAGGGGCTCAACAAGCGCCAGATCGACGAGAACCAGGTGTTCGACCTCGCGGCGACGCGGCCCGACCTACTGACGGGCGTCAACCCCGCTACCGGCGAACCGAAGCCTTATGGTTCGGTCGGGGTGGACATTAACTGCGCGGTCCTCGGGTTCACCAACCAGGCTCCAACGGAAAACCTGGCAGAACCTGTCCCCAACTCGCAGTTCCCGCCGAGGTAAAGTCTCGACGGCCGGTGGAAAAGGGAGGAGCGAGCTAATCGCTCCTCCCTCACCGGTCCAACCGTTGAACGGCCGATGGACGGCACCTGCACGTCAACGAGACCGCGGCCCGCGGGGTCGCGGAGATGACCGTAGTGGTGGCACCCTCACCGAGCTTCCGGGCTCTCCCGTCGCGCTACCAGCGGGCATCGTTGCTGCCGCGGGCGCATTGTCCAATGAAAGCCATATGCCTCACGAGGATGAGGGACTACGGAGCCGGGGCCTGACCAGCCCCGGCTTCTGGTCTTTTGGAACGCCGCGGATCTACGGGCTGCACTGTGGAGGTTGCACCGTTTCGCCGGACGGCGGGTCAGAAACCGGTGAGGGCGCTGCGCATAACGCGAGCAGCCAACGAGATGCGATGAAGGGAGCAGCTGATGAAGGCGATCTGGAACGGCTTGACGGTCGCTGAGAGCGACAGGACGATCGTCGTCGAGGGCAACCACTACTTCCCGCCCGAGTCGGTCCGGGCAGAGTACCTACGAGCAAGCGATCTGCACACGACTTGCCCCTGGAAGGGCGAAGCGAGTTATTACACACTGAGCGCCGAGGGCTCGCGAAGCGAGAACGCGGCGTGGTATTACCCGCATCCGAGGGCTGCGGAGCAGCTGAAGGACCACATCGCATTCGGTGCGACGGTGAGTGTCGTCGCCAGCGTGGCCAAAATCGGTGGCGGGGGACCCGATTCAGGCTTGGGCGATCGCGTTCGCGCGGACAAGGGCGACGGTGATGACGAGCCGACCGCGGCGGAATTCGACGTGATCGTCATCGGCGCCGGCCCGGCCGGCGAGGTCGCGGCGGGGCGGCTCGCCCAGGAGGGACGCACCGTAGCGATCGTCGAGTCAGACCTCGTCGGAGGCGAGTGCTCTTTCTACGCTTGCATGCCCTCCAAGGCGCTCCTGCGGCCTGCGGAGGTGCTGGCTGAGGTAGCGCGCGTTCCGGGCGCCGCGGAGGCGGTCACGAACGAGCTCGACGTGCATGCCGCGCTCGCGCGCCGCGATCAGATCATCAACAACCTCGACGATTCCAGCCAGCTCCCCTGGCTGGAGACTCGCGGCATCACGCTGATCCGCGGTCACGGTCGCCTGGCCGGAGAGCGCCGCGTGTCGGTCGACGCCGAGCAGTATGCAGCGCGCGATGTCGTTGTGATCGCGGTCGGCAGCGGGGCAGCGATGCCTCCGATCCCGGGCCTTGCCGACGCTAGACCGTGGACCAACCGGGAGATCACAACCGCGGCGACGGTCCCATCGCGGTTGAGCATCCTGGGCGGCGGGGTCGTCGGCGTGGAGATGGCGCAAGCGTACGTTTCGCTTGGCTCCAAAGTCACCATCATCGAGGCCGCCAAGCGGCTTTTGCCTCGGGAGGAGCCGTTCGTCGGGGAGGAACTGCGCGATGCCCTCGTCGAGCGTGGCGTAACGGTCCATCTCGGCGCGAGCGCGCAGAACGTGAGCCGAGACGTAAGCGGAGTCGCGGTGACGCTGAGCGACGGCGCGCTCGTCGAGGCTGACGAGCTGCTCGTGGCGGTTGGCCGCCGACCGCTGACCGACGATCTGGGTCTCGAGAGCGTCGGCCTCAACCCGGGACAGACGATCGACGTCGATGACGAACTACGAGTGCCAGGGCGGCCATGGCTGTTCGCCGTCGGCGACGTCAACGGACGTTCGCTGCTCACACACATGGGCAAGCACCAAGCCCGTGTGGCGTCCGAGGTAATCCAGGGCCGCATTTGTCGTGCGACACTTGACATTCGGTCGACACCGCGGGTCGTATTCACCGATCCGCAGGTCGCCGCCGTCGGGCTAACCCTCCAGGGAGCCCTCGAGCGCGGCATCAACGCCCGGTCCTACGACGTATCCAGCTCGGCGACGGCCGGCGCGAGCTTCCACGGACGGAACACGCCGGGCACCTCCCGGGTGGTGATCGACGAGGACCGCGGGGTGATCGTCGGGGCAACGTTCACTGGCACGGAGGTCGCAGAGTGGCTGCACGCCGCGACAATCGCGATCGTTGGCGAGATCCCAGTGGATCGCCTGTGGGACGCCATACCCGCCTTTCCCACGCGGAGCGAGATCTGGCTCAAGCTGCTCGAGAAGCGCGAGACCGAGGTAGCCCCGGAGCGTTCCGGCCAAGAGCGGGTAGCGGCGGCCGCGTGAGTGGAAAGTGGCGCGGCACAAACCATCCACATCCACACAGGAGCGCAACAGACATGAACCTCAAACGCCGTCGGTCAGCCAAACTCTGGTCGGAGACGCCCCTTGCGTCGGAGCCAAGCAGTCTTCGGGAGCGACGCCTCCTGTCGGAGCCACGACCAGCCCGGGGGCAGGTTCGCTCAGCGAGCGGACCCGAAATCGCCACCTTTGCCGCCGGATGCTTCTGGGGCGTCGAGGGCGCGTTTCGCGAAGTGCCGGGGGTCCTCGAAACCGCCGCAGGCTATACCGGCGGCGACCGCCCATCTGCGACATACAAGCAAGTCTGTGGAGGTGACACCGGACATGCCGAGTCGGTTGAGGTGCTGTACGACCCCGAGCAGGTCACCTACGAGGACCTGCTCGAGACTTTCTGGCGGATCCACAATCCAACGAGGCGCAACCGGCAGCGGTTGGATATCGGGAACCAGTACCGCTCGGCGATCTTCTGCCACGGTCGGTCGCAGGAAACTCTTGCAGCCGCCTCGCGTGACAGGCACCAGGCTTTGCTCCGCAAGCCGATCGTCACGCAGATCGCCCCGGCCTCCGCCTTCTACCGCGCGGAGGAGTATCACCAGCGCTATCTCGAGAAGCAGGGACGGGCCGCCTGTGCCGCAACGGTCCGCTGATCCGCGGGAAGAGTGCTACGACGTCGCCGATGCCTCATGATCGACCGCGGCGGGAGGCTACGCCGGGTCGCCGCGGCAGCGCTCCGCTTTGAGTACGGCAAGCAGGCGCGCCTTCAGTGCTATTGCGCGGGCTCCGCACGACTACCCGGTGCGTACCAATATGCGTACCAATCCGAGGAGATCTGCCAGCACCCGTCAAGGCTGTGTTGGCTCTACAGAGCCGCGCTGCCTTGACAACAGAGACCACGCCCTGCTCGTAGCCCGGAGGTCGCGGGTCCTCCTGGGTCGTCCCCTCCGCCGTCGATGCGCCTTTGACTTTGCGAGGTCGGCCGGTCTCGCCCGCCGCGCAGCTACTCCACGCCGTCGAGGAAATCGCCCGCGGCGACCCGCACCGGGCGAGCGATGGCCGTGAGCATCAGGCACTGCTGCTCGCTGAGGGGAGCCATGCCGAAACCCGCCGCGTTCAGCGCCTCGGTGGAGGCGGCCGCTGTTCGTCGTCCCAGCTCCGTGATCGTCGCGAGCACGGTGCGACGGTCATCGCCGTGTTGGACGCGCTCGACGAAGCCGCTCGCGGAGAGCTTGTCGATCACATTGGTCACGCTCGCCCTGTGAACCTGGAGTCGATCGCCGATCTTGCCGAGCGGCAGCGCTCCGCGGCGACTGTAGAACAGGAGCATCAGCGCCTCGTAGCGCGCGAACGTCAGATCGTGCGGCTTGAGGAGCTCGTTGAGACGGACGAGCACGACCTGCTGGAGTCG
Source organism: Solirubrobacteraceae bacterium (assembly GCA_036264095.1). GTDB lineage: Bacteria > Actinomycetota > Thermoleophilia > Solirubrobacterales > Solirubrobacteraceae > Palsa-744. The sequence continues at coordinate 47,798 of DATARO010000067.1, read as the reverse complement.
CATCAGCGATGTCACAGCCATCATCGGCGCGACGGTCTCCTCCCCCCAGTACTCGCGCCACTGCCGGCCGGCCTCCTCGATGGGATCGAAGCTGAGAGGCGGACTCAAGGATCGGAGTCTGGCAGTCGCGGACGACGCCCCCGGAGCGCCGGAGGCCTTTAGAAGACGGGGATCTCGGCGTAGTCGCCGAAGACCTGCTGCAGCGACTCGATGATCTCGCCCTCGCTCGCGTGCGCGCGGGCGCAGGCGAGCAAAGGGTCCATCAGGTTTCGGCCCGGCCTCGAGGCGTCCTCCCGCAGCACGGCGAGCGCGCGCTCGACAGCCGCCCCGTCACGCTGGGCGCGGGCGCCCTGGAGTCGGTCGATCTGCTTGCGTTCGAGGGCGGGGTCGATGCGTAGTGTGGGGATCGGCTCTTCGCCCACGGCCTGGTAGCTGTTGACGCCGATGACGAGTCGTTCGCCGGCGTCGATCTCCTGTTGGAGTGAGAAAGAGGCGTCGGCGATCTCGCGCTGGGGGTAGTTGGTCTTGACCGCCTCGACCATCCCACCGAGCTCATCGATGGTTTTGAAGTAGTCATAGGCGGCCTGCTCCATGCGGTCGGTGAGCGCCTCGATGAAGTAGGAGCCGCCGAGCGGGTCGACGGTGTTCGTCACACCTGTCTCGTGGGCGATCATCTGCTGTGTGCGTAGCGCGATCGTGACGGCCTCCTCGGTGGGGAGGGCGAGCGCCTCGTCGTAGGAGTTGGTGTGCAGGGATTGGGTGCCTCCGAGGACGGCGGCGAGCGCCTCGATCGCTGTACGGACGATGTTGTTCAACGGTTGTTGGGCGGTGAGGCTGACCCCGGCTGTCTGGGTGTGGAAGCGCATCTGCCAGGAGCGCGGGTTCTTCGCCCCGAAGGTCTCTCTGAGCTCGTGCGCCCAGATGCGGCGGGCTGCACGGTACTTCGCGATCTCCTCAAAGAAATCGATCTGGGCGTTGAAGAAGAAGGAGAGACGCGGGGCGAAGTCATCCACGTCAAGGCCCCGCTCGACGGCCTGCTGAACGTAGGTGAGGCCGTCCTTGAGTGTGAACGCGAGCTCCTGCTGGGCGGTGGAGCCGGCCTCACGGATGTGGTAGCCGGAGATCGAGATCGGGTGCCAGCGAGGCATATGACGTGCGCACCACTCGATCATGTCCCCGCACAGGCGCATCGCCGGGTCGATCGGGAAACACCACTCCTTCTGAGCGATGTACTCCTTCAGGATGTCCGCCTGGATCGTCCCCGAGAGCCGCTCCGCCGGCACAGCAGCACCCCCCCCCACGGGCTGCTCAGCCGCCGCCACATAGAAGGCGAGCATGATCGCGGCTGGAGCGTTGATCGTCATCGAGACCGACACCTCACCCAGATCGATCCCACCGAACAGGGTCTGCATGTCATCGAGCGTGTCGACCGCCACACCCTCACGACCAACCTCGCCCAGCGAACGAGCGTGATCGGAGTCATGCCCCATCAACGAAGGCATATCGAACGCGGTCGAGAGCCCCGTCTGCCCGTGATCGAGCAGATAGCGAAACCGCTCATTGGTCTCCTCACTGGTCCCGAACCCCGCGAACTGACGCATCGTCCACAACCGCCCCCGATACATCGAAGAATGAATCCCTCGCGTATACGGATACTCACCAGGCAGACCGACTGGGTCGGTCGCGCCGCCCGCACCCGCGTCGGGCTGCAAATCCTTCGCGGTATAGAGCTCCTCGATCAGCTCACCGGAAAGCGTCCTGAAGACCCCCGCGCCCGGCGCCTGCGCTGGCCCCTCGCTTTGCTCCTCCGGCGCGAGCGCAGTCGAAGCGGCGTTGGTCGCGAGTGTTGATGCTCCCCGTGGCAAGTTCTGCTCCCCATTTCATCTGACGACCGACTAGTTCAGACAAGAATAGTAGGAAGCCCGCATATTTGCTAGGCCGGTGCGCGCCCGCTCGACTCAGCGCCTGAAGCCGCCGCGATCTCGCCGTGGCGGCGACGAGAGAGCCGCTCCTCTCTCTTGGCGGGCGGGCCCGATCGCTCCGCCCGCCCCTCCCTCCTCCCGAGCGTCCTTTGGGCCCGTCCGTTGCGGGCGAGGCGTCACGAGGACTCCCCCGCTTCCGCCCGAGCGAGCCGTTCCCGCGCGCGCGTGACCATCGCGATGTCGACCATGTGCCCGTCGAAGCGGATCGCCGCGAGCCCTTCGGCTTCAGCCGCGCCCATCGCCGCGATCAGCATCCGGTCGCGCTCTAGATCCTCAGCGGAGGGAGAGAACACCTCGTTCGCGATCGCGACGTGGGAGGGATGGATGAGCACCATGCCCTCGTAGCCGAGGTCGCGGCTCTCACAGGCGAATGACCGCATGCCCTCGAGGTCCTCGATCTCGGTCCAGGTTCCCGAGACGGGGTGGGGCACTCCGGCTGCGCGGGCGTCGAGCAGCGCCCGGGCGCGGAAGCCGAAGGTCTCCTCCCCACCGGCGCTCCAGCGGAAGCCGAGCCCGCGCTCGATGTCGCCGCCGCGAGCGCTCATGCCCCCCATGTAGGCGACGCGCGGCGAGGCGCCTCCGATTGCGAAGGCGTCGCGGATCGCGCCCGCGGTCTCGAGGATCGGATGGATCAGGGCGCTCCCCGGCTCGCGCCCACATCGGCGCTCCACCGCGCTCACGAGCCCGTCCAGGGCGATCACGTCCGATGCGCCGAAGACCTTCGGCAGCACGAGCACGTCGACGCCGGCCTCAACGGTGTCTATCACGTCGTCGAGGAAGTGAGTGCTCTCGCTGTCGTTGATCCGTACGAGGAGGACCGGAGAGCCGAGGCCTGCGCGGGAGCGGATGAACTCGACGACGGTCGCTCGCGCCGATCCCTTCTCCTCCTCGGGCACCGAGTCCTCGAGATCGAGGATCAGACCGTCCGCCCCCGTCGCGATCGCCTTCGCGAACCAATCGGCCCGGTGGCCGGGGACATACAGCTGCGATCGCGTCTGAACAGCGCTCATTTGCCTTCCCTCCCTCGCGGAACCGTTAGTCGGTCGCACTACACCAGTATGTGGTGGTACGCTCCGCAATATGGTTGCAGACGGAGCTCGTGGCGCGCTCGAAGGTCTGCGGGTGGTCGAGTTCGCGCACGTCGTCGCCGGTCCGCTCGCCGGTGGGCTGATGGCCGATCTCGGCGCGGACGTCGTCCACGTCGAGCCGCCCGGAGCCGGCGATACGGCCCGCTTGATGGGGCCGGCGCGGGACGGCGTGCACCTGTGGTGGAAGGTCTCGGGGCGAAACAAGCGATCGGTGAGCATCGACCTGCGCCAAGCAGAGGGTCAGCGCATCGCACGCGAGCTCGTTGCCGGCGCGGATGTCGCGATCAGCAGCCTCCGCGCCGACACGCTCGAGAACTGGGGCCTGGACTGGGACTCGCTGCACGCCGTCAACGACAAGCTCGTGATGCTTCAGATCTCGGGCTATGGCGCCTCCAGCTCGATGCGTTCCGCTCCGGGTTTCGGGAAGGTCGGCGAGGCGCGAAGCGGGGTGGTCAATCTGACCGGCTTCCCCGAGACGCCCCCGGTGCACACTGGCTTCTCCCACGGCGATGCGGTCACGGGCCTGATGGGCGCCTTCGCGATCATGGCCGCGATCGTCAGGCGCGAACGCGACGAGGACTTCGCCGGCGAGTGGATCGATCTCGCGTTGTTCGAGTCGCTCTTCCGGCTTATCGAGTGGCAGGTGATCGTCCACGACCAGCTCGGCATGATCCCCGGGCGCACGGGCAACCGGCTCGCCATCGCCCCCGCGGCTGTCGTGAACACCTACCAGAGCGCCGATGGCGAGTGGATCACGATCACCTCGGCCACCCAGCGCTCGGTGCTGAACGTCGTGAGGATGCTCGGCTTGGATGAGAAGGATTTCGCCACGGTCGCCGACCAGGCGAGCGGCGCCGACAGGATCGACGCCGGTCTTCGCGAGTGGGTGGGGTCGCGGAGCACCGAGGACGCGCTGCGCGAGCTGACCGCCGCCGAGGTCGTCGCCTCAAGGATCTTCACCGTTCGGGACATCGTCGAAGACCCGATCTACGCAGAGCTCGGCGACATCATCTCGATCGCCGACAGAGACCTCGGCGAGGTCCGGATGCAGGGCGTGATCCCCCGGCTCTCAAGCCACCCGGGTGCCGTCTGGCGCACCGGCGCCGCGCTCGGCGAGGACAACGAGGACATCCTCGTGCGCTGGCTTCAGATGGACCCCACAGCGATCGAGGCGCTCCGCGAGGCGAACGTGATCGGATCGGTGCCGCCCGGCCTCGAGCCCCGCGGCTGAGCGCCCGGCGGGCTTAGGCCCGGACGGAGTGCTCGGCGCGCGCGAGCCCGAGCGACATCTCCTCGGCCGATTGCTGCACCGCGCTGAGCAGGGAGCCCATGCGCTCCTTCGGCAGGCGCGCCACCGGCGTCGAGAGCGCCAGCGCGCCGACGAGGTTCGCGCGACCGGCGAAGACGGGCACGGCGAGCCCGCTGAGCTCCAGGCTCCACTCACCGGCGCTGAAGTAGTAGCCGTCGCGCCGAACCTCCTCGAGCGTCGATTCCAGCGCCGGCCAGGTGTCGATGCTCAGATCGGTGAACTTCGCGAGCGGGACTGAGCGCAGCTCTTCCACGGCCTGCTCGTCATATGCGAGCAGGACGCGTCCCGGCGCTCCGATGTTGAGCGGGAGGATGTGTCCGAGGCTCAGGCGGCGCCCCAGCGGGTGCTGAGACTCCGCGAAGGCGACGCAGACCCGGTAGGGCCCCTGACGCACGAAGAACCCCGCCGTCTCGCCGGTGCGGTCGCGCAGCGCCGTGAGCAGCGGGCGCACCGTGTCGAGCAGGTCCAATCCGGCGACCGCAGCGTCGGCCCAGCGCAGCACGCTCAGCCCGATCCGGTACCGGTCGCCGATCTGGATCAGCACGCCCGCCTCGGTGAGGCTCCGCACGATCCGCGTGCACGTCGTCGCGGGAAGCCCGGTCGCCGACCGGATCTCGCGCATCTCCAGCGTGGGCGACTCCGCGCTGAACAGCGAGAGCACCTGCCACGCCTTCTCGAGGACGAGCACGCGCGCAGGGTTGCCACTCACGGCACTGAGGGTAGTGCGCCGGCTGAAGCTCCGCCGGCAACTATCGCAACCGGCAGTTTCTCGGGATCGGGGCAGGGGCTAGCTTGCTCTGGACAGGTCGGGTTGAGCGACACACGAGGTGGGCGGGCGAAAGGTGACGGGTATCGAGGACACTCCTTGCAGACTCGACGCGCTGGTGATCGGGGCGGGGTTCGCGGGCCTCTACATGCTGCACCGCCTTCGCGGTCAGGGAATGAGCGTGCGGGTGCTCGAGGCCGCGGACGGGGTCGGCGGGACGTGGTACTGGAACCGCTACCCGGGGGTGCGTTGCGACGTGGAAAGCATCGACTACTCCTACTCCTTCGATGCGGAGCTCGAGCAGGAGTGGAAATGGAGCGAGCGCTACGCCACGCAGCCCGAGATCCTGCGCTACATCGAGCACGTCGCCGAGCGGTTCGACCTGCTCCGCGACGTCGAGCTCGGCACACGTGTGAGCTCCGCTCGCTGGGACGAGGGCGACCGCCGTTGGCGCGTCGAAACCGAGGCGGGCGCCCGCTTCGAGACGACCTACCTGATCACCGCCGTGGGCTGCCTCTCGGCCGTCAACACGCCCGCGTTCCCCGGCCTCGAGACGTTCGCCGGCGAGACGTACACGACCGCTCGCTGGCCGCACGAGGGCGTCGACTTCACCAACCGCCGGGTGGCCGTGATCGGTACGGGATCGACGGGCATCCAGGCGATACCCGAGATCGCGAAGGACGCCGCGCACCTCTACGCCTTTCAGCGCAGCCCGAACTTCAGCGTCCCCGCGCGCAACCGTCCGCTGGACCCGGAGTTCGTCGAGACGATCAAGGCGGACTACCGAGCGCGGCGCCAAGCCGCGCGTGAAGCGGGATGGGGAGTGCCGAGCGATCGTCCGCTGCGCCCCCTCGAGGACTTCAACGCACGCGAGCGCGTAGCCGTCTGCGAGGAGGGGTGGCGCAAGGGTGGAGCGCCCGGCATGCTGCGGGCCTTCGCCGACACGATGACCAACCCCGAGGCCAATCGCGTCGTCGCCGAGTTCGTCCGCGCGAAGATCCGGAACACGGTGCGCGATCCCGCCGTCGCCGAGAAGCTGATCCCCACCGATCACCCCCTGGGCGCCAAGCGGTTGTGCGTGGACACCGACTACTACGAAACCTACAACCGTCCGAACGTGACGCTCGTGGACGTCTCTACATCCCCGATCGAGCAGATCACGGAATCCGGGATCCGCACCCGGGAGGGGTTCTACGAGGTGGACGCGATCGTCTTCGCGCTCGGGTTCGATGCGATCACCGGCGCGCTGCTCGCCCTCGACATAGGGGGTGTCGGCGGCGAGACGCTCGCGGAGCACTGGAAGGACGGCCCCCGCTCCTACCTCGGCCTCGCCGTCGCCGGGTTCCCGAACATGCTCACGGTCACGGGCCCCGGGAGCCCGTCGGTGCTCGGCAACGTGATCGTCTCGATCGAGCAGCACGTCGAGTGGATCAGCGACTGCCTCGCTTACCTCAGGAGGCATGGCCTGGACCGGATCGAGGCGCAGCCGACCGCCGAGAAGGACTGGGTGGCCCATGTCGCCGACGTCGCGAGCGGAACGCTCTTCGTCTCCGCGAAGTCCTGGTTCATGGGCGCGAACATCGCGGGCAAGCCGCGGGCGTTCATGCCCTACGCGGGCGGCGTGCCGACCTACCGCAAGATCTGCGACGAAGTGGCGAGCCGCGGCTACGACGGCTTCACGCTCGGGCGCGCCGACGCCCTCGCCCATTCCGCCGCGTGATGGCGGGGCGTGAGACGACCGGCTCCGGGGCGACGGCTCCGGAGGCCCGGTTCGGCCGGTGAGCGCGCTGCTAGGTGCGGGCGAGCGAGCGGGGATCGCCTCCCTGCTGACCACGCGGGCTGAAGTCTCGGCGGATGAGCCTTTCGTTACCTTCACGGGGCGGACGGTCACCTTCGCCGGGATGCTCGAGCGCGCTCGCGAGGCCGCCGACGCGCTCTCGGCGTTGGGGATCTCGCGTGGGGACCGGCTGGCCCTGATGCTGCCCAACTGCCTCGAGTTCCTCGACCTCTGGTTCGGCTCGGCGCTCCTCGGGGCCGTGCTCGTACCGATCAACACCGCGCTTCGCGGCGAAGGGCTGCGCTACCTGATCGAGCATTCCGGATCGAAGCTGCTGGTCGTGGACGAGCCGCTCAGGGACACCGCGGCGGAGGCGTGCTCGGCGTGCGCAGAGCCCGCCCGCCTGCTCGTCAGAGACTCCGCCCTCGGGGCGCAGGGCGAGCTCGCCCAGGCGCTTGCCGGCGGGCATCCGCGGGCGCCCCTCGCCGGCGTCGCCCCCGAGGAGCTCGCGAGCATCCTCTATACCTCCGGCACGACCGGGCTGCCAAAGGGCGTGATGAACTGCCACAACGCCTACGCGACGGCCGGACGGGAGTTCGCCGCGGAAACGGTCCGGGTGCGGAGCGACGACGTGCTCTACACCACGCTGCCGCTCTTCCACATCAACGCGCAGACGCTCACGGTGATGGGCTCGATCGTCTCGGGCCGACCGATGGTGCTCGCGCCGCGCTTCTCCGCCTCGGGCCTGCTCGACGACGTGCGCGCTCACGGAGCGACGGTCTTCAACTACATCGGCGCGATGCTGACGATGCTCTTCAAGCAGCCCACGCGGCCCGATGACTCCGAGAACCCCCTGCGGCTCACGGTCGGGGGCGCCGCTCCGAAGGAGCTCTGGCGTTCCTTCGAGCAGCGCTTCAGTCTCGAGATTCTCGAGATCTACGGGCTCACCGAGACTGCCTGCTTCTGTCTCTCGAACCCGCCTGAGGACGTCCGCCTCGGAAAGATCGGAACGCCCGTGAGCTGGAGCGAGGTGAGGATCGAGGGACCTGACGGAGAGGTCCTCGGCCCCGGCGAGCCCGGCGAGATATGCGTACGCAGCAAGCTGCCCGATGTGATGCTGATGGGCTACTACGGCAACGAGGCAGCCACGACCGAGGCGATGCGCGGCGGCTGGTTTCACTCGGGCGACCGCGGCGAGGTCGACGCTGACGGCTACTTCACGTTCCTCGATCGGCTCAAGGACTCGATCCGAAGGCGTGGCGAGAACATCTCGTCCTACGAGGTCGAGCGCGCGATAAACGAGCATCCCCTCGTGATCGAGAGCGCGGCCGTCGCCGTTCCGTCCGAGCTCGGCGAGGACGAGGTGATGATCGTGGTCGTGCCGCGTGAGGAGGGCGAGCTCACGCCCGAGCAGCTGATCGAGTTTGCCGAGCAGCGGATCGCGCGCTTCATGGTTCCGCGGTTCGTGCGCTTCGTCGACGCCCTGCCCAAGACCGGCACCGAGCGTGTACGTAAGTTCATGCTGCGCGAGCAGGGAGCCGCCGACGCGTGGGACCGCGAGGCGGCCGCCTGAGAGCCGACGGGCCCCCTGGTCCTGTCGGATTCGTCAGTTGCTCGTGCGGGCGCCCCACTCGATGATGGCCTTGCCCTCGAATCGAGGGAAATCGAGACAGGAGGAGACCCAATGCTGAAGCTGATCGGGTACTGGAGCGCTCCGGCGAACGCGGACGACATCCCAGCGTTCGAGGAGGCGTACCTCAACCGCCACTGCCCGAAGGCCGCGAAGATCCCGGGCCTGCGGCGACTGATCACGACGCGCGTCGACGAGGGTCTCGAGGGAACCACGCCGGCCCACTACCGCGTCGCGGAGCTGCTCTTCGACGACAAGGCCGCCTACGAGGCAGCCGAGGCCACGCCGGAGTTCCAGGCGATGCGCGAGGACGGCGGATCGCTGGTCGAGCAGTTCGGCGTCACGGTCTCGGGCGAAATCGGGCAGGAGTTCGAGCACGAGCTCGGTGGCTGACGATGGCGATCCTCATCACCGGCGGGTCCACGGGCATCGGCCGTGGCATCGCCCTTCACTTCGCCCGCGACGGGAACGACGTCTTCGTCAACTACGCCCGCAACGACGACGCCGCCGCTGAGACGGCGGCGCTGATCGAGCAGCGCGGCGGCCGGGCGCACCTCGTCAAGGCCGACCTCGGCGTCGAAGGCTCGGCGCAGGGGCTGCTCGCGGAGGTCAAAGAGCACACCGACCGGCTCGATCAGATCGTCCACTGCGCGGCCGCGGCGGTCCGAGGACCGCTGTTGAAGACCGACCCGGCGGACATCGCCTACGCGCTGCGGGTCAATGCACTCTCCCTGATCGACGTGGTGCGCGAGGCGATGCCGCTGATGCAGCGCGGCAGCTGCGTGTTCATGCTCTCCAGCCGCGGGGGCCGGATCGTCGTGCCCGAATACGGACCGCTCGGGATCCCCAAGGCGCTCGCCGATCACATCATCCGCTACCTGGTGCTGGAGCTCGGACCCCTCGGCATGCGGGCGAACATGGTCGCCCCGGGCGCGCTCGACACGCCCGCCTTTCGTGCCATGTTCCCCGACACCTATGAGCAGCGCCTGGCGGCCGCAGCCGCCGCCAACCCCTCGGGGCGCGGCCTCGAGTTCGACGATGTCGCCGGTGTTATCGAGCGCGTCTCGGGGCCGGAGTTCGCGATGGTGCAGGGCCAGTACATCGCGGTCGACGGCGGCAACTCTCTCTAATCCCGCTGCTCCTCTCCCCACGGCTCCGTCGACGGCCACCCGGCCGTGACGGAGCCAAGAGTGGCGATCGAAACAGGCGTCGGTCGCCGGGGCCTGATTGGAGTGACCCTGGCGACCGCGGGGGAGGCGATCCCCGCCCGACCGCCTGGAGCGAATTGTCCTCGGTCAACCGACCGAAGACGCCTCGGCCAGGAGGTTCGGGAGCAGCAGCTCGCCAGCCGGCTGAAGGAGCTCGATGTTGATGCCGTCGGGGTCGACGCAGTAGGCCATCTTCGTTCCCCAGCCCAGTTCCTGGGGCTCGTGATGGAAGACGACGCCGTCGCCGCTCATGCGCTCGTACAGCGCGTCGATGTCATCGACGGCGAAGCAGGGATGCACAGCGCCAACATCGGAGTTGCTCAGCTTGTAGGGGCGACTGCTCGGAGCGTCGTAGGTGATCAGCTCGAGCACCGTGTTCTCACCGGCCAGCAGACAGCAGGTCATCTCGACGTTCTCGATCCCCACAGCGGTTGAGATGCCCTCGCCGCTGAGCGGCACCCGTTTGATCTCGACGAGGTCGAAGTAGCCCGTATAGAACGGAACCGAACGGTCGAGATCGTCGACGGTGATGCCGAAGTGGTGCATGAGCTGTCCCATGGTGGTCGCTCCCCTTTCTCGCCAGTCTTTCGTGCGGACTGCACCAGTTCGCACGGGCGCGTGCAACTGGCGTAAGCGCTAGCGGACCGGCGCCGACTATCAGATTCGCCAGCGTTCGCCGCGGCGGCGGTGAGAGATGCTCGTCGGGCAACCGAGCCGAGGAGCCGACATGTACACCGTCGTATACGCCATCTACCCGAAGGAGGGGATGGGGGCGGACGATTTCCGCCGGCATCTCACCGAGGTGCACAGCCAGATCGGACGCCGCCTGCCGAGGGTCCGCAGCTATGAGCAGTACCCGGTCATCTCGGCCGAAGGCGAGCTCGGCCCCGAGGTCGGCGCGTTCGCGGTGATCAAGTTCGACTCCGAGGAGGACTTCGCCGCCGCGGCCGCGGATCCCGTCATGCAGGAGGCGATCGAGGACGCGCCCAACTACGCGCGCCACTTCGCCGCCTACGTCGTCGACGTCAACGCGCTCGTCTGAGATGGGCCCGACTGGCGTAAGCGCCAGTGGCGATGGCGCGTGCGGAGCGCAAGGGTGAGGACATGAGCGAGACCACCACGCAGGTCCGAGAGCGAGCGACCGGCGATGCCGACCTGCTCCGAGCGATGCTCGAGATACGCTTCTTCGAGGACCACTGCCACGAGCTCTTCGCTGCCGGACTCCTGCGTGGCGCGACCCACTTGGGTCAGGGCCAGGAGGCGGTCTCGGTCGGCTTCTGCCGCGCTCTCGGCGAGGGCGACACGATGACCTGCACCTACCGGGGCCACGCTGCCACGCTCGCGATGGGTGCGCCGATCGACCGCGCCTTCGGCGAGATGCTCGGCCGCCAGGGCGGGCTCTGCGACGGCAAGGGAGGCTCGATGCACCTCACCGACGTGAGCGTCGGGGCGCTCGGAGCGTTCGGCGTCGTCGGCGCGCACCTGCCGATCAGTGTGGGCGCCGCGTTCGCCGCCAAATACCGTCGCTCGGGAGCGGTCAACGTGTGCTTCTTCGGCGACGGAGCGACCAACATCGGCGCCTTTCACGAGTCGCTCAACTTCGCTTCGATCATGAAACTGCCGCTGATCTTCGTCTGCGAGAACAACCTGTACGGCGAGTACTCGCCGCTCGCGAAGACGACGCCGATCGAGCGTCTCGCCGACCGTGCCGCCTCCTACGGGATGCACGGGGAGCGAATCGACGGCAACGAGGTGCAAGAGGTCCTCGAGACCGCCCGACGGCTCGTCTCGCGGGCGCGTGAGGGCGGTGGTCCCGCACTGGTCGAGGCGATGACATACCGCCAGAAGGGCCACGCCCGATCGGACCCGGGCGCCTATCGGCCGCCCGGCGAGCTCGAGGAATGGCTCGAGCGTGATCCGCTCACACTGCTCGAAGCGAGGATGCTCAGCTCGGGCTCCACGCGGGAGGAGCTCGAGTCGTTGCGCACGCAGGTGAAAGAGGAGGTCGACGCGGCGCTCGCCCGAGCCCAGTCCTGGCCGGAGCCGCCCGCGGGGGCGCGATTCGAGGACGTGCTGGCCGCATGATCGTGACGATCCGACAGGCACTCAACCGGGCGCTCGGCGACGCGCTCGAGGCCGACCCGGACGTGTTCATCGTCGGCGAGGACGTCGCCGGCAATGGCGGGGTCTTCAAGGTCACCGACGGTCTGCTCGACCGCTTCGGCGCGGACCGCATCTACGACACCCCGATCTCCGAGCAGGCGATCATCGGCTGCTCGATCGGGGCCGCCCTCAGCGGCCTGCGCCCCGTCGCCGAGATCATGTTCGCCGACTTCGCGGCCGTCTGCTTCGACCAGCTCGTCAACCAGATGGCGAAGATCCGCTACATGTCCGGGGGGCAGACCGGCCTGCCCGTGACCGTCCGGATGGCGAACGGCGGCGGCGGCGCTTTCGCCGCCCAGCACTCGCAGACGGGCGAGCACTGGTTCCTCAACACGCCAGGTCTGAAGCTCGTCGCCCCATCGAACCCGGCGGATGCCTACGGGCTCATGCGCGCGGCGATCGCCGACCCCAACCCGGTGCTCTTCTTCGAGCACAAGAGCATGTACAACGACAAAGGCGAGCTCCCCGAGGATCCTCAGGTCGTCGAGATCGGCCGCGCTGCGATCGTGCGACCGGGGGAGAGCGCCACCGTCGTCGCCTCGCAGGCGATGGTCGGCAAGGCGCTGGAGGCCGCCGAGCAGCTCGCGCAACGCGGCGTCTCACTCGAGGTCATCGACCTGCGCACGATCGCTCCGCTCGACTACGAGACGGTCGGCGCGAGCGTGGACCGCACGAACAACCTGATCGCCGTTCAGGAGGCGCCCGTCGGCGGCAGTTGGGCTTCGACGCTCGTCACCGAGATCGTCGGGCGTCACTTCGAGTCGCTTGACTCCGCGCCCGCGGTCGTGGCCAGCGACGACACGCCAGTCCCGTTCGGGGAGGCGATGGAACGGGCCTGGCTCCCCGACGCCGATGCGATCGTCTCGGCGGCGGAGCGGCTGCTCAAGGTCTGAACACCGCATGCCGGCCCTCGTGATGCCGCGGCTCTCCGACACCATGGAGGAGGGCACGATCGTCGCCTGGCTCGTCGCCGACGGTGCGACCGTCTCACTCGGCGAGGAGGTCGTCGAAATCGAGGGCGACAAGGCCACGACGGCGGGGAGCGCGACCGCCGAGGGGACGCTGAAGATCCTGTGCGCGGAGGGAGAGACGGTCTCGGTCCGTGAGCCGATCGCATGGATCGGAGATGACGCCCCTGCGGCAGCCGAGCACGACGAAGCCGCTCAGCCCGTTGCTCCGCAGCGCGCCGCCGCCGCTTCCGAGCCGGCGCGGGCGGAGGTGTCCGCCTCTCCGGTCGCGCGACGTCTGGCAGCCGAGCTCGGGGTGGATCTCGCCGCGATCTCCGGCAGCGGGCCCGCCGGACGGATCGTCCGCGAGGACGTCGAGAGCTTCGCAGCGGCCTCGCCCGCAGAGGCCGCGACCGCGGAGCCAGCGGCCGCCGAGGCGCCGGAGGCCGTCGACACCGCGAAGGGCGCCCCGGTTCGCGTCGCGTTGAGCCGCACCCAGGAGCTGATCGCGCGGCGGATGGCCGCGTCGAAGGCGACCATTCCCGACTTCCAGCTCTGGGTCTCGATCGACATGGAGGCGGCGATCGCGCGACGTGATCACCTGCGCGAGCAACACCCGCCGGGGCCTTCGATCAACGATCAGATCGTCCACGCGGTGGGCGTGGCGCTCGGCGAGTTTCCAAACGTCAATGGTTCCTACCGTGAGGGCGAGTTCGAGCATCATCCGCGCGTGAACGTTGCCGTCGCCGTGGCGGCGGACGACGCCCTCTATGCACCGACCGTGCTCGACGCCGACACGAGATCGCTCGAGCAGATCGCGGCGAGCACGCGAGAGCTGACGGCGCTCGCCCGTGAGGGCAAGCTGACGCCGGCGCAAACGGCGGGCGCGACGTTCACCGTGTCGAACCTCGGCATGTTCGGCGTGACCGGGTTCCGCGCACTCGTCTCCGCTCCGCAGAGCGGGATCCTCGCCGTCGGAGCGATCGAGCCGCGCGTCGTCGCCGTCGAGGGCGAGGCCCGGATCCGCCGCTGTCTCACGGCGACGCTCAGCGTCGATCACCGCATCGTCTACGGCGCCGAGGGGGCCGCTTTCCTGGCCCGTGTGCGCGAACTGCTCGAAGCAAAGGAGGAACAGACATGACCGGTACGGGGCGCGCGGCTGTGCTCGAGGAGTTCGGAGCGAAGATGGAGGTGAAGGAGTATCCGGTGCCATCCGCGGAACCCGGCGCGCTCGTCGTGGAGATCGACGTGGCGACTGTCTGCGGGAGCGACCTCCACATCTGGAAGGGAGAGCTCGGCGCTACCTACAGCGTCCCGATGCCGCTCATCATCGGTCACGAGATGGTCGGGCGCATCGTTGCGCTCGGCGAGGGCGCCGAGCGCGACTCCGCCGGCACCTCGCTCGCCGTGGGCGACCGCGTCGTGTGGGCGAACGAGCCGTGCCGCCACTGCTACACGTGCACCGTCGAACGAGAGCTCACCCTCTGCATGAACCGGCGGATGGCCGGTCTGATCGACTGCAGCGTCGCGCCGCACTTCCACGGGGCGTTCGCCGAGTACGGCTACGTCTCGCCCGGGTCCGGCCGGCTGCGCGTACCGGACGAGGTCGAGAGCGCCTGGGCCTCGGCGGGCAGCTGTGCCCTGCGGACGGTGATCAACACCGTCGAGGCGGCGGGCTGGGTCGACTTCCTGGACTCGGTCGTCGTGCAGGGAGCCGGACCGCTGGGGCTCTTCACGGTGGCCCTGATGTCGCTGCACTCGCCGAAGCACCTCATCGTCGTGGGCGCGCCAAACGAGCGGCTGGAGCTCGCGCGCGCTTGGGGCGCGACACACGCGATCTCGATCGAGGAGACGAGCGACCCCGTCGCGCGCCGCGACGAGGTTCACGCGATCACGGGACGTGGCGGCCCGAGCGTCGCGATCGAGGTGTCAGGGGCGCGGGGGGCAGCCGCCGAGGGCGTCGACATGATGCGCCCGAACGGTCGCTACGTGATCTCCGGAACCGTCGGAGGTGCCCGCCAGGAGATCGACGTCGCGCGCGTGACCACGCGCGGGCTTCATCTAACGGGATCGATGAGCGGCGACATCGACGCCTACTACAAGGCTCTCGAGTTCCTCGGGCACCATCGGGATCGCTTCGACTGGGACATGATGCTCGGGCGCCGCTACGGTCTGCACGAGGTCAACGACGCTCTCGATGCGATGCAACGGATGGAGCAGATCAAGCCGATCGTCGACCCCTCTTTGAACTGAGGGGAGCGGCTCAGGGCGAGCGTCCGCCCGCGAGACGCTCAGGGCATCTTGAAGGGGTCGCGGGTCGAGCCCGAGGTCTCGACCCAGACCGACTTGCTGTGGGTGAAGCCGAGCACGGCCTCCATGCTGTTCTCCCGCCCGAAGCCGCTCTCCCGCATCCCTCCGAAGGGCACGTTGGGAGCCACGTTCCGGTAGCAGTTCAGCCAGACCATCCCCGAGCGGATCTCGCTCGCCATGCGGTGCGCGCGCCCTATGTCGCGGGTCCAGACGCCGCTGGCCAGGCCGTAGGAGGTGTCGTTCGCAAGCCTGATCGCCTCGGCCTCGTCGTCGAAGGGGATCACGACGAGGACGGGTCCGAAGGCCTCCTCGCGTGCGACGCGCATCGACGGCTTCACGTCGGTGAAGATCGTCGGTTCGATGAAGTAGCCCGCCTGCAGCTCGCTCTGCTGAGGGCGCTCGCCGCCGTGGACGAGAGTGGCGCCCTCCTCGTGTGCGCTTCCCACAAGCTCGAGAACACGCTCGAGCTGGCCCGCCGAGGCGAGGGGCCCCATCTCGCTGCTCATCTCGAGCGGATCGCCCAGCCGGATCGCCGCGGCGCGCTCGCGCATGCGGTCGACGAAGCCCTCGGCGACCGAGCGCTCGATCAGGAGCCGTCCGCCCGCCGTGCACATCTGGCCGCTCGATCCGAAGACGCCCGCGACGACCCCGTTGACCGCGGCGTCGAGATCGGCGTCGGCGAAGACGATGTTCGGAGACTTGCCCCCCAGCTCCAGCGAGACAGGCGCAAGGTGGCTGGCGGCGTCCTGCATCACGCTGATGCCGGTCGGCGTCGAGCCGGTGAACGAGACGCGATCCACGCCGCGGTGGCGCACGAGCGCCCTTCCTCCAGGCAGGCCGGGGCCCGTGAGAACGTTGAAGACACCGGGCGGGAAGCCGGCCTCCGCCACGAGCGCCGCTAGCTGCACCGAGGAGGCAGGGGTCTGATCCGCGGTCTTCGCGACGACGGTGCAGCCCGCCGCGAGGGCGGGAGCGACCTTCATCGCGAGGATCATCAGCGGGTTGTTCCAGGGGACGATCGCGCCGACGACCCCAATCGGCTCCCGGAGCGTGTAGACGAAGTAGTCGAGGTCCGAGACGGGGATCGTCTCGCCGTTGATCTTGTCCGCTGCCCCTGCGAAGTAGTAGAGGAACTCGGGAACCGTGCGCATCACCCCGCTTGTCTCACGGATCAGCTTCCCGTTGTCGGTCGTCTCGATCCGGGCGAGACGGTCCGCGTGCTGGTCGACGAGCTCGGCGAGCCGACGCAGGAGGCGTGCGCGCTGCGCTCCCGGAGTCTTCCTCCAGACGCTCTCGTAGGCCGTGCGAGCGGCATCGACCGCCGCGTCGACGTCCTCCTCGCCGGCCGAGGCGGCCCGCGTCCAGGCGCTGCCGGTGTAGGGGTCGATCGAGTCGAAGGTCTCGCCTGATCGCGCCGGCGTCCACTCGCCGCCGATGTACATCTGCAACGGCTCGGGCTCGACGTGGCCGTGGCCCGCGTCCCTCACCAGTGTGCTCTGAGAAGACACGCTTCGAGACTACGTCTCGGCGCGCCCCCGGCAAACTGGCGCTTGTGCCAGTGCGCGCGTTCCTAGCCCACGGCGGCGGCGATGGTGGCGCCGATCGTGTCGGCCGCGCGATCGGCGGCTGACAGGACGCCGACGAGCGGGAAGAAGCCGTGGATCATCCCGTCGTAGTCGTCGAGCGTCACCTCCACGCCGGCATCGACGAGCCGGCGCGCATATGCGAGCACCTCGTCGCGCAGCGGTTCGAACTCGGTCACGACGATGAAGGCGGGAGGCAGGCCCGAGAGATCGGCGGCGCGCAGCGGTGAGGCGTCCGGCGAGGTGCGTCGCTCGAGGTCGGGCTCGTAGTGGTCCCAGAACCAGTGCATGTCCGGCGCGTTGAGAATCAGGCCCTCGATGTGCTCTCCGTAGGAGCGGGTGTCCATCGCGTGGTCGGTGACGGGATAGACGAGCACCTGCAGGACCAGGCGCGAGGCGATCTCGCGGTCGCGTGCATGTCGCGCGAGCACAGCCGCGAGGTTGCCTCCCGCGCTGTCGCCCACGAGCACCACCTTGGCGTTCGGGGCTCCCTCCGCGAGCAGCCAGTCGAGCGCGGCGTCCGCGTCCTCCACGGCGGCCGGGAAGCGGTGCTCGGGTGCGAGCCGGTAGTTGACGCTGAAGAGATCGCAACCGGACGAGCGGACGAGCGACCGGCACAGCGCGTCGGAGAGCTCGATGTCCCCGATCACCCAGCCTCCGCCGTGAAAGTAGAGAACCGCGCCCTCGGCGGGCTCCGGCCGGGCGCGGTAGCGCCGCACGGGTATCGGACCTCCCGGCCCGGGCACCTCCAGATCGTCGACCATCGCGACCGACGGGCCAGGGGGCATCGACTCGCGGGAGGCCGCAATCCGTGTGCGGACCTCCTCGGGCGTCGAGTCCGCGATCGAAGGCGCTCCGGTCGCGTGGAGGTCGTCGAGCATCCTCTGCACCTCTGGGTCCAGCGGCTGCAGTCTCGATGGCTCCATGTCGGGTCGTCCTCCGCTCGCGGGTGTGTGCAGACGGCCTTCCGGATGCAACCAGCCGCGAGCCCGCGGATGCCCTAGCGAAGCCGCTAGTCCGATTCCGACAATCCGACCGGGTCCCGCTCCATCGGGAGGCTGACGAGCACACGAGTACCGCCGTGAACACCGCGGCTGACGCGCAGCGTGCCCCCGTGGGCCTTGATCCGTCGGCGGATCGCGCCGAGGCCGTAACCGTGACTGTGGGTCATCCCCGCGGGGCCGATCCCGTCGTCGACGACGGTTATGTGCAGGCGCATCCGCGGGGTCACGGCCAGTTCCACAAGGATCCGGCAGGGTCCGGCGTGCTTCGCCGCGTTGATCATCGCCTCACGCGCCGCTGCGAGCGCGGCGTCGGCCGCGGACCTGGGGAGCGCGTCGTGCACGCCCAGGCGGGCGGGGGCGACCTCGAGGTGGATCTGCACGCCGAAGCCCTCCTCGACGTCCTGCACGATCGCTCCGAGCCGCGTGGCCAGGCTGGTCGGGGCGGGCGATGAGAGTCGCGTGATCACGTCGCGGATCGCTACCTCGCTGCGCACGAGCAGATCGCGCGCGTGCGTCACCGACACATGCAGCGGGGCGTCGTCGTCGAGCCGCTCCAGCACCGTCTCCAGGGTGAGATGGGCGCTGTAGAGGATCTGCCCGACGTAGTCGTGCAGGTCGTCGGCGATGCGCTGACGCTCGCGCAATCTGGCCATCTGCGCGCGCTCCTGTTGGTAGCGCTCCGTCGCCCAAGCGAGCGCGGTGACGTTCGCGAGGCGCACGACCGCGGCGCGCTCGTCGTCGCTATAGGGATCGCTCGGGATCCGCAGCACCGAGAGGGTCCCCTCACGGCTCCCCGCGAGCAGCACCGGCACGTGCAACGCATCCCAGCCGATGTCCCCCGCCGAGCGGGGACGCTTGGTCGCCGTGCGCACGGCGAACCCGCCACGGGCGCTGCGCGCACGGAACACCTCGGCCATCGCCCGGTCCACGTCGCCCGGGGCGACGACGATCTGGGGGGAGCCGTCGACGAAGGAGACGACCATCATCCGCGCGCCGAGGCTTTCGCAGAAACGCCGCAGTGAGTGGGCGAAGCCCTGCAGCGGCTGCCCTGCCGCGATCGTCGTCGCGGCGTCGCTGACCACCAGCGCAAGCGCCTCCTTGCGCTGAAGGTCGAGCCGGCGCCGCACGTGCTCGACGACCGCGGCGACGAGCGGGGTGACGGCCTCCAGCAGGCGTATGTCCCGGTCGCTGAAGGGCTCGCGCTTGTTGGCCACGTGCATGACGCCCACGCCGCGCCCCCCCGTCACGAGCGGAAGGATCGCCATCCTGCGAACACCGAAGCCACGGAGGAAGTCACGGAAGCCCCACATCTCCTCGACGGCCGCATTCGTGTACCAGGGCCGCCCCGTCCCCATCACACGCCCGGCGGGGCTGTTCGGGTCAGAGGGCGCTGCCTGCGAGGAGGCGACGAACTCGGGTGGCACCCCGAAGGATCCGGAGAGCATCTGCAGATAGAGGTCACGTTCGTGCCAGACCGCCACCCCGCCCTTGGCCGCGTCGACGAGCGGGCAGACCGTCGCGGTGATGCCGCCCACCATCTCCGAGTAGCTGCGCGCGGTCAGTGCGAGCTCGGCCAGGATCCTGGCGGCGATCAGAGTTCGTTCGCTCTGGCTCAGCGGGCCGGGCGGCGATCCGTCCGCTCCGAACATCGCGGCCGCGGTATCCGCGAGCGCGGCGATCATCCGATGGGTGCGCTCGTCGCAGGGCCAGGTGCTGCGCACGAGCACCGTCATGGTCCCGACCTCGCCGGCGACGGTCCGCAGTGGGCGTGAGATCCGCCGCTCGCCGAGCTCGCCCGTCTCGACGACTGCGCTCGCCGCCGGCCGCTCCTCGTCGTTCGGGGATTGCGCCTGCTCCCCCGGCGACCAGTTCTCATCGGCGAGCAGTCTCTCCACGTCGACGCGTGTCCCCGCCCGTGCGATCAGCCGGCGGGCGCCCGTCGCGGGGTCGAGCTCGAAGAGCAGCGCGACGGCCGTCGCGTCGAGCACACGCCGAGCGCGATCGGCGAAGGTGGCCGCCTCGTCGCCGAGCTCGGTCTCGAGCGGGCGCGTGAGCAGCTGAGCGTCAGACAACCGGCGAGTCCGTGTCGGGCGAGATCAGAGCCGACCGGATCGCGACGGCGATGAGCTCCGTCTTGGTGCGCACGTCGAGTCGCTCCTTGAGGCCCTGGATGTGGAAGCGGACCGTCGACTCCGAAATGTGCAGGCGTCCGCTGATCTCGCCGTAGGTCAGCCCGTGCGCGGCGAGTTCCAGCACCCGCTCCTGCTGGGGGGTGAGCGGTCGCTTGGGCGCGCGCGCGGCGGTGGCCTCGTAGAGGCGCTGGACGATTGCCGATGCGCCGCCGGTGAAAGCGGCGGTGGCCCCGGCGGCGAGTTTCGCGAGCACGTCGCGGAGCTCATCCAGGCCCGAGGCCTTCGTGACGAACCCAGCCGCGCCGGCCTCGATCGAGCGGCGCACCACCTCCTCGCTCAGGTAGGTCGTGAGCATCACGACCTGCGTGCTCGGGAAGGAGCCACGGATGGTCCGGCAGAGCTCGTCACCCGTGGTGTCCGGCAGCCGGTAGTCGACGAGCATCACGTCGGGCAAGTTCCGCCGCGCCTCCCGGAGCGCCTCGGCGCCGGTGCCGGCCTCACCCACGACTTCGATCGTCGGGTCATTCGAGAGTGCGCGTCGAAGTCCCTCGCGCACGATCTCATGGTCATCCACGACACAGATCCTCATAGCCCTGCTCCCTTCCCTCAACGAGTAAGTCTAGCTCGCGGAACCCCTCCCTAACGCGGCTCGAGATGAGACTGGCGCTTTCGCCAGTCGACTCTGTGGCGTGGCTCTGTGACCGTACGGCAGCAAATCGAAACGGCCGCTCTGCGGCTCGGGGAGGAGTGCCACACATGTTGAAGAGAGGGCGTTTTGGTCTGGCGAGTCTGGCGCTGGTCTGCGTCGCCGCCTTCGCTGCTGGCTGCGGCTCGAGCAGCAACAGCACCAGTAGCTCGAGCGGAAGCAGCAGCGGCGGGGCGAAGAAGCTCAAGATCGGTTACGTCGCCTTCTCGCTGAGCACCGTGCCGCAGCAGGAAATGAAGAAAGGCGAGGAAGAACAGGCGAAGAAGTACGGCTACTCGGTGACGACCATCGACGGTGGCGGTGAACCGGCGAAGGCCAACGCCGCGATGCAGACGCTGATCACGCAGGGCGTGAACGCGATCGTCATCGACTCCTACGGCAACGAAAGCATCAAAGCGGGCCTGCTCGCTGCGAAAGAAGCGAAGATCCCGGTCTACGTGCCCTACTCTCCGGGCCCCGACAGCGAAGTCGCGCAGGCCGTGCTCGGGAACGCCGGAACTGTCTCGGCGGAAGCCGCCGTCAAAGGCATCGGCTCGACCGGGAGCCTGCTTGCCTTCACGCTCCCCGCGGGGCCGAACTGCGTGAGCAGCCAGCAGCAGATGGAGGCCGTCCTGAAGAAGAACCCGGGGATCAAGCTGCGTGAGCAGCCGATCAAGGCGCCGGGCTTCCAGCAGGAAGCGGCGACCGCCACCCAGGGATGGCTGAAGAGCCACCCGAGCTCCGAAAAACTGGCGATCTGGGGATGCTGGGACGGTCCCGCCGTCGCCGCGGTCTCCGCTCTCAACGAAGCGAATCGCCACGACGTGCAGGTCTACGGGCAGAACACCGAAGCCGCAACCGTCGCGCTGCTCGAGAAGAAGGAGTACACAGCAAGCTGGTACTTCGACTCGATCGCCTTCGGGGCGCACATGGTGGAACTGATCCACGCTGAGGCGAACACGCCCTACGAACAGCTGAAACCGCAGTTCAGCAAGTTCCCGTCAATCGAAGTCAACCAGAGCAACGTGAAGGAATTCGCCAAGAAGTACCCGCAAGTGCTCGGGTAGATGGATTCGGACAGCAAACAGGAAGGCGGGGTGGGGAGCGCGGTGGGCGCGCCCCCCACCCAACCGATGCCGGTGGTGCACGAACAGGCGCCACTGGTGTCGGTTTCGGGCGTCACGAAGACCTTCGGCGTCGTCCAGGCCCTCCGCGGTGTCGACCTCGACATCCACCCCGGTGAGGTGCATGGTCTGATCGGCGCGAACGGAGCGGGCAAGTCGACCCTGATCAGGGTTCTCGCCGGGGTGGTCTCACCGGACGAGGGTGAGGTCGCCGTCGACGGCGAGACGACCACGATCAGCGATCCGCGTGACGCGACCGATCTCGGCTTCCAGTTCCTCCATCAGGAGCTCAACCTCGTGCCGAAGTTCGATGCGCTGCACAACATGAGCCTCGGCCTGGTCGGGATGGGCAGGCTCGGACTTGCCGACCGAGCAGCAACCTTCCGGCGGGCCCGGACGGTGGCTGAGGAGGTAGGTCTCGACTTCCCGCTCGATCAGCCCGTTGCCGATCTGCCCGTCGCCCAGCAGTGGCTCGTTGCGCTCGGCCGATCGCTGATGCGTCGCGCGCGGTTGATCGCGTTCGACGAGCCCACCGCCTCGCTGTCGGCGAACGAGACGGAGAAGCTGTTCTCGATCATCGCCCGGATGAAGAGCGACGGGATCGCGGTGCTCTACGTCTCCCACCGGCTGGAGGAGATCGAGACGCTCAGCGACCGCGTCACCGCGTTCCGCGATGGCGGCGTCGTCGCTCGCTTCCGTCCGCACGAGATCACACGCAACACGTTGATCGAGGCGATCACCGGGGCGGACGCCGACGCCACGTCGATCGCTCCGACGGTCGGCGCGGCGGAACCGGGGCCCGTGGTGCTGGGGGCGCGCGGGCTCGTGAGCCGGCCCGCCGTGATGGGCGTCTCGATCGATCTCCACGCGGGCGAGGTGACGGGCGTCGCGGGCCTCGTCGGATCCGGGAGGACCGAGCTTGCGCGCCTGCTGTTCGGAGCCGACCGGCCCGAAGAGGGCGAAGTGCAGCTCGACGGCAGGCGCGTGCGGATGCGCTCGCCCGCGGAAGCGAACCGGCTCGGGATCGGCCTCGTCCCCGAGGAGCGCCGCTCGCAGGCCCTCTTCCTCGATAAGGACGCCACCTTCAACGTGAACATCGCCGCCGGCCACTCGCTCAGGGTGCGCAGTCGCGGGAACCTGATCAGCATGCGCCGCGCGCGGGCGCAGGCGCGCTCCACGGCCGAGCGTGTCGATCTCCGGCCGCCGAATGTCGACACGATCGTCAGGAAGCTCAGCGGGGGCAACCAGCAGAAGCTCGCCCTCGGGCGTTGGCTGCTCGGGCGCCGCCGCGTACTGATCCTCGACGAGCCCACGCGGGGGGTCGACGTGGGCGCGCGCGCGCAGATCCATCGCATGCTGCGCGCGCTCGCCAATGAAGGGATGGCGTTGCTCGTGATCTCCTCCGACTTCGAGGAGCTGCTCTCCTGCGATCGCGTCCTCGTGATGCACCTCGGGCGAATCGTCGAGGAGCTACGCGGAGCGTCCATCACACAGCCCCGGATGCTCAGGGCTGCCTACGGCCAGCATCTGCCGGTCGTCAGTTCAACCGCGACAGGGGTCACGCAATGACGACTGAGATGCTGCCGACGCCCACCCTTCAGCCCGAGCCGCCGAGCGTCGAGGCGCCCCGGAAACAGGGGCAGCTCCCCGCGCGAATCGCGAGCAAGTACGGAACGATCATCGCGCTGATCGCGCTGATCCTCGTCTTCAGCGTGCTGAAGGGCAACCTCTTCCTGACGAGCGGGAACCTCGTCGACATCGCCTCCGAACTCTCGATCGGCGCGATCATCTCCTGCGGGCTGACGGTCGCGCTGATCGCAGACGAGTTCGATCTGAGCATCGGCTACGTCGGGAGCTTCGCCGGCGTGCTCGTCACCGGCTTCATGGTCAAGTCGGGGATGCCGATGGGCGTGGCGATCATCGCCGCGCTCGCCGCCTGCGCAGCGATCGGTCTGATCAACGGACTGATCATCACCAAGGCGGGTGTCCATTCCTTCGTCGCCACGCTCGGCACGGGGACGATCGTGGTCGGTCTCAACTTCCTCTACAACTCCGGCATCGCCTTCTCGATCGGGTTGCCCAAGGCATTCTTCGACCTCAACCTGCACAAGATCCTCGGGGTGCCCCTGCCCGTCTACATCGCGGTCGTCGTGGTCGTCATCCTCTGGATCGTCGTGAACCGCACGCTGTTCGGCTACTACGCGCAGGCGATCGGGCAGAACGCGGAGGCGGCGCACCTCGTCGGCGTTCGCGTCGACAGAATCCGCGTCATCGCGATGGTGGTGAGCTCGGCGTGCGCGGGCATCGGCGGCATCCTGCTCGCGGCCAAGCTCGGCAGCGGTCAGAGCAATGCCGCCGACGGCTACCTGCTCAACGGTTTCGCCGCCGCCTTCCTCGGCTCTGTCGCTCTGCGCAACGCGGAGTTCCACATCGTGGGGACCGTGATCGGCGTCGTCACCGTCGGCGTCGCCTTCAACGGTCTCGCGATCGTCGGCGCGCCGACCTTCTGGCAGTACGTCGTCCAGGGCGGGCTCCTGATCGCGGCTGTCGCGCTCTCGACGATCGGCAGGCGAATACTCGGCCGCCACTAGCTGATCCGTCAGTGGTCCCAGCCGCGAGCCACAGCGAACCTTGAGCGGTGTTAACGGACACGCTACGCGGAGCAGGCGATGGCTCCACGGCGGTCGTGATCGGCGCGGGCGGTGCCCTCGGAGCGGCGAGCGCAGTCGCGCTCGCCGCACGCGGATTCAGGTGCGTGCTTGCCGGACCGACGGAGGCCTCGCTCGAGCGCACTGCTGAGTTGCTCCGCTCGGCCGGCGGCGAAGCCGAGGTGGTCTGCGCCGATGCCTCCGACGAGGCCGACGTACGGCGGATCTTCGCCGAGACGACGCGGGTCTTCTCACCTTGCAGGGCGCTGGTCCACGCCGCGGCGATCCAGGGACCCACTGCGCCACTCACGGAGATCTCGCTCGAGCAATGGCAGGAGGTGATGCGGGTGAACCTCGCGTCGGTCTTCCTGACCTGCAGGGAGGCGCTTCCTCAGATGGTGGCGCGCCGCCGCGGGTCGATCGTCCTGATCTCCTCGGCCGACGCGCTTCGAGGATTCCCGATGACCGGCCCCTATGCGGCGAGCAAGTCGGCGCTCTTGGGGTTTGCTCGCGCGCTCTCGGCAGAGGTGAGCGCGGAGGGAGTCCGCGTCAACGTCCTCAGCCCCGGGCCGATACCGGAGGCGGCGATCTATCAGGAGGCGGTCAACGGCATCGCCGCGCGGTTGGGAGTGGAGGCCGGCGACCTCGTCGCTGAGATCTCCGGAGCGCGCCGTGGCTACAGCGCCGAGGAGGTCGCTCGCGGGACGGTGTTCCTCGCGACCTCCGACTCGGGACCGATGACGGGCCAGAGCCTCGTGATGGACTCGATCATGACCCAGGGCTGAGATGCGCGAGCAGGCACTGGTCGGGGTCGACGTGGGAGGGACGTTCACCGACCTCGTCTATCTCGGCGGCGGCGAGACAGGCCCCCGGGTGGTCAAGGTCCCGAGCACCGCCCCCGACCCATCGCTGGGGATCCGAGCCGCGCTCGAGCATGCGCGGGTCGACACCGCGGGGCTCGCGCAGTTCCTCCACGGCACGACGATCGCCACGAACGCGCTGATTGAGCGGCGCGGGGCGCGCTGCGCGCTTCTCACCACGCGCGGCTTCAGAGACGTGCTCGAGCTGGGTCGGCGCGATCGCCCTCACATCTACGGACTCACCGGCAAGCACGTTCCGCTGATCGAGCGCGATCAGCGGTGGGAGGTGGAGGAGCGACTCGACCACCGGGGCCGAGTCGTCGTGCCGCTGAATGACGAGCAGGTTCTCGAGCTCGCCCGCGCCCTGCGCGAGGAGGAGCTCGAGACGATCGTCATCTGCTTCCTGCACTCCTATGCGAACGGGGAGCACGAGCGCCGTGCCCGCGAGCTGCTGCTCGAGGTCGAGCCGCGCTGGGAGGTGGTGGTCTCCAGCGAGGTGGTGAGCGAGTACTACGAGTTCGAGCGGACGAGCACGGCCGTCGTGCAGGGGTTCCTGCAGCCGCTCGTAGCGCGTTACTTCGACGCGCTCGCCGCCGCGCTCGCCGCGTCGGGATTTCGCGGTGAACCCCTCGTGATGCAGTCGAACGGCGGTTTGATGCCGTTCTCGCGCGTCGGCTCCAAAGCGTGCCACATCGTCCGATCCGGCCCGGCCGCGGGCGTGATCGCGGCGACCCGGCTGGCGAACGAGGCGGGCTTCCCCCGGGTGATAACGGGCGACATGGGCGGGACGAGCTTCGACGTCGCGGTCAGCCTCGACGGCCAGCTCCCTGAACGGGACACCGTCCAGCTCGCCTTCCGTCTGCCCGTCCGCGTCCCCACGCTCGACATCCGGACGATCGGTGCGGGCGGCGGCAGCATCGCCTGGGTCGATCGGGCCGGCATCCTCCAGGTCGGGCCCCGAAGCGCCGGCTCCACGCCCGGCCCGGTCGCGTTCGCGCGCGGCGGCACGCAGCCGACGGTGACCGACGCGAACGTGGTGCTCGGGAGGATCGACGCCGAGCGCCCGATCGGCGCCGGCCGTCTGGACCTCGAGGGCGCGCGTCGGGCGCTCGAGGAGCTCGGCTCTCCCCTGGGCCTCGGCGCGGAGGAGGCGGCCACAGCCGTCCTGCGGATCGTCACCGCGCGGATGGCAGGGGAGATCCGGCTGATCACCGTCGAGCAGGGACATGACCCACGCGATTTCGCGCTCGTCGCCTTCGGCGGCGCCGGGCCGCTCCACGGGGCGGCTCTGCTGCGAGAGCTGCAGATCGGGGTTCTTCTCGTGCCGAGCCTCCCTGGAGTGCTCTGCGCTCTGGGCTGCGCGATCGCAGACGTCCGGCACGACCTCTCGAGGACGATCGAGCGCACCCTGAGCGATGTCGGCGGCGCGAGCGCGCTGTCCGCCGAGGAGGTGAGCCGGATACTCGCCGAGCAGCGCGAGGGAGGAGAGCGTGAGCTCGCCGAGGACGGGCTCCGATTCGAGTCGATCGAGGTGCAGCACGAGGCGGACATGTCCTACCAGGGGCAGGTCCACCGTCTCAGGACCACGGTCGAGCCGGGGTGGAACGCAAACGAGCTGCGTGCCGCTTTTGCCGCGCGCCATCGCGAGGAGTTCGGCTACGAGCTGGAGGGGCTGCCGGTCAGGCTCGTCGTGCTCCGCACGATGGTCACCGGCAAGAGAGCCCCTGCGACGCTGGGCGCGGAGAGCGGCTCGGGCGGCGAGCCGAAGCCGCGCTCGGCGCGGCCGGTCTTCTTCGAGGACTGGGTCCGGACGCCGGTCTACGACCGGGCGGATCTCGTGCCCGGGAGTGAGCTCGACGGACCGTTGATCGTCGAACAGGGAGACACCACGACGCTGATCGAACCCGGGATGCGGGTGCGCGTCGATGATCACGAGAACATCCTTGTGAGGCAGGGATGAGCGATCCGATCACGCTCTCCGTCGTACGCAGCAGTCTCGAGCAGATCTGCGACGAGATGGATCTGCACCTGATCCACTCGGCGCTCTCGCCGATCATCTCCGAGACCAACGACTGCGCTCACGGCATCTATGACGCGCAGAGCGGCGAGACGATCGCACAGGGCCGGCTCGGGCTGCCGGTGTTCCTCGCGAACATGCAGTACGCCGTCCAGGCGACGATCGAGCGGGCTGCGGCTTTGGGTGGTTTCAAGCCCGGCGACATCTGGATCCTCAACGACCCGTATCTCGGAGGCACCCATCTCAACGACGTCAACCTCGTCGTCCCGGTGTTCCTCGATCAGGAGCTGTTCGCGCTGATCGCGAGCACGGGCCACTGGATGGACATCGGCGGTGGCTCGCCTGGCGGCTGGAACGCGGAGGCGCAGGAGATCCACGAGGAGGGTCTTCTGATCCCGCCTGTGCGGCTCTATGAGAACTCCGTGCGCAACGAGGCGCTGATCGAGACGGTGATGGCCAACGTACGGCTGCCGAGAGAGATGCTCGGTGATCTCAGCGCGATGACGAGCGCGGTGCAGCGTGGGGAGGAGCAGCTCGCGCGCGTCGTCGCGCGCCACGGGAGGGAGATCGTGGCCGAATGCCTGCATGCCCTGATCGAGCGCTCGGAGGCGCAGATGCGCGGTCACATCGAGGAGATCCCAGACGGCTGCTATCGGTTCACGGACTCCCTCGACAACGACGGCATCAGCCCCGAGCCGTTGCGCTTAGAGGTGCGGGTGACGGTCGACGGGGGCGAGATGGAGGTCGATTTCTCCGGGACCTCGAAGACCTCGCGGGGACCGCTGAACCTGGCGCGCAACTCGACGATCTCGATGTGCCACGTGGCGATCAAGCACATCTTCCCCGAGATCCCGATCAACGGAGGGACGTTCCGGCCGGTGCGCGTCAACGTGCCCGACGGCACACTGCTCGCGGCCAGCTACCCGGCGCCGGTGGGCGGGTACACCGAGGTCGTCGGCCGTGTGCTGGATGTCATGTTCGGCGCGCTCGCACAGGCCATGCCGGGGCGCGTGCCCGCCGCGCCCTTCGGGACGCTCGGAGTGATCACGATCGCCGGCGAGCACCCGGAGCTGGGCGGCTACTACGTAGGCGTCTTTCCCTACCCCGGTGGCTACGGCGGTACCGCTGAGGGCGACGGGCTCGTTCACGGGAACGCGCCCCAGTCGATGGCCAACTTCGTCTCACTTGAGGCCTCCGAGCACCGGTACCCGATTCGCTTCGAGCACTTCGAGCTGCGCGAGGACTCGGGCGGCGCCGGAGCCCATCGCGGCGGAGACGGAAGCCGCTACTCGATCAGGGTGCAGGCGCCATGCGTCGTGTCGGTGCTCGGTGACCGGGTGGACACCTCTCCGTTCGGTCTCGAGGGCGGCGGTCCGGGCGGCCCGAACGAGATCCTCTTCAGCAGCGCCTCCGGTGAGACATGGACACCACCTCTCCGCAGCAAGCTCGCCAAACGCCGTCTGGAGCCCGGCGACGGCATCAGCGCGAGCTCGCCCGGCGGCGGCGGTCACGGCGATCCGCTGGAGCGCGCGGCCGAGGCGCTGGAGCGGGATCTGAACCTGGGCTACATCACGCGCGCGACGGCCGAGCAGGTCTTCCTCGCGGCTGTCGAGGAGATCGGTGTCACCGCCGGACGCATTCGCTACCGCGTCGACCCGGAGCTCACCGAGCAACGGCGACAGCGGCGATCTCGGCGCCTCTGATCGGACAGCTCCAGGCCGAGCGAAACAGGGGTGTGAAGCCGTCACGAAGTCCAACGAATCCGGGCGAATCCGCCTTACCCAACCCCTTAGGCCCTGCTCATAACACGAACGTCGCGGGTTCTGAATCCCGCCCCCGCTATCGAGGCCGACCAGGGCGTAGGACTCGCAGGAGCCCTGCAAACCGCCCGACCGAGACCAGGTGGCCGCTCGTCAGGGCGGCCTTCGTCGTTGGCGGACGCTCAGGGCGCCGCACCAGCGTACGCGGCAGTCACACGGTCGGCCGCGGCGCTCAGACCGAAGCTGCGCAGCGCGTCGAGATCGCCGGGATCGACCGGCGCGCGCGGCGCGGTGGCCAGCGCTCGCCGGTAGTCCTGCGCGGCGGACGCGCGCGCGCCCGGTCCCGACAGCCGGTAGCGCGATGGCAGCATCGGGCCGAACAGCAGCGGCTCGGTCAGCGCCGGCCACGCCAGCGGATCGGGTGAGACGCCGCTCTCCTCGGACAGCACGAGCGCCAATGTGTTGTGAGACTCGAGGATCGGCCGCGGCGTGGCGATCATCTCGCGCATGCGCCGAGGCTCAGGGGGGGCGAGGGCGCCGCTCCAGACCGAGAAGATCCAGCGCGCCTGCAGCTCGAGCAACGGCCAGTAAGGGCCCTGGGCGAGGAACTGGCCGATCACGCCGAGCCCGGGAAGGCCGGGGTGGAAGGTGCGCTGGTAGAGATCCGTGTCGACCCACGTCCCGGCGCCGGCCACCTCGCTCAGGTAGGGCAGGTTCGGGTCATAGCCGGTCGCACAGACGATCGCGTCGACATCGGCGCTCGTGCCATCGGTGAAGGCGACGGTCCGGCCGGCGACGGCGGAGATCCCGGGCCGGCACACGACCTCCCTATCGCGGACCTGTTGCAGGTAGCCCTGGCACAACGACACCCCGGCGATGCGCAGGTCATCGTCTGGCGCGGGCGCGCCGAAGTCGGCCGGGTGGCCGGCCACCCGCAGCACTCGCGCCCGCTGCCGCTGCGCCCATTCCTCCGCGGTCAGCCGACGTCGCTCGAGCGCGCCGAACGCGGTGTACCACTGCCAGTCAGAGGCGACACCCCCGACAACCTTCTGGATCACGTAACGCGGCTTGCGAAAGGCAGAGATCGCCCGCGCGCGCCCGCCCAGGTCCGAGGCGATCTCGACGCCGCTGACGCCGTTGCCATAGACCAGCACGGTGCGGTCCTCGAACGCGTCCGCGCCGGGGTAGTCGTAGGTGTGAAGCAGATCGCCGGCGAAGTCGGCGACGGTAGGGGGAAAGCGGGGAGCGCGAAAGCGCCCGGAGGCGGCCACGACCGCATCGAAGGGCTCGCCGTCCACGGTCCAGCCCGGTCGGACGGCATGGACGCGGGTGCCGAAACGGATGCGCTCGACGACTGCGTAGGTGCGCGCGTATGACTCGAGGTACTCGCGAATCTGCTCCGCCGCGGGGTGCAGGGGGTAATCCTGCGGGGGAGGAAAGTCCGAGAACGCAGTCAGCTCCCGGCTCGTGTTTGTGCGCATCCCCGGCCACACGCCACTGTGCGCGGCCGTCGTGTTCCACTGGCCGCCGATCCGCTCAGTGGCCTCGAACACGATGGGCTCGAACCCAGCCTCGAGCGCGTACTTCGCCGCCGCAACGCCAGAGGGCCCAGCTCCGATCACCGCGATCCGCGCCCCGTCGGAAAGCCTCACGCCGGGACAGTATCGCCGGATGCCTCAGTTGAGCGGGTCTCCCGCCGCCCCGCCGCGGGGTGGGCTCGCCTGCCGGCGCGCCCACCCCAGCCGCAGCGCGAAGGGCCGGCTCCTAGACGCTCGTCCGCGTTCGCCGGGCCAGCGCCAGCGCCGCGAGTCCCGCGAGCAGCCCGAGCGCGCCGACGATCAGCGCCGCGATGCCGAGTCCCTTCGACGCGCCTGCGCTCGGCTTCGGCGCGTTCGCGCCCGCGTTCGACGTCTCGGGCGTGCCCGCGGCCGCGGTCTGTCCCGCTTCGGGGCCCGCCTCATGCCCCGCGACGTCCTCGATCACGCCGCCCTTGGCGGTGACGTTGATCCGGGGTGCGGGATGTTCGGCCGTCAGCGACGGGTCGATCCAGTGGACGACCTGCCCGTTGCTGTAGGTCTGGACGGTCCTGAATTCCAGCGCTTTGCCCGCTGCCGCTTCCGGGATCGCCAGCGACAGCGGGAAGTTGATGAACTGGTTGTCGTTGACCTTGCCGAGCGGGCCGACCCACGTCCAGACGATCTGTGAGACGTCCGTGTCGATCGTTTCTCCGCCTTCTTTGATCGGCGTCGGGAGTTTTTCTTCGATCACCTTGGTCGACCAGCCGGGCACGTTTTCGTAGTCGACGCCCGTGAACCCTCGCGGGAACAGCACGGCGACCTTCCTGACGAAGGCGCCTTCCTGCTCGCCCGGGACCCGGATGTCGAGCGTCGCGAACGCCCCCGCCGGGATCGTGTTGGGATGCAGACTGATGTGGGCCTGTGCGCTCGCAGGGAGGACGAACGCCCCCGCTGTCAGCAACACCGCGACCTTCTTGGCTTTCATATCTCGCGTGCTCCTCAGTGCTGAAGATTTCAGTCGGCCGATGAGCCCTCCCAGTGGTCGCGCTACGCGATGACCGCGAGGGATGCTCGGCGTGACCCAGACGTCGGCTGGATGAGCCCGACCGCGAGCGGAGGTGCGCGACCCGCGAGCGCCCACGCCATCAGGCGAGCGCCGCGCGGCATCGAGGAGATGGCGAGCCAGGACGGCGCGCCGGGGAGCGGGGTGAGGCGCTCGCGGGGTTGCCGCTCGAGCGCGAGCGCGATCAGCGTCCGCTCGCCCGGATAGCGCCCGAGGCTGAGGGGAAGGAGCACGAATATCGCCGGGCCGAGGTACGCAAGGCCGGCCGCACCGCCGCCGAGTCCGCGTAGCACGCAGATCAGGGCCAGCGCGGCAACCCCCGCGGCGAGCGCGAGCTGCAGTCGCCGTCGCGCGGTCATCGGATCGGCACGCTCACCGTGCGGCTGAACTGTTCGAATTCCGAGATGCGGTCGACGATCTCGATCTTCCAGGTGCCGCCGGGGCTGAGGACGGCAGCGCTCAGGATGTAGTGGCCAGGTCCCGCCTGGCTCGTCTTCAGCGGCAGCGGGCCGATCCCCTTCGACGGCAGCTTCGCGGTCGCCGTGAGTTCCTTGGTGGCGGTGAACTGGGCGCCCGTCTTGGCATCGATCAGGTACAGGTGCACCGTGTTCAGCCCGACCTTCGCCGGTTCGACGGTCATCTCGAGCTCGGCCGAGCCGATCGTCGTGTTCGTCGAGAAGGGCCCTGTCGCCGCGTCGATCGGCGGGGCGTAGGTGATCAGGGCAGCGGTCACGCCGAACACGCACAGCATCAGCGCAAGCTCACCGCGCATCGCGCGGCGAGCCAGCGCCCCGACGCCACCCGGCGGCCCCCCGTCGCCCACGACGCGCGTCAGCGCCGGGATCACCCGCCCGCGGTTCACCCACCCGAGACCGATCAGCGTCAGCAGCAGCAGCACCTTGGCGATGATCAGCGCCCCGTAGGTCGTGTGGAAGAGACCGGACACGCTGCGCACGTCGATGTACGCCTGAATCGTTCCGGTCGCTGCGATCACGACCACCGAGCCGAGCGCCAGCGGCGAGAAGCGGGCGAGCGTCGCCAGCAGCAGCCGGCTGCGCTCGGGGCGCTCGAGCTGCCTGGTCGCGCCGGGAACCGCCACCAGCAGGCAGGCGATCCCCCCGACCCACACGCTCGCCGCCGTCACGTGCAGCGCATCGGAGGGGAAGAACACCCCGGTCGGGCTCTGGATGCTCGCATGACCGGCCAGCGCCGGCGTGATCGCAAGATAGCCCGCCCCGATCCCGAGCAGCCCGAGAATCACAGCCGGCGGCCGCCGGCTCAACGCGACCGTCCCGGCTTCGCCCTGCTCGGTCTCCAACACGCGGATGACACCTCTGCCCATCGCCCGCGCGGTCAGCAGCAGCGCGGCGAGCAACAGCCAATCGATCGCGCGCAGCCCCCACACCTGGCCGAAGCGACCTTCCAGGGTGTTGTCGACGATCGAGCTTTTCAGCGAGCTCCACAGCGACACCCCCCCCGCCGTCGCGCCCTGCAGCAGCACCCCGAGCACGCTCGCGATCACCCCGAGCACGATCGCGACCGTGAACAAGCCCGCCAGGCGCGAGGCGAACGCTCGGCTGGCCGCTGACCAGCGCTGCTCGTCTCGTGCGACCGCCGTCAGGCCCTGCAGCCAGGCGGCGAACAGGAACACGAGCCCGCCGATCATCAAGGCGATCGAGAGGTAGTTCAGGCCACGCACGACGCCGAACGCGACCTCGGTCACCTTGCCGCTCTTGTTCTTCCCGATCAGGCCCGCGACCGTGAACTTCGGCGGCGCGCCGGCGTGGCCGATGTTGAACACGAGGCCGCCGTAGACGACGTGCGTGTCGGCCGAGATCACGCGATAGGTGGCTGTGTACGTGCCGTCCGGGAGGTGCGGCTTCAGTCCGACGCCCATCCAGTGCTCGTTGCCGTCGGAGTGCGAGACGCTCAGGTTGTCGACCTCGTTGCCCTGGGCGTCGAAGACGCGGACCGCGCCGAGCGTCCCGCCGACGTCCTGGTTGAACTCGAAGATGACTTCCCTGGGCTGCACCGCGACGGTCGCGCCCGAGGCGGGCGAGGTGCTGAGCAGCTGCGCGTGCGCCCACGCTGCCGGCGCGCTCGCGAGCAGGGCGAACGTCGTGAGCGCGACCACCGACAAGCAGCGGGTGCGACGTGTGCGGGGACCCCCCTTCTGCTCGCGGCCGCTCATCGCGCCGACCCGGCTCCGGTCCGCCCCGGCGCGAAGATGCAGGCGGTGCTCACCACGCCTCCGGCCGCCCGGGGCTGTCAACGGCGTCCCCGCCGCCGTCTGCCGGGGGGCGCGTTCGGCGCCTGCGCCGCACCACGAACACGAGCAGGCCTCCCGCAAGGATGATCGCCACGAGCGCCACGAGCGCTCCGGCCGACGCCTTGGAGCTCTCGGGTACCCAGAACAGTTCTCCGCGGATCGTGCCCGCTCGGCTCCCGACCTTGATCGGCACGGTCCAATCGAAGATCTTCGTGCGCTTGCCGGTGTCCTTCACCTCGGGAGGCGTGACGGGGCTCATCCAGTGGATGCGGTGGTCATGCCATTCGAACTGGCCCGTCCGGTCGACGGCGGACCACTTCGGCGGCGCGCTCGCGTCAGCCGACGGCGGGACGGTTACGTTGGCGTAGAAGTTGGTGTTGAGGTACACCGCCGGCGAGCGCACGTTCTGTTCGGCGGCGCCGCTCGGAAGCACCCGCACGTATGGCTCGCCCGAGTACCCGTATACGGTGACGACCTGACCGGTGTGGTTTCGCAGCAGCAGGCGGTCGGCGAACTCCAGCACTTCGACGCTCAGCCCGGCCACCTTCGGGGTGATCGAGGTGATGTAGGTGCGGTAGTGGTAGTTGGACCCCTGGTCGTTGATCGGATTGCCGCTCTCGGCCGGCAAGGGTGCGGTGCTGGTCGCGGCCTGCGCGGGGGCGCACGCCGCGAGGATCGATGCCGCTAGCAAGACCAGCATGCGACGGTGTGACATGAGGCTCCTCGTGAGCTGAAATGGGCAGGGAGTGACCGCGCGCAGGCGCGGCGGCGCTCTCACGGCCGGCCGCCCCGGTGTCGACCGAGGGGGTCTAGATCGCCGCGAGCGGCGCGGCGGGCGGCGGGCGGACCGCCAACGAGCGGGCGAGCAGGAGCCCGCCACGCGGCACGAGCACCCGCGCCTCGAGCGCGACCGGCGCGCTCGAACGGGCAGGCCGGCGGGGCCGCCGGCGTGCGCGCGCGACCGCCGCGAGCACGCGCTCCCCCGGATAGGGGCGCAGCACGAACAGGACGATCAAAACCAGCGCCGGGAGCACGCACAGCGCGGTCGGATCGAGCCACAGCAGCGCCGGCGCGGCGGCGCAGAGCAGCCCCAGGGCCACGAGCGCCGCCCCGCTGGGCCGGGTGCGCCACACGACGTGGCCGTGCGCCTTCATCGAGTCGAACACGACGGCGCGAACGTTACTCCTCGCGGGCGCGAGCCGGCCCGGGCTCAGGTCCCGACGGCGGAGAGCAGCCAGAGTCCGAAGCTCGTGAAGCCGACCATCACGGTCAGCATCCAATACTGCGAGCGCACAGCCTCCTGAGGGTTGCGATAGATGCTGAGCGCGCGGTCGTGCGCGAGCGTGAGCCCGCCGACGTGACCGACGACCAGCGCCGCGACCTGCACGTACCAGATCGCCGCGTAGGAGATGATCGCGTAGTCGATCGTGTAGGAGCTCGTGCCGAACAGGTTCGTGCCGTTCCCGAGCGGGTCCGACGCGAGGTAGCCGATCGCCTGCCCTTGCCAGATCAGGAGCGAGAAGTAGTGGGCGAGCACGTATGCGAAGCCGATCGGCACCAGCGTATGCGCGAAGCTCCGGCTGAGCTCGCTCTCGCTGTAGCGGGCGCTGACGGTGCGCACGCCTCTGATGCCGAGCCGGTACACAGCGCCGATCAGCAGCACGCTGAAGAGCAGGCCCGCGGAGTAGGCCAGCTCGGTGGCCGGCGTCGCGTGCAAGCCGAGATCGCTGAAGAAGGTCTGCAGATGGGGCTCGAGCTTGCGCCAGACGACGCCGTTGGACAGGCCGTCGAACGTGGTCGTGCCGATCACCGTGCATACCAGCGCGACCGTTCCCGGACGCACGGGCATCCCCGCGAGGCCGCTCAGCGGCCGGCGCCGGTAGACGACGCCGTCGCCGTCCGCGCACAACGGCGACATCCGCGAGAGCAGGTTGAAGTAGACACCGAAGCCGTCGGCCTGCTCACCCCACTCCTCGACGCCGAACAGCAACATGCCGCCAACCATCACGACGAAATACGCGAGCGACAGCGCCGCGAGCTTGGAGGGGTCGTCGCGTTCGACGTACACGAGCTCCAGCCAGGCGAAGCCGATCAGCCCCGCCACCGCCGGCCACTGTCCCAGCCGCGCCGGGTAACGGAGCGGCGGACGCGCGAACTGCCGCGGCGCGATCCGCCTCCCGGCTGCACGGATCACCCGCGCGCACGAGCGCCACGGGCTCAACGCGCGGAACACGTCGCCGAGCAGGACGCTCGCCAGCGGCGTCGCGACCCAGAAGATCACGTAGATGAACGTGACGCTGAAGTTCGCCGACCAGATCGCCGTGCCCTCGAAGCCGCTGTAGACGACGACCGCGAACAGGCCGACGCCGATCAGGCTGAGGAAGGCGAACAGCGTTCGCGAGCGGAACAGCCGCACCCTGGCCTCCGTCTGCAGCTGCGGTCGCGTCCACAGCACCGACAGCGCGACGAACGAGAGGATCAGGACGACCGCGGCCGCCCAGCTGAACAGCCAGGTCGGGACCGGCAGGTCCGCTCGACCGACGATCCCGTGCGCCTGCGCGCTCGCCGGGAGCAGCAGCGGGACGCCGGCCGCGGCACATAGCACGGGGGCGAGCCACCGACGTCGAGCGATCATCCGGATCGCGATCTTAGGGGAGCCCGCTCAGGCGCGGAGCCGGCTCGCCGAGCGCCGTGCGTTCGACGCCGAGCGCCGTCGCGCTGCGCGGGCGCGCGGAACGGCGGCAGTCCCGGCTCAAACCCCGATCGTCTCGCCGAGCTGCAGCGGGGCGACGTGCGGGCTCGCCTTCGAGACACGGGCGAGCGCGTCCGCCACCGGCTCGTAGATCCCCTCGAGCTCGTAACCGTTGTAATGGATTGGAAGGAGGCGCCGGGCGCCGAGGATCTCCGTCGCGAGGGCGGCCTCCTCGGGCACCATGACTCCAGGCAGCGGGCTCGGGGGCTGGCGGTGGGGGAAGCAGAGGCGCGCGCCGTTGATCGGGGCGAGCACGGCATCGGGGGCGCCGAAGCGCTCGGCGATGCGCCACCACCAGCAGTGGAACATCGTGTCGCCGAGGTGCAGGACGCGCTTGCCCTGCGCCTCGATCAGCCACGAGACCTGCGGGTCGCCGGCGCCGTCGACGGCCGGGAGCGCGGTGAGCGTGAACGGACCGACGGAGGTGCTCGTCCAGGGCGCCGTCTCGCGGCGATCGAGGCCCGCCGAGCCGAGCTCGGCGTCGGCCTGGGCGACGGCGAGCTGCTCGAGGCCCTCGCCGCCGAAGCCGACGGGCTCGAGCAGGGGCGCGCCGGGGGCGAGCGCCGCCTCCAGCGCGGCGGCGTCGGCATGATCGCGGTGCAGGTGCGTGACCATCCCCGCCAGCGCGCCGCCCGTGGGCGCGGCGATCTCCGGCGGGGAGCAGTCCTCTCCGCGGTCGCCGAGCGCCGCGAACACCGCGGTCGCGTCCTGCAGCGGGTCGATGACGACGCGCTCGCCGTCGGCCTCGACCTCGACGCCTGCCCAGCCAAGCCACCTGATCTTCATCTCCTCGTCTCCTTGACGCGCATATACGGCACGACCGTTCGCTTTCGGGTGCCCGGCAATATACAGGACGAACGTTCGCCCTGTAAACTGTCGGTCGATGCCACGCCGCTCAGCCTCCGCAGTCGATGCAGACCGCGCCCGCACGCTGCGCGAGGCGGTCGACCTCGCGTCCGTCGTCGGGCTCGAAGGGCTGACGATCGGCAGCCTCGCCGAGCGGCTGCAGATGAGCAAGAGCGGGCTCGCGGGGCGGTTCGGGAGCAAGGAGCAGTTGCAGCTCGCCGCGCTGGACCTCGCCGCCGAGATGTTTGCGAACGTCGTCTACGACCCCGCCGCGTCAGCCCCTGCGGGCCGCCGGCGCCTGCTCGCGATCTGCGACCGCTGGATCGCCTTCCTCGGCGAGCCCTGCTTCCGCGGCGGCTGCTTCCTGACGACCGCCTCGGTCGAGTTCGACGCGCGGCCCGGGCCGGTGCGGGACGCGGTGCGGGCCACCATGCGGCGCTGGCTGCGCGTGCTGGAGGACGAGGCGGCGACAGCCGTCCGCCAGGGGGAGCTGCCCGCCGGCACCGACCCGGCCGCGCTCGCGTTCACGATCAACGCGCTCGCCGTCGGCACCAACTGCGACTTCCAGCTGCACCGCGACGCGAGCGCGCTGGCGCGCGGGCGCAGCGCGATGGAGGCCCTGCTCGCGCCGGGACCAGCGCCGCTGGCGGCGGCCGCGTGAGCGCCGCTACACGATCGCTTTGATCTCGATCAGTTCTTCGTTGGTCGTGGTCCAGCTCGCGGTGATGCCGGCCGCTTCTTCCTGCCCCGCGTCGAGCAGCGGCGTGTCTTTGACGCCGCCTTCGAATTTTTCGTAGAGCTCTTTGCCGCCGGTCTCTTTGAATTTGATCGCGAACGTCGTCGACATCTTGTTCAGTGTCGTGACCTGCCCGATGACCGAGCCCGCAATCGCGACCGCGGTCGCGCCGCAGGTGAAGTTGGCGAGATCCGGGCCCGAGGCCGGTTGCAGGTCCCAGCCCGCCAACGGCGCGGTCCCGGTTTTGACGATGCCGAGGTGAGCCTCGACCGGGTTCCATTTGACTTCGCCTTCGGCAGCACCCGCGCTGTGGCATTTGCCGACGATGTTCTTGGTCGCTTCGCAGCCCGTCAGCGTGAGACCCATCGACGAGCTCTGGGGACCGTCGTATTCACCCGCGAGCGTCCCGCCCGTGCAGGAGAGCACGGTCACTTTTTTGCTGGTTTCGAGCAGGGTCGTGCCCACTGTCGCCGCGGAGAACCCGCCTTTCGCGTCCGGCCACGGGACCCATTCGTATTTGCCCGTGTCTTCCCCGGTGCTGAGCGCCGTGCAGGCGAGGCTCTTGAAGCGCCCGGTCGCTTTGGCGAGCGTGATGCAACGGCCGAGTTCCGGCAGCGCCGGGCTCGCGGTCGTGAACGTCGCATCGGCGCCGTCGCTCGTGCCGCCGGCGTTGCTCGCCACGAGGCGGAAGTGGTAGGTCGTACCGGCTTTAAGACCCGAGATCGCCGCGCTCACCGCGACGGGTGAGGAGCCGGAGCCGGGCGACGGGCTGCACGGGACGTTCGTGCCGTAGCTTTCGCTGGTGCCGTATTCGAAGCGGCATTGCGAGACGGGCGCTCCTTCGGGGTCGACGGTCCCGTTCAGCAGCGCCGAGACCTGGCCGACGCGCGTGGCCGGTTTCGTCACGGCGACGGGCGTGTCGATCGGCGTCGTGAAGCTGCTGTCCGCGCCCGTGGCGGTCCCGATCGGGTTCGTGGCCACGACGCGGAAGTGGTAGGTGGTGTTCGGCGAGAGCGCCGTGATCGCCGCGCTCACCGCGACCGGGCTGGTGCCGGATCCCGGCGAGGGGCTGCAGGGGATGCTCGCTCCGTACGCTTCGGTCGTGCCGTATTCGAAGTGGCAGTCGCTGACCGGTTCATCTTCGGGGTCGACGGTCGCGTTCAGCGTGGCCGAGGTCTGCGCGACGCTCGATGCGGGTTTCGTGACGGCTGCGGGCGGCTGGCTCGCGGTCGTTTCGAACGTGCGGTCGGAGCCTTCGCTCGTACCCGTCCCGTTCGTCGCAACCACGCGGTAGTGGTAGGCGGTGCTCGGCGAGAGCCCTGAGACTGCGGCGGCCACCGCGACCGGGCTGGTGCCGGATCCCGGCGAGGGGCTGCAGGGGATGCTCGCTCCGTACGCTTCGGTCGTGCCGTATTCGAAGTGGCAGTCGCTGACCGGTTCGTCTTCGGGGTCGACGGTCGCGTTCAGCGTGGCCGAGGTCTGCGCGACGCTCGACGCGGGTTTCGTGACGGCCGCGGGCGGCTGGCTGGCGGTCGTTTCGAACGTGCGGTCGGAGCCTTCGCTCGTACCCGTCCCGTTCGTCGCGACCACGCGGTAGTGATAGGTCGTGCCGGGGGAGAGCCCAGCGAGCGCGGCGCTCACGGCGACGGGGCTGATGCCCGAGCCGGGGGAGGGGCTGCAGGGGACGCTCGTTCCGTAGGTTTCGCTCGTCCCGTATTCGAAGTGGCAGTCGCTGACGTTTTCGTCTTCGGGGGTTACGGACGCGTTGAGCCTCGCCGATGTCTGCGCGACCGCCGTCGAGGGTTCGGTCGCGACGGCGGGCGGCGCGCTCGCGGGCGTCGTGAAGACGGCGTCGGAGCCGGTGCCCGTGCCCGTCGGGTTGGTCGCGCGGACGCGGTAGTGGTACGTCGTGCCGGGCGAGAGCCCGCTGACCGCCGCGCTGACCGCCACCGGGCTGTTGCCCGACCCCGGGGACGGATTGCACGGGACGCTCGCGCCATACGCTTCGGTCGTCCCGTATTCGAAGCGGCAGTCGCTGACCGTTTCGCCTTCGGGCGTCACGTCGGCATTCAGCGTCGCCGATTTCTGGCCGACCGCCGTCGCCGGTTCGGTGACCGACGTCGGGGCGCCGTGCAGCACGAAGATCCACGCGGCGCCGGCGCTTTCGTTGTCGAACGGACCGCCGATCACGGCGCTCGCGCCATTCGGCGTCATCGCGAGCGCGCGCCCGAACGCGGCCGCTCCGACCTCTTCGCCGCCCGTCAGCTTCGCGCCGGACTGCGTCCACGCCGAGCCACTGCGCTTGTACAGCCAGGCCGCGCCGGCGCTCGCGTTGTCGACCGAGCCGCCGACGAGGGCGATCTTGCCATCGCTGGACAGGGCGATGCCGCAACACCCGAAGTGGGAAGCCCCTTCCTCTTCCGCGGCGGTCAGCTTGGACCCGAGCTGCGACCAGGTCGAGCCCGAGCGCGTGAACGTCCAAGCGGCGCCGACGCTGCTGTGGTCAGCACCGGCGCCGACCATCGCGGTTTCACCGTCGCCGGACAGCGCGACCGTGTAGCCGAACTGCCCGGCGCCCGTCTCGCCGCCCCCGGTCAGCTTCGATCCCTGCTGCGTCCAGGTCGAGCCGGAGCGCGTGAAGACCCACGCCGCGCCCACGCGGGTGTTGTCCCCTCCGCCGCCGATCAGCGCGGTGTTGCCGTCCGCCGAGAGCGAGACCGCATAGCCGAAGCGCGCTTCGCCGACCTCGCCTCCGGCGGTGAGCTTCGATCCCTGCTGCGTCCATGTGGAGCCCGCGCGCGTGAACACCCACGCGGCCCCGGTGCCGCTGTTGTCTCCGTAGCCGCCGATCAGCGCCGTGTTGCCGTCGGCGGACAGGGAGAGCGCGCAGCATCCGAAGTGTCCTTCGCCGACCTCACCCGAGCCGGTGAGCTTCGACCCCTGCTGCGTCCAGGTGGAGCCCGAGCGCGTGAACACCCACGCCGCTCCGGCGCCGTTGTCTTTGGCGCCGCCGATCAGCGCGGTGTTGCCGTCTTCGGAGAGAGCGACGGTGTAGCCGAACTGCGCGGTCCCGACCTCGCCTCCGCCGGTGAGCTTCGACCCCTGCTGCGTCCAGGTGGAGCCCGAGCGCGTGAACACCCACGCCGCGCCGACGCCGAAGTTGTCCGACGGGCCGCCGACGAGCGCGGTGTTGCCGTCGGCGGAGATCGCCACCGACAGGCCGAGGTTGCCGGCCCCCGACTCGTCGGACGCGGTCAGCTTCGGCCCCTGCTGGATCAGAGGGTCGACCCGCAGCGGGTAATGCGCGCCGCGCGCGTCGATCCGGAGCAGCACCGCTCCGCGGCTCAGCTCCATCCAGCTGCGCAGCGCGCGACCGCGCGCGTCGCTCGCCACGAGGTCGCCATAGCGCAGCGTCGGTCCGCCCGCGTGCGCGAGCGTCACGGCGGAGCGCCCGGCCAACCGCGCGCGCACGTTTCCCGAGAGCGGGACGGAGATCGTCAGCGTCGAGGCGCGCCCGAGCGGCCGTCGCGCGACGGTGAAGCCCTGCTCCAGCCCGAGCGGGCCGTTGCGGTACCACTCGCGCAGATCGCGGGCGGCGTACTGGACGGTGTTCGCGCGCGCGACAGGCGCGACCGCGGCGGGAACAGCGCGACCGAGCGCCGCGACCCCGAGCTGCACGCGCGTCGCGGACGCGTCGACCGCCACGCCGGAGGCCGCGAAGCGGACGCTCAGGTGCTGCGCCGGGTTGCTCGCGACGAGGCCGGCGGGAGCCTGCTCGACGCGATAGACAGGCTCGCCGGCGCCGACGGCCGAGGAGACAGCGCCGAGCGCCGACTGGGGGAGGGCGCCCACGCCCGAGGCCGCGGCGGGCGCGCCCGGCGCGGCGGCGCTGTGGCCCGACACTCCCGCGATCGCGAGCGCCGCGATGAGGGCGAGCGCCAGCGCGAGCAGGGTCGCCCGCACGACGGCCCGCGAGGACGCGGTGTGCCCGGCGCTGGAGGGACTGGTCACCGCTCGCAAGTACCGCATCGTGCTCCTCCCCGCATAGCCGATCCGGACGCCGCGAGCCGGTGTGGCGCGCCGCGCGCTGCCGCTCAACGCCTGTCGCCCCGAGGCGCACGCTACGCAACGGTCGACGAGCCGGAAGCTACTCCGTTTGCCCCGCCGCTGCAACGCCGCGCCCCGCGGGCCCGCGGTCGATCAGAAAGCGGCTCCCAATGCGTGGCCCGCAGCGACCGCGGCGACTCCGATCAGCAGGCTGACCGCGAGGTTCAGCGCCGCCCCTGAATCGTCACCCTCTTCGTGCAGGCGCCCCGAGTCCTGGACCCAGGTCGAGAACGTCGTGTAGGAGCCGAGCGTCGCCGCGCCCGCGAGCACGCCCGCGTCTCCGCTCAGCACGACGCCCGCCAGCACGCCGGCGGCGAACGTGCCGCTCAGGTTCACGACGAGCGTCCCGACCGGCCGCGCGGTGCGCGCGCCAGCCTGGATCGCACCGCCGACGGCGGCGCGCGCGAGCGACGCGAGCGCGCCGAGCACGGCGACGCCCACCCATACCCAGGCGCTCACGTGGCCACCGGTCGCCGCCGTGCTGCCGCCGTCACGCGCACGGCGAGATAGCCCGCCGCGGCGCTGCCGAGGCCGTAGGCGACGGCGAGGCCGTAGTCGTGGCGTTCGAGCATCGCGAGGATCTCGACCTGCATCGTCGCGAACGTCGTGAACGCGCCGCAGAAGCTGATCGCGAGCAGGGACCCGGGCGGGCCGGCTGTGATGTAGCCGAGGAGCAGCGCGCCGGAGACGTTGATCGAGAAGGTCGCCCACGGCCAGCCGCCGCCCGCGCCGCCGACGCGGTGGGCGATCCACACGCGCAGCAACGCACCTGCGGCCCCGCCGAGCGCCAGCGCGGCGAGCTGTCTTCGATCGGCGCCGCCGCGCATCCCGCTAGCGGGGGCGCACGGCGCTGTCGAGGCCCGAGTGGTCGCGCGCGGCTAGGAGCGCGACCGGCTGGGGGAGCTCGGGTGAACGGCGGCCGCACAGCATCGCGGGGACGCTAGCAACGCGACCGACGGCCGAGCGCTCAGTCGAGCGTGCCGGTCGAGGCGGCCCGCACCGACGGCACGCCGCCGTCGAGCAGCCGCTCGAGCGCCTCGGCGGGCAGCGGCTCGCCGAAGTAGTGGCCCTGCGCGAGCGTTGCGCCCATCTCCTGCAGCGCGCCGACCTGCTCGCCCGTCTCGATTCCCTTTGCGATCACCGTCAGCGAGAGGTCGCGGCCGAACACGAGGATCGCCTCGAGCAGCCAGTGGCGGTAGTTCTCGTCTTCGGAGGCCGCGAG
Organism: Solirubrobacteraceae bacterium; assembly: GCA_036264095.1. GTDB lineage: Bacteria > Actinomycetota > Thermoleophilia > Solirubrobacterales > Solirubrobacteraceae > Palsa-744. The sequence continues at coordinate 4,293 of DATARO010000067.1, read as the reverse complement.
CGAGGAGTGGTCCACCTTCAGGAAGTCGAGCGGCATCCGCTGCAGGTCAGAGCGGTAGGCGTAGCCGCTGCCGAAGTCGTCGATCGCGATCCGCACGCCGAGGCCCTTGAGCCGCTGCATGTGCTCCGTCGCGGTCTGCGCGTCGGCCATCACGATCGACTCGGCGATCTCGAGCGTGAGCAGGGAGGGCGAGACGCCCGACTGCTGGAGCGCACGCAGGACGTCGGTGGCGAAGCCGTCGCGGTTGAACTGGTTGGCGGACACCTGCACGCCGACGCCGACGTGGTGCCCGGCGACCTCCCACGCGGCCGCCCGGGCGCAGGCCTCCTGCAGCGCCCAGCGGCCGATCGGGACGATCAGGCCGGTCTCCTCGGCGAGCGGGAGGAAGTCGGCCGGGAGGAGGATGCCCTGCTTGGGGTGGCGCCAGCGGATGTGAGCCTCGAGTCCGACCACCTTGCGCGTGCGAAGGTCGCAGATCGGCTGGTAGACGAGGAACAGCTGGCCTTCGCGGAGCGCTGCGTTCAGTTCCGCCTCCAGCACGCCGCGGTCCTCGATCACCGCGCGCATGTTCGCGTTGAACAGCGTGTAGCGGTCCTTGCCGGCCTCCTTCGAGGCGCGCATAGCGAGCTCTGCATCGTGGATCAGCTTCGCGTGGTCCGTGTAGCGACCGTAGGCCACCCCGATGCTCGCCGTCGGGTAGAAGCTCGGACCGAAGTCGTCGAGACCGCCGACGGGCTTGTGCAGCGCCTCGATCACGCGTCGCGCGAGCGAGTCCAGACGCACGCCGCGCGCCACCGATTCGACCGTGATCAGGAACTGGTCGCCGCCGAGGCGGCCGAGGCTGTCATCGGTGCGGATCACGCTCTCGAGGCGTTCGGCGACGATCCGCAGCAGCTGGTCGCCGGCGGCGGATCCGAGCTTCTCGTTGATGTCCGCGAACCAGTCGAGGTCGATCAGCAGCGCGCCCGCGAGCATTCCCGACTGGCGTCCGGCGCGCGCGACGGTGCGCTCCGCACGGTCGAGTGTGAGTGCGCTGCCGGCGAGCCCGGTCAGCTCGTCATAGAGACCGTCACCGCGAGCCCGCCGCGGAACGGGTCGCGCCGTGCGCGGCCCCTGGCCACTCGCGCCGAGTACGTAGATGAGGATGCCGAGCAGGACGCTCAGCAGCGTGCCGCCGATCAGCAGGCCGCGGGCTTCGGGGTCGGAGAAGACGCCCGTGGAGATCGGGGCGCCGAAGCTCTGGACCGTCCAGCCGCCGTGAACCCGGGTCGTGCGCGTGGGCGCACCCGCGTGGGGCGTGCCGAGCGCGAAGGAGACGTGCGAGGCGCCGTGGTGGTAGCTGAGCTGCACGGCTCCGACCGGCTGGCCGCCGACTGCGGCTTCGAGCATCTTCCCGGGCACGAGCACCTCGCGCAGCCAGCCCGCAAAAGCGGCTTCGCGGCCGCCCCGCGTAGAGGGCGGCGCGGCGCCGCGATAGACGGGCGTCTCGACGGCCAGCTGCCCCGCGCGCGTCGCGGATACCGGGCCGTACAGCGCAGCGCCCGCTGCGCGCGAGGCGATCAGGGCGGGCATGCGGGCGCAGTAGTCGAGCCCGGCGCGGGCGCGCCTGGCCGGGCCCCGGACGACTTCGGCCGTCGCCAGGCAGTAGTAGGGACGGACGCCGGGCGGGCTGATGCGCAGCAGCGCCACGGTCGTCGCGGCGGCGCCCTTGGTCTTCACGGGCACGCGGCCGCCGATCGTCTTGCTGGCGGGCGCCGTCGCCGGCGCCTTGCCGGTCACGCGGGCCTGGAACGAGGCGAGGTCGCTCGCGCGCACGACCGTGATCAGCCCGATGCGCTCGAGCTCTGGGTAGCGGCGCAGCGCGCTCACCCAGTGCGACCACGAGGCGAAGTCGGATTGCGAGGCGCCGGGGTTGGCGGCGAAGAACGTGCTCGCGCTGTTGGCGAGGTCTTCCTCGTGCTGCAACGTGAGCTTGAGGTTCGAGGCGACGCCGGCGGCGCTCGTTTGGAAGGTGCGTTCGGCCTTGGACGCGTTCGTGTGCGCGATGCTGCGCGCGCCGAGGGCGGCGGCGAGCGAACCGGCGGCGACGCAGACGAGCGCTGCGACCGCCCACCTCGCACGCGGAGCCGTCCTACCCTGGGCTGCGGCTTCCGGAGGAGCCGGCGCGGACGTGCCCTCGGCGACGGTCTCATCCGGCGCCGCAGAGGCCGCCTCGCCGCTCTCGGCGGGCTGCACGAGCGATGCGTCGGGCTCGCCGGGGGCGCGCTCGGGGTCTGGCTGGGTGATTTCGCGGTCTGCCATCGCTTGCGCCGAGCTGGACGCGCGCACGCGCCCCTTCGGGATTTCGGCCGGCTGCGGATGCGGCTTGCGGGCCACCCGCGCCGGCTCGACGAATATCTCGGCGCGACAGCGGTTCGATTGCGTTCTGCACGCGGTATTGCAGGGGCCCGCGACCGGCACGCGACGCGGTGCGGTGCGGTGCGCCTGACCGTCAGCGGCCGCCGCGCCAGCGGTTCTCGGTCGCGCGCGCGATGAAGCCGAGGGCGAGGAGCGCCCACACCGCCGTCACGACCCAGTACCCGGCGAGCGCGGAGCCGATCACGATCAGCAGGCTGGCGGTGGCTGCGAACACCGAGAAGGACGCGTTGGCCACGCTCACGCCGCCCGGTTGACCTCGGCGATGCTGCTGAGCCCGAGCACGAGCGTGTCCACGAGCGCCCCGAACGAGCGCTCGGCGTCGCGCTTGAGCGCGAAGGCGCCGCTGTTCTCGAGCGTCACGAAGCCGTGCAGGGCGCTGCGCACCACCCGGATCGCGTCGATCGCCGCGTCACCCTCCAGGTGCCAGGCACGGAGGATCGCCGCCAGCAGCGAGAGGACGCGCTCGGCGGCGGCGCGCGCCTCGAGGTCGCCTGGGGCGGGGGCGGCGATCGTGCATTCGTAGCCGCCCCGGTGCGCGTGGGCGTACTCACGGTAGGCGTGTGCCGTCGCGCGCAGAGCGTCTTCGCCGGCGAGGCCCGCGGCCGCCCCGGCGATCGCCTCGGCGAGGTCGCCGAGGGCTCTGAGCTTCATCAGGCGCAGGAGCGCGTGACGGCCCTCGACATGGTTGTAGAGCGACGGCGGGCGCACGCCGAGGACCCCCGCGACGCTCGCGAGCGTCACCCGCTCGATCCCCGCGTCGGCGAGCTCCATCGCGGCGTCGAGCACCTGCTCGGTGTCGAGCCCCTGGCGCGGCATCTCAGCGGACGCGGGCGAGCGCGCGCCCGATCGCCTGCATCGGCGAGTCGGGCACCTGCTCTGATTCGAGCCCCGGGCGCGGCATCTCAGCGGACGCGGGCGAGCGCTCGGTCCATCGCCTGCAGCGGCGCGTCGAGGATCCGGCCGTGGCCGGGAGCGAGGCGTGCCGGCTCGAGTGCGCGCAGGCGTTCGGCGCTGCGTACATCCGTGGGACGGTCCCACGTGCCCATCACGATCAGCGGGAAGCGTGGGTTCATGCGCGCCGAGACCGCGACACCGCCCAGCGTCGAGTAGACGTCGCCGGCGAACAGCGTGCGGTCGCGGGTGTCGAGGAAGGCGAGGTGGCCGGGCGTGTGGCCGGGGCTAGAGACGACCTCGAGCGAGCCAATGCGCTCGCCGTCGGCGGCCGTCCGGGTGGGGGAGGTCTTCGCACCGCGGTAGTCGCCGCGCAGCTTCGACTGGGGCTCATCGGGGTCGAGCGACATGTCCTTTGCCAGCAGCCGCGCGTCGCGCGCGCTGATGATCACCTCGGCATCGGGCAGCGCCGCGTGCAGCTCGTCGAGCGCACCGATGTGATCCCCGTGCGCGTGCGTGAGCACGATTCTGCGGATCGGCTGGCCGGTCTGACCGGCCGCGCGCAGGATGTTCTTCCCGCCGCCGGGCAGCGTGGTGTCGATCAGCGTGAGTCCGTCGTCCTCCCAGACGATGTAGGCATTGACGAATCCGAAGCGGCTGATGCGAAGGGTGTCCGGCATGGCGGCCTCCTGACGGTGGCTATCGAGCGTAGGGTGATAACTAATGAGCATAGTATCACTCCGCGCACGAAAGCGCCGGCGGCGCGCCCGGCTGGGTGTATCTCGCGGGAACCGCTCCGCTAGGAGAGGCTCATCTGCACGCGCACCGAGCTGCCCATGCCGGGCGAGGACTCGATGTGCATCGCGTCACAGAGCTGGTCGACGAGCCACAGGCCGCGGCCGTTCATGGCGTCCGGGTCGGGGCGCTCGCGGTCGCTCTGGCGCGCGCGGAAGGGAATGTGCCCGTCGTCGCGGACCTCGCACA
>DATARO010000031.1:0-60493 GCA_036264095.1 Solirubrobacteraceae bacterium | reverse complement strand
CCTCCTGCGCGATGACCTCGTCGAGCGTGCTGCCGCTGAGGACAGACTGCGGCTGCTCGGCGACCACGTCGGAGCCCGGGCGGGCGTCGTCGTCGCGGCGCTTGACGAGCAGCCATTGCGGCTTCTCGCCCGGACGGGTCCGCTGCAGCGCAAATCCCCCTCGCAGCTTGTGGCCGTGCAGGACGAACACGGCGTGCCCCCGATCGAGCGCCTGCGGCCACGGGACGCGCCCTCCCTGCTCGTAGGTTCCACGGTCCCAGACGACGACGCCCCTGCCCGATCCGGTCGGTCCCTCGAACGCGTTGTGGGCGAGGCCGTGATCCTCGACCTGGACCACGAGACGCTTGACCGCGGGGTCCAGCGACGGCCCCTTCGGAACCGCCCACGATCGCATCACGCCTTCGACCTCCAGGCGCAGGTCGAAGTGACGGTTCGTGGCGGCGTGCTGCTGGACGACGAAGACGCCCGCGCTCACGCCGCGCACCGCGAACTGCTCGTGGCCCTCGACGCGCACCTGCTCGGTGTCGAGCGACTCCACGCGCGCCCCGCGCGGCCCCTTCGTGAGGAAGTCCAGCAGCTGCTCGACCGCGTCGGCGGGACCCTCGGCGTGGACCCCGACGCCGCCGTCATCGAGATTGCGCACCCAGCCGAGCACGCCGAGCGAGCGCGCGCGCCGCACGGTCGCGTCACGTAAGCCGACGCCCTGGACGGCGCCCGCGACGTGCACCCTCACCGCCCTCACCGGATCGGCCATGCGCAAAGGCTAGATCGCGGGCGATCGATCTCGGGTCGCCGGAACATCGGGCCCCCCCAAGAGCACGGAGCGCGATATCCGGCGCCGCGCGACCCTTTCCGCTACCGCCACCACGGCCGCCGGCGGATCTCCGCGATCCGCGCCGCCGGCTCGGCGAGTTCGCCGAGGTGCTCACAGAGGTGGTCGAGGTGCTCGCACATCCAGACTGCGTACGGCGAGGAATCGGTGATCGCGGGACCGAGCGAGGGCGGGTCGAGCGGCGGGGGCGGCTCGTGGTCGCGTGGGTGGTCGACCACCTCGGCGAGGCGTTCGTACCAGCCCGACAATGTGAGCGCGCGGTGCTCGAGCACGAGCGGCGCCTGGCCGTCGCCGATCGCCCCGCGCGGCAGGTCGGTGACGCCGTGTGCCGTCAGGCGCAGGCGCAGCGTGCCGCCGACGAGACGCCACAGCTCGTGGCGGGCGATGTGTTTGGTGCCCTGCTCGGAGAGGAACGCGCGCAGCGCTCCGTCCAGTCGCGAGGCGGACAGCGCCGCGCGCGGGCCCGCGTCCGGCTCGACGGTGCGAGCTCCCGATGCCCACTGCACGGCCTGCGCGAGATACGCAGCGCCCGCGCGGTAGGCGTCGGCGAGGTCGTTGCCGACGAGCGAGGAGACGCCGCGCGGCCAGAACAGCGCTCCGACGCAGACGCTCACGCCGCAGCCGATCGCCACGTCCTCGATGCGCAGCACGCCGACCTTCCACCCGACCGGGGCGAGCAGGTTGTAGAGGATGGCGACGGTGACCGTGAACGCGGCCTGCCCGAGCGCGAAGGGCGCGGTGCCCGGGGTGTAAGCGGCGAGGAACACGGCGACCGGCAGCACCGCCCACAGCACGTCGCTGTTGGCGCCGATCGCGACGAGCAGGGCGCCGCCGACGACGAACCCGAGCGCGGTTCCGCCGATCGCGCGCAGCGCCGTCGAGCCGGTGCCGAAGGCGCTCGTGCGCAGGACCGCGAGCGTGCCGAGGACGACCCAGAAGCCGTGCTGGACGCTGCCGAGGTCGGCGACCAGGACCGCCGCGGCGAGCGCCGCGGCGCCGCGCACGCTGTTGATCGTCCACACCGAGCGGACGCTCGCGTGCGCGCGCGCCTCCGCGGCGACCTCGCGGACGCGGCGCACGGCCGGCGCCGCGCGCGCGGCCGGCGTCTCGTACCAGCGCTCACGCGCGCCCTCGAGCCAGCTCGCCGGCGCGCGGCTCGCGGCGACCTCCGCATCCGCCCCGATCGCCGCCACGACGACCGCGATCGTGTTCGCGTGGAACGTGAGCTGGGAGTGCTCGCGAGAACGGGGGCCGCCCGCCGCGAGCTTTTCGATGCTCCGCTCGTGCGCGGCGTGGAGGCCCGCGAGGTCGACCGCGCCCTCGCCGTCGAGCAGCAGACGAGAGATGCCGCGCAGCGCCGCGCTCGCGCGCTCGAGCAGCTCTCGGTCGCTGCCGCTCGCGGCGCGCAGGTCCGCGCGCTCGCGGATCGCGTCGGTCATCATCGACGCGCACCACTCGAGCAGCTCGACGGCGTTGGCGAGCGACTGGTCGCGGGCGGTGAGGCCCGTGGGGCGGTAGGGGGAGGCGGTGAAGCGGGCGAGCAGCTCGTGCTTGGCGGCGAGGAAGCCGCTGACGTGGTCATCGCCCGCGGCGCCGCGCAGGGCGTCCTCGAGCGTGTCGGCGAGCTGCCGCGCGAGCGCCGCAGCCGCGCCGCGGACCGGGTCCGGCGCGGGGCGGGGGGAGATGAGCAGCACCGCAGCGGTGCCGGCGACCGAGGCCAGCCACCAGCCCGCGAGCCGGTCGGGGACCATGCTGAACGTGCCCGGGGAGGCCGCCGGCAGGACGTAGGAGAGCAGGGCTGCGGTCACCCCACCCGCGGCATTCGGCCCGGCGACGCCCGCGAAGAACACGGCGAACACGACCGCGAACGTGACGAGGGCGGCGAGCGCCGTCGTCCCTGTCACGGCCGTTCCGATCGTCAGCAGGACGCTCCCGGCCAGCGCGAGTGCGAGGTGCGCGAGCAGCTTCTCGCGGCGCGAGCCGCCGAACGAGGCGAGCACGAGCGTCGCGAAGCCGCCGAAGGCCGTGAACGTCGCGACCTGCAGGTTGCCGATCACGTTGACCGCGAACGCGAAGCCGCCGGCGACGACGAGCGTAGCCCGGACCCCGCGCAGCGCGGCCGCGGGCGACCACACCGGCAGCCAGCGGTCGCGCCGGGCGAGTGCGATCAGGGCGGGCAGCCGCCCGATCGTCTGCTGCGCGCCTGCCGCGTCGGCCATCGCGCGAGTCTACGACGCGCCGGCCGGCGCGACCGCGTGCGTCAGGAGACGTGGACGAGCGTGCCGATCGGCGTGTACGGCCACACGCGGCCGGCCGTCGCCGGCGCCATCTCCACGCACCCGAGGCTCTGCGGAAGGCCGTACTGGGCGCGTTCGAAGCCGTGCAGCGCGTCGCCGCCGTTGAAGTAGCTGATCCACGGCACGCCGGGGTCGTTGTAGTGGCTGCCGTCGGGGTTGGTGCCGCTCATCGTGCCCGAGGCGATGTGCTCGTAGACCGCGAACGTTCCGAGCGCGGTGGGGGCCGATGCGATGCCCGTGTTCACGGGCGTCGTGATCTTGACGGCGCCGTCGTGCCACAGCGAAAGGCTCTGCGAGCCCTCGTCCACGGATACGTAGGTGTAGCCGAACGTGTTGCGCTGCCCGGCGATCTCCGCCCCGATCAGCGTGCGCCACACCTGCGGTCCGAGCAGGCCGTCGGTCGTCAGCGAGTGGTCGTTCTCGAAGGCCATCACCGCCGCGCGCGTGACCTCGCCGCTCGCGCCCGGCGACCAGCTGCTGCGCAGCGACGCGGGCGTGTTGCCGTAGCGCCAGGCGAACGAGCCCTTCGGCGGGTCGATCGCCGCGGTCTCCTGTGCGCTCGCCGTGCGGGCGATGTCGCGTTCGCTCGCGAAGGTCAGCGGCAGGTAGCCGAGGTCCGCGAGGATCTGCTGGGCGCGCAGCGTCGATCCCGGCGGGACGATCCACGACGCCGTGCTGGCGCTGCCCTGCGTGCTGCCGCCGATCAGGTGCACCCTCTGCGGCAGGCCGACCGAGACGTGGGTGTCGAGGCCGTAGCCGAGGCCGCTCGGGCGGAACTCGAGCGTATGGCTGTCGAGCGAGTGCCAGGTCCCCTGGGTCGCCGGGGAGATGTGGGGGCGGCCGGAGCCGAGCGCTGAGGAGACGGGCTCGGAGAAGCTGAGGACGAGCGGGGTCGCGGGGGAGATGCGGGTTCCAGGGCGGGGGCTCAGCACGGCGCTCGTGCGCGCCCCCGCGGGGAACCAGCTGACTACCGCGGGGGCGGGCAGGCGCTCCCAGCTGCGCGGCGCGGCCGCGACCTCGAGCGAGCCCGCTTCGCCGGCGTGGGCGAGCGTCAGCGTGGCTGTGGCGGAGGCCAGCGTGTGGTGGTGGAGGTGTTCGGGGGGGCCGTAGGCGACGCGCCTGACGGGTTCGCTGAAGTCGAGGCGCAGCGGTGAGCCGCTCGCGAGCGTGAGGTAGCGTTCGCGCAGCGAGGCGCTCGGCGTCTTCATCGTCAGGTGCTCGGTCACGCTCTTGCCCGCGAGCCAGCCGATCCAGCCGGAGCGCTTCAGCACGACCGTCACCGACAGCGGCTCGCCGGTCGCGAGCGAGACCCTCGGATACAGGCTGCCGCCGCGGACGGCGACCGGGATCGGCCGTCCGTGCGGCCCGAGGACGCTGACGCTCACGATCCGGCCACCGGTCAGCGGGAGCTTCACGTGCGTGAGCGATTCGCCCCGTGCCACCAGCGATGGGCTCGAAGCGGCGAACGCGAGCACGGCCAAGGCCACGACGACGACCAGCACGGCGCCGCCGGCTGCGAGCAGCACGATCCGCCCGCGCCCGAGCCGCCGCCGGCCGGGGGGCGGGGGGAAGGGGGAATGCAGGTGCTGCTCAGCGGGCTGGAAGGTCTCGGTGCTCACGGCACGTTCACCTTCGAGCGCTGCTCGGGCGCCATGACGACATTAAAGCCGCTCCGCGCGCGGAGCACGCCGGCTGGGATCGCTTTCCCACGGAGAAGGGTGACGCGTGCCGGTGTCGTGGCCGGCGCCCGGCGTTTGCGTGTGCGGGTGTCCCGATCGCCCACGCTCCAACGGTAGCCCCTCCGGGCGGCGGCCCCGACCGGTCAGGCGGGCGGCCGCGCGAGCACCATCAGGCGCGGCACGCGCGTGTGTCCGTCGAGCGCCGCGAGCGCGTCGCGCAGCCGGCCTGCGCGGGCGCGGCCGAGCACGGGGTCGGCGAGCGTGGCGAACTTCGCCGAGAGGCGGTCGAGCTGCAGCGCGTGGTCGCGCAGGGGCGCGTTGACGTCCTCGGCCGCCTCCACGCTCGCGCCGTCCCTTCGCAGCGCGCGCAGCAGGGTCGGGCGCCCCGCCGCTCCGTCGCCGACGAGCTCGATCCGCTCGCGGACGGCGATCACGTCGGGATCGACGGCGTCGGAGTCGGCGATCACGGCCGTCGGCCGCTCGAGCATCGCCATCGCCGCGAGGTGGGCGATGCTGAACTTGACCTCGAGGCCCGTGCGCGGCGCGGGGATCGCGCAGGCCCCCAGCTCGAGCTCGCTGACGTGCAGCTCGAGGCGCTCGAGGGTCGCCGCGTCGACGCTGTCCTCGCGGCGCATGCGGGCGACGCCCTCGAGTGTGGAGTGGGTGAAGAAGCAGGCTGCGTGGTACTTGAACAGGTTGTCGCGGATGTGCCAGCCGGCGGGCGGGTCGGCGAGCGCGGCGTCGATGTCGCAGTCGCCGCCGGCGAGGGCGGCGAAGCCCTGCTCCGCCTCGATCGAGCTCGTGTTGGCGGTGAACCCGCGCGCGGCCAGCTGCGCCGCGAGCAAGCCGGCGGCGCAGGCGCGGCCGGCGTGCAGCGACTTGGCCATCGTGCCGAGGTTGCTCTTGATGCCGGCGGCCTCGCTGGCGGCGAGCGCGAGCGCGACGGCCGTTCGCTCGGGGTCGAGCCCCAGCAGCCGCGCGCACGCCGCGGCCGCACCGAACGTCCCGACCGTGCCCGTCGAGTGCCAGCCGCGCATGTAGGGCTGCGGGCCGAGCGCCGCGGCGATCCGGCAGGCGGTCTCGTAGCCCGCGACGAACGCCGCGATCAGCGCGGCCCCGTCGGCATCGAGCTGCTCGGCCAGGGCGAGGGCCGCGCCGAGCACGGCGACCGAGGCGTGGCCGAGGAACGTCATGTTGACGTCGTCGAAGTCGAGCACGTGTGAGGCGGTGCCGTTCACGAGCGCGGCGTCGAGGGGAGCCAGCAGCTCGGCGCGGCCGATGACCGAGCAGCCCTGCGTCCGCGGCGCGCTCCCGGCCTGGACGGCGTCGAACGCGATCGACGGGCTCGGCTCGCGGGCGCCCCCGAGCGTGACGCCGAACCAGTCGATCAGGCAATGGCGCGCGACCTCGATCACGTCGGCGGGGAGGCGCGCGTGATCGGTCGCGGCCGCGCGCGCGGCGAGCTCCCTGGTGAGGGCGCCAGTCGTGCGCGCCTGCGCGGCCGCGCTCATCGCGCCCCGCCGGCGGCCGCGGGGCCGAGCGCGTCGAGGAACGTGCGCGAGCGCCCGCGGTGGGCGGCGAGCAGCGACAGCGCCAGCCCGCCCTCGCCGGCGGCGAGCGCGTCGAGGATGCGCTCGTGCTCGACGAGGATCTCCTGGGGGATCAGCTGCTCGTCGGCGTCGAGCCACATGCGGCGGTAGGAGAGCACGCGATAGGGATCGACGGCGTCCCACAGCTGGGCCGTGAAGCGCACGAGCCACGGGTTCTCGCAGCGGTCGAAGACCGCGAAGTGAAAACCGCGGTTGGCGGCGATCATCGCGACGGCGTCGCGGTCCTCGGCGGCGCGGCGCTGGGCGTGCAGGTGCTCGCGCATCGACGCGATGTCGTCCTCGCGCAGGTTCGGCAGCGCGGCGCGCTCGGTCGCGGCCTCGAGCACGCCGCGCGCCTCGTACATCTGCGCGATCGCGCCGCCGGGCAGCTCGGGGACGAAGTAGCCGCGCTGGGGGAGATACGTGAGCGCGCCCTCGCCGGCGAGCGTCTTCAGCGCCTCGCGCACGGGGATCAGGCTCATCCCGAGCTGCTGCGCGGTGGCCTCCTGCCGGATCTTCGTCCCGGGCGCGAGGTCGCCGCGCACGATCGCCGCGCGCAGCTCGCCCGCTGCGATCGCCTCAGCGGTGCGGGGCAGCCCGGTACGCGCAAACGCCACCCGTGGAGCGTACCCGCTTGACAGCATAACCATAAAAATTATAATATAAATATATGAATGGAGGGGCGGCCGTAGACGTGGAGCAGCCGGGCGTGACCCGCCTCCTGGCGTCGTGGCTGGCGGATTCGACGCTCGAGGAGGTTCCGGCGCCGGTGCGCGTGCGGGCCAAGCACGTGCTGCTCGACGGCATCGGCTGCGCGCTCGTGGGCGCGCGGCTGCCGTGGTCGGATGCGGCCACGGATGCCCTCTGCCGTCTGGAGGGCAACGGGCGCTGCGTGCTGATCGGCACCGGCCGGACGACGTCCCCGAGCGCCGCCGCGCTGCTGAACAGCTCCTACGTGCAGGGCTTCGAGCTCGACGACTACCACCCTGTGGCCCCGGTGCACGGTGCCAGCCTCGTGCTCCCCGCGATCCTCGCGGCCGCGGCCGATGCCGAGCGCGTGACGGGGGCGACCGTGCTGCTCGCCGCGATCCGTGGCTTCGAGGTCGGGCCCCGCGTCGGGCTCGCCCTGCACGGCGCGGAGATGCTCACGCGCGGCTGGCACTCGGGCCCCGTGTTCGGCGGACCGGCGGCGGCGGCCGCGGCCGGCACCGTCTACGGCCTCGACGCGGGCGGCTTCGAGGACGCGCTCGGGATCGCCGCCACCCAGGCCGGGGGGCTGATGGCCGCCCAGTTCGGATCGATGTGCAAGCGCATGCAACACGGCTTCGCGGCGCGCAACGGGCTGCTCGGCGCGACGCTCGCGGCCGGCTCCTACACCGGGATCAAGCAGGTCTTCGAGCGCCCCTACGGCGGCTTCCTCGCGACATTCGGCGAGGGCCACGCACCCGACCCGAGCCAGATCTCCGCCGGCCTCGGCGAGCGCTGGGAGACGGAGACGATCGCGATCAAGCCGTACGCGGCGATGGCGGGCCTGCACGCCGCGATCGACGCCGCCCGGCAGCTGCTCGCGGCGGGCGACGCGCACGCCGCGGACGTCGCGTCGATCGAGATATCCGTCTCGGAGCCCGCGTTCCACCACGGCGGCTGGCGCGCGGAGCGGCCGCTCGCGGCCGTGGGTGCGCAGATGAACCTCGCGTACGCCGTCGCCGTGACGCTGCTCGACGGCACCGCGCTGGCGGCCCAGTTCGCGCCCGCGCGGATCGAGGCCGACGACGTATGGGAGCTGATCGGGCGCACGACGGTCCGCCACGAGCCCCGCTTCGACGAGCGGCCGGAGGACGGCTACAACACGCGCGTGGCCCTCTCGCTGCACGGCGGCGGCGTGCGCGAGGCGCTCGTCGAGCACCCCCGCGGCGGCCTGCTCGCGCCGCTCTCGAACGAGGAGGTGCTCGAGAAGTTCCGCGCGCTCACCGAGCCGCTGATCGACGCGCGCCGCGCGGCCGCGATCGAGCAGGCGGTGCCCGCGCTCGAGGACCTGGCGGACCTGGACGAGCTGGCCGGCCTGCTCGCAGGCCCCGTCACGCCGCTGTTCGGCGAGGACGGGCGGGCATGACCGGAGCGCGCCGGCTGCGCGAGCTGCTCGCCGGCGAGCAGCTGATCGTCGCCCCCGGCATCTACGACGGCATCTCGGCCGCGCTCGTGGCCGCGAGCGGCTTTCCGGCCGCGTACATGACCGGGGCCGGCGTGTCGGCATCGGGCTTCGGCCTGCCGGACGTCGGGCTGGTCACGCTCACCGAGATGGCCGAGCGCGCGCGCGTGCTGAGCGGCGTGCTCGGCGCAGGCGAGGGCCCCGCGCTGCCGCTGATCGCAGACGCGGACACCGGCTACGGGTCGCCGGTCAACGTCGTGCGGACGGTGCAGGAGTACGAGCGCGCGGGCGTCGCCGCGATCCAGCTTGAGGATCAGACGTTGCCCAAGCGTTGCGGTCACCTCGCGGGCAAGGACGTGATCGCCGCGGCCCGCTTCGCGGTCGCGATCGAAGCCGCCGTGCAGGCCCGGCGCGACCCCGACACCGTGATCGTCGCGCGAACCGACGCGCGCGCGCCGCTCGGACTCGATGAGGCGATCGCGCGCGGCCGCACATACGCCGAGCACGGCGCCGATGTGATCTTCATCGAGGCGCCCCAGAGCGAGGCCGAGATCGAGCGGATCGCCAAGGAGATCGACGCGCCGCTGCTGCTCAACATCGTCCCCGGCGGGCGAACGCCCGAGCTGCCCGCCGCGCGCCTGGCCGAGCTCGGATACCGGATCGTGATCCACCCGGGCGCGCTGCTGTTCGAGGTCTCGCGCGCCGCGATCGCGGCCCTCGAGGAGCTCGCGGGGCGCAGCGGCGCGCGCCCCGAGGCCGGCGCCGGAGTCGAGGCCTTCTTCGACCTCTTCGGCCTCGCGCGCTGGAGCGCGCTCGCGGAGCGCTACGCCGCCTACGAGGAGCCGTCGCCGTGAGCATGACGATCATCGAGAAGATCCTCGCGCGGGCCTCCGGCAGCGAGCGCGTGGGCGCCGGCGACATCGTCGTCTGCGAGATCGACATGACCGTGCTGATCGACCTCCAGTTCGCCACGATGTGGGCGCCCCCCACGCGCATCGCCGATCCCGACCGCCTCGCCGTGATCATGGACCACGCGGTCCCGGCCCCGACGGTCGCCGACGCGGACGGCGGCGTGCGCGCGCGCGAGTTCGTCAAGGCGTTCGGGATCGAGCGCTTCTTCGATGTCGGCAGGCACGGCATCTGCCACCAGGTGATCGCCGAGAACGGGCTCGCGCTGCCGGGCGAGGTGCTGACCTGCACCGACTCGCACACCTGCGCCGCGGGCGCGTACAACTCGGCCGCGCGCGGGCTCGGGCCGGTCGAGGTCTACTCGATCATGTGCACCGGGCGCACGTGGTTCCAGGTCGCGCCCACGATCCGCTACGAGCTGCACGGCGAGCGCGCCGCGGTCGTATCCGGCAAGGACGTCTTCCTGCACATCGCCGGCGCATATGGCGATGCGACGAACCACAACATCGAGTTCGGCGGACCGGGGCTCGCCTCGCTTCCGATGCACGACCGCCGCGCGATCGCCACGCAGGGCGCGGAGGTCTCCGCCGACTTCACGACCTTCCCGGCCGATGAGCTCTGCCGCTCCTACCTCGACGAGCGCAGCGACCGGCCCTACCAGCCGGTCGACCCCGACCCGGACGCCCGCTACGCGGCCGTGCGCGAGGTGGACCTCGGCGCGCTCGAGCCCTATGTCGCGCGCCCCGGGGGCGTGAGCGAGAACGCGCTTCCGGTCTCGCAGATCGAGCGGCGACGCGTGGACCAGTGCTTCATCGGCTCGTGCGCCAACGGCCAGATCGAGGACCTGCAGATCGCGGCCGAGGTGCTCGGCGGGCGGCGGGTCGCTCCCGGCGTGCGCCTGATCGTGACCCCCGCCTCGCAGGCGGTCTACACCGAGGCGGTGCGGCGCGGGTACGTCGAGGCGCTGGCCGAGGCCGGCGCGATCGTCACGAACTCGACGTGCGGCGCGTGCTTCGGCTACCACATGGGCCTGCTCGGCGCCGGCGAGGTGTGCATCACCGCGAGCACCCGCAACTTCCGCGGGCGCATGGGCAGCCCCGACGCCGAGATCTACATGGCCTCGCCCTACACCGTCGCCGCGGCCGCCGTCGCGGGCGAGATCATCGACCCGCGGGAGCTGTGATGCAGGAGCAGGTCACGGGGCGCGCGTGGGTCTTCGGCGACTCGATCGACACCGACAACATGTACCCCGGGTATGCGATGCGGATGCCGGTCGAGCAGGCCGCCGAGCACGTCTTCTACGCGATCCGCCCCGAGTTCGCCTCGGGCGTCCGGCCCGGCGACATCGTCGTCGCGGGCCGCAACTTCGGCATCGGCTCGAGCCGGCCGGTCGCCCAGCTGTTCCGGCAGCTCGGCGTGGCGGCGCTCGTCGCCAGCGAGTTCAACTCGCTGTTCTTCCGCAACAGCGTCAACTTCGGCCTGCCGGCGGTCACGATCCCCGGCGTGCACGAGGCGATCGCCGACGGGGAGCAGGTGCGCCTCGACATCCGCGCCGCGCGGATCGAACGCCTCGCCGGCGGGGAGCCCCTGCAGGGCGCGCCGCTTCCCGAGTTCGTGCTCGAGATCGTCGCCCGCGGCGGGCTGATGGCGAAGCTCGCCGCCGACGGCTACCTGCCCGCGTAGCATCAGCCCCCCCGCACACCCGCCCCCCAAAAGGAGGACTCGATGCTCACGCTCACCGGGCTGGACGAGGTCAAGGCGCACGCCGGCAAGGAGCTCGGCGTCAGCGACTGGCACCACGTCACACAGGAGAAGATCGACCAGTTCGCCGAGGTCACCGGCGACGACCAGTGGATCCACATCGACCCGGAGCGCGCGCGCGAGAGCCCGTTCGGCGGCACGATCGCCCACGGCTACTACACGCTCTCGCTCGCGCCGCGCTTCTCCTATGACATGTTCAAATTCGAGGGCTTCGCGTTCGGCATCAACTACGGGCTCAACCGCGTCCGCTTCCCGGCGCCGATGCCTGTCGGCGAGCGCGTGCGGATGCGCGCGGTGCTCAAGGACGTCGAGGAGATCCCGGGCGGCGCGCAGATCACGAGCGAGCTGACGTTCGAGCGCGACGGCGGCGAGAAGCCGGTGTGCGTGGCCGAGTCGCTCGCGCGTGTCTACACCGGCTGAGAGCGCGCTCGTGAGGGCGCCGCGCGTCTAACATCGAGCTGTCATGGACCCGGTTGGCCAGCTCGGCCCGACGGACGTCTCCGATCTCGGCCAACGCATCGCGGCGAGCGTCGAGCGGGCGGTCAAGGTCCCGCCGCAGGCACTCAGGGACCTCCTGACCGCGCTGCTGGCGGCTGGGCATGTCCTGATCGAGGACAACCCGGGCGTGGGCAAGACCGCGCTCGCGCGCGCGCTCGCGGCATCGATCGACGCGGAGTGCTCGCGCATCCAGTGCACCTCGGACATGCTCCCGTCGGACCTGATCGGCGCGAACGTGTTCAACCAGCGCGACACCCGCTTCGAGTTCCGCCCCGGGCCGGTGTTCGCGAACCTCGTGCTCGTCGACGAGATCAACCGCGCTTCGCCGAAGACGCAATCCGGCCTGCTCGAGTGCATGCAGGAGCGCCACGTCAGCGTCGACGGCGCGACGCACGAGCTCGCACGGCCGTTCATGGTGATGGCGACGCAGAACCCGGTCGAGTACGAGGGCACCTATCCGCTGCCGGAGGCCCAGCTCGACCGCTTTATGGTGCGCATCTCGCTCGGGTACCCGGCCGCCGCCGCGGAGGCGCTGATGCTCGCCGAGCACGCCGCCCGCGACCGTGTCCTCGACGTCGAGGCTGTCACCGCGACCGCCGAGGTGATCGCCGCCCAGGAGGCCGCCGCGCGCGTGCACACGGGCGAGGCGCTCTGCCGCTACGTCGTCGCGCTCGTGGAGCACACGCGCCGCGACCCGCGCACCGAGCTCGGCGCGAGCCCGCGCGCGGGCCTGTGGCTGCTGCGCGCCGCGATGGCGCACGCCGCGCTCCAAGGGCGCGACCACGCGCTCCCGGACGACGTCCAGGCGCTCGCCGGATCGGTGCTCGCGCACCGGTTGCTGCTCGCGCCCGGCAGCGAGGAGCCGGTGCGCGAGGAGATCGTCGCGGACGCGGTCCGCGCGGTCCCGGCGCTGTGACCAGGCCCCGCACGCTCGTCCTCCTCGGCCTCGCGTTCTGCCTGCTCGCGGGGGCGTTCGCGGCCTCGGCGCTGTACGTGCCGGGGATCGCGCTGCTGCTGCTCGTCGGCGGCGCCGAGGCGGGCGTGCGCGCGTCGGCGTGGCGGGCGCGACTGGAACGCGCCCCCGACCGTGCGACGGCGGTGGAGGGGGACCCGATCCATCTCGAGCTGCGCGTCGCCGGGCTGCTCGCCCGACGCGCCGGGCGTCTGCGGCGCTGGCCGGGAGCGGCTCCGGAGGCGGTCCCGCGCGCCGCGCGCCGCGCGCTGGCGCTCGAGCCCCAGCTCACGCGCCGCGGGCTGCACGTGATCGGCCCGAGCGTGCTCGAGCTCTCCGATCCGCTCGGCATCGCCTCGCGCACGCTCGCCTCGCCGGCGACCGAGGTGCTCGTGCTCCCGCGCATCGACGAGATCCCGGCGGGCCGGCTGGCGCTCGTCGGCGCGGGCGGCCGCGACGCGCGCACCCCCCGGCGCGAGCGCGAGGGAGCCGAGGCCGATGGTCTGCGCCCCTACCGCGAGGGCGCGCCGGCGACGCGCATCCACTGGCGCTCGGTGGCGCGCACCGGCACGCTCGTGGAGCGGCACCTGAGCGGTGAAGCCGACCGCCACGCGCTCGTCGTGCTCGACGCGCGCGCGCCGGCGAGCGCCGACGCGCTCGACATGTGCGTGCGCGCCGCCGCCTCGCTGTGCGTGGCGCTCGCGAGGCTCGAGGGGTGTGCGCTGCTGCTCCCGGGCGAGCAGCGCGCGCACTTCGTCGACTCCACGCTCTCGGCCTGGCCGCCGCTGCACGCGCGCCTCGCGCTGCTCGGACCGGGCGCGAGCGTCGCCCGCACCGCGGTCGAGCGCGCGCCGACCGTGCTGTGGGTGGGCGCGGGCGGGCCGCCGCGGTCGCTCCTCGGCCGTCTCGGCGGGCGCTGCTACGTCGTCTCGCCGCTGTCCGCGGGCGGCCCGCGGGTGCTTTTCACGGTCGCCGGGTGCGCGGTGCGGGCGCTCGCCGGCGGGGCCCGGAGGGCCGCGTGAGCGCGCGCGCCGCGAGCGCCGCGGCGCCGGCGCGCGCAGGGCTCGCGCGCCGGGCCGATGTGCGCGCGCGGCAGCTCGCGGCCTTCACGGCGTTCGCCGTGTTCGCGGCCGTCGAGTACGCGACGCTGCTGGCGAAGCCGCCGACGCTGCGTGTGCTGGGAGCCGTCGCGGTCGCGGCCGCGTGCGGGGCGGCGCTCGGGGCGCTGGGCGGCAGCGGTCGCGCCGCGCTCGCCGGCCGCGTCTGCGTGGCGCTCCTCGCGCTCGTGCTCGCGCTCGCGGTCCTCGGCGTACCGCTGCATCTGCTCGTGCCGACGCGTTGGGGGACGCTCGGCTCCGACCTGCGGCGCGGGCTCGACGGGCTCGAAGGCTGGCTGTGGCCCTACCGCGGCTCGCTCCGCCTCGCGCGCCTCGCCGTCCTGTTTCCGCTCGCGCCCGCGCTGGTGGGGGCCGCGTGCGCGTGCTTCTGGCCCGCGGGCGGGCACCACCTCGCGCGCGAGGGGCTCGCGCTCGCGCTGCTGATCGGGCTGCTCATGTGCGGCGTCGTCAACCAGCGGGCGCCCGCGTGGCGCGTGCAGGGGCTCGCGCTAGCGCTGCTGCTCGCGGCGTGGCTGTGGCTGGCCTCGCCCGCGCGCGAGCGCGCCAACAGCGCGGCCGCCTGGGTGATCGCGGCGACCTTCGGCGCGCTCGTGCTGGCGCCGCTCGTCAGCTCGTCCGCCCCGTGGCTCGACTACCGCTCGTGGGACCCGGTGCCGGCCGAGATCGGCTTCCGCTGGAACCAGACGTACGGGCCGATCAGCTGGTCGCAGTCGACGGTGACGATGCTCACGGTGACCGAGCGCCACCCGTCGCTGCTGAAGGTGATCTCGCTCGACAGCTTCAACGGCACCGCGTTCGTGCGCTCGCCGGATCCTCCCGGGGTCCCCGGCCTCGACGTCCCCGCCGGCTCGGGCGCCGCCGGCTCGCGCGCGGAGCAGAGCGCGATCGTCTCGGTCGCGGGGCTGCGCTCGAAGCTGCTCGTCACCGGCGGGGGCGTGCCGCAGACCGTGCGCTGG
The DNA here is from genome assembly GCA_036264095.1 of Solirubrobacteraceae bacterium. Lineage (GTDB taxonomy): Bacteria > Actinomycetota > Thermoleophilia > Solirubrobacterales > Solirubrobacteraceae > Palsa-744. Next base: position 45,753 of record DATARO010000031.1, on the reverse strand, counting down.
CTGAACGGAGGCGAGCCGGGGCTCGCCTCGACCCGCGACGGCACGCTCACGGCCGGCGCGACGCCGTCGGCGGGAGAGAGCTACCGCGTCGACTCCTACGCGCCCGACCCGCCCCCGGCGGTCCTGCGCCGCGCGCCGCGCGCGTTCCCGCGCGCGTATCTCCCGTACGCGAGCTTCGAGCTGCCCGCACCGGCGCCCGGGGTCGCCGAGATGCTGGTCGCGCCGCCGGCGCCCGGCGTGGCGCCGGCGCTCGCACGTGCGCTCGCGCACTCGCCCTACGCCACCGCGTTCGCGCTCGCGAGGCGTCTCGCCGCGGGCGAGCCGACCCCGTACGACATCGCCTCGCGGGTCTCCGAATACCTGCGCCTGCACTACGCCTACAACGAACACCCGCCGCTGACCTCCTACCCGCTGGAGTCGTTCCTGTCCGGCAGCGCCGGCGGCTACTGCCAGCAGTTCTCGGGCGCGATGGCGCTGCTCCTGCGCATGGACGGGATCCCCGCGCGCGTGGCAGAGGGGTTCTCGCCGGGCCTTTACGACTCGACCAACAACAGCTGGACGGTGCGGGCGAAGGACGCGCACGCCTGGGTCGAGGTGTACTTCCCCGGCACCGGCTGGGTCGCGTTCGACCCGACGCCGCCCGCCCCGGGCGCCGGCCTCACCGGCGCCGGGCTCGGCTCCCAGGTCCGCGGGGCGGCGACTTCGGTCCAGGGCCACGCGGGGCGCGCGCTGACGCCATCCGCGCGCCGCGTCGCGTTGCAACCGCGCGCGGGCAGCGGTGGATCGTTCCCGCTGCTCGCGACCCTGTCCGGGGTGGCCGCTGTCGTGTTGCTGCTGGCGGCCGGCCGCTCGCTGCTGCGCGGGCGGCGGCGACTGCAGGACGGGCTGCGCGGCGCGGCGGACGGCGCCGTGACCGAGCTGCGCGCGGCGCTCGCGCGGCTCGGCGAGCCGCCGGCGGCGGGCTGCACCCTGCGCGAGCTGCAGCGGCGCCTGCGCGAGCGCGGCGCGAACGGCGCTGCGCGCTACGTCGCGCTGCTGGAAGGCGTGCGCTACGCGCCCGCGCCGCAGGCCCGCCCGACGCGGCGGGACCGGCGCGACTGCCGGCGCTCGCTGGCGTCCGGCGGGGGACCGCTCACGCGGCTGCGCGCGCTGCTCGCACTGCCCCCCGGGGTCGGGCGAAGGGCGTAGTGTTCCCGCCGTGGGAGCGGGCGCTGATGCGATCCTGACGGGCCCCGCGCACCCCGTCGCGGGGCGCCGGTGAGCGCCGCGGGGAGCGAGCGCTACGAGCGGCTCGTGCGCGAGCACCGGTGGGTGGTGCCCGCCCGCTACAACATCGCCGCCGACGTCTGCGACGCTCGCGATCCCGCCGCGCTCGCGATGATCCACGAGCACCACGACGGGACCGTGCGCGAGGTGCAGTGGGGCGAGCTGCAGGGCCTCGCCGCGCGCGCCGCCAACCTGCTCGCCTCGCTCGGCGTGGGGCGCGGCGACCGCGTCGCCGTCGTGCTCCCGCCGACGGCCGAGACCGCGGCGATCTTCTTCGCGACGTGGAAGCTCGGCGCGATCCTGCTGTCGATGTCGGTGCTCTACGGCGACGAGGGGATCGCGCACCGCCTGCGCGACTCCGAGCCCGCGCTGCTCGTGACAGACGCCGCCAACGCCCCCCGCTTCGCGGGGCCGTGGGTGCCGCGCGTGCTCGTGCTCGACGCGGCCGCGCTCGCGGCCGAGAGCGACTCGTTCGAGACGATCGACACCGCTGCCGATGACCCGGCGCAGCTCTACTACACCTCCGGCACGACCGGCCTCGCCAAGGGCATCGTGCACGCCCACCGCTACCTGCTCGCTCACAACGAGTTCGAGCTCTGCCACGAGGTGCAGCCGGGCGAGCGCTTCCACGGCATGGGCGAGTGGGCGTGGGCGGCGGGGATCTGCCCGCTGCTCGGGCCCTGGCGCCTCGATGCCGTGCAGCTCGTCTACCAGCGCGAGGGCGGCTTCGACCCGCACCGCCAGCTCGACTTCCTCTCGCGCCATCGCGCAAGCAACGTGTTCGCGACCCCGACCGCGATCCGCTCGATGATGGCGATCGATGACGCGCGCGAGCGCTACCCGCAGCAGTTCCGCATCGTCTGCTCGGCGGGCGAGCCGCTGAACCCGGAGGCGATCCGCTGGTTCCGGGGGCAGTACGGCGTGACCGTGCTCGACTACTACGGCCTCACCGAGTCCTACCCGCTGTGCGGGAACATGCCCTGGATGGAGGTGCGGGAGGGCTCGATGGGCCGGCCGATGCCCGGCTGGGACGTCGCGATCCTCGACGAGGACGAGCAGCCGGTCGGCGGAGGCGAGCGGGGAGAGATATGCCTGCGCGCGCGCTCGAACCCGCATTACCCGGTCGGCTACTGGCGCCTGCCCGAGGCCGGGGAGGAGACCTTCGGCGGCGAGTGGTTCCACACGAAGGACGCCGCGCGCTTCGACGAGGACGGCTACGTCTGGTACGAGGGGCGGGCCGACGACGTGATCATCGCCGCGGGCTACCGGATCGGCCCGTTCGAGGTCGAGTCGAGCTGCCTGGAGCACCCCGCGGTCGCGGAGGCGGCGGCCGTCGCGGCGCCCGACGAGCGGCGCGGGGCGATCGTGATGGCCTACATCGTCCCGGCCGCGGGCAGCGAGCCGGGTGCCGAGCTCGCGCGGGAGATCCAGGAGTTCGTCCGCACGCGCCTGTCCGCCTACGCCTACCCGCGCAGGATCGAGTTCGTAGAGGTCCTGCCGAAGACGCTGACGGGCAAGATCAGGCGGATCGAGCTGCGCGAGCGGGCGCGCGAGGAAGCCGCCGGGGCCGGCGGCGGCTGAGCCGGGCTACCAGCGCCGCCTGGCGCGCGCGAGCTCGAGCGTGTAGCCGGCCAATGAGATGGGCGACATCAGGAACTGGTAGCAGAAGAAGTAGAAGAGCAGGCCGCGGGTGTTGCGGCGCACCTTGAGCTTTACGTCGGCGAACACCCGTTTCTGGTGCAGGAACATCACGCCGCCGAGCAGCCCGTTCAGCGGCAGCACGAGCAGGGTCATCGGGCCCACGATCGCGAAGTTGCCGAAGGCCGCGAGCACGACGCCGGGGAGGAACGCGAACGTGAAGCACGCGTCGAGGAACGGGAAGAAGAAGTTGCCGGCGACCGAGTGCGAGTGGAAGCTGCGCATTTTGACGAGGCTCACACCGTGGTCGCGCAGGCCCTCGATCATGCCGCGCGCCCAGCGCCGGCGCTGGCGCGCGAACGCCAGCCAGCTCGTCGGCACCTCGGTGAAGGCGACCGCGGTGGGCTCGAACACGGTGCGCCCGCCGGCCAGCAGCATCCGCCACGTCAGCACGATGTCCTCGCCGATGCGGTTCGGCCATCCGCCCGCGAGCTTCAGCGCGGTCGTGTCGTAGACGCTGAACGCACCCTGGGCGACGAGCGTGCCCTGCAGCAGCGCCTGGCCGCGCTTGACCGTCGCGATGCCGAGGAAGTAGTCCCACTCCTGCGCGCGCGTGAGGAGGTTCACGCGCGAGTTGCGCGCGAGCACGGCGCCGGCGACCGCCACCGTGTCCGGAGGCGAGGCCTGCATGCGCGCCACCGCGCGGCCGAGGGAGTAGGGCATCAGCAGCGTGTCCGCGTCGATCGTCGCCACGAGGGCGGTGTCGACGCCCTCGAGCGCCGTGTTCAGCGTGTTGGCCTTGCCGCCGTGCTCGGCTTCGAGCAGGCTCACGCGGCGGTCACGATGGGCGTACAGGCGGACGACGTCGCGCGTGTGGTCGGTGGAGCCGTCGTCGGCGACGATGACGTGCACCTTGCCCGGGTAGTCGGAAGCGAGCGCGTAGTCCAGCGTCTGCGCGATCGACTCCTCCTCGTTGAACGCGGCGATCAGCAGCGTGACCGCCGGTGCATCGTTGCCGAGGCGCAGCCGCGGCGGCCGGTCGAGCAGGATCGAGACGAGCAGCTGGATGTTCAGGTATCCGGGGATCAGCGCGACACCGCTGATCACCGCGATCGCGAGCGGCTCACCGATATCGCCGGAGAGCGTGTGGATCCACCTGCGCGAGAGCCAGACCGAGAAGCCGACCCACGCCAGCCCGGCCGCGAACGTCAGCAGCACGCGCAGCTTCAGCGGTACGTACAGGCGACGCCTGCGCACCTCGCCGGGCTCGGGGGCGCGCAGCCGGCGCTCGAGCACGGCGGCGTCGCCGGGGACGAGCGCGGGGGGGAGCTCGAGCAGGGGCGAGAGGGTCGGCGGCATCGTCGCGCCGGCCTCGCTGGGGGAGCTGTCCTCGGTGCTCTGCATTTTCCTGACGGCCGCGTGGACCGCGGTGATCTATCGGCCGCGCGGGGGCGCGGCTGTAGCCCCGGGCGCTGCCGTGGCCGGCCGGAGCCGTACGCTTTCGCGGGTGAGCGCCCTGGAGAACCTGCGCGCACGGCTGGCAGAGCTGGCCGATCTGGAGTCGCTCGCGCGCCTGGCCGAATGGGACCAGCTCGTGATGATGCCGAGTGGCGGCGCCGGCGCCCGCGCTCTGCAATCGGCGACGCTCGCGCGCCTGCACCACGAGCGCTCGACGGCTCCGGAGATCGGGGAGTGGCTGGGCGAGCTCGGCGGCGAGCCACTCGACGAGCTCGAGGCGGACATCGTGCGGATCGCGCGACGGGACTGGGAGCGCGCCCGGCGGGTGCCGAGCGAGCTCGCGGCGGCCGGCGCGCAGGCGGCGGCCGAGGGCCAGCAGACTTGGCAGCGCGCGCGCAGCGAGGACGATTTCGCCGCGTTCGCACCCGCGCTCGAGCGCTGCGTCGAGCTCGCCCGCGAGCGCGGCGCGTGCCTGGCCGAGGACGGGCAGAGCCCGTATGAGGGACTGCTGGGCGAGTTCGACTTCGGCCTGCGCGCCGATGACCTGCGGTCGCTGTTCGGGTCGCTCGCGGAGGGCCTCGGGCCCCTGATCGAGCCCGCCGAGCGGCACTCCCCGCCGCGTGCGCTGGCGATCGGCGTCGCTGTGCAGGAGGCGGTCGTCAGGAGCGTGCTGGCGCGCGTCGGCGTGGATCGGGAGAGCTGGCGCGTCGACGTCTCGACCCACCCGTTCACGTCGTGGTGCGCGCCGCGGGATACGAGGCTGACCACCCGCTACCGCGACGGCGATGTCGAGTCGCTGCTCAGCTCCCTGCACGAGTACGGGCATGGCCTCTACGAGCGCCAGGTGGACCCCGCGCTGACGCGCACGACCCTCGGCGCCGGGACGTCGATGTCGATTCACGAGTCCCAGTCGAAGCTGTGGGAGAACCACGTCGCGCGGAGCCCGGCGTTCGCCGAGGTGCTCGCGGCGGACGTGACGGCGGCGGGACTTGCCGTGACCGCCGAGGAGCTGCGCGCGAGCCTGGTCGGCGTGCAGCGGTCGCTGATCCGCGTCTCCGCCGATCCGCTGACGTACCCGTTGCACATCATCGTCCGCTTCGAGCTGGAGCTGGCGCTGATCGGCGGCGACCTCGCGGTCGCCGACCTGCCTGCCGCGTGGCGCGAGCAGATGCGCGCGCGCCTGGCCGTCGAGGTGCCCTCGGACGCGCTCGGGTGCCTGCAGGACGTCCATTGGAGCGCGGGCGCGTTCGGCTACTTCCCGAGCTACGCGCTCGGCTGCCTGATCGCGGCGCAGATGTGGGAGGCGATGGAGGCGGAGATCGGGCCGCTCGAGGATGCGCTGCGCGAAGCGCGCGTCGCGCCGCTCCAGGAATGGCTGGGAGAGCGCGTCCACCGTCCGGGGCGCAGGGTCGACACGATGCCGCTCGTGCAGAGCGCCACGGGCCGGCCGCTCGAGGTCGCCCCGTTCCTCCGGTACGTGGCGCCGCTGGCAGGCCCTTGACATGTGACCAATAGGTCACGTATAGTTCCGGCGCGATGGACGACGTTTTCAAGGCACTGGCCGACCCGACACGCCGCAGCCTGCTCGACGAGCTGTTCAAGCACGACGGCCAGACGCTGACCGAGCTCGAGCAGCGCCTGCCGATGACGCGTTTCGGCGTGATGAAGCACCTGAAGGTGCTCGAGCAGGCGGGTCTCGTGGCCACGCGCCGCCGCGGCCGCGAGAAGCTGCATTTCCTGAACGCCGTCCCGATCCGGCTCGTCCACGACCGGTGGGTGAGCAAGTACGCAGAGCCGTGGGCAGCGATGCTCACCGGCCTGAAGACGAATATCGAGGAGAAGAAGATGGAAAAGGTGTTCGAGATCTACATCAAGACGACGCCCGAGCAGCTCTGGGAGGCGATCACCGACGACGAGCTGCGCCGCCGCTACAGCTTCGGCATGGCGGTGCGCTCGGACTACACGCAGGGCTCGCCCTACGCCGGGGTGATCCCCGGGACCGACAGGACGCTCGTCGAAGGCGAGAACCTCGAGGTCGACCCGCCGCGGCGGCTCGTCCAGTCGTTCAGGGCGCTGTGGGGCGAGGACGTGCGCAGCGAAGGCACCTCGCGCGTGACGTGGGAGATCGAGCAGGTGGAGGACTCCTGCCGGCTGCTCGTCACGCATGACGACCTGCGCGAGGGCGCCAACGAAGAGCTGTTCGGTGGCTGGCCGATGATCCTCTCCGGGCTGAAGACGCTGCTCGAGACGGGCGGGGACCTCACGACGCCCGGCTCGCTGCGCTACGTCACCGCGGGCAGCTGGGACTGACGCTCCGGCGGGCGCGGGGGTCGCGCACCCGCGCCCGCCGCTGTCATACGATCGATGCCTTGCCGGCCGGCGGTCAGACAACGGAGGCGCCGCGGCGCATCGACCTGCTCCACGGCGGCCATCCGCACGTGATCGCGAGCTGGCTCGTGGGCGATGTGATCGTCGACCCGGGCCCCAGCTCGTGCCTGCCGCGCCTGCTCGAGGGGCTCGGCGGCCGCGAGCCCCGCGCGCTCGCGCTCACGCACATCCACCTCGACCACGCCGGTGCCGCGGGCACGCTCGCGCGCCGCTTCCCGGATCTCGAGGTATGGGTGCACGAGCGCGGCGCCCGTCATCTCGCCGACCCGGAGAAGCTGCTCGCGAGCGCGGCGCGGCTGTACGGCGAGCGCATGCAGGAGCTGTGGGGCGAGGTCCTGCCGGTGCCGCGGGAGCGCATGCGGGTCCTCGCGGGCGGGGAGCGCGCCGGGGAGCTGGTCGTCGCATACACCCCCGGCCACGCCTCGCACCACGTCGCCTACCTGCACGAGGCGAGCGGGACCGCGTTCGCCGGCGACGTCGCCGGAGTGCGAATCGGCACGGGCCCGGTGCTCGCCCCGACGCCACCGCCCGACATCGACCTGGACGCGTGGCGGCGGTCGCTGGACGTGCTCGCCGCGTGGCGGCCCGATCGGCTCGCCCCGACGCACTTCGGCGTGTACGAGGACGTCGAGGCTCATCTGCAGGCATTGCGCGAAGAGCTCGTGCGCACCGAGGAGAGCGCGGCCTCGCTCGACGAGGCGGCATTCGCGGCGGGCCTCGAGGGACGCGAGCGCGCGGGCGCCGATGCCGTCGACGCCGAGGCCTACGCCCGCGCGCTGCCGGGCGACCAGAGCCATCAGGGGCTCGTCAGGTACCTCGAGCGGCGCAGGTGAGCCATGCGTCCGGGGGCAGGTTTCGCCCGCGGATTTGTGGGCAACCGCACTGATGAGATGCCGGATCTGCCCGCGCCCAACCTCGCGGTCACCCTCCCGCTCGACCGCCATGCTCCGCGCGCGGCGCGGCACCACGTGGCGACCGTCGACAGCCCGTCGCCCGACCTGCGCGACGCGGTCGTCCTGCTCACGAGCGAGCTCGTCAGCAGAGTCGTCGAGCGCTCGTGGCCCGACCGGGGAGAGTCGCTCGAGCTGCGCGTGTGGATGCCACCAGAGGTCGTTCGGGTCGAGGTGCGCGCGCCCCGGCCGCTGCTCGGCGGGCACATCCCGTCGGAAGAGCCCAACTTCGACGGCCTCCTGTTCGGGCATCTCGCCGATCGCTGGTCGGTGGCCTCGGACGACGGTCGCCGGCAGGCCACGTGGTTCGAGATCGACCGCGTGCGGCCTCGTGTAGCGTCCCCCGTGTGACGCTGCACCCGCTCGCGGCGAGGTTCGGCGCCGTCGCCGATGCATACGAGCGAGGGCGTCCCGACTACACGCCTGCAGTGGTTGGGGCGATCGCCGCAGAGCTCGGCCTCGCGCCTGGCGCACGCGTGCTGGACCTGGCGGCGGGCACCGGCAAGCTCACACGCGCGCTGATCGCGGGCGGGTTCGACGCGGTCGCGGTCGAGCCGCAGGCGCAGCTGCGCGAGCACCTCGCCGCCGCGGTGGGCGCGGAGCGTGCGCTGGACGGCGTCGCCGAGGCGATCCCCCTCGCCGACGGCGAGGTCGCGGCGGTCACGGTCGCCGACGCCTTCCACTGGTTCGATGCGCCGCGCGCCCTGATGGAGATCGAGCGCGTGCTCGCCCCCGGCGGCGGCCTCGCTGTGCTGGTTACGCTTCCGGATTGGCGCGGCGCGTCGTGGGGCGACGCGCTCGGGCGGATGATCGCCGAGGCGCGCCCGGAACATCCGCAGTTCGACGGGACGCCCTGGCAGGAGTCGGTTCGCGCGCGGAGCGCATGGACCGAGCCGCGCGAGATCGGCATCACGATTCCGCAGTCAGCCAGCCTGCAGCGGACGCTCGACTACCTCTCCTCGATCAGCTGGGTGGCGGCGCTGGACGAGGGCGAGCGCGCGGCGATGCTGTCGCGGGCGGCGACGCTGATCGAAGAAGGGGAGATGCCTCTCGAGACGCGGCTGCATGTGAATATCGGACTCAGCCGGCTCAGTCAATGTCACCGTCGGGGCGACGGTGACATTGCTTCGCCGGGTCGGGGCGGCGATTCGCCGGAGCGAGGGTGAAGCCCCGGCCCGGGTCGGGATGAGCTGCCGAGATCGCCGGTTTCAGTGTCGGGGGCGCCGGTGGAACTGCGGCGCGCGGTCGGGACGACGGTGAAACTGCTTCGCCGGGTCGGGCGCCTTGATCGCGCTCAGCGCAGTGGCTCGGCGCGCAGCGCGGCCAGTAAGGGCTCCGCCATCGGCTCGAGGTCTGGGGGGAGGCGCTCCAGCAGGGTCAGCAACGCCGGGTTCTTCGCCGTGGCACGGCGGACCATCTCGACTCCGCGCTGCAGATCCTCGGCGGCCTCGCAGACGCCGCCCCAGAAGAGCAGCTCGTCGGCCTCCGGCGCCAGCTCTGTAGCGGCGAGGTAGCGAGCGCGCGCCTGCTCGCGCGAGCCGGCGGCGAGCAGCGTGTCGCCCTCCTCGGCCGTCTCGTACGCGCGCGCCAGGCGCAGCAGGCGGCGCAGCTCCGGGAGGGGGGCGGGGGCGTCCTCGACGCGCACGTCGAAGCGCGTGCGCCACGGCTCGCCCTCGGCGGGCACGACCAGGAGCGCCGCCGACTGGCGGCCGCGCAGGTCGCCGCCCTCGGCCTCGGCCGCCTCCAGCGAAGCGAGCAGGCGCTCGGCGAGGTCGCCGTCGTGCGCCCGGTAGGCCGCGGCCATCGAGCCCGGCACGGTGGTCCCCGCCATGATGTTCGCCTGGCAGGCGAACCCGTCGCCCACCTCGTCGCCGGCGTGGGGGATGCAGCCCGCTCCGGTATGGGCGGCGGCGCCGCCGCCCGCGTCGACCACGCCGAGCTGGCGGAAGCGAGCCAGCTCGTCCGCGGCGAGCACGGCGTCGATCGCTGCGCGGGCGCCCGATCCCTCGGCCATCCGCTCGAGCGCGTTCGGACCGTGGGCGACCTCCGCGATCGACTGGGTCGCTACGGCCCCGACGCCCGGTCGCGCCCACGTGACGAGGCTGCCGACCGAGAACCAGTGCGACTGCACGGCGACGCCGAGCTCTCCGCTCGAGGGGTCGCGTGCCACGATCGAGTAGGTGCCCCGCCGCACCCGCGCATCCTCGCAGCGCGGGCGATCACACGCCGTCTTCGAACAGCGCGACGAGTTGCTCGCGGCAGTACGGCCACTGCTTGCGGTTGCGGCTGCCGCCGGGGTGCAGCGTGTCGAGCAGTGCGAGGCCGCGCATCGTCGCCGCGGCCATCTCCACGCGATGGTCGAAGTCCTGGTGCTCCGCAAGGTGCGCGAACAGGCTGCGTGTGACCTTCAGCGTCTCGCGATCCAGGCGCCGCTCGACCGGCACGAGCCGCTCGCGCAGGTCGGGATCGGTGCGGGCGTGCGTCCACAGGTCGAGCGCGGCCTGGTAGAGGGGGCTGGCATAGCCGGCCCACAGCAGGTCGAGCCCGCCGATCAGGCGCTCGCGGCCGCTCGGCAGGCGCTGCAGTGCGGCCTCGAGCGCCGCCCCCCTGCGCTCGGCGAGCCGCTCCATCGCGGCCGCGACCAGGGCGCCGCGTGTCTGGAAGTGATGCAGGTGCGCGCCGCGCGAGACGCCGGCGCGCTCGGCGACGCGGCTCGTCGTCGTGTTCGCGTAGCCGTCCTCGACGAGGCACGCGATCGTCGCGTCGAGCAGGGCTTCGCGCGTGGCTGCGCTGCGCTGCGCCTGGCTGCGGCGTTCGGCTGTCTTCACGGCGGCGGGCATCGGACGATCCTATACATCATATTATTTGCGTTCATGACTGAACGTTAGTGTGGTAGCGTACCGCACGCTCGTCCGCTCCTCTCCACGACACAGGAGGTTTCACCGATGCCAGCCACCGAGGCGCTCGTGTTCGACGCCATCCGCACCCCGCGCGGAAAGGGCAAGTCCAACGGGTCGCTGCACGGCACGAAGCCCGTCGACCTCGTCGTGGGCCTGATGCACGAGACGCTCGTGCGCAACGAGAAACTCGACCCCGCGCGCGTCGACGACGTCGTGCTCGGCTGCGTCTCGCCGGTCGGCGACCAGGGAGCCGACATCGCCAAGACAGCGGCGATCAAGGCCGGCCTGCCCGACACCGTCGCAGGCGTCCAGCTCAACCGCTTCTGCGCCTCGGGGCTCGAGGCCGTCAACGTCGCGGCGCAGAAGGTCGCCTCCGGCTGGGAGGACCTCGTGTTCGCGGGCGGCGTGGAGTCGATGTCGCGCGTGCCGATGGGCTCGGACGGTGGCGCGTGGGCGATGGATCCGCAGACCAACTACGACACCTCGTTCGTCCCCCAGGGAGTCAGCGCCGACCTGATCGCGACGATCGAGGAGTTCAGCCGCGAGGACGTCGACGCCTACGCGGCCCGCTCGCAGGAGCGCTCGGCCGCGGCCGAGGCCGACGGGCGCTTCTCGAAATCCGTGATTCCCGTGCGGGACATCAACGAGAACGTCGTCCTCGATCGCGAGGAGTTCATCCGCCCCGGCACGACGGTCGAGACGCTCGGCGGCCTGAAGCCGTCGTTCGCGGCGATCGGCGACATGGGCGGCTTCGACGCGGTGGCGCTGCAGAAGTACCACTGGGTCGAGAAGATCAACCACGTCCACACGCCCGGCAACTCCTCGGGCATCGTCGACGGCGCCTCGCTGCTGACGATCGGCAACGAGCAGACGGGCAGCGAGCTCGGGATGGCCCCGCGAGCCCGCATCCTCGCCACCGCGCTCTCGGGAGCCGACCCGACGATCATGCTCACGGGCCCGGCGCCGGCGAGCCGCAAGGCGCTGCAGAAGGCGGGGCTGGCCGTGGAGGACCTCGACCTCGTCGAGATCAACGAGGCGTTCGCGGCCGTCGTGCTGCGGTTCGTCCGCGATATGGGGCTCGACCTCGAGAAGGTGAACGTCAACGGCGGCGCGATCGCGATGGGACACCCGCTGGGCGCGACCGGGGGCATGATCCTCGGCACCCTCATCGACGAGCTCCATCGCACCGGCGGCCGCTACGGCCTCGCCACGCTGTGCGTCGGCGGCGGCATGGGAATCGCGACCGTGGTGGAGGCGATCTAGATGGCTCCAGGACGCAACGGCAGCAGCAGCGGACAAGCGCCGCGCAGCACGATCAAATGGGAGCAGGACGAGGACGGCATCGTCCTGCTGACGCTCGACGACCCCGACCAGTCGGCGAACACGATGAACGCGGCCTACGCGGCATCGATGACCGCGACGGTCGACCGGCTCGAGGCCGAGAAGGACTCGATCACAGGTGTCGTGATCACCTCCGCGAAGAAGACCTTCTTCGCCGGGGGCGACCTCAACGACCTGCGTCGCGCAGAGAAGAGCCAGGCCGCCGAGCTCGCCGACATGATCCGCGAGGGCAAGCAGCGGCTGCGGCGCCTGGAGACGCTCGGCGTCCCCGTCGCCGCTGCGATCAACGGCGCGGCGCTCGGCGGCGGCCTCGAGATCTGCCTGGCCTGCCACCACCGTGTCGCCGTGGACGATCCGAAGGTGCAGATGGGCTTCCCCGAGGTCCAGCTCGGCCTGCTGCCCGGGGCGGGCGGCGTCGTGCGCACGGTGCGCATGCTCGGCATCGCCGACGCGCTGCTGAAGCTGCTGATGCAGGGCCAGCGCCTGCGCCCCGCGCAGGCCAAGGAGGCCGGCATCCTCGATGAGATCGTCGCGACCCGCGAGGAGCTCGTCCCGGCTGCGAAGGCGTGGGTCAAGCAGCGCGCCGCCCAGGAGGAGCCGGCCGGCCAGCCGTGGGACGTCAAGGGCTACAAGATCCCGGGCGGAACCCCCTCGAACCCCAAGCTCGCGCAGAACCTGCCGGCGTTCCCGGCGAACCTCCGCAAGCAGCTGAAGGGCGCCAACTACCCGGCCCCGCACCACATCATGGCCGCGGCCGTCGAGGGCGCCCAGGTCGACTTCGACACTGCGATCGAGATCGAGGGGCGCTACTTCGTGGACCTCCTCACGAGCCAGGTCGCCAAGAACATGATCCAGGCGTTCTTCTTCGACATGCAGGAGGTCAGCGGTGCGCGTGGGCGTCCCGACGACGCCGAGCGGTTCGAGGCCGAGAAGGTGGTCGTGCTCGGCGCCGGCATGATGGGCGCCGCGATCGCCTACGTGTGCGCCAAAGCCGGCATCGAGGTCGTGCTCAAGGACGTCTCGCTGGAGGCGGCCGAACGCGGCAAGGGCTACTCGCAGGCGTTGGTCGAGAAGGCGCTCTCGCGCGGCCGCACTACGCAGGAGCAGGCCGACGCGCTGCTGGCGCGGATCACCCCGGCCGACGACCCCGCGGCGGCCGCCGGGGCGGACCTCGTGATCGAGGCGGTGTTCGAGGACCCGGCCGTGAAGGCGCAGGTCTTCGCCGAGATCGAGCCCCATCTGCGTCCCGACGCCCTCCTGGGGTCGAACACCTCGACGCTGCCGATCACCGGCCTCGCCGAGGGTGTCTCGCGCCCGGCGGACTTCATCGGGCTGCATTTCTTCAGCCCGGTGGACAAGATGCCGCTGCTCGAGATCATCAAGGGCCAGCAGACGCGCGAAGAGACGGTGTGGCGTGCGCTCGATCTCGCCAAGCAGATCAAGAAGACGCCGATCGTCGTCAACGACAGCCGCGGCTTCTTCACGAGCCGCGTGATCGGGACCTTCATCAACGAGGGCGTGGGCATGCTGCTGGAGGGCGTCCCCGCGGCGTCGATCGAGCAGGCCTCGAGCCAGGCCGGCTATCCGGCGCCGGTGCTGCAGCTGAGCGACGAGCTCAACCTCAACCTGGCGCGCAAGATCCGCGACGCGACGAAGGCGGCGGTCGAGGCCGAAGGCGGGGTGTTCGAGGATCGCCCCTCCTTCCAGGTCGTCGACCGCATGCTCGAGCAGGGCCGCGGCGGCAGGCTCGCCGGAGCGGGTTACTACGAGTACGAGGACGGGAAGCGTACGGGCCTGTGGAAGGGTCTGAAAGAGCTGTTCCCGGAGAGCGGCGACCCGGCCGCGCTGTCGCTGCGCGACCTCGAGGAGCGAATGCTGTTCATCGAGTCGATCGAGGCCGTCAAGTGTCTCGACGAGGGTGTCATCGAGACCGCCGCAGACGCCAACATCGGCTCGATCTTCGGGATCGGGTTCCCCGGCTGGACCGGCGGCGTGCTGCAGTACATCGATGGCTATGAGGACTCCGGCGAGGTCGGCCCGGCCGCGTTCGTGGCGCGGGCACGCGAGCTCGCCGCCCGCTACGGCGAGCGCTTCGAGCCGCCCGCCTCGCTCGTCGAGGTGGCAGAGCGCGGCGGGCGCTTCTCCGAGCACGGGACGGCGCCGCTGTCCGCGGCAGCACCCGCGAGCGCCTGAGCAGCGCGCGCGGCCGCGTCCCGCCTCGCAGGGCGGGCGGCGGCCGCGCGTCCTCGCGGCGCTGCTGACGGTCGTGTGTGTCCTCTGCGCCGTGCCGGCGGCGCGTGCGGCCGGCATCGACGGGGTCTCCGACCAGGGCCTGCCGGCATGGTCGGGGTCGTTCGCGCACAGCCCGCTCGCGGCGCTGCTCGAGAACCGCCTCCAGGGCCCGTTCGGGCAGGTGAGGATGGCCCGCTACGTGATGCAGTGGAACGCGGTGTCCGAGCCCGCCGTCCCCGGCGACTACCGCGAGCGCTTCGAGGCGTGGCTGTCGGACGTGGGAGCGGCCGGGCTCACCCCCGTGCTCGCGCTGACGAGCTTCGTGGGCGGCGAACCGCTGCCGGGGCCCGCTGCCTACGCCGCCGCGCTGCGCGAGACGCTTGCGCGGGCGCGTGAGCTGGGCACGCCCGTCGCTTGGGTGGAGGCCTGGAACGAGCCCAACGACCAGGGCCGCGCCGGTCCGCAGCGCGCGGCCGAATACGCGAACACTGCGCACGCGGTGTGCGCCGCCGCCGGGTGTGGCGTGATCGCGGGCGACCTCGAAGACGCGCCGGGCGTGCTCGCGTACGAGGCAGCGTATGAGGCCGCGCTCTCGTTCGCGCCCGCGGCGTGGGGCATCCATCCCTACCGTGCGCTCGCCAGCCGCGACGATGCGCTCGCGCTCGCGATCAAGGCCGCGCTCCCGCGCGGCGCCGCGTTGTGGCTGACCGAGACCGCGGCCTTCTACTGCCGCCACGGGCAGGTCGCGGGGCCCGGGGCGCAGGAAGCGGAAGCCCGTTACCTGGACACGGCGCTGATCGGAGCGCTCGATCCGGTGCACGCCTTCTACTACGGAGTCAGCTACGCCGGCGCGGGCACCGCGACGTGCGCCTCGGCCGGCGGGGAAGACACCCAGCTGCTGCCGGCCGGCGAGGCACCGCGACCGGCTGCGGGCGTGCTGCTCGGCGCGCAGCCCCTGGCAGCGTTCGGGCCCGATCCCTGAGGGGGCCGCCCGGGAGCCCCCGAGCCGCGCCGGGCCTCAGGTCAGCGCCACGATCTCCGCGACCAGCTCGCGCAGGTCCTCGTTCGCCTCGAACACCATCCGCTGGCGTGAGGCGCCGTTGCCCGCGCTCAGCAGGTCCTCGATCCCCCGCAGCTCCTCCTCGCATCCGAGCTCCCGCGCGTGCGGGAGGAGCTGCTCGAGCAGCTCGGCGGTGAGCTCGCGCGCGGATCGCGGCGCGGAGGTCGCTGGGTCCAGCAGCTCGGCGTCGAGCCCGTGGCGCGCGGAGAGCCAGCGGTTCTCGTCGAGCAGCTCCCACGCCAGCTCGGGCGGTTCCTCGCCGGCCGCCGTGCGCTGCACCAGCGACCTCACGAGCGAGACGATCAGGGCCGCGAGCGCGATCGTGTGCGAGACGCGCGTCTGTGAGTCCATCGCGCGAATCTCGATCGTGCCGAGGCGGGGGTGCGGGCGCACGTCGTACCAGAGGTAGGTGTAGTCCTCGATCATGCCCGCGTCGACCATCGCCTGGACTCGCCTGCAGTAGTCCTCCCAGCCCGCGAAGCGCGGCGGCAGCCCTACGCGCGGAAAGGCGCGGAAGATCGGCACACGGCTGGACATCAGGCCGGTCAGACCGCCGCGCCACAGCGGCGAGTTGGCGGACAGGGCGATCAGCAGCGGCACGTACTCGCGCAGCGCGTTGGCGACCGAGATCGCCTCCTCGGGGTCGGCCATGCCGACGTGCACGTGCATCCCGAACACCAGCTCCTGGCGCGCGACGAATCCGAGCGAGCGGATGAGCCCGCGGTAGCGGTCGTCACCTACGACCCGCTGGTCCTCCCAGCGCGCGAACGGGTGCGTGCCGGCGGCGCCGATCTCCAGGCCGTGCTCGCGCGCGCGGTCACGCACGTGGCCGCGCAGCGTCCGCAGCTCGGCGGCGACGGCAGGGACCGAGGGGCAGGGGTCCGTCGCGATCTCGAGCACCGACTCGAGCAGCTCGGGCTGCACCGTGCCGTGCGGCGGAGCGGCGTCCGCGAGGATCGTATCTACGGCGTTGACGAGGTCGTGCGTGGCCGGATCGAGGATCATCAGCTCCTCCTCGATGCCCACCGTGTAGCGCGGGCCCACGAAGCGGTGATCCATCCCCGCACCCTAGCGGCCGGCCCTCTATCGTCGCTGGCCATGGGCGGCCCCACCGAGATCCGCTGGGCGCTCGGGCCCGAGGACCGGGCCGGGGCGCTCGCGCTGCGCGAAGACGTCTTCTGCGGAGAACAGGGCGTCCTGCCCGAGGAGGAGGTCGACGGCCGCGACGACGACGCCGAGCACCTCGTGGCGGTCGATGTCGCGACCGGCGCGGTCGTCGGCACGCTTCGGCTCCTGACCGACGGGGCGACGGCCAAAATCGGACGCGTCGCGGTCGCCCGCGAGCGGCGGCGAGAGGGGATCGCGCTCGAGATGCTCGGCCGCGCCCTCGCGCGGGCGGCCGAGATCGGCTGCACGCGCGCGATCCTCGCGGCTCAGACCAAAGCGACCGACGTCTACCGCCGCGCGGGCTTCGCCGTCGAGTCGGGCGTCTTCCTCGAGGCCCGCATCGAGCACGTCTGGATGGCTCGAGCGCTCTAGGCGGCCGCCCGCGAGGGCGGCTCGCCCGTGAGCTCGCGAGCGAGGCGGTGCAGGAGCGCCTCGACCGCCGGATCGCGTTCGGCGCCCTCGTCGGCGAGCGCCTCGCAGAGCAGCTCGCGGCGCGCCTCGACCGCGCGGCGGGCGAGCGTCGCCCCCTCCGCCGTGAGCTGTGCCGCGCCGTCCTCGCCGGCCACCAGCCCGCGCTCGCGCAGCTCGGCGACGACCGCGGCGACCCGCTCGGGGTCCACGTTGATGTCGGCCGCCATCGCACGCGCGCCCGCCACGCCGTGCTCCTCGATGCGCACGAGCGCCCACGTCGCCCCGGGGCTCACGGCGATGCCGGCGCGCTCGGCGACGCGCTCGGCGAAGCGCTCCCGCGTCTCGCGCGCGGTCGCGTGGGCGAGGGAGCGCTCGATCTCGGCGAGCGAGTCAGGCGAGCGGGGGATCGCGAGGCTGTCGTCGATCCCGGTGCGCGCCGCGGCCGCCTCGCGCAGCGGCTTCTCGACGAGCAGCCAGCTGAGGGCGAAGCCGGCCGCGGCGACGCCGGTCGCCGCCAGGAAGACCGGATGCAGCGCGTGCACATAGGCATGCTCGTACGTGCTCCGCAGCGGTGCCGGCAGGCGCGCGACCTGGGCGCCGGTGAGGCGCGCGCCGTGAGCGGCCGCCCCGCTGATCGGGGCCGCGCCCGCGTGCGTCAGCTCGGAATGCAGCCGCGAGCTGAAGATCGTCCCGAACACCGCGGCGCCGAGCGATCCCCCGATGCCGCGGAACATCGTCACCCCCGAGGTCGCGGCGCCGAGCACCGAGTAGTCGACCGAGTTCTGGACCGCCAGGACGAGCACCTGCATCACGGAGCCGAGCCCGAGTCCGAGCACGAGCAGGTAGAGCGCCGCGGACGTCCCCGATGTGCCGACGTCGAGGGTCGAGAGCAGCAGCAGCCCGACGGACATCACGGCCGTGCCCGCGATCGGGAACATGCGGTAGCGACCCGTGCGCGTGATCGCCTGCCCGGAGAGGATCGACATCGTCAGCACCCCGACCATCATCGGAACGAGGCGGATGCCCGCGCCGGTCGGGCTGGCGGCGTCGACCGTCTGGAAGTAGAGCGGGAGGAAGGTGATCGAGCCGAACATCGCAAAGCCGACGATCAGCGACTCCGCGCTCGCGACCGCGAAGACGCGGTCGCGCACCAGGCGAGGGGGCAGCACGGGCTCGACGGCCCGCCGCTCGATCGCGCCGAAGGAGACGATCAGCGCGAGCCCGATCGCCGCCACGAGGATCGTCTGCGTCGACCCCCACGCCCACGTCGTTCCGCCGAGGCTCGCGACGAGCACGATCGCGCTCAGCCCGCCGGCGAGCGCGGCGGCGCCCGCGTAGTCGATCCGCGGGCGCGCGCTCGGGCGCGAGCCGGGGAGGGTCGCCGAGAGCACGACGAGTGCGATCGCGCCGAGGGGCAGGTTCACGTAGAAGATCCAGCGCCAGGAGACCGCTTCGACGATCGCTCCGCCGAGCAACGGGCCCGCGACGCTCGCGACCCCGAAGACGGCGCCGAACAGCCCCTGATAGCGCCCCCGCTCGCGCGGCGGGACGACGTCGCCGACGACCGCCTGGATCAGCACGATCAGGCCGCCCGCGCCGAGACCCTGGATCGCGCGGAAGGCGATCAGCTCGGTCATGTCCTGCGCGAGCCCGCACAGCGCGGAGCCGGCGAGGAACACGCACACAGCCGTCTGCAGCACGCGCTTGCGGCCGTAGAGGTCGCCGAGCTTCCCGTAGATCGGAGTGACCGCGGTCTGGGCGAGCAGGAACGCGCTCGTCACCCATGCGAGCCGGTCGAGCCCGCCGAGGTCGCCGACGATCGTCGGCAGCGCGGTGGCGACGATCGTCTGGTCGAGCGCCGCCAGCAGCATCACCAGCAGCAGGCCGCCGAAGATCAGGCGCAGCCGCGGGCGGGCGGTCGCGGCGGGCGGGACCGGATCCTCGACGGAGGCGGTTGCGGCCGGCATCTGCGGCCTCGATCCTAATGTCGAAGGCCGCGAGGTCGCGTCAGGCAGCCCCCCTCAGCCCGGCTGGTTGCGGTTCCACTCGACCCAGCCGAGGCCCCGGAGCCCGTCCTCGCTCTGGAAGCGGCACATCGCCCGCGGGAAGTGCGCGACGCGCCCGTCGGGGGCTTCCAGGAGCAGCGGCCCGAAGGCGAGCGGACGGACATCGAGCTGCGGGAGGCCCTCGTCGACCGCGATCCGGGCGTGCTCGATCAGGCCATCCGCGGCGACGTCCTCGTCGGTCTCGACCGCTTCGAGCTCGATCATCTTGCCCGCCGGGTGCTGCACGTAGCCGACGCTCAGCACGGGCGCGCCGGGGATCCGCAGCGCGACCGCGTGCAGGCGGGTGCCGTCCTCGAAGGCGGCGGCGCTCCACATCCAGTCCATCGCCCACCAGTCGCGCGTGCCCCACGAGTGGTCGCGCTGACCGGAGCCCGACAGCGCCAGCACCTCGTCGCCGATCCGGATCGTGCCCGACACCCTGCACGGGACCTCGTAGCGGGTGGTCATGCGGTAGGCATAGGCGGCGCCGTCCGTGTCCCACACGAGATCGAGCGCGAGCGCCCGCGGTTCGCCCCGCTCGCCGCGCAGCACCGCGGCCGGATCCGCGTAGGCCTCGGCCTCGGCCTCGAGCGTCGCGCGGAACCGCAGCAGCGGGCTCTCGCACGCGTGCTCGGCGCGCAGGCCCTCGCGCTGCACCGAGATCGAGCCCGCCGGCGGAAGCGGAGCGGCGAAGTCGATCACGGCGAGCGACTCGCGCCCGGGCCTGCACACGAACGCGGTGTACCAGGCCACGCCGAGGTTCGGGTACAGGCCGACGCGCACATACGCGCCGAGGCTCGCGTCGTCGGCGATCGCGTCGAAGTAGTAGCTCTCGTTCCACAGCTGATCGGCTGTCGGGGAGTGACGGCCCTCGTCCTCGGCCGCCGGGACGAGCGGCGCCGGGCGCCCCTGGCCCGCCGGGGGCAGCAGGGACACCGACTCGAGGTCGATCGCCTGCTGGGCGTAGCGGGCGAGCATCGTGGTGAACATCTCGTCGCCGCGCTCGGTACGGGCGACGACCATCGCGGCCGCGATGCACATCAGCAGGCCGTACAGGCACTGACGGCGATAGCCCTCCCAGCACGCGTCCCAGTCGAGGTCGCGCGCCCCCCGCTCGAGCATCGCCTCGTGGTAGAGCGCGAGCAGCTCGCGCTCGTGCGCGCGACGGTCCTCGACCTTGAGGCTCCCGCCGATGAAGTAGGCGGCGTCGAGCATCATCGGGCCCCACGAGACCGTCTGCCAGTCGACGATCCGCGGCGGGCGCACGCCGTCGGTCGCGAACAGCACGTTGTCGAGCCGGTAGTCGCCGTGGACGAGCCCCAGCGGCGGCCGGGCGTCGGCCACCCAACCGTCGATGCTCTCGACAAAGCGCCTGCAGACCGCCACGTGCTCGGGCTCTATCCGATCCTCGTAGCGCTCGAGGAAGCCGGGGAGCAGCTGCGCGACCAGCCCCTGGCGCAGCGGCGACGCGACGTTCAGCCAGTCCGCCGCGCCGAGCGCGGCGTCCCCGTACACGGGGGCGTGCAGTTCGGCGAGTGCGCACATCGCAAGGCGCGCGTGGGCCGCCTCGCAGCCGGCGACCTGATCGCCCTGGACCGTGTCGATGGCGTCCTCGAGGACGAGCGTGAACCAGCCCTCGTCGTCGATCGCCGCCGCGTGGCAGCGCATCGTCGGGCCGCCGATGCGCCCGGCGAGCCGGCGATAGAACTCGACCTCGCGAAGGTAGGCGCCGAGCCACTGTCCGGTCGCTCGGCTGGTCGGGTCGGGGGAGGCGAGCTTCACCACGAGCGAGTCGGGGCCCTCGCCCCCGGCGTGCTCGAGGTGCACGCGATGGCTCTGGCTCATCTGGCCGGTGCCGATCGGCTCGCTGCCGAGGACTCGCAGCGCTCCTTCGGGCAGGCCGAGCGCGGCGGTCAGCCAATCGCTGGTCAGCTCCTCGCTCGAACGTACGACGACTGGCCCGCGCTCGCGCAGCACGCGAGTCAGCCTAGATGATGAGCACCGGGGTTCCGATCGGGACGTGCGCCCCGAGCCACGCCACGCCGGCGTCGCGCATCCTGACGCACCCGTGCGAGGGGGCCCCGGGGATCTTCTGCGGTTCTCCGAACGGACCATGGATGCCGACGACGCCCCCACCGGGCCATTCGCTGAGCGTGGAGTAGTCGGAGGTTCCGAACGCGTAGGGGTAGTACGGGTTGGCGGGGTCCTTCAGGCGGAAGCGCTCGCGGATCCAGAAGTGGCCCGGCGGGGTCGGGGTGCTCGGCTTGCCGACGCCGACGGGCGCGACGAACACCTGGCGACCGTTGCGGTAGACCGTCAGCAGCTCCCGGCGGCGGTTGACGACGATCGCCCAGTGGGTGACGTGGAGTTCGGCGAGTGCTTCGCTGCTGACCCATCCGACGCGCCCGTTCGGTCGACCCGGGATGCGCAGCTTGATCCAGGCGCGGCCCTTGGCGTCGACGCGGCAGGAGAGCAGCAGGTACACCTCGGCGAAGCCGTCCTCGGTCAGCAGATGGGTGTGCGCGATCACGCGTCCGTGCGATTCGGGCTGCGTGTAGATCGGGAGCTCGTCGCTCGGGTTGGCCCACGTCGTCTTCGTTCTTTCGTTCGACAGGACGACGTCGGGCCCGGGCTTGCAGGGCGCCGGCGGCGGTTCTTCGCTGAGGCTCAACGAGGGAGCTTCCGGCGCGGCGGTCGTTTCCGCTCCCGCTGCGGGCACGGCTGCGGAGGCGAGCAAAGCGCCCGCTATCAGGAGGCCCAGCGAGCGCACGCTCATCAGGGGGAAGTGTTCCAGAGCGGCGGGCGGGCGCACGCCGATGCCCTCCGGCGCTCCTCACCCCACCGCGGGCCGGGTCACACGAGTCGCCGGTCAGGCGCTGCCGACCCGCGCTCGGGAGCTGGCTTTGGCGCGCGCCGCCGTGCGTAGGATGGTCGCGATGGAGCGCTCTGCCGCGCACGAGGAGATGATCTCGCTTGTCGGCGAGTCCGACCTGGCCGATCTGCTGCCGCTGATGCGCGCCTACTGCGAGTTCTACGAGACCGCGCCCGCCGACGCGGGGCTGCTGGCCCTCGCCCGCGCGGCGATCGCCGATCCCGAGCGCGAGGGCGTCCAGCTGATCGCGCGCGAGCCGGGCGGCCGGGCGCTCGGCTTCGCGAGCGTGTTCTGGAGCTGGGACACGACCGAGGCCTGTCGCGTCGGGATCATGAACGACCTCTACGTCGTCTCCGAGGCCCGCGGCAGCGGCGTCGGGCGCCGCCTGATCGAAGAGTGCGCGCGGCACGCAACCGAACGCGGCGCCACGCGCCTCGACTGGCAGACCGCCCCCGGTAACGCGCTCGCGCAGGCGCTCTACGACGGGATCGGCGCCCACCGCGAGCAGTGGCTCTCGTACTCGTTCCGGGTCTGAGCGGGGTCCCGTCCGCGCGGCCCTCGGGGCGGCGCGCCGTGACGCCGCCACGCGACCCACCCATCATCAATATGTACGATCGCCATATGGCCACGATCGAGGAGATCACGCTCGCGGACGAGCCGCACGCGTGGTCGAGCCTCGGGTTCGACGTGCGCGACGGCAGCTGCACGCTCGGCTCGGTGGTCGTCAACCTGGCGGGCGCCGGCGCGCGCGAGCACGAGGGCCCGGGAGCGGGGCTCGTTGGGTGGAGGCTGCGGGACATCGCGTCCGCCGAGCTCGACGGGCTGCCCACGACGCTCGGCACATCTGCGGCGCCCCCGCCGGGGGGCGGCCGGCATCCGAATGCGATCACCGCGATCGATCACGTCGTCGCCGTCTCGCCGGATCTCGACCGCACGATCGCGACCCTGCAGGCCGCCGGCCTCGACCTGCGCCGCGTGCGCGAGGAGCCGACGCCCGCAGGCGCCCCGCGCCAGGGCTTCTTCCGCCTCGATGAGGTGATCCTCGAGGTCGTGCAGGAGCCCGGGGAGGTGAGCGAGCGCCACGGCGGCAGCGACCGCCCGGCGCACTTCTGGGGCCTCGCGCTGATCAGCGCCGACCTCGACGCGACCGCCGCCGCGTTCGCCCCGCACTGCGGAGAGGTGCGCGACGCGGTCCAGGCCGGCCGCCGGATCGCGACCGTGCGGCGATCGGCCGGGCTCTCGGTCCCTGTCGCGCTGATGAGCGCCGTCGGCGAGGCGGTCGCGTGAGCTACTCCCTGTGGCAGGAGGTCGACGAGTACGTCGAGGAACAGCTGATCGGTCCCGACGCGGCGCTCGACGACGCCCTGCGCGCGAGCATCGCCGCGGGCCTGCCCCCGATCGCGGTGTCGCCCGCGCAGGGGAAGATGCTGGGCCTCCTGGCGCGCATCCACGGCGCGCGGCGGATCCTCGAGATCGGGACGCTCGGCGGCTACAGCACGATCTGGCTCGGCCGCGCCCTGCCCGCCGGAGGGCACCTGGTCACGCTCGAGCTAGAGCCCCATTACGCCGCGGTCGCGGCCGAGAACGTCGAGCGCGCCGGTCTCGCCGACCTCGTCGAGGTGATCGTCGGTCCTGCGCTCGCGAGCCTCGACGAGCTGATCGAGCGCGGCGCCGAGCCGTTCGACCTCGTGTTCATCGACGCCGACAAGGCCGCGACGCCTGACTACTTCGAGCGCTCCCTGCGCCTGGTCGTCCCCGGCGCCGTGGTCGTCAGCGACAACGTCGTCCGCGGGGGCGCGCTCGCCGACGCCGCGAGCGACGAGCCGGGCGCCCTGGGGATGCGCCGCTTCCACGAGCTGCTCGCCGAGGCGCGCACCGCCGGTACCGTCGAGGCGACGACGATCCAGACGGTGGGCGTGAAGGGCCACGACGGGTTCACGCTGGCGGTCGTCGCGAGCTAGGGAGCGAACGACGTCCGGACGCGCGCCGCGTATCGCGGCGACAGCCTGGCGCTCAGCGGCCGCCCGCGACGATGTTCGCCGCCGTGCGGTGGGCGAGCGACATGATCGAGATCATCGGGTTGACGCCCGGCGCGGTCGGAAACGCAGAGGCGTCTCCGATCCACACGCCCGCGGTGTCGTGCAGCTCCCCGCGGCCGTCCGCGACGCTGTCGGCCGGGTCCGAGCCCATCCGGCAGGCGCCCATCTGGTGCGCGGTGAACGCGGCGATGTCGTTCGGCGCCAGCGATCGCTCCTCGATCTCAGCCAGGAACGCGTCGAAGTCCTCGCCCTCGCTCCATGCGAGCCGCGGGCGCTGGTGGACGGTGATGACCTCCTTCGCGCCCGCGGCGCGGTGCATGCGCGCGAGCTCGATCATCGCGCGCCTGAACAGGCGCGCATCGACCTCGTCCCCGAAGCCCCAGCGCGTGACGGCGCGGCCGTAGTCGTCGATCACGACTTCGCCCTCGCCGTGGTCGCGGGCGACCGAGATGAACGGCGCGAAGTGCGCGAGCTTGGTCGCGAGCGTCTGCTTGTGCGACCGCCCGTCCTCCCACGGCAGCGACATCGCGACGATCGCGGGCGCGACCGTCGACGCCTCGATCAGGAAGCCGTGCTCGCCCTCCAGGGACTTGAACTGGTCCGACAGCGCCGACTGGATCTGCCCGACCCAGCCCTCGATCGCCTGCTCGTACACGCCGACGACGAGCGAAGCGGGGTGCAGGCGGAGGTGGCGCCCGGCGGCCGGTCCGCCGATGCCCGACCGCAGCAGCAGCGCCGGGGACTCGATCGACCCGGCGGCGGCGACGACGGTCGGCGCGTTGACGGTCAGCTCGGTCGTCGAGCCGTCCGGCGCGGTCACGGTCGCCACGACGCCGCGGGCGCGGCCGTCGTGCGTGAGGATCCGCTCCACCCGCGCGCCCACGACGAAGCGCGCGCCGCTGTCGGCGGCGTCCTGCAGGAACGTCTTCATCGTCGACTGCTTGCACCCGGTCTGGCAGCCCGCATAGCAGTAGCCGCACGTGCTCGGGTCCTCACACGCCGTGTCCGCGTTGCGCGTCAGCGGCCGGTGCGGCCAGCCGAGCTCCTCGCACGCCGCGATCAGGCGTTTGTGCGTGCGGTTCTGCGAGGTCGCGGTGTCGTTGACGCCGAGGCGCTTCCAGATCGCGTCGATGTGCTCGTCGTAACCCGGCTCGTCGAGCCCCGTGAGGCCGTGCGCGGCCCACTCCGCGCGGATCGCGTCGGGGGTGCGGATGCAGTTCATGTAGTTGACGACCGTCCCGCCACCGAGTGTCGAGCCCGCCAGAACCGCGATCGAGCCGTCCTCGGAGGCGGCGAGGCCGCCGTTCAGGTACAGCTCGAACATGCCCTGCAGCTCGAGCTGGTGGAAGTCGGCCTCGTTGCGGTAGCCGCCCATCTCGAGCACGACGACCGAGCGGCCGGCGCGCGCGAGCTCGGCCGCGACCACGCCGCCTCCGGCACCCGAGCCGACGACGCACACATCGGCGTCGAGCATCGCGATCTCGCCCGCGATCGGCTCGAGCGGGATCGTCTTCGGCGCCTGCTCGGGCGAGGGGGCGGGAGTGCGAGGGCCGGGATAGCCGATCGCCTCCCAGTTCGGGTTCGCCACCTCCGGCGTCGCGAGGCCGTAGAAGAACAGGAAGGTGAGGGCGCGCAACTGACGCAGTGCGAGCTTCAGCTCGGGCGCCGATTCGGACATCGCGTGCAGCAGCGCGGTCCGGGCGTCGAGGTCGCAGCCGTCGAAGCCCTGGGCCGCGATCGCGTCGAGCAGCTGGCCGGTGGCCTCGATCTCCTCGGGCATCGCGGTC
This sequence comes from Solirubrobacteraceae bacterium, assembly GCA_036264095.1. Classification (GTDB taxonomy): domain Bacteria; phylum Actinomycetota; class Thermoleophilia; order Solirubrobacterales; family Solirubrobacteraceae; genus Palsa-744. Next base: position 20,199 of record DATARO010000031.1, on the reverse strand, counting down.
TGCGCGAGCAGCCCCTCGATCTGAGCGGCCACCCCGAGGTCGGAGGCCGCGCGTGCGTAGTACGCGCGCTGCGCCTCGTTATCGCCGGGCTCGTCGACCGAGGGCGCGAACGTGTCGCACACCGCCTCGAGCGTCCGCCGCCGCGTGTCGCTGAGAACGCCAACCGTGACCGCCACCACAACCTCCTCGATCGGGCCCCGGACTATAGTCTCCGCGCGATGGCGCGGGAGCTGAAGCTCGGACTCAATACCGGCTACTGGGCGGGGGGTCCTCCACCCGGCGCGGCGGAGTCGATCGCCGAGGCCGAGCGCCTCGGATTCGACTCGATCTGGACCGCGGAGGCCTACGGGTCCGATTGCCTGACGCCGCTCGCGTGGTGGGGCGCCGCGACCGAGCGGATCAAGCTCGGGACGGCGATCGTGCAGATGTCCGCGCGCCAGCCGGCAGCGACGGCGATGGCTGCGATGACGATGGACCACTTGTCAAACGGCCGCTTCATCCTCGGCCTCGGCGTCTCCGGGCCGCAGGTCGTCGAGGGCTGGTACGGGATGCCGTTCGCGAAGCCGCTCGCGCGCACGCGCGAGTACATCTGGATCCTCCGCGACATCTGGGCGCGCAACGGCCCGGTCACGGCCGACGGCGAGCACTACCGCCTGCCGCTCCCCGGCGGCACCGGCCTCGCGAAGGCGCTGAAGTCCTCGATCCACCCGCTGAGGGAGGACATCCCGGTCTACCTCGGCGCCGAGGGGCCGAAGAACATCGCGCTGTGCGCGGAGCTCTGCGACGGGTGGCTGGCGATGCTGTTCTCGCCGAGCGTCTACGAGGACCTGTACCGGCCGTCGCTGGAGGAGGGATTCGGACGCCCGGGCGCGCGGCGCGGGTTCGACGACTTCGAGGTGTGCGCGACCGTGCCGTTGATCGTCACCGACGACCTGGACGCCGCGGCCGACTCGCTGCGGCCCTTCTACGCCCTCTACTTCGGCGGGATGGGCGCGAAAGGCGCCAACTTCCACGCCAACGTGCCGATCCGGATGGGATATGAGAAGGAGGTCGCCGAGATCCAGGAGCTGTACCTCAGCGGCAAGAAGGAGGAGGCCGGGGCGAAGATCCCGATCTCGCTGATCGAAGAGCTGTCCCTGATCGGTCCCCGCGAGAAGATCCGCGACGACCTCGAGAAGTGGCGCGAGTCGGTCGTCACGACGCTGCTCGTCTCCGGTGACGCGGCCACGATCCGCACCGCGGCCGAGCTCGTGCTCGGCTGATGGGCGCGCCCGAGCCCGCCGCCGAGCTGTACGGCAACCACCAGTACGAGATCTACCTGCAGGGTCTCGCGGGCGAGAAGCCGGAGCTGGCGCTGCGCTATGAGGAGCTGGAGGCCGCGGCGCGCGAGGCGATCACGCCGGAGGCGTACGGGTACGTCGCCGGCGGGGCCGGCGAGGAGCTGACGATGCGCGCGAACCGCGAGGCATTCGAGCACGTGCAGATCGTCCCCCGCATGCTCCGCGACGTCGCCGCGCGCGACCTCTCGCGCACCGTGCTCGGCACGGCGCTCCCCGCGCCGCTGCTGCTGGCGCCGGTCGGGGTGCAGTCGATCGTCCACCCCGACGCCGAGCTGGCCGTCGCGCGGGCGAGCGCGGCGACGGGCGTGCCGTTCATCTTCAGCACGGCCGCTTCGCACACGATCGAGGAGGCGGCCGAGGCGGCCGGGGAGCAGAGCCGCTGGTACCAGCTCTACTGGCCGCGGTCGCGCGACCTCGCCGCGTCGTTCGTGGCACGAGCGGGCGAGGCGGGATACGCGGCCCTCGTGCTGACGCTCGACACGTGGATGCTCGGCTGGCGCCCCCGCGACCTCGGGCACGCCTATCTGCCGTTCCTCAAAGGGGAGGGCGTCGCCAACTACTTCAGCGACCCGGTGTTCAGGGCCGCGCTTGCGAGCACGCCCGAGGAGGATCCGCAGGGCGCGATCGGCCATTGGGCGTACGAGTTCTCGAACCCGACGGTGACGTGGGAGGACCTCGAGTGGCTGCGCGAGCAGACCGAGCTGCCGATCCTCCTGAAGGGGATCCTGCACCCCGACGACGCACAGCGGGCGCTCGCGAGCGGGGCCGACGGCGTGATCGTCTCCAATCACGGCGGGCGCCAGGTCGACGGGGCGATCGGGGCGCTCGACGCGCTCGGCGCGGTGCGCGAGGTCGTGGGCGACGAGCTCGCGGTGCTGTTCGACAGCGGCGTGCGCAGCGGCGCGGACATCTTCAAGGCGCTCGCGCTCGGAGCGGATGCTGTGTGCGTGGGGCGGCCATATGTGTGGGGGCTCGCCCTCGCCGGACAGGCCGGCGTCGAGGCTGTCATCCGGCGGCTGCTGGCCGAGCTCGACCTCACGCTCGCGCTCAGCGGCTACACCGAGCCCTCGCAGCTCGGCCCGGGCGCCCTGCGGCGCAGCGGCTGAGCGCCGAGGCGGCTGCGCGGCTGCGCGGGGCCGGCACGCGGCGGCTCGCGAGGCCTTCACGGAGTGCGCGCGAGCCGCCGCCCAGGTCATCCGCTAGCGTCGAGGCGTGGCGGAGGGACCGAGCAGGCGCATCAAGACCCTCACGCTCGTCGCGTGCATCCTCGGCTCGGGCATCGCGCTGCTCGACGGCACGGTGGTCAACGTCGCGCTTCCGACGATCCAGCGCGCGCTCGGCGGCGGCCTCGCGGCGCAGCAGTGGGTCGTCAACGGCTACCTGCTGACGCTCGGCTCGCTGATCCTCGTGGGCGGGTCGCTGGGCGACCTGTTCGGCGAGCGGCGGATCTTCACGATCGGCGTGGTCGGATTCGGGATCGCCTCGCTCGGGTGCGCGCTGGCGCCGACGATCGGGGTGCTGGTCGCGCTGCGGGCGGTGCAGGGGATCGCGAGCGCGCTGCTCACGCCCGCGTCGCTCGCGGTGATCGTGAACACGTTCCCGGAGTCCGAGCGCGGAGCGGCGATCGGCGCGTGGACCGCATGGGGGACGATCGCCGCGGTGCTCGGCCCGCTGCTCGGCGGAGAGCTGCTCGCGATCGCCTCGTGGCGCTGGATCTTCCTGATCAACATCCCGTTCGTCGCGGCGTGCGTGGCGCTGATCCTGACCGCGATCCCGCCGATGGCCGCGCGCGAGCGCCCCGAGCGCCGCGTCGACGTGCCGGGCGGGATCCTGTGTGCCGCCGGGCTCGGCGGGACCGTGTTCGCGTTGATCGAGCAGCCGCGCCTCGGCTGGTCGAGCCCTGGGGTGATCGGCGCGCTCGCCGGCGGCGGGGCGCTGCTCGCGCTGTTCGTCCTCTACGAGGCGCGCGCCCGCGACCCGATGCTCCCGCTGCGCCTGTTCCGGCGTCGCAACTTCTCGGCGGGCAACGTGGAGACGTTCGCGATGTACGCGGGGCTGTCGATCCTGTTCTTCTTCCTGGTGCTGTTCCTGCAGCAGATCGGCGGCTACTCACCGCTGGAGAGCGGACTCGCGACGCTGCCGGTGACCGTCGTCATGTTCTTCCTCGCGCGGCGGTTCGGGATGCTCGCCGACCGCTACGGGCCGCGGCTGTTCATGGGCGCCGGACCGCTCGTCTGCGCCGCGGGCCTGCTCCTGTTCCAGCGCGTGGGCGTCCACGTGGACTATCTCGGCGCCGTGCTGCCCGCGCAGCTCGTGTTCGCGCTCGGGCTCTCGATGACGGTGGCGCCGCTGACGGCCGCCGTGCTCGCGGACGCCACGCACGAAGACGCCGGCATCGCCTCGGGCGTGAACAACGCGATCGCGCGGGTCGCCGGGCTGCTCGGGACGGCCGCCGTCGGCGCGGCGGTCTCGGCGTCGTTCGTGAGCCGGCTCGACGCGCGGCTCGCGCACACCCAACTCGGGGCGGCTGGGCACGCGGCCGTGCAGTCGGCGAAGCGCTTGCCGCTGGGGCTGCCGGACGTCCATTCGCTCCCGCCCGCCCAGGCGCACGCGGTGCGCGCCGCGGCGCAGGCGGCGTCGCTGCACAGCTTCCACGTGGGAATGCTGATCGCCGCGGTGCTGCTGGCGGTCGGCGGCGCCGCGGGCGTGCTCGGGATCCGCAACACGCGCGGGGAGGTGGACGCCGAGGACTGCGGGCCGGGGCAGCTCGTCGGCACGGGGCGGCAGATCACGGAGCGGCACGACTGCGAAGAGCGCGAGCGCGTGGCCGCCGGGCTCGAGGGCCGGGAGGCGGCCGCGGAGGCAGGGGGCTAGGAGGGAGGCGAGTCCGACGCGTGCCGCTCTACACAGGCTCGCGCGCGTACTCGCGCATCGCATCGATCAGCGGGCCGAGCCTGCGGCCCCGCTCGGTGAGGCGGTACTCCACGGTCGGCGGGCTCGAGGGGATCACGGTGCGCTGCACGAGTCCGGCGCCCTCGAGGTCGCGCAGGCGCTCGGAGAGCATCCGCGGCGAGATGCCGGCGACCGCGTCGGCGAACTCGTTGAACCTGAGCGCGCCGGAGAGCGCGGCGTAGATGATCGAGAGCTGCCACCGCCGCTCGAGGAGGTCCGCTGCTTCGCGGACCTCCACGGGGACGGGCTGGCACCTACGGGAGGGCCGCGACATCGCGGGCGGGCTCCAGTGCGCGGTCGAGGACCTCATCGACGGTCATCACCGGGTGGAAGGTCATCTGCTGCCGGACCTCCTCGGGGATGTCGTCGAGGTCGCCGCGGTTGCGCTCGGGCAGGATCAGGTCCGTCAGCCCGGCGGCGTGGGCGGCGAGCGCCTTCTGCTTGAGCCCGCCGATCGGCAGCACTCGGCCCTGGAGGGTGACCTCGCCGGTCATCCCGACCGTGTGCATCACCGGCCGGTCCGACAGGAGCGAGGCGAGCGCCGTGACCATCGTCACGCCCGCGCTCGGACCGTCCTTCGGGATCGCGCCGGCGGGGACGTGGACGTGGAATTCCTTGCCCTCGAACGCCGACTCCTCGATCCCGAGCTCCTCGGCGTGGCCGCGGACGTAGGAGAGCGCGATCCGCGCGGACTCCTTCATCACGTCCCCGAGCTGGCCGGTCAGCACGAGGCTGCCGCCCGAGCCCGATGACCCCGACTTCATCGCCGTGGCCTCGACGAACAGGACGTCGCCGCCGGTGCCGGTGACGGCCAGGCCGGTCGCGACGCCGGGCGTGGCGGTGCGAGCCGCGGACTCCTGGAAGAACCGCTGGCGCCCGAGCGCGTCGCGCACGGTCTCCAGGTCGATCTTCACGGGAGCCGGGAGCGCTGCCTTCGCCTTCGTCGGCTTGCCCTTCTTGGGCGCCTTGGCGGGAGTCACCTTGCCGTTGGGCGAGACCTTCTCCTGCGGCGGCTCGGCCTCGGCGTCGCTGCCGGCGTCGGGCTCCGTAGGCGCAGACGCGGGCTCCTCCTGGGTCAGCCCTGAGGCGATCCGCGTCGCGGTCTTGCGCAGGACCGTGCCGAGGTTGCGCTCGAGGTTGCGGACGCCGGCCTCGCGCGTGTACTCGGCGATCACCTGGCGCAGCACCTCATCGGAGATCTCGACCTCGTCCTCGCGCAGGCCGTTGCGGTCGCGCTGGCGCGGCCACAGGTAGCCCTTGGCGATCGCGAGCTTCTCCTCGGAGGTGTAGCCGTCGAAGCTGATCACCTCCATGCGGTCGAGCAGCGGGCCGGGGATCGTGTCGGCGACATTGGCCGTCGCGAGGAACATGACCTGCGAGAGGTCGAGCTCGACGTCGAGGTAGTGGTCGCGGAACGAGTGGTTCTGGGCCGGGTCGAGGACCTCGAGCAGCGCCGCCGAGGGGTCACCGCGCCAGTCGGCGCCGACCTTGTCGACCTCGTCGAGCAGGATCACTGGGTTCATCGTCCCGGCGTCGCGCAGGGCGCGCACGAGGCGGCCGGGCAGGGCGCCGATGTACGTGCGGCGGTGACCGCGGATCTCGGCCTCGTCGCGAACGCCGCCGAGCGACATGCGTACGAACTCGCGTCCGGTTGCGCGCGCGATCGACTCGCCGATCGAGGTCTTGCCGGTGCCGGGCGGTCCGATCAGGGTCAGGATCGCCCCGGACTTGGGGTCGGCCTCGATGTCGCGGTCCTGACGCAGCTTGCGGACGGCGAGGTACTCGGTCACACGGTCCTTGACGTCCTCGAGGCCCGCGTGGTCGGCGTCGAGCACGGCGCGGGCGGCGACGGGATCGAGGTGCTCCTCGGAGCGCTTGCCCCACGGGACGGCGGTCAGCCAGTCGAGGTAGGTGCGGATCATGCTCGACTCGCCCGTCTGCTCACCCATCCGCTCGAGGCGGCCGAGCTCCTTGAGCGCCTGCTCGCGGACCTCGTCGGGCATCGCGGACTCCTCGATCTTCGTGCGGTACTCCTCGGAGACCGACGCGTCGTCCTCGCCGAGCTCCTTGCGGATCGACTCCATCTGCTTGCGCAGGAAGTACTCGCGCTGCTGCTTCTCGGCGCCCTCCTGCACGTCCTCGCGGATGCGCCGGCGGACCTGCAGCTCGGCGAGGCTCTCGCGCTGGAGCCTGACGGCGAGCTCGAGGCGCTCGGTCACGTCGAGCGTGCGCAGGAGCTCGACCTTCTGCTCGTAGGAGATCGTCGGCGAGTAGCCGGCGGAGTCGGCGAGCGCGCCGGGCTCGGCGATCGCCCGCAGGAAGGCAGCGATGCGCCCGTCGTCGCCGCGCAGCTCGAGGATCTCCTCGACTGTGGCGCGGTACTCGCGCTCGATCTCGCGCGTGCGGCCGTCGACCGGGTGGTCGTCGGGGCGCTCGTCGACCTCGACGCGGAGCTCCCCTTCGGGTCCGGTCTGGGCCGCGCCGATCAGCGCGCGGTGCTCGCCGGACAGGGCGACGGCGCGGCCGCCGCCGGGGAGGCGGATCTTCTCGGAGACCTCGGCGATCGTGCCGACCTCGAGGAACTCGTTCTCGTGCCGTGGGACGAGCACGACGCGATCGTCGTCGCCGACGTCGATCGTGAGGGTGATGCCCATGTTGGGGAAGACGACTGTGTCGTCCAGCGGGATGAGCCGCAGGCGCGGGCTCGGATCCGCTGGGTTTATCGCTTGCTGCTCAGGCGAAGACATGTGGTAACCGCTCCATATAAGCTTACGAAAGTGTAGTTAGTATAGCGCGCGTTGAGCGGCGCCCAAAGGGGTCGCGGGGACGGCTTTTATGGATGGGTGGGCGGGTCGCGTTGCGGCGGGTGTCTACACCTGTCATACACCTAGCGTGTATACTTGGTGTATGGCCCGGGTGCGCACCAATATCGAGATCGACGATGAGCTGGTGCGCCGGGTGATGGACCGCTACGGGGTGCACACGAAGACCGCGGCCGTCGAGCTGGCGCTGCGGAGCCTCGCCGGGCAGTCGATGAGCGGCGAGGAAGCGCTTGCCATGCGCGGGGCGAACCTGATCGCAGAACTGCCTCCCGACCGGTCGCCGCGGACCTTCTGAAGGTTGATGGTCCTCGCGGACTCGTCTGCGTGGATCGAGTTCGATCGAGCTACGGGAACCTCGCTCGAGCGACGGATGACCGAGCTGGTCGGGGAGCGCCACGGACTCGCGGTGACCGAGCCCGTGCTGATGGAGGTGCTCGCGGGCGCGCGCGACGCCCGCGCCGAGGAGCGTCTGCGAACACTGCTGCGCAGCCGCGACTGGCTGCCGTTCGAGTCGACGATCGATTTCGAGCTGGCGGCGCGGATCTTCAGGCGCTGCGCCGGTATCGGGCTGACGCCGGGCGGCCTGCTCGACTGCGCGATCGTGGCGGTGGCGCTCCGCTCGGGAGCGACGTTGCTGAGCGGCGACGCCGGGCAGCGGCGGGTCGCTGAAGCGGTCGGGGTGCAGTTGGAGGTCGGCTAGCCGGGGCGCCGGCGGGTCGAGTCGGCGGCCGTGCGGTCGCCGTCGAAATCGACCTCGACGTTCTCCTCCTGCACGCGCTCCTCGACCTCCGCGGAGGAGGTGAGCGCCTCCCGGTCTGCGTGGACGAGGGGGTCGCCGAGGAAGCTGCGGGGCCACAGCCGGCGCGCGCGGACCACGTTGACCTCGGCCGCCAGCAGCGTCACCTGGGCGCCGAGGTAGAGCCACGCGAGCAGACCGAGCACGAACGCGAACAGCCCCGAGGTCTCGCGTGCGTGGCGCACGACGTGGTCGACGTAGTAGCCGCCGACGTGCTGGAGCAGCTGCCACAGCACGGCGGCGACGATCACACCCGGCAGGAGCTGCTCGGTCGTCACATCGGCGGCGGTGAGCAGGCGGAAGGCGGTGAAGAAAAGGAGCAGGTTGACCGCGAGCGCGACGAGGATCCCGCCGAGGACTTCGATCACCCCATGTCCGCCGCCGCCGGTGACGAAGCCCGCGGCGACGGTCGAGGCGATCGCCAGCACCCCGAGGGCGACGAGCAGCCCGAGGCCCCGCAGTCGCGTGATCAGGAAGTTCGGGCGGTGCTTGCGCGGGACGTACCAGACCTGGTTGAAGGCGTTCTGGGCGGCGCCGGTGATGCCGAGGCCGGCGAGCAGTGAGCCGACGAGGCCGATCACCAGCGACAGCGGGTCGCCGCGGAGCGAGTGGATGTTGTCCTGCAGCTGCGAGCCGATGATCGGGAACTGGCTCAGCGTCGAGTGCAGCACCGAGTTCTGGGCGCTGGGGCTGCCCTGGAGGATGAAGCCGAGGACCGTGACGAACACGAGCAGCAGCGGGAACAGCGACAGGAAGGCGTAGTAGGCGATCAGCGCCGCGAGCTGCCCGGCCTGGTCGTCGATGAACTTCTTGATGACCGCGGCGACGAAGCTCGCGCGTCGGTGCCGCTGCTGGGCCGCGTCGAGGGCACGGAGGCGGTCGCCGATGCTCATCGCCGCGCTCGGGCCCGGAGCATATTGAGGGGGGGTCGAGTTCGTGCGAGGGACGACACCCTCATGTGTCTACCCGAAAAGAGGAAGGGCAGCGAGCGGCGGGTGCTCCGGTGCGCGCCGTCACGCGGGGGTTCCGGCGCCCGGTCGTCGAGGAAGTCGCGCTCGTCGCGAGCAGCAGGCGCGACCTGCTGCTGCGCGCGCACGCGTTCCGGCTGCGGCGCGAGGACCTGGAGGACGCCTTCAGCCAGGCGACGCTCGAGCTGATGCAGCGGGCCCAGCGCGGGGGCACGTTCGTTGACCGCAGGCACATCGCGAACACGCTCGAGGCTCGGTTCGTCTCGCGGATACACGACCGGCGGCGCGCGCTGTCCGGGCGCAGTCCGATCGCTGCCGCGATGGAGGGCGCGCTGCGGCTCGCCGGCCCCGGCGCGAGCCCTGTCGACCCGATCGACGTCCGCGCCGAGCTCGAGCCGATCGTCATCCGCCGCGAGGAGCTGCGCCGCGTCCTCGCGCTCGCCCCGCGCCTTACGAGCGACCAGCGACTTGTGCTCGCCTCGCAGCTCGCGTGGCAGATGCCGCCGCGGGAGTTCTGCCGTCGCTTCGGCTGGAGCGCGGAGAAGTACCGCAAGGTCGCGCAGCGGGGCCGCCGGCGGCTGCGCTGGCTGATGGCGGTGGAAGAGGTCGAGGCCGACGAGCGGGGCATGTCACGTCCGCCGGGGGCGGTCGGAGGGGAGCGTGGGACCCGCTTATGACCATCACCTCCCCCACTCATAGGCGCGTCCCGAGGGCCGCCGGCGCTCGGTTCTGGCGACGAGCGAACGGGGACGCCCTCGCACGCGGCCGGGGCTCGGGGCATCCCCAGACCCGGGTCTCGGTCGCGTGCCTCCGCGTGTGGGGAGCGGGTGCATGAGCGAGCTCCCGCCCTATCGCGTCTTCGACGAGGAGGCGTTCCTCGCCCACGGGGGCCTCTCGGCGGCGGAGGTCGGGCCGCTCGGCGCCGACGGGCCGCGCCCGCGCCCGCCGCGGACGAGCCGTGTCCGGCGGGTCGTGCGATCGCTCGCCGCGTGGCTGCTCGCGGCCGGCTGCGGAGCGGCGCTCGGCCTTGGCGGCGTCGCTGCGCTTCGGGCGCTCGCGGGCGGGCTGCCGGGATTCGGCACACCACGCCAGCCGGCGGCGACCGACGTCGTCGGCGGATCACGAACCGGGTCGGGGGGTGGACTGCGGCGCGCGCGAGCCCGATCGCGCCGCGACGCTACGCGCGTTGGCCGGATGCCCCGCGTGCCCGCTGTGCCACCGCGACCGATCCCTCGAGCGGCAGCAGAGAGCGCGCCGACGGCGGCGCCGGAGGCAGCCGCCCCCGCGGGAGCTCCGCGCGAGTTCGGATTCGAGCCGTGAACGCCAGCCGGCGTGCCGCCCTGCGCATCACCACGCGTCCGCTGTGGGCTCACCGGCTGCGGGTCGAAGGCGGGCGCTACCTGCTCTACGCCGCGGCGTTCGCGGGTCTCGCCGCGAGCGCGCGCAACGCGCTCGCGCCGCTGCGCGCGCCCGGTCCGGCAGCCGCGGTGTCCGGGCCCACGCCGGACATCGGGCCCGGGGCTTCGCGGTCCTCTTCGCTCGTCGCTACCTAACCTGGAGCGCCGCCCATCCGGGCGCGACAGCCGAAGCGACCGCGCCGTTCACGGGCGCGGGCATCGAACCGGCGGCCGGGCTCGTGCTGCCGGCGGCGGGCGCGCAGAGCGTCCGGTGGGCGGAAGTCGTCCAGGAACGAGAGCCGCAGGCGGGCGTGCGCGTGTTCACCGTGGCGGCGCAGACCGACAGCGCGGGTCTTGTGTATCTGACGGTGCCCGTCTCGCACCCGCGGGCGAGCCCGCTGGCGCTCGACGGATATCCGGCCTTCGTGGGGCCCCCGGCGGGCGGTCCCGCGACGCTCCCGAAGCTGAAGGCGGTCGGGAACCCCGGCCTGGAAACGGTGGTCGTCCGCGCGCTGCGCAACTACCTCGCGGGCGCCGCGGGCGATCTCGCGGCCGACCTCGTGCCCGGAGCGCGTGTCGCGACTCCGCCGAACCCGCTGACCCTGCTGACGGTGCAAGCGGTCGACTGGGCCCCCGTTGGGAGCTCCGTCCAAGCCACGGTCACCGCGCAGGACGCGCAGGGGGCGCAGTACACGCTCACCTACGAACTCGATGTCGCGGTCGTGCAGGGACGCTGGGAGGTCGCGGCCGTCCAGACCGACCCCGATGCCTAGCGTCCGGAAACGAGAGAGGAGAACGATGCTGAAGGTGATCTACGTGGTGTGCGCTGTCGCGCTCACCGGCCTCCTGGTCGCAGTGCCGGGGAGCGCGGCCGCGGCCGTCGGCAACGGCGCGTCCGCCCGCGCCGCGAGCGGGGCGGAAGTCTCGAGCTCGCTCGAATCGGCGGCGGCGAAGGCGGGCGACACAGGTCGCGCCGTGGCTATGAGCCTGATCGGCCTCGCCTTCGCGGTGGCGGCGACCGTGCTTGCGTTCCGCCGCGACTTCCGCGAGGCGGCGGGCGTGTTCGCCGTCGGGATCGTGGCGGTCCTGCTGGCGAGCCCGACAGGGATCGCGCTCCTGCGGGAGACGGTCGCGTCGGTGTTCGGCGCTCGATGATCGAGATCCGCTCGTACCGCCGCGTCTTCGACCTCGAGCGGCGGATATACCGCATCGACCACATGCGCCTGAACCCGGGCGGCGTCCCGGTGCGCGGCGCCGTCTACGCGCTGGCGGCCGCCGGAGCGGCGCTGCTCCTGCGCCGGCTGCCGATAGCCGGCGCTGTGCTCGGCGCTGCGCCCTGGTATCTGCGCGACGTCGCCTTCCCTTTGATGGCGGGCGCGTTCCTGTCGGTGTTGACGATCGAGGGGCGTCCTTTCCACGTCGCGGTCCCGGCGCTCCTGCGTCCGCGGCGGGTCGCCGCCCGTCGCCACGGTCTGGTCGCGTCGCCGTCGTACCGGCAGTGGAGTCCCGGGGAGGTGGTTCTGCTGCCGGACGGGAGCGACGCGCGCTTGCGGAGCCTCCGCTACGACGGCCCGGGCGCCGTGCTGGTGGCGGTCGCGTATCGGCGGTCGGAGGGGAGCCGCACGCCGATCGCGCGCCGGCGCGCCGTCCTCGAGCTCCTGCCCGTCGCAGCGGGCGGGCAGGTCAAGCGCGAGGTGATCTGGATGGCGCGCGGCGCGCGCATGGTCGTCGCTCCGCGGAGCCGCAGACGAGGCGCGTGAGCGTCCCGATCGCCTATGTCTACGGCAACTGCGTGTTCGGGCGCCGGCTCGAGGACGCCTGGGCCGGGTTCGTGCTGCGGCCGGCGTCCTACGCCTGGCTCGGCGAGGAAGCGAAGCGCGGGCGCTTCCTCGCGTTCGTGGCGGCGCTGCACGCGCTTGATGCTGATTTTCAGATCATGCGCGTCGCGCGACCGTGGCTCGCACAGGCGTGCGGGGGAAGCCAGCCGAGAAAGGGTCCGCACGCGGCGGCGCTCGCCCGTTACGAGCGTGGGCACGCCGAGCGTCTGCGCGCGCTCGCGGCGGTGGTGCCGGCGGTGTTCCTGTTCGTGAGCCTGCGCGAGCCCGAGCGTGACGTCGCGACATACGTCTCGCGCGCGGCCGCCCGCGGCCCACGGGATTGGCTGCGTGCGACGCGCGCGGCGCTGGCACGTGATCGAAGGGCCCTCACGGTCACCGAGCTCGAGCGCGCGCGTGTCGGCGCCGACCGCGTCCACGAGCGGCTGGCGGACCACCTGAGCGTCCGTCCGGCCCGCGGGGTCGAGCTGCAGTGGCTCGTGCGGCGCGCATTCTGCCGCGGGCTCGGCGAGCCCGACGTGGATGGTCTGCACGATCCGCCGGCGCTGCTGTTCGAGCGCAACGGCGAAGCGGCCCTCGCGCCGCTCGAGGCGGACGTGATGCGCTGGGCGGACGGATGCGTCGTGGAGGAGCGGCGCCTGCTGAAGGTCGAGTCCGAGCGCGGCGTGAGCTGCCAGACGACCCTCGCGATGGGCGCGCTGCCCGACTGCGCGCGCTTCCCGGGCGCCGGCGCGGAGTGGATGTTCCGGCCGCCGGAAAGCCTCGACTTCGGGATCGACATCACGCTCAACGCACGCTTCCTGCCGAACGGGCTGGCCGTGCGCATCGCGCGCAGGCGGATCCAGGACGCCGACCAGATCGCGCGCGCCGAGTCCGACGGCGATCAGGGCGTCAGCGATCTCGGATACGACCGCACGCAGGAAGCGCGTGACCTGCTCGCCTACCTGCAGGCGTCGAGCCGCCCGCCGCTGCTGCGCGCAACGGTCGCGATCGCGGTCGCGGGCACGAGCGAGGACGAGCTCGAGCGTCGCATCGAGTTGTGCCGGCGCGCGTTCAATCAGGTCCGGCTGCACCGTCCTGTCGGGGAGCAGCTGTCGCTGTTCGTGCAGCAGCTACCCGGCCAGACCTCGACGGTCCGCGGCTACGACGCAATGCTGACTCCCGAGCAGGTCGCGGCGATGATGCCGGCGGCGACGCACGCCGCCGGGGGACAGCGGGGCTTCTACCTCGGTCACGCGCTCGCCGGCACGCGACGTCCGGTCCTGCTCGACCTGCGCGAGGGTTCCGACAGCGACCGCAACACGACGATCCTGAGCGTCGGCGCGCTCGGGTCGGGCAAGACGACGCTCGCGCAGAAGCTGCTCTACGAGGCCTTCCTGCTCGGGGCGCGCGTGATCGACTGCGATCCGAAGGGCGACCACCGCTTCCACCTGCTCGACGAGGTCGCTCCGCACGTCGAGTGCGTCACCCTGCGCCCCGACGAGCGGCTTCGCGGCATGCTCGATCCCCTGCGCGTGGCGCCCGCGCACCTGCGCCAGGACGCCGCGGTGTCGTTCCTGCGCGATCTGCTGCCGGCGCGCGCGGACGCGGCGTGGGAGACCGCTGTGCTGAGCGCCGTCGACAGGGTGCTCGCGCGGTCGCGGGCGCCGGGCTGCGGCGAGGTCGTCGCAGCGCTCCTGCAGGGCGATCGCACCGAGGCGCAGGTCGGGGCGACGCTGGAGATCTACGCCCGCTCGGGCCTCACGCAGCTCGGGTTCGCGGATGCGCGCGTGGCGCTTCCCCCGCTGGGGCGCCGCCAGGTCACCTACCTGCCGATCCGCGACCTCCCGGCGCCCGACCCGAGCACGCCGCGGACGGACTACACGCAGGCCGAGCGCGTGGGCGAGCAGATCGTGCGGTTGATCGCGATGTTCGCGTCGCACCTGATGAGCAGCGAGCGCTCGCGGTTGAAGGTGTTCTCCTTCGACGAGGGCTGGCGTCTGCTCGCGGACCCCGTCGGACGGACGCTCCTCGCACACCTGCAGCGCATGGGGCGCTCCGAGCTGGCGGTGCCGATCATCAGCACGCAGCTCGTGACCGACGCGCTCGTGGGCGAGCGCGAGTCGCTGGCCAACCTGATCGGCGCCACGTTCGTGTTCGGCATGCGCGCCGAGACCGAGGCGGCGCGCGCGCTCGAGCTGCTCGGCCTCGACGGCGGTGACCGTCACCTGCGCCGGACCCTGCTCGCGATGGAGGCCGGTCGCTGCCTGTTCCGCGATCACCGCGGCCGCGTCGAGGCGATCCAGGTCGAGCTCGTGCTGCCCGAGCTGGTCCGGGCCTTCTCGACTACGCCTCCCCGCGCGTGAGCTCGGGGGCGATCCGGGCGCTCTCGCTGACTGCGGTCCTGGTGCTGGTCGCGTGCTGCGGGCACGCCGGCGCCGCGAAACCCGCCGCCCCGTCACGCAGCAGGGCGGCGCTCGGTGCGGACTCTCCGCGCGCGGCCCGGACGCCGCCGGCACGCGCGGCGCCACGCGCCGGGGTCGGGCCCCCGCTGGCAATGCCCGGCGCGGCGGCGCCCTCGGGCGAGACGGCGCCGCGAGGCGAACGCGACCCGCTGGTGGGCAACGGCCTCACGAGTCCGCTGTGCGAATCGGGCCCGGCGCAGGGGCGCCTGGCGCGCGTCGCCGCCGCCGATTGCGAAACGTCCGGGTTCCTCGCGGCGCCGGCGCCGACGGGGGACTACGCCCTCGACGTGCACATCGACACGGGCCTGTTCGGGCTGAGCGAAGGCGGCCTGCTGAGCGCGATCCAGGATCTGCTGATCGAGCCGCCGTGGATGGGCCTCGTGTGGGCGGTCCACGCCCTCGTCGCGATGCTCCAGTGGGCGTTCACGATCGACCTGCTGGACAGCGCCGGGAGCGGGCTCGGCGCGGGCCTGCGCGGGATGCAGGCGAGCCTCACGACACCGTGGCTGGCGTTCGTCCTGGCGGTCGCCGCCGTGCTGCTGGGCTACAACGGCCTCGTCCGGCGCAGGGTCGCAGAGACGCTCGGCCACGCGGTCGCGATGCTCGCAATGATCGCCGGGAGCCTGTGGGTGATCGCGAACCCCACGGGAAGCGCGGGCGCGCTCGCCTCGTGGGCGGACGGCGCGAGCCTCGGAGCGCTCGCGGTCGCCGCCACAGGCAGCCCCGCCGAGCCGCGCGAAGCCCTGTCGGCCGGGATGGCCGCCACGTTCGCGACGGCCGTGGAGGGACCGTGGTGCTACCTCGAGTTCGGCGACGTGGCGTGGTGTCGCGAACCGCGCTATCTGGACGCCCGGCTGCGCGCGGCCGGGCTCGCGATCGCATCGTCCGAGCAGCGGTCGGCGGGCTGTGGCGAAGATCCGGCGGTGCTGCACGGCTGCGGGCCGGCCGGGTCGCGATCCAAGGCCCTGCAGCTGAGCGCCCGCCTGCTGCGCAGCGCGCGGACCAACGCGGATCTGTTCCTGGCGCTTCCCGCGAACGGCGGCGACCGCAACTCGATCAACCGCGAAGGCTCGCTGCTGCGCACGCTCTGTCAGAGCTCCGACGCGGCGCACTGCCACGGTCAGACCGCGGCGCAGGCAGAGTTCCGCACGAACTCGGGGACCTGGGCGCGACTGGGCGGGCTCGCGATGATCCTCGCGGGAGCGCTCGGCATGCTGCTCCTGATCGGCTTCATCTGCGTGCGCCTGCTGACGGCGGCGCTGATGGGGCTGGGGCTGCTGCTGCTCGCACCGGCAGTCGCGCTCGCCCCGGCTTTCGGGGAACGCGGGCGCGAGCTCTTCCGCCGCTGGATCCTCAGCCTCCTCGGCGCGCTGCTGGCGAAGCTCGTCTTCGCGTTCCTGCTCGGTGTCGTGCTCGCCATCGACGGGATCCTCTCGCGGCTGCAGGCATTCGGGTGGTGGACCGACTGGCTGCTGACGTCGGCGTTCTGGTGGACGGCGTTCGCGCGACGCCACCATGCCCTCGGTCTGCTGGGACCGCGATCGCAGCCTCCGCCGCCGCGCCGCGGCGCGAGCCGTCGTGCGCGGGAGGCGATCGAGATCCCGCGGCGGCTGCTCCGCGACCGGTCGCGCGCGAGCGACTCGGCCAGGCGGCCGTCGACCGGGGGCGAAGGCGGGACCGAGCCCGGGCTGCCGCCCGCCACCGCGATGAGCGGGGCGCCGGGCGGGGAGAGATCCGACGGCGTCCTCCGCCGGGGGTCCGTCGCCGGCCAGGCGGTCGAGAGCAGACGCAGCGGGCGACCCGGGGCCGGCGCCGACGTCGACGTCGAAGAAGAGCTGGTCACCGACGGCGAACGCGAGCCCGTGACCGAGGGCGAACGCGAGCGCGCGCCGGCACATGGGCCCAGCGCGGTGCACAGCGCCGACCGCGCGCGCGAGCCGGCGGCGAGCGTCGCCGAGCGCGGCGAGGTTCCGCGCGCGGTCGAGCGCGCCGCGGCACGGCCCGCGCACGGCGGCCGCGCTCCCGGCGGCGAGCGAGTCGAGCGCGGCGCGCCGCCCCCACGGCGCGGGGGGCGTGACGCGGGGCGAGAGGATGAGCTCGCCTTCCTCGTGCACCAGGCGACGCTCCCGGCCGGCGGAGGGCGGAGCCGCGAGGGCGAGCGGCGGGATTACACGAGGCTCGCGCGACTCGTCGGCTACGCCCCTGAGGTGTACACCGCGCTCCCGGCCCAGCGCGCGCGGGCTGTCGACGCCGCCGTCGACGCCGAGCTCGCGCAGCGCCAGGAATCGCTGACGCGGATCCTCAGACGATCGGCGAGCGACGGCGGTGAGACACCCCCGGACGGCGGCAGCGACGATCGGGCGTTCGAGCGTCCGCGGCCGCAGCGGCGACCGCCGGCCGATGTCGATCCGATGATGGCCGACGCGCGCGAGGTGGAAGCCGGGCGCAAACGGCAGCTGGGATTCGACTACGACTGACGGGACCCCTCCGCGCACGGCAGCGATGGTGCTGGCGTGTGGCGCCGGCGTCCTCGCGCTCGCCGCGGCCGTGATGCTCGCGCTGATCGCTGCCGCGCTCGGCGGCGTGCCGGCCGCGACCGGGCTCGGGGCGGAAGCGGCCGGCGCACCGACGCCGCTTGCGCTCGGCGACATCCCCGCGAGCTACCTGTCGCTATACCAGCGCGCTGCTGCGCGCTATGGCATCGACTGGGCGGTGCTGGCAGGCGTCGGGAAGGTCGAGTGCGACCACGGTCGCGATCCCGATCCCTCGTGCACGCGCGAGGGCGCGGTGAACGCGGCGGGAGCCGGCGGGCCGATGCAGTTCATCGCGGCGACGTGGGCACGTTACGGCGTGGACGGCGACGGCGACGGCCGCGTCGACCGCTGGGATCCCGCGGACGCGATCTTCTCCGCCGCGAACTACCTGCACGCCGCGGGTGCCCCGGGGAACACCCGCGCGGCGCTGCTTGCCTACAACCACGCCGGCTGGTACGCGGACGACGTCGAAGCGTGGGCCGCGCGCTACCGGTCCGAGGCCGTCGGTCCCGTCGCCGCGTCGTGGGCCCCCGCCGGGCAGGGCGGCTACGTGCCGGGAGCAAGCGCACGCCTGTCGGCGCGCGACGGCCACGTCGCGCTGATACCGAGCGAAGCGCCGCCGGCCGTGCAGGCGATGATCGTTGCCGGCAACGAGCTGCAGTCGCTCCCCTACGGGCCGGGCGGCCACCCGGACCCGCGAGGAGCCAGCGAAGAGGATTGCTCGAGCACGGTCAACTACGTGCTCTACCGCGCGGGCGTCAGGCCGATCGCGGAAATCCTCAGGCTGAACCCCTTGGCGCAGGACTACGTCGGCTGGGGGGATCCGGGCCCGGGGCGATGGGTGACGATCTACGCGACCGACGTGCCGACGCCGCACGTCTTCATCGTGATCGCTGGGCTGCGCCTCGACACCAGCCACGACGGCACCGACGTAGGGCCGAACCGCGACGAAGACGGCCCGCGCTGGCGCGTGTACGGGCAGATCCCGACCTGGGCGCGCTGGTCGGTGCGTCATCCCCCCGGACTGTGAGGAGCTCCCGCCGCGCGCTCGCGCCCGGGTAGGCTGGCGGCATGGCCGACCGCGACGTCGACTACCTGCTCGTGGGCGGCGGCCTCGCGAGCGCCAACTGCGCGCGCTGGCTGCGCGAGGAGGGGGCAGAGGGCAGCGTCCTCGTCGTCGGGCGCGAGCCGGATCCCCCCTACAACCGCCCCGAGTGCTCGAAGGGCTACCTCCGGGGCGAGGAGCAGCGCGAGGACACGTTCTTCAGGCCGGACGCTTGGTGGGGCGAGCAGGACGTCGAGCTCCTGAAGCGCACGAGCGTCACAGCGATCGATCTCGACGCCCGCACCGCCAAGCTGTCGAGCAAGCAGGAGCTCGGCTTCGAGAAGCTGCTGCTCGCGACCGGCGCGAACGTCCGGCGACTGAACGTCGAGGGGTGCGACCTCGAGCAGATCCACTACCTGCGCACCCTCGGCAACGCCGACTCGATCCGCGAGGGGGTCGCCGACGCCGAGGAGGTCGTGCTGATCGGTGGCTCCTACATCGGTTGCGAGGTGGCGGCGTCGCTCACGGCGCTCGGCAAGCGCTGTTCGATCGTCATGCAGGAGGCGCTCCCGCTCGAACGCGGCTTCGGTGCAGCCGCGGGCGAGTTCTTCCGCTCGCTGCTGGCCGAGCACGGCGTCGCGTTCTATCCGGAGGACGAGCTCGAGCGCTTCGACGGCGAGGGCAGCGTCGCACGGGTCATCACGCGCAACGGGCACGAGCTGCCCGCCGACGCGGTCGTGGTCGGCGCCGGCGTGACGCCCGACGTGAGCCTCGCCCAGCGCGCCGGGCTCGAGATCGGCGAGCGCGGCGGCGTGCGGTGCGACTCGCGGCTGCGCGCGTCGGCCGACGGCGTGTTCGCCGCCGGCGACATCTGCGAGTACGAGTCGGTCGTGCACGGCGGCGCGCACGTGCGCATCGAGCACTGGGACGTCGCGTTCAACCACGGCAAGACGGCGGCGCTCAACATGCTCGGGCGCGACATCCCGCACGAGACCGTGCCCTACTTCTATTCGGTGCTCGCGGACTGGGGCGAGCTCGAGTACGTCGGCCCGGCTTACGCCTGGGACGAGGAGATACTGCGCGGGAGCCACGAGGAGGGCTCCTTCACGCGCTGGTACCTGAACGAAGGCGCGCTCAAGGGGGCGCTCACGTTCGGGCGCTCTGACGATCTCGAGCACGCGAAGCGGCTGCTCGCCGGCGCCGCCCCGATCAGCGAGCGGGATCGAGCGGCGCTCGCCGACGGCGAGGCCGATCTCGCCGACGTCGGCCGCTAGCGCCGCGTCCTCGCCGCGCTCAGGTCTGCGCGTGCACTGCGGTCTTCCCCGTCGCGAATCCCGTGGGCGTGCGCGTGAGCTGGTGCGCGCTGATCACGCGATCGACGAGCCCGTACTCGCGCGCCTGCTCTGCGGTGAAGTAGCGGTCGCGGTCCATGTCGTCGTGGACGCGCTGCAGCGACTGGCCGGTGTGGCGCGCGTAGATCTCGTCGATGTGGCGGCGCAGCTCGAGCGTCTCGCGCGCGTGGATCTCGATGTCGGCCGCCTGCCCCTGGAAGCCGCCGGATGGCTGGTGGATGAGGATGCGGCTGTTCGGCAGCGCCGCGCGCTTGCCCGGGGCGCCGCCGGCGAGCAGCAGCGAGCCCATGCTCATCGCCACGCCGAAGCAGATCGTCTGCACGTCGGGCTTTATGAACTGCATCGTGTCGTAGATCGCGAGGCCCGCATATACGACCCCGCCAGGCGAGTTGATGTACAGCGAGACGTCCTTCTCGGGATCCTCGCTCTCGAGGTGCAGCAGCTGGGCAACGACCAGGTTCGCGATCTGGTCGTCGACCGGCGTCCCGATGAACACGATGCGCTCGTTCAGCAGGCGCGAGTAGATGTCGAACGACCGCTCGCCGCGGGGGCTCTGCTCGACGACCATCGGGATCAGGGGCATCACGCTATCCTTTCGACAACTGGACGGTTGTCAACGCTACGATAGCAACCAAATGGTTGTCAAAGAGAGGCCTTCACATGTGTGTGGTTCGCGAAGTGGAGATAGAGGCGCCGCCGGAGAGCGTCTGGGAC
>DATARO010000001.1:0-73946 GCA_036264095.1 Solirubrobacteraceae bacterium | reverse complement strand
CCGTCGCAAAGGCGCTCGAACGCCACGCCGAGGCGCGGGCCCGGCGGCTGCGGGCGCAGCCGTATGACCCGGGTCGTGAACTCCGTGCCGAGCAGCGCGCGCGGGATCTGCTGCGATCGTGTGTCGACCGTGAGGACTGGGAGATGTACCGCGACCTCGGCTTCATGCGTGTCTACGGCGCGCGCTCGCACGTGCGACCGCCGTACGCCTACCTGATCTACCCGCACAAGCCGCTCGTCGCCTACCTCGCTGACACGGGCGAGCTGCTGTCGGAGTACTGCGTCGCCTTCCCCGACGACACCCGTCCCTACGGCAGCGCCCGGCTCCCCGACGCCGACGACGTGCTCGCCAAGTGGATGGCCCTGAGGGCCGACGAGCGCCACCTGATCGGCGAGGCGAACATGCACCTGCCCGGGCGCCAGGTCGACCCCGATCGCGTCCACCGCGATCTTGCACGCCTGGCCGCATGGGAGCGCGGCAGGCTCACGCGCCGCTCCGCCGAGGTGCGCGCCGCGTGAGCGGGGCGAACGGCTTCGACGTCAGGCATCGCAGCAGGGCCCTGACCGAGGGGCCCTCGCGCGCCGCCGCCCGCGCGTACCTGCACGGGATCGGCTATTCGGCCGAGGACCTCGCGAAGCCGATCATCGGCGTCGCGCACTCGTGGATCGAGACGATGCCGTGCAACTTCAACAACCGCGTGCTCGCCGCCAAGGTCAAGGAGGGGATCCGGGCCGCGGGCGGCACGCCGATGGAGCTCAACACGATCGCGATCTCTGACGGGATCACGATGGGCACCGCCGGCATGCGCGCCTCGCTCGTCTCCCGCGAGGTGATCGCCGACTCGATCGAGCTGGTCGCCTCCGCGCACCGCTTCGACGCACTCGTCGCGATCTCCGGCTGCGACAAGACGATCCCGGGCACCGTGATGGCGCTCGCGCGCCTGGACATCCCCGGGTTGATGCTCTACGGCGGCTCGATCCGCCCCGGCACCTTCAGGGGGGCCGAGGTCACGATCCAGCAGGTGTTCGAGGCGGTCGGCGCCCACGCGGCTGGAACGATCGACGACGCCGAGCTGCACGAGCTCGAGAACGCAGCGTCCCCCGGTGCGGGGGCCTGCGGCGGCCAGTTCACCGCGAACACGATGGCGATGGCCTTCGAGGTGCTCGGCATCTCGCCGGCGGGCTCGGCGATGGTGCCCGCCGAGGACGGCCGCAAGCTCGAGGTCGCGCGCGAATGCGGCGCACTCGTCATGGAGGTGCTGCGAGCAGGACGCCGCCCGAGCGAGATCATCACCAAGCACGCGCTCGAGAACGCGATCGCCGCGGTCGCGATGAGCGGCGGATCGACGAACGCGGTCCTGCACCTGCTCGCGATCGCGCGCGAAGCGGGCGTGCCGCTGGAGATCGACGAGTTCGACCGCATCTCCGAGCGCACGCCGCTGCTTTGCGACCTGCAGCCCGGCGGCCGGTACGTGGCGACGGACCTCTACGCGGCCGGCGGCGTGCCGCTGGTGCTCAAGCGGATGGCGGAAGCGGGCGTCCTGCACGGCGACGCGCTCAGCGTCGGCGGCAGCACGATCGGCGAGCACGCCGCCGCCGCGCAGGAGACCACGGGCCAGCGAGTGGTGCGGGCGCTCAGCGAGCCGCTGAAGGCCACCGGCGGCTTCGCGATCCTGCACGGCAACGTCGCGCCAGACGGCTGCGTCGTCAAGCTGGCCGGCCACGAGCGGCGCAGCCACACCGGGCCCGCGCGCGTGTTCGACGGTGAGGAGGCGGCGATGGCCGCCGTGCTCGCGAAGGAGCTCCGGGCCGGCGACGTCGTCGTGATCCGCAACGAGGGCCCCGCAGGCGGCCCCGGGATGCGCGAGATGCTCGCGGTCACCGCCGCGATCGTCGGCGAGGGGCTCGGCGAATCGGTGGCGCTGATCACCGACGGACGCTTCTCGGGCGCGACACACGGCTTCATGGCTGCACACATCGCGCCCGAGGCGGCGCGCGGCGGCCCGATCGCCGCGATCGCCGACGGCGACGAGATCACGATCGATGTGGACGCGCGCCGGCTCGATGTCGCGCTCGAGGACGCAGAGATCGCCTCGCGCGTGGCCGCCTATTCGCCGCCGCAGAACGGGGGCGCCCCGGTCGAGGTGGCGATCGCCAAGTACGCTCGCCTCGTCGGCAGCGCCGCCGAGGGCGCGATCGCTCGCTAGCGGCGCCGCGGCGTGCGGGCGACCGCGGGTCAGCCCGCTGCTTCGTACTCGGCGTCGCTGACCAGCTCGCCCCAGCTCGCGTCCTCGCCGTCCTCGCCGGACATCTGGAAGGCGATGTGCGTCATGAAGTTGCCCGGCGCGGCGCCGTGCCAGTGGACCTCGCCCGGGGCGATGCGGACCGTGTCGCCCGCCGTGACCTGCTCGACGGCGCTGCCCTCGCGCTGGACGCGCCCGACGCCGTCGGTGATGTGCAGCAACTGCCCGTGGGGATGCGAATGCCAGGCGGTGCGGGCGGTGGGGGTGAAATGGACCCGGTACGCGCGCAGCTCCGAAGGCTGATCGGACGGAGCCAGGCCGTCGAGATAGACCGTCCCGGTGAACCACTCCTTCGGCGCCACCGCCGTCTGCGGCCGGTTGCGGATGATGTCCATGCTCGCCGCCTCCTCTCGATCACTTGTCCGGCACGAGGCTAGCGGCGAGGCGCCTGCCGCGCGGGCGATCGCGCTAGTCGGTGAGGAAGTCGCGCAGAAGCGCGTTGAACGCCTCGGGGCGCTCGAGCATCGCGACGTGGCCGGTGTCGGCGAAGACCGAGAGCTCCGAGTCGGGGATCAGGTCGGCGTAGACCGCGGCATCGCGCGCGTTGATCAGCCTGTCGTTCTCGCCCCAGACGATCAGCGTGGGGCAGGCGATCTCGGGCAGGCGCTTGCGGATCTCATAGCCGTGGAGGGCTTCGAGCGCAGCGAGGAACCCCGGCTTGCCGGCGCCGCGCAGCTGCTCGGCGGCGAGCGCGCCCGGGAGCCGCTCGGGGTGGCGGGCGACCACTGCAAGCAGCGCCGTGCGCAGCCGCGGCCTGCGCGTCGCGGCGTCAGAGCGCGAGGCGAGCCACGCGGCCGACATCGCCGAGACACGATCGATCCGCCGCAGCAGCGGCAGCGCGCGGCCGGTGCGGGGGTCTGCATGGGTGGAGATCCCGGCAGCCGAGACGAGCACGAGCGAGGACACGCGCTGCGGCACGGCGATCGCGAGCTCCGCGGCGATGAAGCCGCCCATCGAGTTGCCGACGACCGCGCAGGCGTCGAGGCCGAGCTCGTCGAGCAGGGCATCGATCATCCGCGCGTAGCCCGCGATCGAGATCTCCTCTCGGGGCATCGGCGAGTGGCCGAACCCGGGCAGGTCCATCGCGACGACGCGATGATCGCGCGCGAAGACCGGCAGCTGCTCGAGCCAGTTCGGCCACGACCCCGAGAGGCCGTGAACGAACACGAGCGGCGGGCCCTCGCCCATCACGATCGTGTTCACGGGCGTCCCGGCGACCGTCACCCAGCGCTGCTGCGCGCTCCAGTCGACGTCCATCCACGGGGACCGCCCCGACGGACCGTAGGCATCGGCGTGCACGAGGGGGGTAGAGCTGCCTGCTCGCGGGTACGTCACCATCCCGGTCAATGTACTCCACCCCCGCGCCGTGGCCGTGGCCGGCAGCGTCTCGTCGCGGCCGGCTCCCGCGGGCAGGCAGCGGACCGCGGGCGGCGAATCAAAGCGGATGACGGCACGGGGGGGAGACGAGGTGGTGCAGGAGGCACGGGGCGGCAGCGGTGAGAGGCTCGACGACGCCTGGGTGCGCGCGCTGACACGCCTGGACTCGGATCTGAAGCTGCGTGACGCCGCCGATCGGACGCGCCGCGCCTACGCGCTGGACACGCGCGACTTCGCCGCATGGGCGGGGCGGGCCGGGCTCCAGCCGGCGTCGGTGTCCTCGCGGGACGTGCGCCGCTACATCGCATCGCTGTCGGCGGCAGGGCTCGCGCCGACGAGCGTCGCGCGCAAGCTCGCCGCCGTGCGCTCGCTGTTCGCCAGCCTGCGCGAGCACGGTGCGATCACCGAGAACCCCGCCGACCTCGTTTCGAGCCCGCGTCGCGCAAGCCCGCTGCCACGCGTGCTGAGCGCGCGCGAGACTGCGCGCCTGCTCGATGGGATCCCCGCGTCGGACGCGCTCGCGCTACGCGATCGCGCGATGTTCGAGCTCGCCTACGCGTGCGGCCTGCGCGCAGAGGAGATCGTCTCGCTCACCCTCGGCGCGATCGACTACGACGCCGAGCAGGTGCGCGTCGAGGGCAAGGGGCGCAAGACCCGCTTCGTGCCGGCGGGCGAGCCCGCGCTCGCGGCGCTGCACGATTACATCGAGCGCGCCCGTCCAGCGCTCGCGGCGGCCCGTCGCGAGCATCCCGGCCCCGCGGGGGCGGCGCGCGGCGATCAGGGCGCCTCCGGGGTCCTCTTCCTGTCTCGCAGCGGCCGCGCACTCGGCACCGGAGACGTGCGCCGGAGGCTGCGCGGATGGACGCGCAGGCTGGGCATCGAAGGGGTCTCCCCGCACGCCCTCCGCCACAGCTTCGCCACGCATCTCCTCGACGGCGGAGCCGATCTTCGGGCGATCCAGGAGCTGTTGGGGCACGCCAGCGTGTCCAGCACCCAGATATACACTCGGGTAGAGTCAGGACGCCTCAAGAGCGCCTACGCGCGCAGTCACCCTCGGGCCTGAATCCGGGAGAGGATAACCCTGGAGACGAACGTCAAACCGATCGAGCTGCGCGAACTCTGGCGCCGCTATAAGACCGAAGGTGACAATCGCGTACGCGAGCGGCTCGTGGTCGCCTACTCGCCGCTGGTCAAGTACGTCGCCGGGCGCACGGCGGCCGGCCTGCCGCCGCATGTCGAGGAGGCCGACCTCATCTCCTACGGCCTCGTTGGGCTGATCTCTGCGATCGAGCGCTTCGACCTCTCGCGGGACATCAAGTTCGAGACCTACGCGATCATGCGCATCAAGGGCGCGATCATCGACGAGCTGCGCTCGCTCGACTGGGTTCCGCGCAGCGTCCGCGCCCGGGCCCGCGAGGTGGAGCGCGCCAACGCGAAGCTCGAGCACGCGCTGCAGCGGGCGCCGACCGACCAGGAGATCGCCGACGAGATGGGCATCACGCTCGAGGAGCTCAACGAGTCGCTGCTCGCGATCTCGCATTCCTCGATCGTCGCCCTCGACGAGCTGTGGAGCGTGTCCGATTCCAGCGGCGACCAGGTTTCGCTGATGGACACGATCGAGGACCCGGGGGCGCCCGATCCGGCCAAAGCGCTCGACGTGGGCGACCTCAAGGACAGGATTGCCGACTCCATCGCCAAGCTGCCCGAGCGCGAGAAGCTCGTGATCGCTCTCTACTACTACGAGAACCTGACCCTGCGAGAGATCGGCGAGGTGCTCGGGGTGACGGAGTCCCGCGTCTCGCAGATGCACACCAAGGCGGTGCTGCGGCTGCGGTCGCGGATGCAGGAGGAGAGCTTCGACGACTGACCCGGGGGCCGCTCGCGGCGCTGCGGCTCGCTCGGCGCCCCGGTTCCCGCGATCGGCGATGGCCCTCGGAGCGCCGTGCGTGCGGGGTGTCCGAAGGCCTCCGCGCCGGCGCCTGCGAAGGCGCGTTCCGGTCCTCGACCGACGCTGGCCAGGCGGCTAGACCGTCGCGAGCCCCGGCGGTATGGTGCTCCCACCCGGAGAAGAGGAGAGCACATGCACGCAGCGGACCGCATTCGCAACGTCGCCCTGGTCGGCCACCGAGGCTCAGGGAAGACATCGCTGCACGAGGCCCTCCTGTTCGAGTCCGGCGCCATCACGAGGCTCGGCTCGGTGCCCGACAAGAGCACCGTCTCGGATGCCGATCCGGATGAGCAGTCGCGGCAGATGTCGATCTCTGCGGCACTCAGCTCGATCGAGTGGCACGAGCGCAAGATCAACCTCCTTGACACCCCGGGCGACCCGAGCTTCATCGCAGACGCGCTGGGGGCGATGCGCGTGTGCGAGTCCGCGATCTTCGTCGTCAACGCCGTGATGGGCGTCGAGGTGACCACGTCTCGCCTGTGGGCGCGCGCGGAGGAGCTCGACATCGCGCGCATGCTGTTCGTGAACATGCTCGATCGCGAGCGCGCCGACTTCTTCCGCACGCTGGAGCAGCTCAAGCGATCGTTCGGCCAGCACGTGGTCGCCACCGAGATCCCGATCGGCGCCGAGCACGAGATCCAGGGCGTGATCGACCTCGTCGACATGAAGGCTTTTCGCTCGCAGTCGACCGCCGAGCGCGGCGCCGCCGAGGAGATCCCGATTCCCGACGCCGAGCTCGAGGTCGCCGCGGAATACCGCGAGAAGCTCATGGACGAGGTCTCCGAAGTCTCCGACGCGCTGATGGAGCGCTACCTCGACGGCGAGGAGATCTCGCACGAGGAGATCGTCGACGCCCTCAAGGAGGGGACCAACCACGGCCGCATCTTTCCCGTCGTCTGCGGCGTGGCGACGCGCAACCTCGGCACCACGCGCCTGCTCGACGCGATCGTCGAGGACCTCCCGTCGCCGGTCAAGCACGGCTCGCTCCAGGTCGGCGAGGTCGAGCTCACGCCGTCCCCGGATGAGCCTCTGTTCGCCTATGTCTTCAAGACCCGCGCCGACCCGTTTGCCGGCCGCATCAACCTGCTGCGGGTCTACCAGGGCGTGCTTGCTGCAGACAGCCACGTGCTCAACACGCGCGCGCACGTCAAGGAGCGCATCGGCCAGCTGGTCACCTTCGGGAGCAAGGACGCCGATCACGCGCAGGAGTTCGGCCCGGGCGACATCGGCGCCGTGGCCAAGCTCAAGGAGACGCGCGCCGGCGACTGGCTCGCCTTCCGCGACGAGCCGATCGAGATGCCGCGCCCGAAGCTGCCCGCGCCCGTGATGGCGTTCGCGGTCGAGCCGAAGAGCCGCGGCGACGAGGACAAGGTGCTCGCATCCCTGCGGCGGCTGCAGGAGGAGGACCCGACGATCGACCTGCACCGCGACCAGCAGACGGGCGAGCAGATCGTCGCCGGCCTCTCGCAGGTGCACGTCGAAGTCATCGTCGACCGCCTGCGTGACCGCTTCGGCGTCGAGGTCACGCTGAAGCCGCCGCGCGTCCCCTACCGCGAGACGATCCGCGCGAGCGCGCCGGGCCACGGGCGCCACAAGAAGCAGTCCGGCGGGCGCGGCCAGTTCGGCGATTGCCACATCGAGGTGTCGCCGTTGGAGGACGGGACCGAGCGGGGCGGGTTCGAGTTCGTCGACGCGATCAAGGGGGGCGTGATCCCGAGCTCGTTCATCCCCGCAGTCGAGAAGGGCGTGCGCGAGGCGATGGAGGCGGGGGTCGTCGCCGGCTATCCGGTCCAGGGTGTTCGCGTGCGCCTGTTCGACGGCCAGTACCACTCCGTGGACTCCTCGGAGATCGCGTTCAAGCTCGCGGGCGTGCAGGCGATGAAGCAGGCGCTCGAGCAGGCAAGCCCCGTCTTGCTCGAGCCGATCATGCTCGTGACGCTGTCGGTCCCCGAGGCCAGCGTGGGTGACGTGATCGGCGACCTCAACAGCCGCCGAGGGCGACCGCAGGGCATGGAGCCGGTCGGCGGCCTGACGGAGATCAAGGCCGAGGTTCCGATGTCGGAGATGCTCACGTACGCGCCCGACCTGCGCTCGATCACGCAGGGGCAGGGCGACTACACGCTCGAGTTCCTGCGCTACGAGGAGGTCCCCGGACACCTCTCGCAGAAGGTCGTTGCGGCCGCGTCGCGGGAGCACGAGGCCGCGCACGTCTGACGCGCCGCGCTGCAACAGATCACCCACGGAGCCCGCGAGCCGGAACGCGAGATGCGCATCGCGGCTACCCTCAGGGGTCGATGAGCACCCGCACGATCATCACCTCCCATCCCCAGGTCGCCTGCGATGTCTGCGAGCGGACGCTTCTGCGCGGCGAGAACGCCGACATGTTCGTCGCCGCGGGGCGCCGCCTGACCGTGTGCGAGCTGTGCGCCCCCCGGGCGGCGAACGAGGGCTGGATGCGCGAGACGGAGTCGTCTCCGATCGCGCTGCCCCCGGGCCGTCCCCGCCGGGGGCGGAGCTTCCTCGAGCGCCTGCGCCAGGTCGCGCGTCCGCCGGGGGAGGAGGGGACCGCCGCGCCCGCTCTCGAGGACACCGCGCCGGCTGCGGTCCGCCGCGTCGCCGAGCCGGCGTCCGAGGGGCCCGTCGATGACGAGGCATACGGCATCTCGCTCGAGCCCTCGCTCGCCGAGCCCACGTACGTCGAGCGCGCGATCGCCGAGTTCAACGCGAGCGAGTTCCCGCGCCGGATCGCGGGTGTGGCGCGGTCGCTCGGGGCCCCCGAGGTCAGCTTGCGCAGCGCCGAACATCTGAGCAGCGTGGTGTTGATCGTGATCGCCTGGGAGCTGTGCTGGTACCGCTACGAGGTCGACATGAGCGATGTGCCGGCGACGGTGCGCGTGCTCGATCAGGGCACCGAGCTCTCAGAGCTGCACCGCGACGACCGCGTCGTCAACGCGACCGCCGAGGGCGGAGTGCTCGCCCTGGCGGCGTCCGCCTGACGGCAGGGGTCACGCACGCGTTGGCGCCCGCGCGGAGGTGCCACATGGTCCGGTGTAGCCGTCGTTCGCCACCGGCGAAGCTTCTTGCCCGCGCCCCCGCGGTGAGAGGAACGATCCGCCCCTTGCGCAATCCTCGCAGCGGAGTACCCTTCCGGAACGATGATCTACTGCGTTGTGCCGAGGCCGCTGGCCGACTCGCTCTACCCGAAGCTGGTCGAGCACTACGAGGACGACGAGAACGTGACCGTGATCGTCGACCGCCGCGAGTTCGACAGGCGCGCGCGAAGGGCCGGTGGGGAAGCCCCACCCGAGGCTCAGCGCCGTATCGTTCGCGACCGCCGGCGCGCCCGCGTCGCGGGCGACATGCTCCCGCTGGCCCACGGCTAGCGCCGGGTACCTCGCGCGGCTCGCGCCGAGCCGTCGCCGGCGCGCTGCATAATCCCGCCGCGATGAAGGTCCTCGTCCACGTCGACGGTGGCGCGCGCGGCAACCCCGGTCCGGCTGCCGCGGCGTGCGTCATCAGCGACGCCGACGGCCAGGTCCTGCTCGAGGACGCCGAGCTGCTCGGCAGCGTCACGAACAACGTGGCGGAGTACCGCGCTCTGCTGCTCGGCCTGCGCCGCGCTCGCGAGCTCGGCGCCGACGAGGTCGAGGTGATCGGCGACTCGGAGCTGATCGTCAAGCAGGTGCAGGGCGCCTACAAGGTGCGTCACGCCGCGATGCGCCCCCTGCACGCAGAGGCCCTGGACGCGCTGCGCGGCTTCCGCAGCTGGAGCATCCGCAGCGTCCCGCGGGCGCAGAACGCCGACGCCGACGCGCTCGTCAACGACGCCCTCGACCACATGTAGGACTCATCCCGCGCCGAGCCCGCGAGGTGGGCGGTGGTCGCGGCGCGGGCCGGGTGTGCTCGTCAGTGAAGCCCGCGCGCCGAGCGCGCGATCGCGAGCATCTGCTGGTTGGAGAGATCCTCGAGCAGCGTGTTCGTCACCCAGTAGAGGACGCCCCCGCTGCGCCATCCGACGACGTGGATGTGCGAGCCGTCGTCGACGATCAGGTAGCGACGACCGTCGATCAGGCGCGAGTGGGAGTTCGCGAACAGCGGCGGGTTGAGCCAGTTCGTGCCCTCGAAGTCGTAGTAGCCGCCGATCGTGTTCTCCTGCCAGACGACGATGTAGGCCCAGTGCTTGCGCCCGCTCTGGTCGGGGAGGGTGTAGGCGCGCGTTTCCTGCTGCTGCGCTGCGCCCGTCTGCAGCGTGGGGTAGAGCACCTTGAACGGGATGCTCGTGGAGTCTTTGACCAGTTCGTTCTCGCCCGTGAGCGGGGCCGGGTATAGGCCGAACTGGTGGGCGCCGGCACTGCTCGACTGCTTGCCGTGCTTGGAGTGGTGGTGCGCCGAGGACGTCGAGGGCAGCTGCAGCTGTTCGTGCCCGTTCAGGAAGAGGTTGAGTGTCTTCGCCTCCAGTTCCGGCGTCGAGGTCACGTAGGAGACGCTGCCGATCTGCGCGTTGACGCTGGTGGTCAGGAACTTCACCTGGCGCAGCGGCTTGGACTGCGAGAACGCGATCAGCTTCGCGAGCTTGATCAGTTCGGTGCCCGAACCGTGGACAGTGCTCGCGATCGCGTGACCGACCGCTTTGGCGACCGTGTCGATCTGGCCGAGCACGTCTTCGGGCGAGACCTGCTCGCGAAGGTCGCGCAGGAAGTCCTGCTGCCGCGCGACGCGGACGAAGTCCGAGTCGGTGTGCCGGTATCGCACGTAGTCGAGCGCGTTTTCGTAGCAGAGCTTCTGGTAGCCCGGCTGGAGGTTGATGCTCGTGTAATCGGTTTCCGTGGTCCCGATGTTCTGGTTGAAGTAGCGGTGGTCGACGTTCACGTACGCGCAGCCGAGCGAGTCGACCACCCTGATGAAGCCTTTGAAGTTGACGTCGACGATCGCGTTCAGCGTGAGTCCCGGGAAGACTTCGCGCTTGATCGTCTCTGCGGCCGCCACCATGCCGCCGCGGGTGCCGCCTTCCTTGCTCCCGAACGTGTACGCGGCGTTGACCTTTTCGTGCGGATAGACGGTCCCGTTCGGCATCTGGAGGTTGACGAGCAGGTCGCGCGGGATCGAGAGCACCGACGTCTGGCCGAGGCTCGGGTCGAACCGCACGAGCAGGATCGTGTCGCTGTGGGGCGGGTCGGTGCGGTCGAAGGCGTCGCGCGAGCCTTCGCGGCGATCTGTGCCGAGGATCAGGAACGTCTCGGGACCACCGCTGTATTCGGGCGTGACGAGCCCCTTCGGCGTGTTGATGTGCGAGAGCCGCGGGAAGACCTCTTCCGCCAGGTCGTTGACGGTGTTCAGCGCAACCGTCACGGTCGCGCCCGCGCTGAGCGCGACGATCAGGACGGCGGCGACGATGAAGCGCTTCCACATCCCCCACCACAGCCGTGGCGGACGCTCTGCGTTCATCGTCTTTGCAAGCGGACGGAATCCATACGGGCACGAGCAGCGCCTGACCCCCCGCGGCGCGCCGGGGTCAAGCCTAGCGAGCCGGTCGGCGCTTCCGCGCCGGGAGGGCGGCTACGCTCGGGGGCCATGTTGAGCTCCCGCAATCGCGAGCTGCTCGGGCTGCTCCCATCGGCGCTGCTGGTGGTCGCGGGCTTCACCGCGATCTTCATCCAGAGCGAACGCAACGCGCCGGGCGCAGCGACGAACGTCACGCTCAACCACGCCTCCGGCGCGTCGCTGACCTATGGCGCCCTGTTCCTCGGGCTGTGCGTGCTCGGCCACGTCGTCATCCGGCGCTCGCTGCCGTACGCAGACCCCTACCTGTTCCCGCTGGTCGCCGTGCTCGCGAGCATCGGGATCGTGATGGTCTACCGCATCGAACCGTCGCTCGCGGGGCAGCAGGCGACGTGGATGGTCGTCGGGCTCGTCCTGTTCGCGGCGACGATCCTCGTCCTGCGCCGCACCGGCGTCGGTGTGCTCGAGCGCTATCGCTACACGATCGCCGCGGCGGGGATCGCGATGACGATCCTCCCGCGCCTGCCGGGCATCGGACAGCAGGTCAACGGTGCCTATCTGGCGATCCACCTCGGCAGCGTCTCCTTCCAGCCCGCGGAGTTCGCGAAGATCGCGATCGTCGTGTTCCTCGCCAGCTACCTGCGCGACAACCGGCAGATACTCGTCACCGCAGGCCGCCGGGTGCTCGGCGTGACGATCCCGCCGATGAAGCAGTTCGGGCCGATGCTGATCGTGTGGGGCGCGGCGATGGCGACGCTGCTGATCACGCGCGAGCTCGGCACATCGCTGATGTTCTTCGGGGCGTTCCTCGCGCTGCTCTACGTCGCCACGGGCCGGCTCTCGTTCCCCGTCATCGGCCTGCTGCTGTTCGCGCTCGGCGCGTGGTTCGTCGCCGGCCACGTCGGCCACGTCCATGCGCGCGTGGAAGCCTGGGAACACCCCTTCAACCAGTCGCTCTACGAACGCCTCGGCGGCGGCAGCTACCAGCTCGCGCAGTCGCTGTTCGCGCAGGCCGACGGAGGCCTGCTCGGCCGCGGCTTCGACCAGTCGCTGCTGCGCGCCGCGCACCACGGACCCTCGATTCTGCCCGTGCCCGAAAGCGACATGATCTACGCGGTGATCGTCAACGAGCTCGGGCTCGCGGGCGGCGCGGCGCTCCTGCTCGTCTATCTGCTGCTCGTCGCGCGCGGGCTGAAGACGGCGGTGCTCGCCCGGGACTCGTTCTCGAAGCTGCTCGCCACCGGCCTCTCATTCGTGATCGCGCTGCAGGTGTTCGTGATCGTGGGCGGCGTCACGCGCGTGATCCCGCTCACCGGCGTCACGCTCCCGTTCGTCGCCTATGGCGGATCCTCGGTCGTGATGAACTTCGTGCTGGTCGCGCTGCTGCTCGTCGTCTCCGACCGCGCACGCGCGCCGTACGCGAGCAGCCGCCGGCGCTGAACGGCCTCCGGGCGCGGCAGGGGCTGGCGCTTGCGACCGCAGGTGCCGGCCGAGCGCCGTCGAACAGTTGTCGCAGCCATGGCCAGTCCCACGAACACGGATCCCTTCGACGGTCCGGCGCTGGCAGGCGCCCGCGGCCCGGAGCTGCTGCTGCGCGGCGAGACCGAGGGCGGACGGGAGACCTCCGGCGGCACGATCCGCATATCGCGCAGCGCGTGGCTGAGGCGCCTGCGGCACGCGCTTGCCGAGGACCTGTTCGTCCTCCACTTCCAGCCGATCCTGTCGCTGGCCGAGGGCCGTGTGACCCATCACGAGGCGTTGCTGCGGCTCGCCGACGACCCCGGCGGCGCCCTCGTCGGCCCGAACGAGTTCCTGCCGGCGGCCGAGCGCCACGGGCTCGTATGCGAGATCGACAGGATGGTGCTGGAAAGGACCGCCGCGCTCCTCGCCCGCATGCAGGCGACGACGCCCGGGGCCAAGCTCGCGATCAACCTCTCCGCGCTGTCGGTCACGCACGGAGCCATGCCGGGACACCTCGATCGCGCGCTCGCCCGCCACGGCGCCGACCCCGGCGGCCTGATCGTCGAGATCACCGAGACCGCCGCGATCTCCGATATGGCGAGCGCCCGCAGCTTCTGCAACTACGCCCAGCAGCTCGGCTGCGCGATCGCGCTCGACGACTTCGGCGCCGGCTTCGGCTCGTTCCAGTACCTCAAGCACCTGCCCTTCACGTACTTGAAGATCGACGGCAGCTTCATCCGCTCGCTTCCCAGCTCGCGGATCGACCAACTGCTCGTGAAGGCGCTCGTGAGCGTCGTGCACGGCATCGGCCGGCTGACCGTCGCCGAGTTCGTCGGGGACGAGGTGACGCTCGAGATGGTGCGCAGCTACGGCGTCGACTACGCCCAGGGCTACGCGATCGGCCGGCCGCAGCCGAAGCTCGTCGCGGCCTGAGGCCCGCGCGAGCGCTTTCGCAGCCGGCGGGCGGCGGCTGTGCCGCCTCAGCCGGGCTGCGGGAACTGCCCGCGCATCGCGACGTCCCAGGCGCGGTCGCTCATCAGCCGTCGCGTGCCGATCATGAGCTTCGCCGACGGGGTCACCGTCACGCGCGAAGGTGCGCGCTTGCGCGAGATCGCGCGCTCGATCGCCTTCGCGACCCGCTCGGGGCCACCGCCGAGGCGGCGCATCGGACCTTCATAGGCGCCTTTCGTCAGCGCGCCGACGGAGGCGTTGAACGTCGCGTAGGGGTCGTCGGGCGGTCCGTCGAGGCCGCTCATGCTGGCGGTCGCGACCTCGCCGAACTCGGTCACGATCAGGCCCGGCTCGATCAGGACCACGTCGATCCCGAACCCGCGCACCTCGAAGCGCAGCGCGTCGCTGAGCGCCTCCAGCGCGTACTTCGTCGCGTGGTAGATGCCGCCGCCGGGGAACGTCAGGCGGCCGCCCATCGAGCCCACGTTCACGACCTTGCCGAACCGCTGCGCGCGCATGCCGGGGAGCACGAGCTGCGTGAGCGCGACCACCCCGAAGACGTTGGTGTCGAACTGCCGGCGCACGGATGTCATCGGGACCGTCTCGACGGCGCCGCTCTGGCTGTAGCCCGCGTTGTTGACGAGCACGCCGACGGCGCCATGCTCGCGCTCGACGGTCTGCACAGCGGCGCGCATCGAGGCCTCGTCGGTGACGTCGAGCGCGAGCACGCGCGCACCCGCGGCGTCGAGCTCGGAGAGCGTCTCGGGGCGGCGCGCGGTCGCGTACACGGTCCAGCCCGAGGCGGTGAGGGCCAGCGCGGTCGCGCGCCCGATCCCCGACGAGCAGCCCGTGATCAGCACTGCCTTGGAGGCCTCCGCCATCGCGCGCAGCATACGCGCTCGCAGGACCCGCCGCCGGCCCTCCTCCAGCCGGCGCGCGCCCGCGCCGGCGGCATCGAACACAGGTAGTCTGCGTCCATGACCACCATCTCGCCGGACACACTTCCCGACGGGCTCAGCGACGAGGTCCGCGAGTTCGTCTCCCAGCAGCACCGCCTGCTGATCGGCGCCGAGCGCCTCGAGGCAGCGGACGGCCGCACGTTCGCGACGATCGACCCCGCGACAGGACGCGAGATCGCAGACATCGCGCTCGGCGGACCCGAGGATGTCGACCGCGCCGTCAGCGCCGCGCGCGCCGCGTTCGAGGACGGCCCGTGGGCGACGATGCCGGCCGCCGGCCGCGAGCGCCTGATGCTCGCGCTCGCCCAGGCGCTCGAAGACCACGCGCCCGAGTTCGCCCAGATCGAGTCGCTGGACAACGGCAAGCCGGTGAAGCTCGCGCAGTTCGTGGACGTGGCCGGGACCGTTGCCCACCTGCGCTACTTCGCGGGCTGGCCCACGAAGATCGAGGGCAGCGTGCTGCCCGTCAGCGCGCCCGACATGCTCTGCTACACGCGCCGCGAACCCGTCGGTGTTTGCGGCCAGATCGTGCCGTGGAACTTCCCGCTGCTGATGGCCGCCTGGAAGCTCGGCCCCGCGCTCGCCGCGGGCTGCACGGTCGTGCTCAAGCCTGCCGAGCAGACGCCGCTGACCGCGCTGCGCATCGCCGAGCTCGCACTCGAGGTGGGCTTCCCCGAGGGGGTGCTCAACGTCCTCACCGGCGACGGCACGACGGGCGCCGCGCTCGTCGACCACCCGGACGTCAACAAGATCGCGTTCACCGGCTCGACCACGGTCGGGCGCGAGATCGGCTCGAAGGCCGGGCGCGCGCTCAAGCGCATCACGCTCGAGCTGGGCGGCAAGTCGCCCAACGTGATCCTGCCCGACGCCGACATCGAGGCGGCCGTGAGGGGCTCCTTCCAGGCGATCTACTTCAACTCCGGCCAGGCGTGCAACGCCGGCTCGCGCCTGTTCGTGCCCGCCGACCGCTTCGACGAGGTGATGAGCCAGCTCGCCGCCGCGGCGCAGGCCACGAAGCTCGGCCCGGGGCTCGCCGCCGACACCCAGCTCGGCCCGCTCGTCTCGGCCGAGCAGCAGGAGCGCGTGCTCGGCTACATAGCGGCCGGACGCGAGGAGGGGGCGGAGGTCGTCACCGGCGGAGAGGCGACGCTGCCGGACAGCGGCGGCTACTTCGTCTCACCCACCCTGTTCAGCACCACGTCGGATGACCTGAAGATCTCGCGTGAGGAGATCTTCGGCCCGGTCCTGGTGGCCTCGCCCTACGACACCCTCGAGGAGGTGGCCGACCGCGCCAACGCGGGCGATTACGGGCTCGCCGCCGGTGTGTGGACGCGCGACGTCAGCAATGCCCACAAGCTCGCCGCCAAACTGCGCGCGGGCATGGTGTACGTGAACACGTGGGGCCTCGCGGACCCGTCCGCGCCGTTCGGTGGCTTCAAGGCATCGGGGATCGGGCGCGAGCACGGTCACGACGGGCTCGACGCCTACCTCGAGTCGAAGACGGTCTGGACAGCTCTTTGAGCCACGCCGCGTCGTGAACGCGGTCGCCCACGGCGAACGCGGGGTCCTCCGCGTTCGCACCGAGCGCTGGGGTGTCGCGCTCGCCTCGGTGCTCGGCCTCGTCCTGGTCGCGGCGACCGTCGAGATCGTCCTCGACGGCGCCGTTGCGCATTCGGCGCTGGTCCCCAAGCAGCCCGCGATCGCGGGGTGGTTGTCGGGCATCGGGGAGCGCCTGGGCTTTCGCGTGTTCCTGATCGCGCTGCTCGCCGCCGCCGGCGCCTACGCGGGGCTGCTCGCGCTCGCCGCGCGCGGAGGCAGGCGCCCGCTCGCCCGCCGCGCGACGATCGGCCTGATCGCGGCGCTGCACGCGATCGTGTTCGTCGGGCCGGTCCTGCTCTCGACCGACGTCTTCAGCTACATCGCCTACGCCCGCATGGGCGTCGAGCACGGCCTGAATCCCTACCAGCACGGCCCGGCCGCGATCATCGGCGATCCGGTCTTCGTCTACGTCGGCCACGTCTGGCGGCACGTCGCCACGGCTTACGGGCCGCTCTACACGCTGCTCAGCTACCCGCTCGCGCCACTCGGCGTGGAGGGCGCGCTGTGGGGGATGAAGACGATGGCGCTGCTCGCGAGCGCGGGCACGCTGGCGCTGACGTGGCGCTGCGCCCGCGCGCGGGGCTTCGACCCCGCGTTCGCGCTGCTCGCGGTCGGCGCCAACCCGCTCTATGTGATCTACGGCTTCGGGGGCGCCCACAACGACCTCGTGATGATGCTCTTGATGATGGTGGCCGTGGCCCTCACGCTCGGCGGCATCGGCCGTGCTGCCGACGGCCCCGGCGCCCCCCGCGAAGCCGGCGCGGCGGCCGTGGTCGTCGCCGGAGCGCTCGTGAAGGCGACCGTCGCGGCGCTGCTGCCCTTCATGCTGATCTCGCGGCGGCGGGCGGCCCCGGTGCTCGGGGCACTCGGGGCGATCGCGGCGGGGGCGCTCGTCGCCTATCTCGCGTTCGGATCGCACGGCGTCGACGTCGTCTCTGCGCTCAATCGCGACGCCGCATTCGTGTCCAGTGACAGCTTCGCCAACGAGATCGCACACCTGTTCGGCAAGCCCGGCGTGTTCCCGGTCGACCACGATCTGCTCAAGGCCGGTCTCGTGCTCGTCATCCTGCACCTCGCCTGGCGCACTTGGCGCGGCTACGACTGGGTCGCGGCATCCGGCTGGACGCTGCTCGCGATCTCCGTGACCAGCACGTGGCTGCTCGCCTGGTACATCCTCTGGCCGTTGCCGCTCGCTGTCATCGCGCGCGACCGCCGGCTGCTCGCCGCGACGCTCGCAATCCAGGCCCTGTTCGTCCTGCACCAGATCTCGCCCCTGCTGGCGCCGGTGCAATGAGCGCCGCCCGGCAGGCCCCGGATAGCTTCGCGTGGCTGCCGGAGCCGCTGCGGCCGCGCGACCGCGAGCGGTCGGGGAGCGGCCGCCTGTGGCTGATCGAGACGACCCTGCTCGTGCTCGTCGGGGTGCTGCTCGCGACCGCGACGCTCAACGACGTCGCGCGGCAGACGGGCGTCAACGACCGGCTGATCGCCGACCTCGCCACGTGGCGCGCGTACACGGGGCACCGCTACCACAACCTCGAGGTCGACACTGAGCTGCTGGGCGAAGGGACGACCCACGAGGTCGTGTGCGGCAACACGAGCCCCGGCGCGCCCAAAGCCCGGATCCAGCTGTGCCTTGCGATCTGGGGTCCGATCCGCGACGGGCGGCGCGGGGTGCACGGCGGCTGGTACATCCCGCCGGGCTCCGAAGACCAGCGCTCCGAGCGCTACGGCTGCTTCGGCGAGGGCGCGGAAGGGATCTGCAGCAGGTGAGCGCGACCGCCCGCGCCGACGCGCCCACCCGGACCGCGCAGCTGCCGCGCTGGTGGCCGCTGGCGGCGCTGACGCTCGGGGCGGCGGTGCTTCGGCTGTCGACGCTCGACCTCCAGAGCTTCTGGTACGACGAGGCCTTCACGCCCGTCCACGTGCTCCATTCGAGTCTCGGCAGCACGCTGAGCGCGATGGTGCACAGCGAGAACTCGCCGCCCCTCTGGTACCTGCTCGAGTGGCTCGACTCGCGGATCCTCGGCACGGGAGAGGTGGCGCTGAGGCTGCCGTCGGCGCTCGCGGGCATCGCCGCCGTGCCGGTCGCCTGGGCGCTCGGGGCCGAGCTCGGCGGACGGCGCTGCGCGATCGCGTGCGCGGCGCTGCTGGCGGCGAGCCCGCTGTTCGTCTGGTACTCGCAGGAGGCGCGCGTCTACGGCCTGTTCGCGTTGACGAGCGCGCTCGCACTGCTGTTCTTCCTGCGAGCCGAGCGCGATCCGACGCCGCGCAGCCTGGCCGCGTTCGCGGTCGCGGCTGCCGCCGCGCTGCTCACGCACTACTTCGCCGTGTTCATGCTCGCCGCGATGGCGCTGTGGCTGCTGCGCGCGGAACCCGCGCGCCGCCGCTCGCTTCCCGCGCTCACAGCGATCGCCGTCGTCGGCCTCGCGCTGCTGCCGCTGATCTCGGCGCAGGGCGGCCATGGCACTCAGTGGATCGGCCGCTGGCCGCTCTCCGAACGCCTCGCGGCGATCCCGCAGTACCTCCTGCTGGGCGCCTCGGGTGAACCGCTCGGACACGGGGTCGAGCTGATCGTCGCCCTGCCGCTGCTCGCGTGCGTCGCGCTCGGGCTGTGGCGGCTCTCCGACCGGCCGACGTCCGGGACGGCGCATTCGGGCGCGAGCGGCTCAGCGGGTGCGGCGGCGGGTCGCACGCCCGAGCGTGCCGCTGCGATCGTCGCCTTCATCGCCGCGTGCGGCGTCGGGCTCCCGCTCGTGCTGATCGCGTTCGGAGCCGACTACCTCGCCCCCCGCAACCTGATCGGAGCGATGGTGCCGGTCACGGCGCTGATCGCGGTCCTCGGCAGCTCGCCGCAGGCGGGCCGGGCGGGGGCGATCCTGCTCGTCACCGGCGTGGTCGCTCTCGCGGCGATCACCGTGGACGTCGACCTGAGCCCGCGCTTGCAGCGCGGCGACTGGCGCGGCGTCGCCGACGCGCTGCGCACGGGCACGGCCGTCGCGTCCGCGCGCGCGATCACGACGGTCGAGCTCGGCGCGGCGCCACTCGAGTACTACCTCCCGGGACTGCGCAACCTGCACGCCGGCGCGAACGTGCGCGTCAGCGAGATCGACGAGTCCGGCTACTCGCCGCTGCGCAGCTCGGCGGGGAAGCCGCCCGCGCCGGGCTTCGTGCTGCGGCAACGCCTCGACGTGCACGGCCTGATCACCTACCGCTTCGTCGCGCCCGCGGCACGGTTCGTGAGCGAGGCAGAGCTGCGCCGGCACGTGATCACGCTCGCCCGACCCGAGGTTCTGGTGGCCGCAGACGCTACGGTGCAGCCATGACGCGCCGTCACGCGCGCAAGTTATCGGGGTAAACACATAGCGTTCCCTCCATGAGCACGACCGCATTGCAGGCCACCGAGGCCGAGCTGGCGCTCGCGAGCGCCCGTGACTACCTGCTTTCGCTCCAGGACGAGCGCGGCTGGTGGCGCGCCGAGCTGCAGACGAATGTCACGATGGATGCCGAGGACATGCTCCTGCGGGAGTTCCTCGGGATCCGCGATTCCGCCGGGACCGAACGCTCGGCGGCGTGGATCCGCTCGCAGCAGCGCGAAGACGGGACCTGGGCGAACTATCACGGCGCCCCGGGCGACGTCTCGACGACGATCGAGGCCTACTGGGCGCTGCGCCTCGCCGGCGATGGGCCGCGCGAGCCGCACATGCTCGCTGCCGCGGACTTCATCCGCTCCGCCGGCGGGATGGCGCGTGCGCGCGTCTTCACGCATCTGTGGCTCGCGCTGTTCGGGCTGTGGTCGTGGGATGAGGTGCCGGCGCTCCCGACGGAGATCGCGCTGCTGCCACGCTGGGTGCCGCTCAACGTGTACGACTTCGCCTGCTGGGCGCGCCAGACGATCGTCGCGCTGTCGATCGTCAAAGCTCACCGTCCGGCTCGGCCGCTGCCGTTCGACCTGCAGGAGCTGATGGCAGACGAGCGAACTCCCGCCGAGCGTGCGGCACCCGGCCGGCGCGCGTCGCTGCGCGGCCGTGCGCTGACCGTGCTCGACCAGATCGCGAAGCGCTACGAGCGCCACCCGTTCCCGCCGCTGCGGCGCCTGGCGCTCGCGCGCGCCGAGCGCTGGGTCGTGCGCCGCCAGGAGGCCGACGGATCGTGGGGCGGGATCCAGCCTCCGTGGGTCTACTCGCTGATGGCGCTCGAGCTCCAGGGCTACCCGCTCGACCACCCGCTCGTCCGCCGGGGGATCGAGGGCATCGACACGTTCATGGTCGAGGACGAGGACGACCGCCACGGCGTCGGCGCCCCCGCGGGCGCGAGCCGGCGGCTGGAAGCCTGCCAATCGCCGGTGTGGGACACGGCGCTGGCGATGGTCGCGCTGAGCGACGCCGGGGTTCCCGGCGAGGACCCCGCGCTCGCAGCGGGGGCGAGCTGGCTGCTCGGCGAGGAGGTTCTCATCCGCGGCGACTGGGCACAGGCGCGGCCCGCGCTCGCCCCTGGCGGCTGGGCTTTCGAGTTTGAGAACGTCAACTACCCCGACGTCGACGACACGGCCGAGGTCGTGCTCGCACTGCTGCGCCTGCCGGGTGCGGCGGGTGTAGCGGGCCGTCTCGCTGCAGCATCCGACGGCGGCGGAGAGGCGCGTGCCCTGAGGGCGGCGATCGACCGCGGCGTGGCCTGGCTGATCGGGATGCAGAGCGAGGGCGGAGGATGGGGCGCGTTCGACGCGGACAACACTCGCTCGCTCGTGCGCGAGCTGCCGTTCCTGGACTTCGGCGAGGTGATCGACGAGCCGAGCGCCGACGTCACCGCCCACGCGCTGGAGATGCTCGGTGCACTCGGCATGGGCGGCTCGCCGCCGGCGGTCGACGGACGGCGCTGGCTCCTCGGGCAGCAGGAGGCCGACGGCTCCTGGTACGGGCGCTGGGGTGTCAACCACGTATACGGGACGGGTGCCGCCGTCCCGGCCCTGATCGCGGTCGGCGTCGATCCAGCCGAGCCCGCGATCCGCCGCGCCGTGCGCTGGATCGAGCGCCACCAGAACACCGATGGCGGCTGGGGCGAGGACCCGCGCTCCTACGACGACCCGGCGTGGGTCGGCCGGGGTGAGAGCACGGCCTCGCAGACCGCGTGGGCGCTGCTCGCGCTCCACGCCGCGGGCGAGCGCGGGCGGGCGGTGGAGCGCGGCGTCGATTGGCTCGTCTCCCATCAGCGCGCCGACGGCGGCTGGGACGAGCCGCAGTACACGGGCACCGGCTTCCCGAGCGACTACTACATCAACTACCACCTGTACAGGATCAGCTTTCCCCTGATGGCGCTCGGGCGCTGCCTGGGCGCCGCCGCGGAGCACGAGGCCGAAGGCGGGGCGCGCCGGGCGCGGGCCGGGTGAGCGTGGTCGCCGAGCAGCCGGCGGGCGCGCCGGCCGCGGAGGCGGTGATGGCGCGCGCGGCCACGGAGAACTTCTCCGTGGCGGGCGTGCTGCTTCCGCGGCGCGAGCGCTCGCACCTGCTGGCGATCTACGGCTTCGCGCGCCTCGTAGACGAGCTCGGAGACGCCCACGAGGGCGATCGCGAGCAGGCGCTCGACTGGCTGCAGGAGGAACTCGAGCTCGCCTTTGCGGGGCGCGCGCGGCACCCCCTGCTGGTGCGCCTCGAGCCGACGCTGTCGGAGTGCCGGCTGCGCCCCGGACCGTTCCTGCGCCTGATCGAGGCGAACCGCGCCGATCAGCGCGTGACGCGCTACCGGACGTGGGCCGATCTGCGCGCCTACTGCGCCCTCTCGGCCGATCCGGTCGGCGAGCTCGTGCTCGACGTCTTCGGCGTCGCCACCCCGGCTCGGGTCGCGCTGTCGGACTCGATCTGCACGGCGCTGCAGCTCGCCGAGCACTGCCAGGACGTCGCCGAGGATCTCGCCGCCGGTCGCGTTTACCTGCCACTCGAGGACCTCGAGCGCTTCGGCGCGAGCGTCGAGGACCTCGCCGCTCCGCACGCGGGAGCGGCGGTGCGCGAGGTGATCGCGTTCGAGGTGGCCCGCGCGCGGTCGCTGCTGCGCGAAGGGCTGCCGCTCGTGGCCCAGCTGGGGGGCCGCGCGCGCATCGGCGTGGCAGGGTATGTCGGCGGTGGGCTGGCGGCGCTGGGCGCGATCGAGCGCGCGGATCACGACGTGCTCGCGGGGGCGCCGAGGGCCGGATCGCTCGCGCGCGCCCGCTGTACCGTCGCCACGCTCCTGGCGGCCCGGCGATGAGCGCGACCGCCGCCGCCCCGGCGCTCGAGGAGGCCTACCGCCACTGCGAGGCGGTCACCCGCGCGGAGGCCGCGAACTTCTTCTACGGCATCCGCCTGCTCCCCCGCGGCCGGCGCCGGGCGATCTGCGCCGTCTACGCCTTCGCGCGGCGGATCGACGACATCGGCGACGGGACGCTCGCGCGCGCGGAGAAGTTGCGACGGCTCGACTCGCAGGCGAACGCGCTCGCCGCGGTGGAGGCCGGCAGCGGCATGGCGGCGCCGAACGGAACAGGCGCGACGGACCCCGTGATGGTCGCGCTGTCGGACGCGTACGGCAGCTTCCCGCTGCCGCCGGGGGCGCTCGGCGAGCTGATCGAGGGCGTGCGCATGGACGTCGAGGGCGTCCGCTACGAGGGCTTCGACGAGCTCGTGCTCTACTGCCGCCGCGTCGCGGGTGCGATCGGGCGCGTGTGCCTTGCGATCTTCGGCCTGCGTGACGCGGAGGGCACCGACCGCGCCGCCGCCGAACGCCTCGCCGACGAACTCGGTGTCGCGATGCAGCTCACGAACATCCTGCGCGACGTGCGCGAGGACGCCGAGAACGGCCGCGTGTACCTGCCGGCCGAGGACCTGCGCCGCTTCGGCGTGGTCGAACGCGGGGACGAGGCCGAGCCCGCAAAGCTGCTCGCGCGGCTGCGCGAGGACGCGGGCGGGGAGGACGGCATGGCCGCGCTGGTGCGGTTCGAGGCGCGGCGCGCGCGGCAGTGGTTCGGGCGCGGGATCGCGCTGACGCGCCTGCTCGACCGCCGCAGCGCAGCCTCGGTGCTCGCGATGGCGGGCATCTACGTGCGCCTGCTCGACCGCATCGAGGCGCAGCCGGGCGAGGCCGCGCGCAGGCGGGTCTCGCTGCCGGCGCGCGAGAAGGCGTGGGTCGCCGCGCGCGGGATGATCTGGGGCCCGCCGTGAGCGAGCGGCGCGACGTCGTCGTCGTCGGCGGCGGCCTCGCGGGCATCGCTGCGGCGCTGGACTGCGCCGCGGCCGGGGCGAGCGTCACGCTCGTCGAGGTGAGGCGCCGGCTCGGGGGCGCGGCCTACTCCGTCGACCGCGACGGCCTGCAGATGGACAATGGGCAGCACGTGTTCC
The DNA here is from genome assembly GCA_036264095.1 of Solirubrobacteraceae bacterium. Lineage (GTDB taxonomy): Bacteria > Actinomycetota > Thermoleophilia > Solirubrobacterales > Solirubrobacteraceae > Palsa-744. The sequence continues at coordinate 50,489 of DATARO010000001.1, read as the reverse complement.
TGCGCGGCTGCCTCGCCTACCGCGAGCTGCTCGCCCGGCTCGGGAGCGAGCGCCACGTGCGCGTGCAGGAGCGGCTCGAGATCCCGGTCCTGAGCCCGGGCCGAGCCCCGTACCGCCTGCGCCGCAGCTCGCTGCCGGCGCCCGCACACCTCGGCTGGACGCTCGCCCGCTACCCGCTCCTGCCGTTGCGCGCGCGGCTGTCCGTCGTGCGCGCCGCGCTGGCGCTGATGCGCGCGGGCCGGGCGGGATCGGAAGACCTCGCCGAGGACCGCGAGACGCTCGGCGCGTGGCTCGCGCGCCACGGCCAGGGTCCAGAGGCGATCGCCGCCCTCTGGGACCTGATCGCGCTGCCGACGCTGAACCTGCCTGCCGAGCAGGCGTCGCTCGCGCTCGGCGAGTTCGTCTTCCGCCGCGGGCTGCTCACGTCCGCTTCCGACGGCGACATCGGCTTCCACGCCGGGACGCTCGCGCAGGTCATCGGAGGCCCGGCCGAGGCCGCGCTCGCCCGCGCGGGCGTCGAGGTGCGGCTCGGCTGGCGCGCGCAGTCGCTCGTGCGCGTCGACGGGGGCGTCGAAGTCGGCGGCCAGGACGGGGCGGCCCCCGGTGACGGCGTGAGGGCGCGGTGTGCGGTCGTCGCGCTTCCACACAACCGCGCAGCCGGGCTGCTCGAGCCGCTGCTCGGCGAGCAGGCCGCGCGCTGGCGGGGCCTCGGGGCGTCCCCGATCGTGAACCTCCACGTCGTGTACGACCGCGTCGTCTGCGACGAGCCGTTCGCCGCGGGCGTGCGTACGCCCGTGCAGTACCTGTTCGACCGCAGCGCCGCCGCGGGCGCCCCGCCCGGCTGCCAGTACCTCGCGGTATCGCTGTCGGGCGCCGAGCGCGAGATGAGCGAGAGCGTCGAGGATCTGCGCGCGCGGTATATCCCGGCGCTCGAGCAGTTGCTGCCGCGGGCACGCGGCGCGCGGGTCGAGAGCTTCCTCGTCACTCGCGAGCACGCCGCGACCTTCCGCGCGGCGCCGGGCGTGGGGGCGCTGCGGCCGGCGGCACGCACCCCCGTCCCCGAGCTGATGCTCGCCGGCGCGTGGACTGATACGGGGTGGCCCGCGACGCTCGAGGGCGCTGTGCTCAGCGGCCGCGAGGCCGCTGCCGGCGCGCTCGCGCAGGTCGGCCTCGCCCGGTCCGCAGCGGCGGCGTCCGCGCAGGCAAGCGCCGCGGCCGGGGCGGGCTTGCCCGGACGACCCGGCGTGCCCGCCGAGGCAGCTCCATGAGCAAGCTCGTGCTCGCTGCGCCGATGCGCATCGAGGCGGCGCTGATCTCCTCGGCCGCGCGCGGTGCGGCGGTGCGCAAGACCGGGATGGGACCGGTGCGGGCGCGGCGGGCGGCCGGGCTGCTGGGGCACGAGGCGGCCGGCGGCGTTCTCGTGGTCGGCTTCTGCGGAGGCCTCGACGACGAGTCGGTGCCGGGGGAAGTGATCATTCCCGATCGCGTCTATGCCGCCGACGACGAGGGGCATGCCGAGGCGGCGGTGATGTGCGACCTCGCTCCGGAGCTCGTGACGCGCCTGGCGGGGCGAGGGATGAAGCTGCGCAGCGGCCCGATCGTCTGCGTCTCGAAGATCGCGGTCGGGGAGCGGCGGGGGCAACTGCTGGCGGGCGGGGCGATCGGCGTCGACATGGAGTCGGTGTGGCTCGCCGCCGGGGCGGCGGGCAGGCCGTTCGGCGTCGCCCGCGTCGTCCTCGACAGCCCCTCGCACGAGCTGTTCCGGATCGGGGCTGTCGCCGGGGCCCTGCGCGCCGCGCGGGCTCTGCGCCGCGTCGCGGGCGCGCTTCATGACTGGGCGCCGGCGGGATAAGGTGGGCCGATGGCCGTTCGTCTGAGGCAGAGCGCCCACATGGGCTGGTACCTGATGCGCCAGCGCATGGCGAAACGCGAGCGCTTCCCCCTGATCGTCGAGCTGGAGCCGCTGTTCCAGTGCAACCTCGCCTGCTCGGGCTGCGGCAAGATCCAGCACCCGGAGCACGAGCTGAGGAGGCGGATGCCCGTTGCGCAGGCCGTCGGGGCGCTCGAGGAGAGCGGCGCGCCGATGGTCTCGATCGCCGGCGGCGAGCCGCTGATCCACCCGGAGATCCACGTGATCGCAGACGAGCTGATCAAACGCAGGAAGTTCGTGTACCTGTGCACGAACGCGCTGCTGCTCGAGCGCAAGCTCGAGAACTTCAAGCCGAGCCCGTACTTCGCCTGGGCGATCCACATGGACGGCCTGCGCGAGCGCCACGACGCCTCGGTTGAGCGCGAGGGCGTGTTCGACAAGGCCGTCGCGGCGATCCGCGCTGCGAAGGCCGCCGGCTTCCGCGTGACCACGAACACGACCTTCTTCACACACGACTCGCCGAAGACGATCCGCGACGTGCTCGACTTCCTCAACGACGACCTCGGCGTCGACGAGATGATGATCTCGCCCGCCTACGCCTACGAGAAAGCGCCCGACCAGGAGCACTTCCTCGGCGTGGAGCAGACGCGCGAGCTGTTCAGCGCGGCGTTCGCAGACGGCCGGCGCAAGCGCTGGCGACTGAATCACAGCCCCCTGTTCCTCGACTTCCTCGAGGGCAAGGTGGACTTCGACTGCACCGCGTGGGGGATCCCGAGCTATTCCCTGTTCGGCTGGCAGCGCCCCTGCTACCTGATGTCCGACGGCTACGTCGAGACCTACAAAGAGCTCGTCGAGACGACCGACTGGAGCAAGTACGGACGCGGGCGCGACCCGCGCTGCGAGAACTGCATGGCCCACTGCGGCTACGAGCCGACGGCGGTCCTGCAGACCACCCGTTCCCTGCGCCAGTCAATCCGCGCTTTCGCCGGCTGAGACCTCGCCGGCGCCGGAGCGGATGTCGCTCCAGCGCAGCCCCTCTCCGAGCAGCGCGGGGATGCCCAGGGCCAGCGCGGTGACGACCTCGACCGCCTGCAGGATGATCCCGTAGGCGACCCCCGGGCCGGCCGAGACGCCGTAGGCGGCCAGCACCACCGCACACGCCGCCTGGAACACGCCGACGTTCGAGGGCGTGGCGGGGAGCACCGCGCTCAGGTTGACCGCCAGCAGGATCGCTGCCGCCGCGACGAGGCCGCCGTCCGACTGCAGGTTGAGCGCGAGCAGGACGCAATAGCAGGCGAGCCACTGCAGCGCCCACGCGAGCAGCTGCGCGACGACCGCGGCCGACCCGTGGCGGGGGCGCGCGAACACCACGAGGCCCTGGCGCGCGAGGCGCAGCATACGCGCGACGAAGTCGGCCGCGCGCAGCAGGCGCGGGGAGCGCGAGCGGCGGGCGAGGGCCAGAAGGCGCGGGCCGGCGAGCACCACGAGGCAGAGCGCAAACGGCACCGCGAGGGCGCCGACGACGCCCGCGACGTTGCCGTGCAGCAAAGGCACGCTCGTGAACGTGACCGCCAGCAGGATCCCCAGCGCGAGCAGGTTGATCAGCGTCTGCGAGAAGACGGTGCCGGCCACGATCGGCAGGTGGCGCCGGGTCGGCCCATCGAGGCGCCGCGAGAGCACGAGCACGCGCGAGGGCTCGCCGATCCGGCCGGGGAACACGGCCGAGGCCATCACCCCGATCATCGTCGCGCGGACCACCGGCGCCCACGGCACGGGCGTGTCGGGGAGCGCCGCGTGGAGCGTCTGCTGCCAGGAGATCGAGCGCAGCACGAGGGAGGCAGCCATCAGCGCGAGAGCGAGCCCGATCCAGCCGGGCGAGGCCGTGATCAGGACGTGGCCCACCCGGTGCAGGTTCAGCCGCAGCAGCGCGAACACGACGAGTCCGGCGACGGCGAGCAGGGCGAGCACGGGCAGCCCGCGTCGCAGCAGCGCGCGCCGGAACCGGGGCGTGCTCTGCATGGCAGTCATGCGGCGGGGTCTAGCAGGTCACAGCGGACCTACGGGCGCCGGATCCGGTGCACGAGGTACGCCACGACGGCGATGTTCACGAGCAACGCGCCCACCTTCAGCAGCGAGACGCTCTTCGTCAGCTCCCACACCTCGGGGATCACCAGCAGCGAGGTCGCGACGACCGTGAGCCACTCGCCCCACCGGCGCCTGCGCCAGAGGCCGTAAGCCTCGGCACCCTCGAGCGCGCCGTATCCGAGCGCGATCACGCCGAACAGGACGTTCTCGCTGCCGTGCAGCTTGCGCAGCTTGGTGATCAGCCGCCGGACCCAGTTGCCGTTGGGATCGAGCCCCAGATGGCGGGCGAAACGCGTCGCTTCGCTGGCCCAGTTCGCGTGCGGGTGGGTCACGAGCACGAGCCCGACGACGACGAGCACGACCGTCCGGAACGCCCGCTCGGCGGCGATCCACGGCAACAGGCGGTCCTTGTGCTGCGCCTTCGGTGCGGTTGCGGTGGTGCTCACGCTCGCATCCTCTCGACCGCGGCGGCGTGATGCGTCGGTGCCTCAGGCCTCGAGCAGCAGCGTGACCGGCCCGTCCGCGAGCAACTCGACCTCCATGTGCGCGCCGAATACGCCTCGCGCGGCGCCCGCCCGCTCGCAGAACAGCTCGTACAACGGCTCGGCATCAGCGGGCGCGGCGGCATCGGTGAAGCTCGGGCGGTTGCCGCGGCGCGTGTCGCCGTACAGCGTGAACTGGCTGACACACAGGATCTCGCGGTCGGCGAGCGGCTCGTTCATGTGCCCCTCGCCATCCGGGAACACGCGCAGGGCGCGCACCTTGGCCGCCAGCCGCTCGGCCGCGGCCGCCGCGTCGCCGTGGGTGACGCCGAGCAGCACGAGCAGGCCGGGGCCGATCTCCGCGACCGTCTCGCCGTCGACTCGCACGGCGGCGTGGCTGACCCTCTGCACGAGCGCGCGCATCGCCGCCGATTGTGGCATACTTAAGTGAGTGCTTAACTATTTGCCAGCCGCACCCGGCGTCGCAGGCGGCCCCCCGGTCGAGGCGATCTTCCAGGCGCTGTCGGATCCGACGCGCCGCGCGATCGTCGATCGCCTGATCGGGGGCCCCGCATCGGTCAGCGAGCTGGCCGAGCCGCTGCCGATGTCGCTGCCGGCTGTCGTCCAGCACCTGCACGTGCTCGAGCGCAGCGGTCTCGTGAGCTCGCAGAAGGTCGGGCGCGTGCGCAGCTGCCGACTCGAGCCGGCTGTGCTGTCGGGCGCCGAGCGCTGGATCACCGAGCGCCGAGAGGCGTGGGAGCAGCGCCTGGACCGTCTCGGCGACTACCTCGACGCGCAGACCGATGAGTCCGGTGCCACGAAGCGGTCGTAGACGCGTGGTGCGGACCAGCGCGTGCGCCGGCAACCTCAACAACAGCGAGGAGACACGATGAGCGATCGATCCACGACACACGCGACGTTCACGGTGGAGCGGACGTACGACGCGACGCCCGCGCGTGTGTTCGCGGCGTGGGCGGACCAGCAGGCCAAGGCCCAGTGGTTCGGCCCCGGCGACGGTCACACGCTCGACTTCCGCGAGGGCGGGCGCGAGCACCTCACGGTGCGCGCCGGTGACGGGTCGGTGTACACGGTCGAGAGCCGCTATCACGACATCGTCCCGAACGAGCGGATCGTCCACAGCTACGAGATGCACCGCGACGCCGATCGCATCTCGGTGTCGGTCGCGACCGTCGAGCTGCGGCCCGATGGCGAGCGGACGCAGCTGCGGATGACCGAGCAGGGCGTGTTCCTCGACGGCCACGACGACCCGCAGGCGCGCGAGCGCGGGACGCGCGAGTTCCTCGAGGCACTCGGGCGCGCGCTGGCCGCTGGCGCGCCGGACGAGGCCCGATGAGCCCCGAGGCCTCCGACTACCGCGCGCGCCGCGTAGCGCTGTACGTGCTGTGCATCGGGATGCTGATGATCGTCCTCGACGTGACGGTCGTGAACGTCGCGCTGCCGTCGATCCAGGAAGACCTCGGCTTCTCGAGCTCGAGCCTCGCATGGGTCGTCAACGCCTACCTGATCGCCTTCGGCGGCCTGCTGCTGCTCGCCGGGCGGCTCGGCGACCTGATCGGACGGCGCACCGTGTTCCTCGCCGGTGTGGTCCTCTTCAGCGCCGCGTCGCTGCTGTGCGGGCTCGCGCACGCGGGGTGGCTGCTCGTCGCTGCGCGCTTCGTGCAGGGCGTAGGGGGTGCGATGACCTCGGCGGTGATCCTCGGGATGATCGTGACGATGTTCCCCGACCGGCGCGAGCAGGCGCGCGCGATCGGCGTGTACGCGTTCGTGGCCTCGGCGGGCGGTTCGGTCGGCCTGCTCGCGGGCGGCGTCATCACGCAATCGCTGGGCTGGCACTGGATCTTCTTCATAAACCTGCCGATCGGTGCGGCGACGGTGCTCGCGGCGCGGCGCCTGATCGCGCGGGATGAGGGAATCGGCCTCTCCCAGGGCGCTGATCTACCGGGCGCGCTCCTGATCACGGCCTCCCTGATGCTCGGCGTCTACACGATCGTCGGACCCGCGGCCGAACACGGGTGGGGGGCGGCGAGCACGCTGCTGCTCGGCGGCGGCTCGCTCGCGTTGCTCGGCTTGTTCCTGCTACGCGAGGCGAGGGCCGAGAAACCGCTGATACCGCTGCGGATCTTCCGTGTGCGCCGCGTGAGCGCCGCCAACACGGTTCAGATCCTCTCAGTCGCCGGGATGTTCGGCATGTTCTTCCTCGGCGCGCTGTACCTGCGGCGCGTGCTCGGCTACGACGCCCTGCAGATCGGGCTCTCGTTCCTGCCGGTGACGATCGCGATGGGCCTGTTCTCGATCCGCTATTCCGAGCGCATGGTGATGGCGTTCGGCGCTCGTGCGACGCTCGTTCCGGGACTGCTGCTCGTGATCGCGGGGCTGGTCGTCTTCGCGGTCGTGCCGGTGCACGCCAACTATCTCCTCAACGTGATGCCGTCGATGCTGCTGCTCGGCGTGGGGGCCGGCATGAGCTTCCCGGCGCTCATGAACGTCGCGATGTCGGGGGCGACCCCGCAGGATGCGGGCCTCGCATCGGGGCTCGTGAACACGACCGCGCAGGTCGGCGGCGCGCTCGGGCTGGCGCTGCTCGCGACCATCTCGAGCTCTCACAGCAACCATCTGCTGCACACCGGGCACTCCACGGCGGCGTCGCTCACGGGCGGGTATCACGTCGCGTTCTGGATTGCCGCTGCGCTCGCCGGAGCCGCGCTCGCGGTCGTCGTCGGGGTCCTCGGCGGCGAGCGCGCACCGGCGCCCGCCGGGGCTGCCGAGGGCGCGTCCGCGGAGGCCGCGCGCGCTTGAGCAGCGCCCTTTTTCTGCCGAAACTTCCACATGCCCCCTTTGGCGCGCGCGGCGGTCCCGCGGCGGATGAGCCTGACGCGCCAGGTCGCGCTCCTGAGCCTGATCCCGATCGTCGCGCTCGGGCTGATCCTCGCGCGCGTGCTGCAGTCGCAGATCGACGCGCGCGTGCTCGCCGACGCGACGCAGGCCGCGCGGTTGATCGCGACCATCGGAATCCAGCCGCGCCTGAGCCCGGCGGGCCTGCGCCACGGCCTCACGCCAGCCGAAATCAAGACGCTCGACCACCAGCTCGGTACCTCGGAGGCACGCCGCGACCTCGCCCGCATCAAGATCTGGAACGCCGGGCACACCGTTGTCTACTCCGACGACCACCGGCTGATCGGACGCACGCTCGTCCCGAGCGACGATCTCCACGACGCGCTCGCCGGCCACCCGCATGAAGCTGCGGTGGTCGAACCGCGCCCCAACTCAGAGACGGCGGGCGAGGTCGGTCTCGGAAGGCTCGTCGAGGTCTACGTGCCGCTGCGCTTCACGGCCCGCGGGCGCCCCGCCGGTGCGTTCGAGATCTACCTGAGCTACAGCCCGATCGCCACGGCGGTGCGCGGCGACAAGCGGATGATCGCGCTGCTGGTCGCGATCGGGCTGGCGCTGCTCTGGGCGATCATCTACCGGATCGTCGCGCGCGCCTCGCGCAGGCTCCGCCGCCAGGCGCAGGAAAACCATCGCCTCGCGCGCTTCGATCCGCTCACGCGGCTGCCGAACCGGACGATGTTCCTCGAGCGCGTGACGGCGGCGCTCGAGGGCACGCGCACGGGCCCCGCGGCCGTGGCCGTGATGATCATCGACCTCGATCGCTTCGGGGAGATGAACAACACGCTCGGGAGCGGTTACGGAGACCGCATCCTGTGCGAGGTCGCCGCGCGCCTTCGACGCGACCTCGGCGAGGGCAACGTGATCGCGCGCCTCGGCGCCGACGAGTACGGGGTGCTCGCTGCGGCTGAGTCCGCGCACGGGGCGACCGAGGCGCTGGCGCTGGCCGCGCGCGTCCAGGGCTGCCTGCAGGAGCCGATCGAGATCGACGACGCCAGCCTCAACGTCGAGGCGAGCATCGGTGTCGCGGTGGGCGAAACGGGGGCGCGCGACCCCGACGAGCTGCTGCGACGCGCGGACGCCGCGCTCGCGCGTGCCGGGACGAGCGCGCGCCGCATCCACCTGTTCGCGCCCGAGACCGACAGCGTCGACCCTGAGCAGCTGATCCTGCTCGGCGAGGTGCGCGGCGCGATCGAGCGCGAGGAGTTCGTGCTGCTCTACCAGCCGAAGGTCGATCTCTCAACACGACGGGTCAGCGGCGTCGAGGCGCTGCTGCGCTGGCGGCATCCGCGGCGCGGCCTGCTGTCCCCGAACGAGTTCGTCGCGACTGTGGAGCAGACGGCGCTGATCGGCCCGCTGACGCTGTACGTCGTCGACCACGCGCTCCGCCAGGTGGTCGCCTGGCGCCGAGAAGGGGTGAGCCTCGGGATGTCGGTCAACCTGTCGGCGCGCAACCTGCTCGACCGTCAGCTGCCCCAGCGCATCGGCGACCTGCTGCGCCAGCACGATGTCCCGGCGCAGATGCTCACGGTCGAGGTCACCGAGAGCGCCGCGATGGCTGACCCGGACCGCGCCGTGGCGGTGCTGCAGTCGCTGCGGGAGATGGGTGTGCGGATATCCGTCGACGACTTCGGCACCGGGAACGCGTCGATCGAATACCTCGCCGCGCTGCCCGCGCACGAGCTGAAGATCGACCGCTCGTTCATCACGGGGATGCTCGAGGACGAGCGCCTCGACTCGATCGTGCGCGCGACGATCGACCTCGCGCGCAACCTCGAGCTCAGCGTCGTCGCCGAGGGGATCGAGACGGCCGCGGTGCTCGAGCACGTCGCCGCGCTCGGCTGCGACGTGGCGCAGGGCTACGCGATCGCGCGTCCGAGCGAGCCGCGGGAGGTTGCGCGGCTGCTGGGCGAGACCTTCGGCGGGGACGGAGGTCCGCGGGAGGCCGCCCGGGGACGCGGCGCCGCCGCGGACCGCGCCCGCCGCGACCGGCCCCTCGCCCGCGCGCGGGCCGGCGCGGGCAACCGTGGTTCCTGAGCGGCGCTCGAGGCGCCTGCCGCTTCCCCGCGATCCCGCAGGTCGAGCCAGAGGACAGGCCGAAACGGGCACCGCCAGCTCGTGGCCGAGCGCCGGACGGCGGGTGGAATCGATCAGCTAGCCGGCGGCCTGCGCCGTCCTGCGCCCAGGCGCGCCCGCACGCGTGGCGCCGCCGGCGGCGGGCGCCGCGCGCGGCCCGTGGCGCAGGCGCATCACCCCGCGCAGATCGGCGCAGGCCGTCGCGAAGATCGCCACGCGGGAGTCTTGGTCCTCGACCCACTCGACGGGGATCTCGCGGATCGAGAGCCGGGCTCGCTGCGCCCGATACAGGAGCTCCGTGTCGAAGAACCACTCATCGTCGGCGACGGCCGCCAGCAGCGGCGCGAGCACCTCGCGGCGCGCCGCCTTGAAGCCGCACTGCGCATCGGAGAAGCCGGCGCCGAGCGCGAGGCGCAGGATCGCGTTGTACGTTCGCGAGATCAGCTCGCGGCGGACGCTGCGGCGCACGTGCGCGCCCGGCGCCAGGCGTGAGCCGATTGCGACGTCGCCGCGGCCTGCCAGCAGCGGCTCGACGAGCGGCGCGAGCGCCTCGAGGCCGGTGGAGAGGTCGACGTCCATGTAGGCGACGACCTCGGCGCGGCTCTGCGACCAGGCGGCGCGCAGCGCGCGGCCACGGCCCTTGCGGTCGAGGTGCAGCACCCCGATCTCGGGCAGCTCGCGGGCGAGCGCGCGGGCAACGTCCAGGGTGCCGTCGCCGCTCGCATTGTCTGCGATCGTGATCGCGAACGGGAACGCGAACGTCGCGCGCATGTGGGCGTGCAGGGTCGTGATGCTCGCGCGCAGGACGTGGGCCTCGTTGTAGACCGGCACCACGACTTCGAGCCGCGGCTCGCGCGGGGCCGTTGCGGCGTCCGCGTCAGGCATGGCGGGCACCGGCGCGGGCGAACTGCTGCAGGTCCTCGAGCGCCACGCGCGGCGGCGGTTCAAGGATGTGGTGGGAGCCGTCGTCGAGCACCACGACGCCGCCGTCGGGCAGCCAGCGCGCGGCTCGGCGCGGGCCGCTGAGCAGCGCCGCCTTCGCGCGTACCTCGGCGCTCAGGGCGGTGGCGGCGAGGGCGGTCACCTGCACGATGCCGGTGAACGCAGGGAGCCCGGAGGCAGGATCGAGGAGGTGATGCGCCGGGCGGCCGTCGGGGTCGAGCCACGCACGGCGGCCGATGCCGCTCGTCGCGACGCCGCCATGTGTGAGGCCGAACGAGTGCAGGACGGTGCCGTCGAATGGGCTCTCGACCTCGATCTCGCGCGGCGCGGCAGCGGGCGCGCCGCCGATCGCCACGTCGCCCGCGCAGTTGACGGCATACAGGGCGTGGCCCTCGAGGCGTTCGGCGAGGACGTCGGCGAGCAGCCCCTTCGCGATCCCGCCGCTGTCGATCGCGAGACCCGGAGGCCGCGTGATCGAGGGCCGCGATACGTCGACCTCGAGCGCGCGCCAGCGCGCGGCCGGGCTCGGCCCGGCCGGCCGGCGCGGCGGCGCCAGGGCGAGCGCACGCGTCAACGGCAGGGGCTCGGCGATGTCGGAGGTGTAGCCCGCGCTGCACAGCGCCTGGAGCAGGGTCCCGTCGACGAGCCCGCCGGTGAGTGAGGCGGCGCCGCGCACGCACGCGCCGAGCCGCGCCATCAGGGACGAGGTCTCAACGCGCGTGTGCGGGTTGCGGTTCAGCCGCGAGAGCTCGCTGTCAGGGATGAAGCGCGAGAAGCGCTGGTGCCACTCGAGCAGCGCCGCGCGCGCGGCTGCGACCGCCTCCTGCGCGCTGCCGAGCGGGCCCTCGCCGCTGACGTGCACGCTGCAGCGGGAGCCGAAGCAGTCGAACGTGTCTGTCGCGTCGTCGCTCATGACTGCGAAGTGGTGACCGACGACGGGCTGCTTGATTCGGTCGAGGAGGACGAGCTTTCGCCGCTCCCCGACGATGAGCCGCTCGAGGTCGAGGACGACGTTTCACCGCTGCTCCCCGACGACGAGCCGCTCGAGGTCGAGGCCGACGTTTCGCCACTGCTCCCGGAGGACGAGCCGCTCGATTCCGACCCGCTCGCCGACGATTCTTCGCCGCTCGTCGAGGACGAGGTTTCCGACGCAGCGCTTCCGGAGGCTTTGCGCTTCGCGGCCGCGGCACGTTCGGCCGCGCGTTTACGGGCCGCAGCGCGCCGGCGGGCCGCCGCGCGTCGTTTGGCGGCCGCGGCGCGTTCGGCTTCTGCCTTCTTAGACGCCGACGTCGACGTGGTGCCCGACGCGGTCGAGGTCTGCGCGGCACGGCGGCGTGCGTTCGCGGTCAGCGCCGGGTCGTGGCCGGACGCGAGCTGTACGTAGATGACCAGGAACGCGGCGATGAAGACCGCGACCGTGACCGCGACGATCGTGCGGCGGATGCGGCCGGCGCGGCGCAGGAGGCCGTCGCGGTGCCGGCGCGCGAGCTCGCGGGCGGCCGTGCGCCGCTGCTGCTCGGCGGGGCTCATCGTGCACCTGCCGTGGCGAAGCGCGTCTCCGTCTCGGGGCGGTGGTCGCCCTGCTCAGTCGCCCGCGCGCTCGCGGGCCGCAGCAGCCGCGTGTGGCGGGCGACCAGCAGCGCGAGCGTCGGCACAACCGCGATCGCCGTCATCGCGAGGAACCAGGTCTCGCCGGCGTCGCTGCCCTCGCCGAGCGAGTGCACGACGCCGAGGATCCAGGCGACCGCGACCAGGCGGTGCAGGCGGCGCCAGCGCTGGACGCCGATCTGCGTGCGGACGTAGTAGCCGAGCCCGAGCACGGCCATCATCCAGAAGGCGACGATGCCGGTCGTGGTCCAGAGGGTCTTGTACGCGCTGACGAACGGCACGGCGACATCGGCGAGGCTCGGGTGCAGGAAGCTGTCGCCGATCAGCGAGAGCCCGTGCACGGAGAGCGCGAACAGGGTCCCGAGCGAGAGCGCCTCGTGGCTGACGCGCATGTCCGCGAAGCGTCCGCGCAGGACGCGCGAGCCCATCAACAGGCCGAGGCACACCGAGACGCTGGAGAGCAGCAGTGCGGTGACGCCCGCGGCGCGGCTCGTGATCCAGAAGAGGTGGGGGGTGGTTGCTGTGGCGATGGATGTCATGCCACGATCAAAGCGGCCGTACCTTGGAGGTCCCTGGGATCGCCCTGGGGCTTTGCGCAGTACGCGCGGGCGGCGCGCTCAGGCGCTGACGCCGTGAGCGCCGAGGAACGAGCGCAGCGTGGAGGCGGAGATCGCAAAGCCGACGCCGCTCGAGCCGCCCTGGCCGCCGGCGGCGGACGACGAGCTCGAGACGATCTGCGAGTTGATGCCGATCACCTGGCCGAGGGCGTTCAGCAGCGGGCCGCCCGAGTTCCCGGGATTCAGCGCCGCATCGGTCTGGATCGCGCCGGCGATCACGGCGCCGCTCGGCGAACGGATCTGACGATTGAGCGCGGAGACGACGCCGGTCGTAAGGGTCCAGTTGAGGCCGAACGGGTTGCCGATCGCGTAGGCGGGTTCGCCGACTTCGGTCGAGCCGCCCGCGGCGGTCGTGAGTGGATGGAGCGCCAGGCCGGCGGGGTCGACGCGTAGCAGAGCGAGGTCCTTGGCGGGGTCGGTTGCCACGACGGTCGCGGTGCGGGTGTGTTCGCTCTGCCCGTCGAAGGAGACCGTGACCGAGCGCGCGCCCTCGACCACGTGGTAGTTGGTCACGACCAGGCCGGAGGTGTCGACGACGACGCCGGTGCCGCTGTCGGTGCGCGCAGCGGCTTCTTCGCCGGGCGCGCCGCGGCCGAAGGCCGCTTCGCTCGTCGCCGCCGGACCGGTGGCGCGGATCGCCACGACTCCCGGGGCGTCGCGTTCGTAGATCGCGCGGGGAGTCAGGGCGGCGGCGCCGGTGTGGTTGGAGGCGAGCGCGGCCTGCCCCGGCCGCTCCACGACCACTGTCTTCTGCGTCGTCCCGAATGGCGCCGCGAGCGCGAGGACGAGGGCGGCGACGCCGCCTCCGATCACTGCTGAGACTGCTGTGACGGTCTTCTCTCGGCGCATGCGTGGACTCCGTTTTGCGGGGGGTGGTAATGACACTGTGCGACGGGCCTCTGAAGCGCCAGTCAAGCTCGACTAAGCGCGGCCTAAGACCTCGAGCGGGGCAGCTCGACGGTGAATTCGGCGCCGCCGTTGGCTGCGTTCGCGGCACGGATCGAGCCACCGTGGGCGGCGACGATCTCGCGCGCGATCGCCAGACCCAGGCCAGCGCCTCCGCGTCCGCGCTCTCGGCCCCCCTCGGCGCGCCAGAAGCGGTCGAACAGGTGCGCGGCAGCGTCCTGAGGGAAACCCGGGCCGTGGTCGCGCACCGCGATCGCTACGGCGTCGTCTCCGTCGGACACGGTGACCTCGATCGGGGTGCCCGCCGGGGTGTGGACGAGCGCGTTGCGCATCAGGTTGGCCAGCACCTGATGGAGCTGGTGCGGGTCGGCGGACAGGGTGGCGCGCTCGGGCGCGAGGACCGATATCTCGCGGTCGGGGGCGACGGCGTGAGCGTCCGTGACGGCGTCGCGCGCCATCCGGGCGACGTCGACCTCCTCGCGGCGCGGCTCGGGCGTCTCGTCGAGCCGGGCGAGCATGAGCAGGTCCTCGACGAGGACCCCCATGCGCCTCGACTCATCCTCGATCCGCCGCATCGCGAGCTCGGTCTCCTCGCGCGTGGTTGTGGCGCCCATGCGAAACAGCTCCGCGTACCCGCGGATCGAGGAGAGCGGCGTGCGCAGCTCGTGCGAGGCGTCGGCGAGGAACTGGCGGAGCTTGTCCTCGCTCGCCTGACGTTCGGCGAAGGCGCGCTCGAGGCGGTCGAGCATCGCGTTCAGGGCGCGTCCCAGGCGGCCGACCTCGGTGCGGCCGTCGGCGGGGCTGACGCGGCGTGACAGCTCCCCGGCGGCGATCTGCCCGGCGGTGACCTCCATGCGGCTCAGGGGGCGCAGGCCCAGGCGCACCACGAAGAACGCGGTGGCTCCGAGCGCGACGAGCACGCCCGCGATCACGAGCGCCTCCACGAGCAGCAGGCGCTGCAGCGTGTCGGTGACTTCGTGCATCGGCACGGCGGCGATCGTGATGCCGCTGTCCTCGGGGTCCCGCTGGGCAAAGGCCCGGTACTGGAGCCCAGAGGAGCCGACCGAGCCGACCGTGAACAGTTTGCGGAGCGGGATGTGCGCGGGGATGCTCGGGGCGTCGGGGGCCGGTTCGCTCTGGCTGTATTTGATCAGCACGTGCTTGACCACCGCGCCTTCGGCGGTGCGGCGCTGGCCGTATGTGCCGGGGGGAAGATTCACGCGCGCGGCGCCCGGGCCACCGCCCTGACGGGCCTCGTCCCCGCCGGGACCGCCGGGGCCGGGGAGCGCCTGCTGTTCGATCGTGCGGTCGAGCGCCATGGAGAGCGTGCCCACGGCCGAGCGGGCCTCCTGGTCGACGCGCGAGTAGAGGAACGAGCTCTGCTCGGCGTAGGTCACCGCGCCGACGATCGCGAGGCCCGCCGCGGCGAGCAGCAGCACGCCCGCGAGCAGGCGGGTACGCAGGGATGTCATCAGCGCCGCGGCGCCTGGAGGGCGTAGCCGACCCCGCGAACCGTGCGGATCAGCGAGGGGCCGTGCGCGTCGAGCTTCTTGCGCAGATAGCTGATGTAGGTCTCGAGCACGCGCCCGTCGCCGCCGAAGTCGTAGTCCCAGACGTGGTCGAGGATCTGGGCGCGGGTCATCACGCGGCGCGGGTTGAGCATGAGGTAGCGGAGCAGGCGGTATTCGGTCGCGGTCAGCTCCACCGCGATGCCGCCGCGGCTGACCTCGCGCGACTCCTCGTCGAGCTCGAGGTCCTCGAACACGAGGCGGCCGGACTCGGGCGCTGCCGCGCCGGTGCGCCTCAGGATCGTGCGGATGCGCGCGACGAGCTCCTCGAGGCTGAACGGCTTCGTCATGTAGTCGTCGCCGCCGCCGGTGAGGCCGCGGATCTTGTCCTCGGTCGCGTCGCGGGCGGTGAGGAAGATGATCGGGACGCCTGCGCGCTGGGCACCGAGCCGCTCGGCGACCTCGAAGCCCTCCATGTCGGGGAGCATCACGTCGAGCACGATGATGTGCGGTTTGAAGCGCGTGACGGCGGCGATCGACTCACGCCCCGTGGCGGCGGACTCGACCGTGAAGCCCTGGTAGCGGAGGGCCATCGAGATGACCTCGCAGATGTTGGCCTCGTCGTCGACGACGAGCACCCGGTTGGCGTTTGCGGTGTCGGTCATCGCTGTCCTCGTTCCTCTGTGCCGGTTGGAGCGCGCGCCCGACCGGCGGTCGCCCACACATATTCAGCACGATCCAGCTTTGCGCCGCCTGTGCGCTTCCTGGGAGAATCCTTAGAGGATTGAGTCGTTTTTTTGTTCGTGTCAAGCACGAACCAAAAAAGATCAATCCTCAGCCACACGAAGCGAGAAGCGATTCAGTGCGGCACGAGAATGAAAGCGACGCGATCCGAGCCGTTTGAGGGACAACGATTCAAGGCACGAGAACGAAAGCGACGCGACCCGAGCCGTTTGAGGGACCTTCCCCGCCCGGCCCGAGGGCCTTGCGGTTCAGGTGGCGCGGCCTCACACCTCTAGTGGCCTCGCTCTTGCGACTCGGAGCCGCGTCGTGATCCAACGTACGCCGCGCCCGGGGCGATTGCAAGAGGCCGGCGGCCCTGATCCCGCATCTTGCGGCGAAAAAGCGCGCGGCGCTCAGCGGGGCGCGTGCGCGACCTCCGCGTCCTCGGCGGCGAAGGCGCGCAGGCCGTCGCGGACCCAGGCGGGAAGGTCGGTCTTCTGCCACGTCGCGGTGTCGACGCAGACGTGCCGCAACCAGCCTTCGAGCAGCACCTCGCCCCCGCGGCGAACGTCGATCGCGGTCGTCGTCGAGCTGGCGCCGAGGCGCGTGATCCGGACGAGCAGCGCGAGCTCGTCGTCGAAGCGCGCTGGGGCGAGGAAGCGAAGGTTCGTCTCGGCGACGACGGCATCGACCCCGCGGGCGACCATGTCCTGCCACGGGCCGACGGCCGCGCGCCACATCTCGGTGAACGCGACGTCGAAATAGAGCAGGTAGTTGGCGTTGAACACGATCCCCTGCGGATCGCACTCCCCGTAGCGCACGCGGAGCTCGTGGACGTAGGGACCTGCCACGACGGGCAAGATAGCGGCATGCGCGCGCCCGAGGGATCGCCTGAGCCGCCGCCGGCGGAGGTCGCGCCCGGACTCTGGCACTGGGCCGCGCCGCACCCCGAGTGGCGCTCCGGCGCCGACCCCGGCAGCGCCTCGGACTGGCCGCAGCGGGTCGGCTGTGTCCTGTACGAGCTGCCGGAGGTCTCGGTGCTGTTCGATCCGCAGCTGCCCCAGGCCGGACGCGAGCGGTTCCTCGCCTGGCTCGACGCGCGCCTGCGGGGACGGCAGGTGAGCATCCTCACCACCATCCGCTGGCACCGGCGCGACCGCGCGCAGCTGGCCGAGCGCTACGCCGAGGGCCGCGCACACGTCTGGAACTGGCAGCCGCCCGGGGTGATCCATCACACGCTCCCGGGGGCGGGCGAGACGCTCTACTGGCTCCCGGGCGCCGCGGCGCTCGTGGCAGGGGACCGGCTCGTCACCGGCCCCGGCGGGCGCCTCGCCGTGTGTCCCGAGAGCTGGCTGGCGAACGAGCACGTCGACCGCCGCGGTCTGGCGGAGCTGCTGCGCCCGCTGCTCGGCCTGCCGGTGGAGCGCGTGCTCGTCTCGCACGGCGAACCGGTGCTCGCCGACGGCCTCGCCGCGCTCGCGCGCGCGATCGCCGAGGCCG
This sequence comes from Solirubrobacteraceae bacterium, assembly GCA_036264095.1. GTDB lineage: Bacteria > Actinomycetota > Thermoleophilia > Solirubrobacterales > Solirubrobacteraceae > Palsa-744. Next base: position 33,265 of record DATARO010000001.1, on the reverse strand, counting down.
AATGAGGTCGAGCCATACGCATTCGACGCCGGCTCCGAGACGCTGTGTCGATCGCATGCCGGCGAGGAGAGACCCCGCCGTGACGATCAGCGGCTACTGCTCGCGAGGGTCCGGCGACTGGCCGGGTGCGTCCTGCTCGCCCGGCCAGCGACCGGTGAGCCGCGCGAACCAGCGCCGGCTCGCGTGGTCGAACGCTCCGCTCACGAGCCGCATCAACGCCCCCTCGAGCGCGAGCGCGGCGAGCAGGCGCGGCCAGCGTGCCGAGCGGTCCTCGGGGCTCGGGGGGCGCTCCTCGTCCACGAGCTTCCACACGCGGTCGACGGTGCGCCTGCCGGTCACGCCGGCGAGACGGCTCGCGACGATGCGAAACGGTGCGAACAGGAGCTTCACAGGACTGCAGACTAGCTGGAGCGCTCAGCGCTTTCACCCGCGAGGGGACGGCGAGCAGCGTGCCCTCGATACCGCTCGGCTCGCAGCATCGGGGTCGACACGATCTGCCCGACTGGCGGGGCGCGGCGCCCCGGCAGCGGGTTCAACGGGTCGCGCCCGGGGTAGGGCGGGGAGGTGTGCGTGTCTGATGGCGGTGGGGGAGCGGGCCGAGGCTGCGCAGCGGCTAATCTCGGGTTGCACGACTAGGCAGAGGGACGGCAAGGCGCGTGGCTGACATCGAAATCTCCCGCGAGCATGGCGGCGGCGCCCATGGGGAGCGCGCGACCTCCTCGACGCTCGCGTCACCCGATCTCCGTGCCGTCGACGTGCTCCTGATCGAGGACGACCCGGCCGACGCCCTCCTCGTCCGCGAGCAGCTCGAGCAGGAGCTGCCCGAGGCGAGCGTCGAGCGCGTCCCGACGGCCGCGGCCGCGCTCGCGCGAATGTCCGAGCCGTTCGGCTGCATCGTGCTCGATCTGCAGCTGCCGGATGCGAGCGGCCTCGACGCCGTGGCGCTGGTGCGCGAGCGCGCGCCGTGGACGCCGCTGATCGTGCTCACCGGGCTCGAGGATGCCGAGCTCGGGACCGCCGCTGTCGACGCCGGCGCGCAGGACTACCTCGTCAAGGGCAGCGTCGACGCGGGCGCGCTCGCGCGCGCGATCCGCTACGGGGTGGCGCGAGCGCAGGTCCAGGGGGCCGAGCGCGAGCTGATCCTGGCACGAGCCCAGGCGCACGAGGTCGCGCGTCTGGAACGCGGCCTCGTGCCGCGTCCGATGCTCCACGGCGATACGGCCTGGATGGCGACCCGCCATCGCGCCGGACGCAGCCGCGCGCTCCTCGGCGGCGACTTCTACGACGCGGTGCAGACATCTGGGCGGCTGCGGCTCGTGATCGGCGACGTGTGCGGTCACGGCCCCGACGAAGCGGCGATCGGGGTGTGCCTGCGCAGCGCCTGGCGCGCGCTCGCGCTCGCCGGCGACGAGCTCGAGCACATCATGCGCACGCTCCAGCGCGTGTTCGAGCACGAGCGCCACGTGCCGAGCCTGTTCACGACCCTGTGCATGATCGACATCCAGCCGGGCGAGCGGGCGGCGACGATGGTCCGTGCCGGGCACCCGCCCCCTGCCCTGATCTGCGACGGGCGCGTGACCCGTCTGCCCCGCGCCGGGGGCGACCCGCCGATCGGGCTGGGCATCGACGAGTGGCGCGTGGAGCGCGTCGAGCTGCCGGACGGCTGGACGATCCTGCTCTACACGGACGGGATCATCGAGGGAAGGACCGGCGAGGGATCGCACCGGCTCGGTGAGGAGGGGCTGCACCGGATGCTCGAGGAGCGGCTGCAATCGGTGACCGACCTGCGCGAGCACGCCCAGGACGTGATCGGCGGCCTGGTCACGCGCGCCGAGCAGCTCAACGGCGGCGCGCTCATCGACGACGTCGCGATGATGCTCGTCGGGCAGGGCGCCGCCTCTCGCGCTTGAATGTCGCTGGGATGGAGCGCCAGCTCGCGGATGTCAGGCGCCTGCGGGTGGGGCAGTGGCTCGGCATCACGATCGGCGCGCTGCTCGCGTTCGCGGCGGTCGGGGTGGGCCTCGCGCTCGTCGCGAACGCGCAGCTGGGCCATCGCCGCGGCGAGCTGCTGGATCGCGTGCAGCCCTCGCTGCGCGCCGCGATCGAACTCGAAGGCGCGCTCCTCAACGAGGAGACGGGGGTGCGCGGCTACGCGCTCTCGGGCCAGCGCGACTTCCTCGCACCGTACCTCGCCGGGCACGCGGCCGAGCTGGCCGCATACAGGAAGATCGAAGCGCGACTGTCCTCCACCGGAGCGCGGCCGCAGCTGCTGGCGCTCGAGGCGCGCGCCCGCGAATGGCGGCAGCAGCTCGTGGTCCCGACGCTGCGCATGCGCGGCGCCACGCCGCACGGCTCGATCGCGCTGAACTCGCGCGGGAGAGTGCTGTTCAACGCGGTCCGTGCGGCGCTCGCCTCGCTGGACCACATGCTGCAGGCCCGTGACAACACGGTCCGCGCCAGCCTCGACAGCGCCGCCTCGACGCTCGAAGGCCTGCTGATCGCGGCCGCGGCGCTGATCGCCGGCAGCCTGCTCGCGGCGGGCCTGGTGCTGCGGCGGATCCTCACGCGCCCCCTCGCGCGCCTGGAAGCCGATGCGGCCGCCGTCGCCGCCGGGGACTTCACGCGGCCGCTGTCGGCCGCCTCGGGCGCGCGCGAGATCGTCGACCTGCGCGGGGAGATCGAGACGATGCGTGCGCGGATCGTGCAGGAGCTCGACTCCGTCCAGCGCGCCCACTCGCTGCTCGGCCGCCAAGCCGAAGAGCTCCGCCGCTCGAATGCCGAGCTCGACCAGTTCGCGTCCGTCGCGGCGCACGACCTGCAGGAGCCGCTGCGCAAGATCGCGAGCTTCTGCCAGGCGTTGAAGCTGCGATACGGCGGGCGGCTGGACGAGCGCGCCGACGAGTACATCGAGTACGCCGTCGACGGGGCGAAGCGCATGCAGGTCCTGATCACCGCGCTGCACGAACTCGCGCGCGTCGGGCGCCAGGGGGCGCGCATGCAGATCGAGCTCGGCGAGGCGCTCGCCGCCGCCGAGCGCTCGCTCTCGGCCGAGCTCGGGCACAGCGGGGCCCGTATCGAGTCCGACCCGCTGCCGAGCATCCGCGGCGACCCGGTGCTGATGACCTCGCTGTTCGGGAACCTGCTCGGCAACGCGTTGAAGTTCCGCGACTCGCAACAGCCGGTGGTACGCATCGGCTGCCTGCGCGGAATCGACACCTGGGAGCTGTCGTTCGCCGACAACGGCATCGGTATCGAACCCCAGTACGCGGAGCGGATCTTCCAGGTCTTCCAGCGGCTGCACACGCGCGAGGAGTACGAAGGGACAGGTATCGGGTTGGCGTTGTGCCGCAAGATCGTCGAATATCACGGGGGCCGCATCTGGCTCGACCCCGAGCACCGGGGCGGCGCCCGCTTCGTCATGACCCTCCCGATCAGCGATACCGAGACCACGTGAGCGCCGAGTCGACCCCAGTCCTGCTCGTCGAGGATGACCCGGGCGACGTCCTGCTCGTGCGCGAAGCGCTCGCGGGGCACATCGCCGGGCGCGACCTGGATGTGGTCAGCGACGGCGTCGAGGCGCTCGAATACATGCGGCGCGAAGGCGAATACGCACAAGCGCCACGGCCCAGGCTCGTGCTGCTCGACCTCAACCTCCCACGCAAGAGCGGCGCTGAAGTGCTGGCCGAGCTGAAGAGCGACCCGGTGCTTGCGACGATCCCGGTGGTGGTGCTGACGACCTCCGAATCCGAAGAGGACGTGCTCCGCTCCTACGAGCAGCACGCCAACGCCTACGTGACCAAGCCGGTCGACTACCTGCGCTTCGCCGACACCGTCAACGAGATCGGAGACTTCTTCGTCGGGCTCGTCCGGCTTCCGCCCGACCGCGTCCCCCGGGAGCTGAGCGGACGCTGAGCCCGGCGGGACGCACAGCCGAGGCGATACCCGCAGCGACTGCGGCGGCGGCGCACTGGACGGTGGACTTCGCCGATGGATCGCGAGAGATGCGCGACGTGCTCGGCGGCAAGGGCGCGAACGTCGCCGAGATGACGCGCGTGCTGGGTGCCGAGATGGTCCCGGCGGGCTTCACGATCACGACCGAGGCGTGTGTCGCCTACGCTCGAGGCGGGCGCGCGCTGCCGGACGGGCTCCAGGCCGAGATCGAGGAGGCGCTCGGGCGGCTCGAGCGACTCGCGGGCAGGCGACTCGGCGACCCTCGGGACCCGCTGCTCGTATCGGTGCGCTCGGGCGCCCGCGAGTCGATGCCGGGCATGCTGGACACCGTCCTGAACCTGGGCCTCAACGACGAGACAGTCGACGGGCTCGCGGCGCGCTCCGGCAACGAGCGCTTCGCGTGGGACTCCTACAGGCGCTTTGCGCAGATGTACGGCAATGTCGTCGTCGGGATCCCGGGCGAGCGCTTCGAGGCGGTCATCGCCGAGGTCAAGCGCGATCGCGGCGTGGAGCTCGACACCGAGCTCGACGCCACGGCGCTGCGCGAGCTGACCGAGCGCTTCCGCAGCTTCTACGAGCTGCCGATGGATCCGCGCGAGCAGCTGCTCGCGGCCGTGCGGGCAGTGTTCGACTCCTGGGAGGGCGAGCGGGCCATCGCCTACAGGCGCATCAACCACATCCCGGACGAGTGGGGCACCGCCGTCAACGTCCAGCAGATGGTCTTCGGCAACATGGGGCCGAACAGCGGCAGCGGCGTGGCGTTCTCGCGCGACGAGGTGACCGGGGCGCCGATGCCCTCGGGCGACTTCCTCCCGGACGCGCAGGGCGAGGATGTCGTCTCGGGCGCACGGACGCCGCGCGACCTGAGCGAGCTCGGCGCCTGGCTGCCGGAGGTGCGCGAGCGGCTGCTGGAGGTGCTCGCGACACTCGAGCGCCACTACCGCGACATGCAGGACACCGAGTTCACGGTGCAGGAGGGGCGGTTGTACATGCTCCAGACGCGCAACGCCAAGCGCCCGGCGCAGGCCGCGGTGCGCTTCGCCGTCGACGCCGTCGCCGAGGGGCTGCTCGACCGCTCCGAGGCAATATCGACGATCGACGCGAGTGCCCTCGACGCGCTGCTGCATCCGACGTTCGATCCCGCCGCGCAGGTCGATGTGATCGCGACCGGGGTGGCCGCCTCGCCCGGGGCGGCAAAGGGCGAGATCGTGCTGAGCGCGCCCGAGGCCGTGCGCGCGGGCGAGGAGGGCCGGGAGGTGATCCTCGTGCGCAGCTTCACCGAGGCCGACGATGTCGCCGGCTTCCACGCCGCCCGCGGGATCCTCACCAGCGAGGGCGGCAAGGCGAGCCACGCCGCGCTCGTCGCGCGCGGCATGGGCCGGCCCGCGGTCACCGGCGCGGCAGCCGTGCAGATCGACCTCGATGCCCGCGAGGTGCGAATCGGCCAGCGCGTGCTCCGGGCCGGAGAGCTGATCGCGATCGATGGCAGCCGCGGGACGATCACATCCGACGACGTGCCGCTGATCGCGCCGGTGGTCTCCCGCGAGTTCGAGACGGTGCTCGGATGGTGCGACGAGCTCCGCACGCTCGGCGTGCGCGCCAACGCCGACACGCCCGAGGACGCCGCGAAGGCAGTCGAGCTGGGGGCCGAGGGCATCGGCCTGTGCCGCACCGAGCACATGCTGCTCGGCGAGCGCCAGCCGCTGATGGCCGACGCGATCATCGCCGAGGGGAAGGCCGAGCGCGCGGCGGCGATCGCCGCGCTGCGGCCGCTGCAGGAGTCGGACTTCGAGCAGATCCTCCGGGTCCTCGACGGGCGTCCTGTGACCGTGCGGCTGCTCGATCCGCCCCTGCACGAGTTCCTGCCGCACCCCGACGCGCTGCCCGAGGGCTCGGCCGCGCGCCGCCGCGTCGAACAGCTGCAGGAGAGCAACCCGATGCTCGGGACGCGCGGCGTGCGACTCGGGATCCTGTTCCCGGACCTGTACGAGATGCAGGTGCGCGCCCTGTTCGCCGCGGCCGCGCGCGTCCCGGGGGCGCGCGTCGAGGTGATGGTGCCGCTCGTCGCCTACGAGCGGGAGCTCGCGCTCGCGCGCGAGCTGATCGACCGCGTGGCCGAGGAGGTCGGCTTCTCCGGCTACCAGGTCGGGACGATGATCGAGCTCCCGCGGGCGTGCTTCCAGGCCGACCGCATCGCGCGCGACGCCGACTTCTTCTCGTTCGGCACGAACGACCTCACGCAGACGGCGCTCGGCTTCAGCCGCGACGACATCGAGGGCCGCCTGCTCGCGCGCTACATCGATGTCAAGATCCTCGACCGCTCGCCGTTCGAGACGCTCGACACGCCCGGCGTGGGGCAGATGATGCGGATGGGCGCGTGGCTCGGGCGCACGACCAAGCCCGCGTTGCAGATCGGCGTCTGCGGCGAGCACGGCGGCGACCCTGACTCGATCGCCTTCATCAACGGGTCCGGGATCGACTACGTCTCGTGCTCGCCCTACCGCGTGCCGATCGCCCGGGTCGCCGCCGCCCAGGCCGCGATCGGCGACCGGTAGCCTCATCGACCGTGGGCGAGGAGCGGGTGGCGATCGTGACCGGGGCGGCGTCCGGGATCGGGCGGGCGACGGCGCTCGCACTCGCTTCGCAGGGGCTGACGGTCGCCGCCGCGGACCGTGACGAGGCGGGCGCCCAGGAGACGGCGCAAATGGTGCCCGGCGCCGTCCCGTTCGGAGTCGACGTCGCCGACGCCGCCGGCGTGCAGGCGCTCGCCGACGGCGTGCTGGGCGACCTCGGCCCGCCGCACGTGCTGGTCAACTGCGCCGGCTGGGATGAGACGCGCCGCTTCGTGGAGACCGAGCGCGGCTTCTGGGAGAAGGTCGTCGCGATCAACCTGATGGGCGTGGTCGCGGTCACGCACGCGTTCCTCGGCGCGATGATCGAGGCCGCCCGCGGGGGCCGGATCGTCAATGTCGCCAGCGACGCGGGCCGCGTCGGCTCGAGCGGCGAGGCGGTGTACGCAGGCGCGAAGGGCGGCGTGATCGCGTTCACCAAGTCGATCGCGCGTGAGGTCGCGCGCCACGGGATCACGGCCAACGCGGTGTGCCCGGGTCCGACCGACACGCCTCTGCTGCGCGCGCAGCCCGCCCGCCTGCAGGAGGCGCTCGCCGGCGCGGTCCCGATGGGACGCGTGGGCGAGCCCGAGGAGGTCGCCGGCGCGATCGCGTTCTTCGCCTCGCCCGGCGCCGGATATGTGACCGGCCAGGTGCTGAGCGTCAGCGGCGGCCTGACGATGGCGGGCTGACGTGCTCGACCCCGGAGGCTACGAGCACCTTCGATTCGAGCACCGCGAGCACGGCGTGCTGCTGATCACGATCGACCGTCCCGACCGCATGAACGCGACGAACGAGCGACTGCACCGCGAGCTTTCGGAGGTCTGGGACGAGGTCGACGGCGACGAGCGGACGAGGGTGGCCGTCGTGACGGGCGCCGGGCGGGCGTTCTCGGCCGGCGGCGACCTCGAGATGGTGCAGGCGATGTCCGGGAACTACGGTCGCGTCGCCGAGATGGCCGGCGAGGCCGCGCACCTGGTCACCAGCATGCTCGACTGCGAGAAGCCGATCGTCTCGGCGATCAACGGGACCGCCGTCGGGGCAGGGCTCGCGGTCGCGCTGATGGCCGACATCAGCATCATCGCCGCCGACGCGCGCCTGACCGACGGTCACCTGCGCCTGGGCGTCGTCGCCGGCGATCACGCGGCGATCGTCTGGCCGCTCCTGTGCGGGATGGCGAAGGCGAAGTACTACCTGCTGACGGCCGACTTCATCGACGGCCGCGAGGCCGAGCGCATCGGCCTCGTGAGCCGCTGCGTCGAGCGGGAGGAGGTCCTGCCCGAGGCTCTGGCGGTCGCCGAGCGGATCGCCGGCGGCCCCCAGCACGCCGCGCGCTGGACGAAGCGCACGCTCAACCACTGGCTGCGCGCGGCGCTGCCCGCGTTCGATGCGAGCGTCGCCTATGAGATGCTGAGCTTCATGGGTGCCGACGTGCGCGAGGGTGCCGCAGCGCTGCGCGAGCGCCGCCGCCCGGATTTCGAGGGCTCGGGCGACGGAGCCTAGGCGTCAGCGGTCGCCGTCGAGGACGAGGTCGACCTTCTCGTCGTAGAAGGCGACGAGGCCCGCGATCGGTTGGAGTTCGCGCGTCGGGAACTCGTAGGACCAGGCCACGTCCTCGTGCAGCTCGCCGCCGACGCGCGCGGACCAGTACGCGCTCGTCACGCCCTTGTACGGGCACACGGTGACGGTCTCGCTCGGCTCCAGCACGTCGAGCGAAAGCGCGGCGCGGTCCACGTAGTAGCGCGCCGGCAGGCCCGTCTCGAAGACGATCACGCACGACTCGGCCTCTGCGAGAAGCACACCTTCGAGCTCGACCTGGATCGGGCGGGCGGAGCGCTGCGCGTCGACGCGCACGAACGGGCTGCGCGGATGACCGCCGAACAGGAGCTCGTCCTCCTCGTACCAGGCATCGAGCGCGCCGAAGTCGAAGCGCATCGTGCCGGCGATCGCGGGCACATCGGAGGCGGCATGGGACTTCACGGCGTGCGGGCGGTGCTCGCCGCCCGCCTGCAGGCCGTACAGGTCGACCTCGCCGCGGTGGGTTCCCTGCACGGCGTCCTCGGCCACGAGCGCAGATGCGAGCACGTCCTCGGCAGGGATGTAGAACTGGGGGAACGGCGGGACCTCCCAGACATACAGCGCGCGGGTCGTGTCGATCACCTTCACGCCGCCGAGGTAGGCGCGCACGCGCTTTGCCACTGGCTCGACGTGGTTGACGGCCACGGGGTGCGAGGGGTGCCACGAGCGCCGGCCGGCTGCTGTCTCCATGGCGCCCACGTTAGCGGCGCGAGGCGCTCAGACCAGATGTTCGTGCAGCTCGCGCAGCGCCTCTTCGCCGATCTCGGCGAGCTCCTGCAGCTGGCGCTCCTCGACGGGCGCGTCCTCGTCGCGGCCGCGACGTTCGAGCGACTGGCAGGCGTTGCGCAGCCGCGCCGCGCCGAGCGTCGCCGCGCTCCCCTTCAGCAGGTGCGCGACGCGGCGCAGCTCGGCGCGGTCGTCGCGTTCGACGGCCGCCTCGATCTCGGCGAGACACGTGGGCAGCGAGGTCTCGAACGTCTCGAGCAGCCGCTCGCGCATCTCCTCGGTCAGCGTTTCGCGCAGGTTTGCGACCATCGCCGCGTCGAGCGGCTCGACCTGCGCTTCGGCGACCTCGTGCCCGAAGCGCGCGCGGATCGGCTCGGGCCCGGGCGGGCGCGTCGGCGCGCCGGGCAGCCAGCGTTCGAGCACGGTGTAGAGCTGGACCGGGTCGACCGGCTTGCTGAGATAGTCGTCCATGCCCGCCGCCAGGCAGCGCTCGCGGTCGCCGGGCATCGAGTGCGCCGTCATCGCGATGATCGGGATGCGGCGTGAGCCCTCGGCCGCGCGGATCGTGCGCGCCGCCTGGTAGCCGTCCAGCTCGGGCATCTGGCAGTCCATCAGGATCGCCCCGTAGTCGCCGGAGAGCGCCATCTCGACCGCCTCGCGGCCGTTGTGCGCGATCTCCGTTCGCCGGCCCTGCTTGGCGAGCATCGCCCTCGCGACGACGCGGTTGATCTCGTTGTCCTCGGCGATCAGGACCGTCGCGCCGGCCGCGTCCGAGGGCACCGGGCTCGGCGCGGGCGCCCGGGGTGGTGCGGGAGCCCTGCCCGCGACGAGCTCGCTGAGGGCGTTGAAGAGCGCCGACTGCCGAGCGGGCTTGGCGAGCACCGGCGGCGGTTCCAAGCCGCGGAAGGTCTCACGGTCGAGCGGCCCCGCGCTGAGTACGACCACCCCAAGCGAGCGGAGCACCGGCAGGGCGCGGATGGCGTGCAGCAGGGAGATCGCGTCGAGCGCGGGCTCCGCGTGGTCGATGACGGCGAGCGCGAAGGGGGCGCCCGCGCTGGACGCGCGCGTCAGCGCCTCGACCGCCTCGGTCGGGGTGGCCGCGTCCTCGCACTCCAGCCCCCAGCCCGCCAGGTAGGTGCCCAGAACCGCGCGACTCGTCGGATTCGGGTCCACGATCAGCGCCCTGATCCCGCGCAGGTCCTGGCGCCCGTTGAACGCGGCGGGCGCATGCGCTCCGGGCAGCGCTGCCGTGAACCAGAAGACGCTTCCCCGCTCCCGGCGCTGGGCGCCGATCTGCCCGCCCATGCGCGTGACGAGCTCGCGCGAGATTGCCAGTCCGAGACCCGTGCCTCCGAAGCGGCGGGTGGTCGAGGAGTCGGCCTGCGCGAAGGGCTCGAACAGGTCGCGTGCGTGCTCCTCGTCGATGCCGATCCCGGTGTCGCTCACGTCGAAGCGCAGAACGTCGCCCTCGGCCCGCGTGACGCGCACGACGACCTCCCCGGCCGAGGTGAACTTGACGGCGTTCGAGACGAGGTTCAAGAGGATCTGGCGCAGGCGCCCGCGGTCGCCCGTGACCGCGGGCGGGACCTCGCCGTCGACCCAGTGGCTGATCTGCACGCCCTTCGCGTGGGCGGGCTCGGCGAACATCATGCATGCGTCCTCGACGAGCGGGCGCAGCTCGAAGTCGGTCGGGTCGAGCGCGAGATGTCCGGCTTCGATCTTCGAGAAGTCGAGCACGTCGTTGATGACGCTCATCAGCGCCTCGCTGGAGGCCGCGAGCGCGTCGGCGTACTCGCGCTGGATCGGGTCCAGGGCGGTGTCGCGCAGCAGCTTTGTCATCCCTACGACGCCGTTCAGCGGCGTGCGGATCTCGTGGCTCATGTTGGCGACGAAGCGCGACTTCAGCCGCGAGGCCTCCTCCGCCTCCGTGACCGCGCGGGTCAGCTCGGTGATGTCCGTCGCGATTCCGCCGAGCGCATCGGCGCCGCCTGTCTCGTTGATCGGGAACTTGACTGAAAGGAATGTGTGCATCCCGTCGGGGAGCGGGAACTCCTGCTCGAAGGACCTCGGCTCACCGGCCTCGATCACGGCGCGATCCGCGGCCATGACCTCCTCGCCGTGGATCGTCGGCGTGAGCTCCTGCTCGGTCCGGCCGAGGACCTCCTCCGCGCGCAGTCCGCGCACGCGTTCGAACGCCTGGTTGATCATCACGTAGCGGCCGTCGCCATCCTTTATGAAGATCAGCGCATCGACGTTGTCCAGGAACCAGCGGAAGCGGTTGACGGTCACGCGCAGCGCGCGATCGCGCTCCTGGATCGCTCGCGACATCGCGTTGAACGACGCCGCGAGCTGGTTGACCTCGCCGTGCCAGCGCTCCGGCACCTCGGCGCCCGAGCCCTTCTCGTCGAGGTGGCGCGCCGCGGCGGCGACGCCGGCGATCGGCGCCAGGATCCAGCGCGAGAGGTACAGCGCGAGGCCGCCCAGCAGCAGCACGAGCAAAGCGAACCCGGCGATCGCGATCTCGGTGGCGTGGTTTGCGCTCGCCGTCAGCGCGCGGCGGTGCGCAGCGGTCTCGGCCGCCTGACGGCTCGCCAGCGTGCCGAGCTCGGAGCGTATGCGTTCCGCGGCGCGCGAGGATGCGCCGGCGAGCAGGGCGCGCCGGGGCAGCGGCATCGCGCCCAGCAGCGGGCGCGCGTAACGCTGTTCGTACTTCCGCACGGAGGCCTGCACCGCCTGGACGAGGGCGAGCTGCGTGGCGTCGTCCGCCGCCAGCCGGCCGATCGTCGCGAGCCCTGCCGCGAGCACGCCGCGGTCGCGCTCATAGGAGACGCGGCGCGGGGGGACAGCGTCCAGGGCGTCGTCGGCGGCCAGCAGGGAGCCTTCGGCCGCGCGCGCCGCGATCACGGCTTCGTTCGATCGGCGACCGGCGGTGCGGCTGCCTTCGAACCCGTCGATCGTGATGAGCAGAGTCGTGAACGCGACGGCGACGGTGATGCCTACGATGCCGAGCGCGGCGAATACGCCGGCGCGGAGTCCGAGGCGTCCGGCGGTCGCACTCAGCCAGCGGTCGGGCGCCACGGCTAGGTCCGGTCGCGGAGGCGGTGCTCCGTCAGGACCCGCCGCCGCGTGCGCGGCCGTGGGCCTCGATCGACTCGGTGAGCGAGGCGGCGATCTCCTCGGCACGCGCGCCCTTGCGACGGTACGCGGTGGCGCCTGCCTGGATCAGCTGGCGCACGACGCTGTCGGACTCGTCGCCGGAGAGGATCACGATTGCGGTGGCGGGCGCCACCTCGGTGATGCCCTGCACCGCACGCAGCCCGCCGCCGCTCGGCATCTCGACGTCCACGAGCGCGACATCGGGCTGGCTCTCGCGGGCCAGGGTCACGGCCTGCTCGCCGTCGACGGCGACTCCGACGACCTCGAACTGCTCCCCGAGCCTCATCCCCAGCATCGACTGGACGACGGGGTCGTCGTCGGCTATCAGCAGCCGCGGGCGATCGTGGGTGGTCGTGTCTGTCATCGCCGGATGGGGACGCTGACGCGCGTCCTCGACAGACCTATCGGCTGCGCGGCGGCAGAGCTTGAGGGTGCGCAGGTCCGCGCGCCTCTCGCCGGTGTCGCGTGGCCCAGGGCAGACCCTCAGGTGCCGAGGGGCGGAACGACAGGCCTCCCGACCGCAGCCGGCCCGGGGCGGGGGCGCCGGGCCGACGCGCCCGAGCCCGCCGATCCCGCGGGCGGACCGCAGGGGTCTCCATCCGGCGATCCGTCGCCGGATGGAGACCCCTGCCGCCTAGGGCTGGAAAGGCAGCAGCACGTTCGAGGGGTGCTGCGCGTCGTGGAGGATCGTGATCGTGCCGCCGATCTCCTGGCCGAGGCTCGGCAGCGGCGTCAGCGTCGAGGGCGTGTCGGCCGTGCCGATCGTCAGCCGCAGGCGGTTGCCCGCCTTGACGATGTCGCTCGTCGGATAGATCTCGACCTTGTATTCGGTGGGTTCGCCCGGCGTGACGGCCTTCTGGCTTTCTTTGGTGTAGGGGTGCCAGGGCCGGATCATCAATCCTTTCGGACCGTACGTCGACAGCGCGGGATCGACCGCGCGCTGGCTGGCGAGCAGGTAGCCCGCCGTGATCTGGTTCGAGCTGCCGGACGGTTCGACTTCGGAAAGGACAGCGATCAGCGTCCCGTCGGTCGTACTCAGGTCGGCCCACAGGTCCGCGGTGATGAGGCCCGTGATGCGCGTGTTCGCCGCCATCGGCGCCGTCGTGTACGTCAGCGAGGTCGCCTCGTAGGTCTCGTTGTTCGTGTCGCAGAACGGGTTCGACGCCGCTCCCGCCGTCCACTGCGCGGTCATGCGCGAGCACGGGCTCGAGGCCGGCAGCAGCGGCTCGGTGTCCCCGGCTTCGCTCGCGGGGGCGGCGGCGCCGAGCGAGCCGTCGTGCAGCGAGAGCGGGTTCGAGCCGGACGCCGCCCCGCTCAGGTACTCGCGCCGGTACTGCGTTTCGCGCAGCGGGAAGCGCGTGAACGTTTCCCAGTGTTCGCCGTTGATCGGGTACAGGTTCACCTTCGGCGTGTACTGCACGTTGTTCTGCGCTTTCAGGAGCCAGTGGCTGAACCAGTCGACCTTGAGGTTGGGGTCTTCCGTCGGCGGCCCCTTGGTGATGTGGTAGTGCGGCGACATGATCAGCACCCGGTCGGGCGAGTGCTTCAGCGATTCCCACAGCAGCGGCTCGCCGCGCTGGAAGAGGTCGTACCACCCGCCCTGGATCACGACCGGCACTTTGATTTCGCCCGCTCGCGTCACGGGCGAGCGCAGGCGGTAGAACGGCCCGTCATAGGACGATTCTTCGCCGAGCGCCGCCCCCAGGAGCTTCGCGACGGCGAATTCGGCGTTGCCGAAGACGTGTTCGAGGTAGACCGTCGCGGCTTCCTGCGGGTTCGAGCTGAGCGAGGACGGCGGCAGGTCGGAGAGCGCGTTGACGAGCCCGAGCCACAGCGGGATGAAGCCCGAGTCCGTGGCCCCGCCCTGGAAGGTCACGTCGCGGTACGCGTCGGCCATCGGGATGTCCGCCCACACCGCGCTCACGGCGCGCGGCTTGCCTTCGGCGACGCGCGAGGCGTCGGCCTCGGCGATCAGCAGGGAGGTGATCCCCATATACGATTCGCCGGTGGTCGCGACGTGCTTGTTCGACCACGCCTGCGCCTGGATCCAGTCGAGCAGCTGTTTGTAGTCTTCCTGCGTCCGCTGGCCCCAGGCGTCCCATTTGCCGCCTGAGGCCCCGGTGCCGCGGTCGTCGACGACCATCACGGCGAAGCCCTTTTCGGTCAGCGAGGGTTCGGCGCTCGAGATGCCCTGTGAGCCTTCGCAGCCGGTGCCGGGGGGGTTGCCGGCGTCCTTGTTGTAGCCGGTGACGGTCAGCACGGTCGGATAGCGGCCGGCACTGCTCGGCAGGTAGACGTTGGCCCGCAGCACGACCCCGTCGCTCATCGTGATCGGCACGTTGCACATGCTCACGGCGGCGTCGGCCTGCGAGGCCGCGAGCGCGGCGAGCAGGAGTGCGGATATCAGACACAGGCAGGCGAGCTTGGCCGTGCGGCGCATGCGGCTTCCCCCTTCTCCGGCGAGACGTTGTGCGGGCGGCGATCCGCCCGGCGCGGGGATACCCGGCGCCGGGCACCGCTAAACGGGTCCGGCGCCCGCCCCCCGTTCGGGGGTACTTCGTAACGCGCGCGGCAGCGCCATGTAGAGGTCTGCGATGGAATCGAGCCTCTAGGCTGTGGGCGTACCCGCGTCTGCCTCTCCACCAGACGAAGGCGCGGACGTTGCCCGCGCCACGACGCTCGCGCCCGCGAGCGCAAGCACCGCTCAGCGGCGCATGGCGATACTCGTCGTCGATGACCACGAGGTCGTCAGCTGGGGCTTCCGTCTGATGCTCGGCACCCAGCCGTGGGTCGAGCGCTGCATCAGCGCTCGCACCGGCGCGGAGGCAATCGGCCTGTGCGCCCGCTACCAGCCCCACGTCGCGCTCGTCGACGTGCTGCTCGACGGCGAATCGGGCGCCCAGGTTTGCGAGCGTCTCCGCGCGCACGCTCCTGCGCCGCGCGTGATCCTGATGTCGGGGGCGGGCGGCATCTCGCCGCGCGCCGCACGCGCGGCGGGCGCCTCCGGGTTCATCTCCAAGGACCGCTCGGCTCAGGAGATCGCCGACCTGATCAGGACGGTCGGCAACGGCGGTGAGGCGTTCGAGGCCGCCGCGGCGGACGGCACCGCGCACCTGACCGAGCGGGAGACGGAGATCCTCGTGCTGCTCGCCGGCGGGGCGACCAACCGCGAGATCGCAGCCGCCATCTACCTCTCGCCGCACACCGTCAAGGAGCACGTGAGCGCCCTGTTCCGCAAGCTGGGGGCGCGCAACCGCGCGGACGCGGTCCTGCGCGCGCAGCGGTCGGGGCTACTGCGCTGAGGGCGGCGGGGCGCCGATCGCGTGGTAGCCGCCGTCGACGTGCACGATCTCGCCCGTGATCCCGCGCGCGAGGTTCGAGAGCAGGAACAGCGCGGCGTCCGCGACCGGGCCCGCGTCGTCGAGGTCCCAGCGCAGCGGCGCGACCCGCGACCAGTGGCCGGCGAGGTCGTCGAAGCCGGGGATCCCGCCCGCGGCGAGGGTCCGCACCGGCCCGGCAGCGATCAGGTTCACACGCACGCCGTGCTCACCGAGGTCACGCGCGAGGTAGCGGGCGGCGCTCTCCAGCGCCGCCTTGGCCACCCCCATCCAGTCGTAGGCGGGCCACGCCACGCTCGCGTCGAAGTCGAGACCCACGATCGCCCCGCCGGGCTCGCCCTCGAGCAGCGGCAGCAGCTCGGACGCGAGCGCCTTCAGCGTGAACGCGCTCGTGTGGAAGGCCTCGATCGCGCTCGCGGCGGGTGTGTCCATGAACGCCCCGCCGAGCGCGTCGGGCGGCGCGAAGGCGATCGCGTGCAGCACCCCGTCGAGGCTCCCCCAGCGCCTGCGGATGTCGTCCGAGAGCGCCGCCAGGTCCGCCTCGCTGCGCGCGTCCAGCGCGAGCACGTCGGCTTCCTGCGGAAGCTGGCGCGCGGCGCGCTCGGTCAGGCGCATCCCGCGGCCAAAGCCCGTGAGCACCACCTCCGCGCCCTGCAGCTGGGCGCGGCGGGCAACCTCGAAGGCGATCGAGGATCGGTTCAGCACGCCCGTCACGAGCAGCCGGCTCCCGCTCAGCACGGGATCACCCCGGGCGGGAGGTCCTCGAGCGCCTCCTCCGCGACGGCCTGGGGCCTGCGCCGGCGCGCGTCGCTCCAGAGGACGTCGACCTCGGCCCTGCACGCGAGGAGCTGCGCGTCCGTGACGATGCGCCAGCGCCAGCCGACGAGGCCGGTCTCGCCGTCCAAACGAGCGAGGCTCGCGACCTCGCCCTCGACATGGATCGTCTGTCCGAGCGTCACGGGGCGCTTGAACGTCGCGTCGCGCACGCGCCGCAGCGCGAGCACGCGGTCGGGGTCGAGTGGCACCAGTCCGACGGCGTAGGAGAGGAGCAGCATGCCGTGCGCGACGCGCTCGCCGAAGCGACTCGACGCGGCCCACTCGCGGTCGGTGTGGAGCGGGTGCAGGTCGCCGCTCAGGGCGGCGAACATCGCGACGTCGGCCTCGGTGATCGTGCGGCCGCGCGAGCGGAACGCTGAGCCGGGCGCGAGCTCCGAGAACGGCGCGGACCAGTCGACCGCGCTCACAGCGGGATGTTGCCTCGCGCAGGAGCGTCCGCGCGGGTCGTCTCGAGGCTCGCGAGGGCGGTCTCGACGCGCGATCGCGTCTCACGCGGCTCGATCACCTCGTCGACGAACCCGGCGGCCGCGGCGCCCGCAGCGCGCAGGTGCTTGTCGGCGTAGGTGGCGGCGAGCAGCGCTCGTTCGGTGCCGCGGTCGGTAGCGCGCTCGATCTCGCGCCGGTTGACGATCTCGACCGCCTGCGCCGCTCCCATCACGCCGATCTCCGCTCCCGGCCATGCGAACACGTAGTCGGCGCCGAGCTGCTTGCTGTTCATCGCGATCGCCGCGCCGCCGAACGCCTTGCGCAGCAGGACCGAGACGCGCGGGACGGTGCACTCCGCAAACGCGTACAGCAGCTTCGCTCCGTGCCGGATGACGCCGTCGCGCTCCTGCCTGACGCCGGGAAGGAAGCCGGGGGTGTCGACGAGCACGAGCAGCGGCACGCCGAACGTGTTGCACGTGCGCACGAAGCGCGCGGCCTTCTGCGACGCCGCGGCGTCGATCACACCGCCGAGCCGGCGGGGCTGGTTTGCGACGATCCCGACCGAGCGCCCGCGGACCCGAGCGAACCCGCACACGATGTTGCGCGCGTAGCGCGGCGAGACCTCGAGCAGCTCGCCGTCGGTGAGGGCGCGCGCCACCTCGCGCACGTCGTAGACGGCGCGCTGGGCGTCGGGGACGATCGAGGAGGGGTCGACGTCGTCGGTGGCCGGCGCCGGGCGGCGCTCGCCGTGCAGGTGCCCGAGCAGCGCCCGCGCGAGCTCGGCGGCGGCGGCGTCGTCGGGCACGACCGCGTGGCAGACGCCGTTGGCTGCATGCACGCCCGGACCGCCGAGCTCATGCGCGCTCACGCTCTCGCCCGTGACCTGCCGCACGACCGAAGGTCCGGTGAGGAACATGCTCGCGCGCTCTGTCATCACGACGAAGTCGGTGAGCGCAGGCGCGTAGCAGCCGCCGCCGGCCGACGGGCCGCACACGACGGAGATCTGCGGCACGACGCCCGAGAGCCGGACGTGCTGGCGGAAGATGCGCCCGTAGCCCGCGAGCGCGTCGACGCCCTCCTGCAGGCGCGCGCCGCCCGACTCGATGAAGCCGACGACGGGTGCGCGCGCGCGGGCGGCGAGCTCGTGCAGCTGCACGATCGTGTCGGCCTGCGCGAGGCCGAGCGAGCCGCCGGCGAACGAGGCGTCCTGGGCGAAGCAGAAGACGGCTCGGCCGTCGATCCGCCCGGCGCCGGCCACGACACCGTCACCGGCGGCGGCGCCGGGTCCCATCGCGCGCGAGCGCACGCCGCCGCGGATCAGGTCGAGGCTGCCCGGGTCGCACAGACGCTCGAGACGCTCGCGCGGCGCGAGCACCTCGCGGCGCGCGGCGAGCGTCTCGCGCGCGGAGGGCGGCGGCCGCAGGCCGAGGCTCACGCCGACTCCAGGCACAGGACGGCGTTGTGGCCGCCGAAGCCGAACGAGTTGGACAGGGCGACGGCGCCGCGGCCGGGCTCGACGTGCAGCGCACGCGCGGCGCCGGGCACGAAATCGAGGTCGAGCTCCGGATCGGCGTGCTCGAGGCCGAGCGTGGGGCCGGCGAGCCGCTCCCGCAAGGCCAGCACGGTCGCGACCGCCTCGACCGCGCCGGCGGCGCCCAGCAGGTGCCCGATCGCCGACTTCGTCGAGGAGATCGGGATCTCGCGCGCGCGCTGACCGAGCACGGCCGTGAGGGCGCGCGTCTCGGCGCGATCGCCCTGCGGCGTCGAGGTGCCGTGGGCGTTCACGTAGTCGACCTCGGACGCGTCGAGGCCCGCGTCCTCGAGCGAGGCCCGGATCGCCGCCGCGGCCGCGGTGCCGCGCTCGTCGGGCGCGGTCAGGTGGTGGGCGTCGCACGTCGCGCCGTAGCCGCGCAGGCGCGCATGGATGCGTGCGCCGCGAGCCCGCGCGGCCTCCGCGTCCTCGAGCACGAGCACCCCGGCGCCCTCTCCCATCACGAAGCCGTCGCGCCGCGCATCGAACGGCCGGCTGACCCCCGAGGGGGAGGTTGCTTCGAGCGACGCGAAGGCCGCGCGCGCGAGCGGGGTCAGCGCCGCCTCGGCGCCCCCCGCGATCATCGCGGTCGCCTCGCCGCACTGGATCGCGCGCATCGCGCTGCCGATCGCGTTCGCCCCCGCGGCGCAGGCGGAGACGACGAGCACGGGGCCGCGCAGCTCGTGACGCATCGCGATCGCGGCGGCGCCGGCGTTTCCCATCATCAGCGGCACGGCCAGCGGCGAGACCGAGCGTCCGCTGCGAAGGAGCTCGTGGTTCGACTCGAACGTCGCGATGCCGCCGATGCCGGTCCCGAGCATGCAGCCGACCCGCTCGGGCGCGTACGGGAGCTGCTCCCAGCCCGCGTCGGCGACGGCCTCCGCGCACGCTGTCACGCCGAGCTGTGCGAAGCGGTCCAGCCGCCGCGCCTCCTTCGCGGTCATGTGCTCGCGCGCCTCGAACTCCGCGCACGCCGCCTCGCCGTCGCGCACGCCGCAGGCGCCCGCGCTCCAGCGCTCGTGCAGCGGACGCGCGCCGACTCCGAGCGGCGTGACGGCGCCGATCCCGGTCACCACGACCTCCGGCCGCTGTTCACGCACGCGCGACGATCAGGTCGATGAGGTCGCCGAGCGTCTTCAGCGTCACGACGTCGCTGCCCTTCAGGACGACGCCGAAGCGCTCTTCGATCACCTGCGCGAGCTCCGCGAGGTCGAGCGAGTCGATGTCGAGCGATTCGAAGGTGGCCGCGCGCGTGATCTCCTCGCGCTCGCAGCCGAAACCCACCAGTGCGTCCGTCACGACGTCCGTGACGGTTGTGTCTGTCATCTCGTCCTGCATGTGATGCTCCTTCCGTTGGGTAGTCGTGTCGTTCATGCGGAGAGCCCACCGTCGACGAACAGCGTGCTGGCGTTGACGTAGCCCGCGGCTTCGCTCGCGAGGAAGGCCACGCAGGCAGCGACGTCGTGCGGTGTGCCGGCGCGCCGCGCGGGGATGGCTCCGAGGAGCGTCCCGTCGAGGCCGCGCGTCATGTCGGTCTCGATCAGCCCGGGCGCGACCGTGTTGACCGTGACGCCGCGCCGCGCCACCTCCACCGCGACGGTCTTGCCCATCGCGATCAGGCCGGCCTTCGCGGCCGCGTAGTTCGCCTGGCCCGCATTCGCGCGCGGACCGATCACGGAGCCGATGTTGACGACGCGACCGAAGCGCGCGCGCAACATCCCCCGCAGCGCCAGGCGCGTCAGCCGGAAGGCGGCAGAGAGGTTGGTCTCGAGCACTGCAGACCAGTCCTCCTCCGAGAGCGACAGGGCGAGGTCGTCGGCGCGGATGCCGGCGTTGTTGACCAGGCAGGTGACCGGGCCGAGCCGCCCGGCGCGCTCGATCAGCTCGCCCGCCGCGGCGGGATCGCAGATATCGGCCCCGATCGGCTCGGCGTGGCCGCCGCAGTCGACGATCGCCCGCGCGACGCGCTCGGCGTCCTCGGCGCCGCTGCGGAAGTTGACGGCCACCCGCCAGCCGTCGGCCGCGAGGCGCTCGCACACCGCCGCGCCGATCCCGCGCGAGCCGCCGGTGACGAGCGCGCAGGAGTTCTCCGGGCGCGTCACGCGCTGCTCCAGTCGATCACCGCGGCGCCCCACGTGAACCCGGCGCCGGCTGCGCACAGCAGCACGCGGTCGCCCGCGCGCAGGGCTCCTTGCGAGCGGGCGTGGACGAGTGCGAGCGGCACGCTCGCGGCAGAGGTGTTGCCGAGCTCGGCGATGCAGTCGACGACACGCGCGCGGTCGATCGCGAGGCGCTCGCCAAGCGTGCGCGTGATGCGCGCGTTGGCCTGGTGGAAGACGAACAGGTCGATCTCCTCGAGACCGACATCGGCTCGCGCGCACGCCGCGCGCGTCGCCTGCTCCATGCGCTGCACGGCCTGGATGAACGTCTCGTGCCCCTGCATGCGGATCAGGCCGGTCACGGGGTCGCTCTCGATCAGGCCCGCGGCAGAGCCGTCGGAGCCGAGCTCGAACGACCAGCCCCTGCCGGTGCCGCGGGCGTTCACGACGGCGGCGGCCGCGCCGTCGCCGAACAGGGCGGCCGTGCGGCGGTCGCTCGTGTCCGTCTGCCGCGAGAGCAGGTCGGCGGCGATCACGAGGACGTGGCGCGCGCGGCCGCACTCGATGAACGCTCCCGCCGTCGCGAGACCGAGCACGAACCCGGTGCAGGCGGCGCCGAGGTCGAACGCGGCGGCGCAGCCGGCGCCGAGCGCGTGGGCCACCTGCGGCGCGACGTTCGGGATCGGGCGTTCCTGGCTGATCGTGGCCACGAGCACGAGGTCGAGCTGCGCGGCTTCGAGGCCGGCGTCTGCGAGCGCGTCCGCGCCGGCGCGCGCCGCGAGGTCGGCGAGCGTCAGCTGTGCGTGCGCGCGACGCCGCGAGCGGATGCCGGTACGGCGCTCGATCCAGGCGGCGTCGACGCCGGCGAGGGCCCCGACGGCGGCGTTGTCGATCGCCTCGCCGGGAAGGCACGCGCCGAGGCCGGAGATCTCGGGCGCCGCGATCGCGACGCCCGCAGCCGGGCGCTCGGGACGAGCCTCAACCGACGGCAAGAGGCTCCTCGAGGTCGAGCGCCACGCAGTCGGGCAGGTTGCGGCGTGCGAGGCCGGCGAGCACGCGGCCCGGGCCGACGTCCACGAACGCGCGCGCGCCGAGGCGCTCGAGCGCGAGCATCGCCTCGCGCCAGCGGACCGGGGCGCAGAGCGCGCGCGTCAGCTCGCCGGCCACGTCGGCGAACGGCCGCGCCGTCAGCCCCGATAGCACCGGCGCGCACGGCTGTCCGACGCTCACGGAACGCAGGGCGCCGAGGAAGGCGGACTGCGCCGGCGCCATCGCCGGCGAATGGAAGGCGCCCGCGACGCCGAGATCGAGCGCGCGGATGCCGCGCTCGCGGGCCGCCGCCGCGGCGCGTGAGACCGCGCCTCCCGCGCCGGCGAGCACCGTCTGGCGGGGAGAGTTGCGGTTGGCGACGTGGAGGCCGAACTCGCGGGCGAGCGGCACCGCGTCCTCGATGGCCGCCGCGACGGCGAGCATCCCGCCCGGGGACTGCTCGCACGCCTCGCCCATCAGGCGGCCGCGGAGCACGACGAGCGCGAGCCCGTCCTCCGCGGCGAGCGCGCCCGCCGCGGTCAGCGCGGAGAGCTCGCCGAGCGAGTGCCCCGCGAACGCGAGCGCGGACGCGGCCGGCTCGCCGAGCGAGCGCCAGCCGGCGAGGCTCGCGAGGAACACAGCCGGCTGGGCGAAGCGGGTGCTGTCCGCGGCCCGCGCCACGGGATCGCAGCCGATCAGCTCGCAGGCACGCTCGTGGAGGTCCGCGCAGTGGGCGGCGATCAGCCCGGCGGCGTCCTGTGCAGGGCTGCCCTGGCCGGGGAACATGAACGCCGCGTTCGGGGGCACGCGCATCGCCCCTACCTTGCGGGGCGCGCGCCGCGGGCCGGCGCGTCGCGAACGTCCTTCCCCCCGATCGAGGGGTGATCCGCGCCCTATGTGGGGTCGGCGTTCGTGCCGAGCGGCACGACCAGCCGGACCTGCCAGGAGCCCTCCTCGCGCGGACCGAACTCGAGCAGCCCGCCGGCCGCGAGCGCCTCGAACGCCGCCAGGCGCAGGCCGACGCCGGCGCCGTGGGCCGAACGCACGACCCCGTCGTTCGTGACGATCATCTCGAACGTGTCCACGCTCGAGGCGGTGCGGACGCGCACGCGGCTCGGCTGGGCGTGCTTGTCGGCGTTGCGGACGGCCTCGACGAGGACCGACTGCGCGAGCGGCTCGAGCTCGGCGGGGGCGGCAACCTCGCCTTCGGCGTCCAGCCCGAGCGCGGGGTGGGCGCTGCGCAGCTGCTCGACCGCCGCCCGCAGCGAGGCCGCGACGGGCCGCGGCCTTCGCCCGAGCGGTCGCGAGAGGGCGCTGCGCAGCTCCGCGAGGGCCGCGTCGACCTCGCGCGAGGAGCGCAGGCGCGTCGCCTCATCGAGGGCGTTCGCCTGGGAGAGCGCGAGCGAGACGCCGAACAGGCGCTGCACGACGCCGTCGTGGATGTCCCGGACGAGGTCGATGCGCTGCTCGAGCGCGAGCGCGCGCTCGTGCTGGCTGGTGGCGGCGCGCGCCATCGAGGCGAGCGCCGTCGTCTTGCCGATCATCCACAGGATCTCCCGCTCGCCCTCCTCGAGCAGCGGAACGACGCCGCCGCGGTCGGCGATCAGCACGCCGATCCAGCGCCCGCGCGCCGCCACCGGGCAGACCACGATGCGCGTCGCGTTCAGCGAGCGGACGTATCCGCGGTACTGGGCGGGCAGCGAGCCGTCGTCGTCGACGACGGCTTCGATCACGCGATCCTCCTCGAGCGCCCGCCGGGCCATCGGCGCGCGCTCGACCGTGAAGACGCCCCCGGTGAACATGCCGAGATCGAGTCCGAAGCCGCCCGCCACCCGCGCCTCCCGGCGCTCGGCTTCCCAGCGGAAGATGACGACGCGGGTCAGCGCGGTGAGGCGTGCAGCGGCCTCGCAGACCCTGCCATAGAAATCGTCGACCCGGCCCTCCTCGTCGCTCTGGGCGAGCATCTCCGCGAGGAACTCGATGACCTCGACCTGCGGCGATGCCGCGTTGCTGATCTGCCGGGACGCGCTGGCCACCGGGCCATTGTCCCGCGGCGGGGCCCACACCGGCGGACGGACCCCCGTTCGGGGGGGTGGCCTCGCGCCCGGCAGCGGGACACGCGTACGACTCCGCGGCAGCGCGGAGCGAGCAGATCGGCGGCGCCCGGCGCCGGCCGCTGGGTGCCCCTAGCGCGCGAGCAGCGCGGGCAGGTCGTGGATGATCTGCCCCGGTTCGAAGTTCGAGGAGTAGATCGTGTAGATGTGCTGGTCGGCCCCGATCCCGTAGATCAGGGCGGAATGGTTGACGAGGTCGGGGCTCGAGACGTCTTTTTCGGACCCGACGTTCCACGCCTTCCAGACGGGCACGAGCTGCGAGGCGGAGCCGATCAGGTAGCGGCCCTCGCCCGCGAGCTGGTGGGCGCGCATGAACGAGGCGACAGCGGCGGCGCTGTCGCCGTGCGGATCGACCGACACGGCCACGATGTCGACGCGCTTGCGCATCGCAGGCGAGAGCTTCGCGTAGGTGTTGTGCAGGCTCGCGGCGATCAACGGGCACACGTCGGGGCAGTGCGAGTAGAGGAACGTCACGAACACGGCCTTGCCGCGGTCGGCGGCGAGGTTGAAGCTCGATCCGTCGTAGTTGCGCAGCGTGCTCAGCGCGGGGGCCGGCTCCGGCGGGTTGAGCGCCAAGCCGTAGAACGCCGGCGAGTGCCTGCTCGCGGCGTTGCCGGGAAGCGCCTGTTTGGAGGCGCCACCGGCGATCAGGATCGTCGCGCCGCCGAGGATCACGAGGATCACGACGACCGGCAGCAGCAGCCGGATGGGACTGCGGCCGACAGACCCGGGCGGGCCGGCTGCGGGCTCGCTCGTGCTCATACGGGGAGTATCGCAGCGGCGCGGGCGTGGCGCGCCGGGGCCGGCGCCAGCGGGTATCTGGTACGTAGGTGGCTGTGCTCGCTCACATCGGCAACATCCCCGTCCAGGAGTCGCTGCCGTTCCTGGTCCCGATCGTCGCTCTGTTCATCGTGATCCGCAGGAAAGAGCGCCGCCGCCGGCGCGTGGTGGCGACCCTGCCGCCGACGAGCGCCGCGCTCGATGGGGCGGCCGTGCAGCGCGTGCTCGAGGCGTGGGCAGCCGCCGACTACGAGGGCGTCTCGCGCGAGCACCTCGCGATGCTCTACCCCCCGGGCCCGGACGGAATGAGCATCGCCGAGATCGCCGAGCGGACGGGGAGCACGGACGAGACCGTTCAGGCGCTCCTCGACGGGCTCCAGGAGCACGACTACCTCGACGTCGACGCGGGCGCGGCCGACGAGCCGGCGCGGGCGCTGCTGACGCTCAAGGGATACGGGCTGGTGAACGCCACGGAGGACGCGCTGGTGAGCGCCGTGGCGGAGCAAAGCGTGCGCTGAGAAGGCCCGGGCGAGCCGGCGGGGGCCACGCGGCCACGGCTCGGGACCTGCTCTGCGCCAGACTCCGCGCCGTGGACACCCTCTCCGTCGTCCTCGGGCCGGCGCCCGCGAAGCGGATCCGCGTGAGCTTCGCGTGACGGCGACGCGCCGCGCCACCCCGGCGGCGATCGCGCGCGAGTGGACGCGGATCGGGGTGATCGGATTCGGGGGCCCGCCCGCGCACATCGCGCTGCTGCGCGACCTGGTCGTCGCGCGGCGCCGCTGGTTCCAGCCGCAGGCGTTCGAGGATGCGATCGCCGCGTGCAATCTGCTGCCGGGTCCGGCCTCGACGCAGCTCGCCATCTTCGCCGCGTATCGCGTCGGCGGGCCGTGGGGCGCAGTGATCGGTGGCCTGGGGTTCGTCGTGCCGGCGGTCGTGCTCGTGCTGCTGCTGTCGACGCTGTTTCTCGGCCACGCGCCGCCGTTGTGGGTGCGCGGCGCCGGCGGGGGAGCGGGCGCCGCGGTCGCCGCGGTCGCCGTGCGGGCCGGCCTCGATCTGCTCAGGTCCAGCCGCGCTGCAGCCCTGTGGAGCCCCGGGCGGCGCCTGCGCCGGACCGTCTACGTGCTCGCGGGCGGAGCGGGGGCGGCGCTGGCGGGCCCGTACCTGGTGCTGGTGCTGCTCGGGTGCGGGCTGGCCGAGCTGATGCTGAGGCGCTCGCGGCGCCGGCGCCGTCCGGCCTCCGCGCGCCTTGCGCTGCTGCCGCTCGCCACGGCGAAGGGGTCCCTGGCGGCGCTCTCCTGGACGGCGTTCAAGGTCGGTGCTCTGGCGTTCGGCGGCGGGTTCGTGATCATCCCCCTGATGCAGGGCGACGCCGTCCACACCTATCACTGGATGACGAACACGCAGTTCCTGAACGCGGTCGCCCTCGGCCAGGTGACACCGGGACCCGTGGTGGCGACGGTCGCTGCGGTGGGATACGCCGCTCACGGGGTCGCGGGCGGGATAGTGGCGGCGCTGGTGGCGTTCGCGCCCTCGTTCTCGTTCGTGCTGATCGGCGGCGGGCGCTTCGAGCGGCTGCGGTCCAACGAAAGCGCCCGTGCGTTTCTCGAGGGGGCCGGGCCGGCGGCCGTGGGGGCGATCCTCGGCGCGGCGATACCGCTCGCCGGCGCGCTTCAGGAGACGTGGCAGGCGCTGGTGCTGGCGGCCGCGGCGGTCGCGCTGCTCGCCCTCCGGCGCGGGATCGTCGAGACGCTCGTGGTCGCTGGGGTGGCTGGTGCGGTGATCGTGCTCGCGCGCGGCGCCGCACCCTGAATCGAGCGGGCCGTTCAGCTCGATCTCTGCGTCGTTGGTCCGCGCCCGGCCTCCCGGACATCATCGGCCGGCGCGCCCTGGCCTGCCGGGCACCCACAGGACGCGTCGTCTGCGCCGCAGCACGCGTCCCGGTCCGGGGGGTCGCAGCACTCGGCGCGTGCCTCGGCGGAGCAGCAATTGCTGCGCTTCGCTAGCTCAGCCACCCCGACAGCTCCTCCAGCGCACCGGGGATCACGTAGTAGTAGGCCCACAGTCCGCGCCGCTCGGAGTCGACGATTCCCGCGGCGCGGAGCTTGCCCAGATGATGGGAGAGCGTCGGCTGCGAGATCTCGAACAGCGGGACGAGCTCGCACACGCACACCTTGCCCGCGTGCTTGCGGAGCACGTCCACGAGCTGCAGCCGGATCGGGTCGCCGAGCGCCTTGGCGACCGCGGCCATGCGCCTCGCCTGCTCCCGCTCGACATCGGGATAGACGACCGGATCACAGCAGCGCTCGCCCGCCGGGCGCTTGGTCTTCGGCGCGAGCTGCAGATCGACAGACATCAATTTATTTTTATCTATTGAAACGATGGTTGTCAATGCAATAGCGTGGGCGCTCGATGCCGCCGCTCGCACGCAGGCTGCTCGCCGAGCTGCTCGGCTCGGCTTTCCTCGCCGCCCTCGTCATCGGCTCCGGCATCGCGGCGCAACGACTCTCGCCTTCCGACACGGGGCTGCAGCTGTTCGAGAACGCCGCGGCGACCGCGGCGGGCCTGTTCGCGATCATCCTCATGTTCGGCCCGGTCTCGGGCGGGCACTTCAATCCGGCCGTCTCGATCGCCGACGCCGCCCTCGGCGGGTTGAGCCGGCGGGACGCGCTGGCCTACGCGCCGGCCCAGATCCTGGGCTGCATCCTCGGGGCGATCGCCGCGAACGGCATGTTCTCGCTCGCCGCGGTGAGCATCTCCGTGCACCACCGGGCGAGCCCGGCGCATCTGTTCTCCGAGGTGATCGCGACGGCGGGGCTCGTGATCGTGATCTTCTCCCTCGCCCGCACGCGGCGCGCGGCGAGCGCGCCCGCCGCAGTCGGCGCCTACATCGGCGCCGCCTACTTCTTCACGAGCTCGGCGAGCTTCGCGAACCCCGCCATCACCATCGGCCGCATGTTCTCCGACACGTTCGCCGGGATCGCGCCCGCGTCCGCTCCCGGGTTCGCGATCGTGCAGCTCCTCGGCGCCGGCGCGGCGGTGCTGATCGTCCGCACGCTCTACCCCGACATCACGCCGGCCGAGGCGGCGCAGGTCGTCGTGCCCCACCCGGCCGAGGTCCGCTAGCCGTGGCAACCGTGCTGTTCGTCTGCATCCAGAACGCCGGTCGCTCGCAGATCAGCCAGGCACTGTTCGAACGCGCGGCCGGTGGCCGTCACGAGGCGCTGTCCGCGGGCACGGCGCCGGCCGAGCGAGTCCACCCCGAGGTGGTGACGGTCATGCGGGAGGCCGGAATCGACCTCGCCGGGCGCGTACCGCAGATGCTGACGCGCGAGCTGGCCGAGCGCGCGGACGTCGTCGTGACGATGGGATGCGGGGACGCGTGCCCCGTGATCCCCGGCACGCGCTATGTCGAGTGGGAGCTGCCGGATCCGGCCGGGCGCCCGCTCGAGGAGGTGCGGGCCACGCGCGAGGAGATCCGCGCGCGCGTGGAGGCGCTGGTGCGCGAGCTCGACGGGTAGCGCCGGCGGCGACCGGGCTCGCCCGGCGGGGACGGGTGCCTCCCCGCGGACGCGCGTTCAACGGGCGCTCGAGCACCAGATATCCTCGCATCGAGTCCCGCCGGGAGGCGGGTGAACAGCCGGGGGTCCAGATGAGCCACTCAAAGCTGGCGGCACCGCGGTCGGCGAGCGAGACGCGCGTCGCGCGCTCCCCGTCCGCCACCCCGGCACGCCCGCGGGGGGCCCGACCTTGAACTGCCCCGCGTGTGGCAGCGAGGCCGCCGAGGGCGCGAAGTTCTGCGTCGAGTGCGGCGCCGCGCTCCTCCTGCAGTGCCCGGCGTGCAGCGCACCCCACGCACCGGGCCAGAAGTTCTGCGCCGAGTGCGGAGCGCGCCTCGACGCACCCGGCGCGGGGTCCGAGCCGCCCGCCGGCGAGCCGGAGCAGGCCGAAGCGTCGCTGCCCGACGACGTCACCTCGCCCGAGATGCGCCTCGTCTCGGTCCTGTTCGTCGATCTCGTCGGCTTCACGACGCTCTCGGAGGGCCTCGAAGCGGAGGACGTGCGCGAGATGCTCGGGCACTACTTCGAGGTCGCCCGCACGATCGTCCGGCGCTACGGCGGCGAGCTCGGGAAGTTCATCGGAGACGCGGTCATGGCGGTGTGGGGGGCGCCGCTGGCGCGCGAGGACGACGCCGAGCGCGCGGTGCGCGCGGGGCTCGAGCTCGTCGATGCCGTGCAGTCGCTGGGCGAGAAGCTCGAGCTGCCGGGCCTTCAGGCCCGCGCCGGGGTGACGACGGGCCGCGTCGCGGCGATGGCCAGAGCCGGGGAAGGGCTCGTCACGGGCGACCGCGTGAACACCGCCGCGCGCGTGCAGACGCTCGCCACGCCGGGGACGCTCTCGGTCGACCGCGTGACCCACGACGTCACCTCGGCGGCGATCGCCTACGAAGACACCGGCGAGCACGCGGCGAAGGGCAAGAGCGAGCCGCTGCACCTGTTCCGCGCCGTGCGCGTCGTCGCCGGCGTCGGCGGGGCCGAGCGCGAGCCGGCCTACGAAGCGCCGCTGATCGGGCGCGACAGCGACCTGCGCGCGCTCAAGGAGCTCTTCCACGGCGCGCTCGAGCGCAGGACGGCGCGCCTCGTGGCCGTGTCGGGCACGGCCGGCGTCGGCAAGACGCGACTGCGCTCCGAGTTCGACCGCTACGTGGACGGGATCGCCGAGACGATCCTGTGGCACTCCGGGCGCTGCCTGCCATACGGCGACGGCGTGGCGTATTGGGCACTCGGGGAGATGGTGCGCCAGCGGCTCGGCATCCCGCAGGACGCGACCCCCGAGGTCGCGGCGCACAAGCTCAGCGCGGGCCTCGAACGATGGATCCCCGCGACGGCCGAGCAGGAGTTCCTGGCGCCGCGACTGGGCGCGCTGCTCGGGACCGCGGCGCCGGAACTCGGTCGCACGGAGCTGTTCGCGGGATGGCGCATGTTCTTCGAGCGCCTGGCCGAGCACGCGCCAGTCGTGATGGTGTTCGAGGACCTGCAGTGGGCGGACGAGGGGATGCTCGACTTCATCGAGCACGTACTCGACTGGTCGGCGGCGAGCCCGATCTTCATGCTCACGCTCGCGCGCCACGACTTCGCCAACGGGCGCGAGGGCTGGCCCAGCGCGCGGCGCGGGGCGACAGTGCTCGAGCTCGACCCGCTCAGCGAAACGGCGCTCGGCGCGCTGCTGGACGCGCTCGTGCGGGAGCTTCCCGCCCCGGCACGCACGCGCATCATCGAGCGCGCGGAGGGGGTGCCGCTGTTCGCGATCGAGACGATCCGCGCGCTCGCCAACAGCGGCGTGCTCGTCGCCGGCGACGGCCGCCTCTCCCCGGCGCGCGACGTGGGCGACCTCGAGGTCCCTGCCAGCCTCGGTTCGCTCCTCGCGGCGCGCATCGACGCGCTGGAGCCGAACGAGCGCAGCTTGATCAAGGCGATCTCTGTGCTCGGCGGCGGCTTCCCGCGCTCGGCCGTGGAGGCGCTCACCGAGCTGCCCGCGGACGAGGTCGAAGGCCTCCTGAACGCGCTGATTCGCAAGCAGGTCCTGGTCATCCGCTCGGACCCGCTCTCGCCGGACCGCGGCCAGTACGCGTTCGCCCAGACGCTCCTGCGCTCGGTCGCCTACGAGATGCTCTCGCGCAGGGAGCGCAAGGCGCGCCACCTCGCGGCCGCCGAGCACCTGGCTGTCGCGTTCGCCAACGACGGCGAGGAGATGGCGGAGGCGATCGCGTCGCACTACGTCGAGGCCTACCGCGCGGCGCAGCGCGACGAGGACGCCCCGGCGCTGCGCCGGCGCGCGGCGGACGCTCTCCGCCGCGCGGCGGAGCGCGCCGGGACCGTCGGCGCGCCGGAGGTCGCCGAGCGCACATACCGGATGGCTGCGGAGCTCGCCGAGGACGACCGGCAACGCTCGCGCGACACGCGCAAGGCCGGCGAGATGGCGCTGCAGGCCGGCCGCCTCGAGGAGGCCGTCGAGCTGCTCGACACGGCGATCCGGTACGACCTCGAGGCCGGCCTCGAGCACGACGCGGCGCGCGCCGCCCGGCCCCTCGGCCGCGCGCTCAGCCGCCTCGGACGCAACGAGGAGGCGATCGAGCGCATCACCCCGGCGCTCGATGCGCTCGGTCCCGACACGCCCGATCCGGAGGTCGCCGCGCTGCATGCAGCTCTCGGCCACACGCTGCTGTTCGCCGGCCACGACGAGGACGCGGGCGGCCCGCTCGAGTCCGCGCTGCAGATGGCGCAGGAGCTCGACCTGCCCGGCGTGCTGAGCGGCGCGCTGATCGACAAGGGCCTGATCTGCCTGCAGGCGAGCAGGCCGGAGGAGGCGCGCGCCCTGTTCGCCGCCGGCCAGGAGATCGCGGAACGCAACGACCTCCCGGCAGAGCTCGCCCTCGCACGCGGCAACAGCGGCAACCTCGCGGTGCAATGGGACCTGCCGGGCGCCGAGGAGCACTACTCCGCCACGCTGGCGCTCGCGCGCCGCAGCGGCGACCGGTTCCGCGAGAGCGTCGCGGCCGGCAACCTGATGTACCTGTACCTCCTCCTCGGCCGCTGGCCGGAGCTCGACGAGCTGGGTGCGGAGCTGTTGGACGACCTCGAAGATCGCCCCGGGGCGGACTTCCTGCGCTCGCCGCTCGTGGTCGTGCACACGCTGCGCGGCGCGGTGTCGCACGCCCGCGAGACGCTGGAGAAGATGGCGGCCTGGCAGCAGGGCGACGACGACGAGCTGCGCGCGATCCACGGGTCGCTGGAGATCCGCCTGCAGCTCGCCGACGGTCGCCCCGAGCAGGCGCTGGAGCGCGGCCGCGAGCTCGTGGCGAGCGCGATCGAGGTTCTCGGCGCCTCTCACGACGCGGTGCGCAACGCGTGGCCCGACACGCTCGACGCCGCGATCGCCCTCGGCCGGCGCGACGATGCACTCGAGCTGATCGCGCTGTTGTCCGCGCGCCCCCCGGGCCACGTCCCTCCGTATCTGCGCGCACAGCTCGCTCGCGGCCGCGCTCTGGCCGGGTCGGAAGAAGGCTCCGCCGAGACGGTGGCCCGCGATTTCACCGACGCCATCGATCAGCTGCAGATGCTCGGCTATCCCTACTGGGCCGCTCGCACGCAGGCGGACCTCGCTGCATGGCTCGCCGCTCGCGGCGATTCGTCCGCACAGGAGCAGGGGGAGGAGGCGGGCCGCACACTCCAGCGGCTGGGTGCGGTGCCCGGGCCGACCGTGGGCGAGGACATCGCGGGTGCGCCGCTGCCGGACCAGCAGCTTCCAGCGCGGGCGCGGGCGAGCTGAGCCGCGCGAGCCGGGGCAGGGCAGCGGATCGCGCCTGGGGGCCGCCGACGCGAGCAACGTCACAGGGCGGAACCGGCTCGTGTCGGGGCCCCCGGCCGGGCGCCCCGACGCACGCTGAGCGCCCAGCCACGCAGCGAAGGTCCAGAAATGGAGCTTGACGTGCGGCTCTGCGTTTGTTTTAGTCCGAGCAGCCGTTCATCCGCACCGGGGGAAATGCGGAGCGGCCATACCGCGGGATAGCCAAGGGGGGTGGCAGTGATGCGTGTTGTTCCAGGACGGAACGTTGCTGGGCATGCCGCGGTCGGCGCGGGCGAAGACGCTGCCTCCGAACGCACGCGCGGGCCACTGGTTGCGTTCGTGGCGATCCTGCTCCTGGCTGCCCTGGGCGCTCTCGCGCCGGCGGCGATTGCGTCGCGGGTCGCGCCTCCTCGGGTGCGGCAGGCCCGCGCGCTGCACGATCGCCAGCTCCGCGCGCTGCACGTGCGCCAGCTCCGCGCGCTGCACGTGCGCCAACAGCACCTCGGCCCGCGGCCGGGGGCGCGGGCCAGCCACCGCTCCCCACCTCGGGCCCTTCCGCGGCGCCTTGGGATACGACCCCCACGGGCTGCGAGCGGGCGCCGTCTGAGCGCTCCGCGCGCCGCCGCGCTGACCGCGCCGCTGTCGCTGCGCGCGGCTCCCTTCAGCATGGTCAGCGGCATCACCGTGAGCATCGCGCCGACGAACGCGGGGGCCGAATACTCGGTGTACAAACTCAAATTCAAAGTCGCTGCCGGCCTGACCGCGGGAGAAGGCGTGATCCACATCCAGCTGCCCGTGGGGGGCACGTTCGGCGCCTGCGAATCGGTCGAAGTGAACGACGGCGCGAAATTGGCGTCGGCGGGCTGGTACGGGTGCGGCAGCGAAGAAGTGACCGTCTACGCGCCGTACGCCATCAGCGCGGGCGACACGCTCGAAGTGGTCCTGCACGGCGTGACGAACCCGCCCACGAAAACCGCGAGCGCGACGGTCGAAGTCTGGACCTCGGCAGACACGACGAAGGCCGCCTCATCGGCGTTCGAAATCACGGCGCCGACTGCGGTGAGCGCGGTGACGGCGAGCGCGGCGCCGACGAACGCCGGGGCGGAATACGGGGTCTACAAAGTCAAATTCAAAGCGACGTCGGCGCTCGGCTCCTATGTCGGCAAAGTCCATATCCAGCTCCCGGCGGGCGCCACGTTCGCTGACTGCGAAAGCATCGAAGTGATCGACGGCGTCTCGACGTCGGGGTCGTACTGGTATGGCTGCAGCGGCGAAGAAGTCGTCGTGTACGCGCCGTTTGCGATCGCTGCCGGCGATTCGGTCGAAGTGGTGCTCCACGGCGTGATCAACCCGCCCGCGAAAACCGCGAGCGCAAAGATCGAAGTGTGGACCTCGACGGACGTCGTGCACGCGAGCTCGCCCGCGTTCGAAATCACGGCGCCGACCGCCGTGAGCGCGGTGACCGCGAGCCCGGCGCCGACGAACGCCGGGGCGGAATACGGGGTCTACAAGGTCAAATTCAAAGCGACCTCGGCGCTCCCCTACTACGCCGGGAAGGTCCACATCCAGCTCCCGGGGGGCGCCAGATTCGGCGACTGCGAAAGTGTCGAAGTGATCGACGGCGCGAGCTCGACGTCGGCCACGTATTGGTATGGCTGCAGCGGCGAAGAAGTCGTCGTGTACGCGCCGTTTGCGATCGCCGCCGGCGATTCGGTCGAAGTGGTGCTCCACGGCGTGATCAACCCGC
>DATARO010000086.1:0-9089 GCA_036264095.1 Solirubrobacteraceae bacterium | reverse complement strand
CATCTGCTTCTTCGCGCTCGTCGGCGTCTCGATGGCGCTGCTGGGGCTGAACATGATGGTCACGATCACGACGATGCGGGCGCCGGGATTGACCTGGTCGCGGCTTCCGATCTTCGTGTGGGCTGTGATGGCGACATCCGTGCTGATGGTCCTCGCTGCACCGATGCTCGTCGCCACGCTCCTGATGGCGGCCTTCGATCGCACGATCAGCACCTCGTTCTTCATCCCCGGCGGCGGCGGCAGCAGTTACCTGTTCGAGAACCTGTTCTGGTTCTTCGGCCATCCCGAGGTCTACATCCTCGCTATCCCGGGCTTCGGCATCGTCCTCGAGCTGCTGCCGGTGTTCACGCGAAAGCCGCTGTGGGGCTACCGGCTGGCGATCTCCGGCATGTTGGGCGTCAGCCTGCTGAGCTTCTTCGTGTGGCAGCACCACCTGTTCGTGAGCGGGATCAACGCCGACCTGCGCCCGTTCTACATGCTCTCGACAGAGATCATCTCGCTGCCGACGGGCTTCATCTTCTTATGCTTCATGGGCACGCTGTGGCGCGGGCGCGCCACCTTCACCGTGCCGATGTTGTTCTGCATGGCGTGGGCGTTCAACTTCCTGATCGGAGGTCTCTCCGGAGTCTTTCTCTCGGACGCGCCGAGCGACACGACCACGCATGGAAGCTTCTTCGTGATGGCGCACTTCCACTACACGATCATGGGCGGCCTCGTCTTCACCTTCTTCGCAGCGATCTACTACTGGATCCCGAAGATGACCGGCCTCCGCTTCAACGAGATGCTGGGCAAGATCCATTTCTGGCTGATGTTCGTCGCGTTCAACTCGACGTTCCTTCCGCTGTTCGTCGCCGGAATGGAGGGACAGCCGCGGCGCGTCAGCGAGTACGCGCCCCATCTCCAGTTCATCAACGTCTGGGTTTCGATCTCCGCGTTCGTGCTCGGGTTCTCGATGCTGATCTTCCTCGCCAACGTCATCTACTCGCTGATCTTCGTGCGACTCAAAGCCGAGGCCAACCCCTGGCGCTCAAAGTCGATCGAGTGGCTCGTGCCGACCCCCGTGCCGGTGCACAACTTCGACGAGCTGCCCGTCTTCGACACCGACCCGTACGACTACGGCACGCCGCTGCCCCTCGCCGGTTCCAGGCCGGCCGCAGCGGAGGCGGGGTGATGGCGGCCCGGGGCGAGGCGGAGCTGCGCGTCCAGCCGCTGGCCGCCGGCGAGATCCCGCCCGAGCCGCCGGACGTCGGCGCCCGCACGCTGTCGGTCGCCTCCCGGCTGCTCGCGGGGGGCACCGCCTTCTTCTTCCTCGCGTTCGTGTTCGCGTACTTCTACCTGCGCTCGATCAACGAGGAGCACATGTGGCGCCCGCCGCACATCCACCCCGACCAGGCGCTCGGCGCGGCGATCGTCGCCTGCGTGGTCATCAGCGCGGTCGCCACGGTCGTCGGGGGCCGGCGTATGCAGGCGGGCTCTCGCGGCTGGCCGCCGATCGTGACCGGCGCGCTGCTGCTCGGCCTCGCGGCGGTCGCGCTGCAATGCATCGCGTACACGGTGCAGGACTTCGGGCCGACGAACGGCGCGTACGCGAGCGTGTACTGCTCCTGGACGGCCCTCTACATGATCGCCGTGCTCGCGACGATGTACTGGCTCGAGACGCACCTCGCCAGCGAGCTCCGCGCCCGGCGCACCCCGGCCGCCCACGGCGACTTCGCCGCGCCCGACCTGCTGATCGCGCCCGGGATCGACGCCACGGGGTTCTACTGGAGCTTCCTCGCCGCGCTCGGGGTGTTGATGTACGTCGTCCTGTATCTGGTGTGATCGGCGTGGCCGCCGCGACCCGCGTGGGCTGGTCACTCGACCCGGCGCTGTTGATCGTGCTTGCCGTCGCGGGCCTGTACTCGCTCGGGGACCGCCGGACGGTCACGCCGGCCGGGTCCCGGGGGGCTCAGCGGGTGCGAAGCATCTGCTTCTACGCCTCGCTCGCCGTGATCGCGATCGCGCTCGACTCGCCGCTCGAGGGCCTCAGCGCAAAGCTGTTCTGGGTGCACATGATCCAGCACGTGCTGCTGATCGCCGTCGCGCCGCCGCTGCTGGTGTACGCGCGCCCGTGGCCACGGCTGGTGCGCGGCGTGTCCCTCGGCCCGCGGCGGACGCTCGCGCGCGCGGTCGTGGTGGGCGCCCCCCTGCGCCCGGTGCGGAGCGCCGCACGCGCTCTGGGCCGGCCCCTGCCGAGCTTCGTGGCGTTCTCGGGGGTCCTGGTCGCCTGGCACATCCCCGCTCTCTTCGACGCGACCTTGCGCTCCGGCCTGCTGCACGCGCTCGAGCACTCCCTGTTCTTCTCGACGGCGCTTCTGTTCTGGAAGAACGCGATCCACTCGCCCCCGCTTCGCGCTCCCCTGTCGGAGCCGTGGAGGGCCGCCTACGTCGTCGGCGCGATGGTCGTCACGTGGATGCTCGCCGTCGTGCTCGCGCTCGAGCCACACGCGATCTACGCCCCATACGTCCACGAGGCCAGCCGGCCCGGCGGCATCTCGGCGCTCGCCGATCAGCAGCTCGCGGCCGGCGTGATGTGGGTTCCGGGATCGATAGCGTTTCTGATCGTTCTGTTCGGACAGGTCCATCGCTGGCTGACACCGGCGGCGCCCCGCCCTCCGCGCCTGGCGGGCGGGCACCAGCACTAGGAGGATCACCTTGCCTTCCACGCTCGTCCCCCTCGCAAGCCATTTCCTCGCCGGCTCGATCCTCAGCCTCGTTCTGCCGATCGCGGTGGTGATCGCGATCCTCGTGTGGTACTGGATCGTGTGGCGCCGCGGGACCGAGGAACGCGCGTGGCACGTGCGGCGCGCGGCGCGCGATCTCCCGCCGACCCACACCAGCGAGAGCGAGCCTCCCGGGGCCTAGGCGGCGAACAGGCCGCGGACGCCGGGGCGTTCTCGGGCGATGCGTGGTCGCTCAGGCACGAGAGCTCGGGCGCCCACCACGACGATGCCGGCGCCGGAACCGCCGCCTGGGCCGGTGGGGCTCGAGCTCCTTCGGACGCGCCATGACCGCGGCGAGCACGGCCATGGCGATCACGACGAGCACAACAACGATGATGATCGTGACGGCGAGAGACATCTGACTTCAGCTGTTCCCTCGGGCCGCACAACGAAACCGGGGACCGCGGCCGCGCGCGGGGGGCCGATGGCCCCGCCGATCGTCAGGTCCGGCCGGGACCCGCGCGCCCCAGCGGGCGCGGCGGGTCCCGGTCGCGGACATCCTGCGATCAGCCGGCGGCGTCGGCGCTTGCCGTGCGCGCGAAGCCGCGCGGGCGCTCGTGGGCCGGGCGCGCGGGGACGCGTCCGGATACTGCACGAGCGGGCTGCGCGTGAGGCGCAACGTGCCGGGCGAGGCGGAACGGGCTGCGCATGACGTATGCGAGCAGGGCGAGGATGAAGATGTCGAGAGCTACAACGGTTGTGACTGCGGCGAGGAGGGACATTGGGCTCCTTTCGTGTTCGGATCGACTGCGTACCGACATCCAAGCGGGCAGGCGTTAGCGGTCGATCGGAGCCGCCTGAGAGGTTTGTGTGAGCCCCAGCGCATCACTGGCAGGGAGCATCGTCGAGCGCGAAGCGATCCTGCTGGTCGTGCGTGATCTCGTCGTGCTGGTGCTCGTCGTCGTGGTGCTGCTGTGGATCGCGCGCGAGATCGGCCGGAAAGGCGATCCTTGAGCGTGCCGCTCCCGACCGGCAGCGGGTCCGGGCGCGGCGTACAGTTCCCTCCAGATGGGGCTCTTCATCGATCGCCACGACCTCCCCGACGCCTCGGCCGCAGACCTCGCCGCGGCTCATCTGCGCGACCTGCAGGTGCAGGCCGACCACGGGGTGCGCTTCATCACGTACTGGTTCGAAGAAGAGGCGGGCAGCGGCTTCTGCCTCGTCGAGTGGCCGGACGAGGAGAGCGTGATAGCGGCGCATCGCGAGGCCCACGGCCTGCTCCCCTCGCACGTGATCGAGGTCGACGCGGCCGGTGTCCGGGGCTTCTTCGGGCGGCTCAACACGCACCCCGCCGGCGAACCGTACGTCGAAAGCGCGTTCCGCGCGATCCTCTTCACCGACATCGCCGACTCCACGCGGCTGACCCAGCAGCACGGGGACCGGGTGGCGATGCGTGTGCTCCGCGAGCACGATTCGATCGTGCGCGCCGCGCTCGCGCGCTTTGGCGGGAATGAGGTCAAGCACACCGGCGACGGGATCATGGGCGTCTTCGACTCCGCCTACCAGGCAGTCGGCGCAGCGAGGCAGATCCAGCGCGACGTGCACGCGCGCGAGGAGGCCGAGCAGGAGCCGCTGCGCGTGCGCATCGGCGTGGCGGCAGGCGAACCGGTCACCGACCACGGCGACCTGTTCGGAGCGGCCGTCCAGCAGGCCGCACGACTCTGCGCCTGCGCCGAGCCCGACGCGATCGTCGCCTCCTCAGGCGTGCACGATCTATGCCGCGGTAAAAACATCCGCTTCTCGGACCGCGGCCGTGTGGCGCTCAAGGGCTTCGAGGAGCCGATCGGGCACTACGAGGTTCACTGGAGCGACTGACGTCGGCGCGGCGGCGCGGCCATGCTGCAATGGACGCATGCGCGCGGCGAATCGGGCCACGACGTGAGTACCGCGGAGCGTGCGGCGTCCGACGCCGAGGTGCTCGCGGTCGGGCGGCAGATCGCCGCCAACCTCCCGCGCTCATCGTCGGCGGCCGATCGCCTCGACGGGCGCCTGCTGAAGACCGTCGCCGAGGACGGCGAGCTGCGCGCCGCGCTGTTCCGCTTCACCGATGTGCGCCCGGCCTGTGCCGGCGTGCGCGACCTCGGCGCGCACCTGATGACGCTGCTCGAGGAGGCGGACCCCTCCAGCCGGCTGGGAAGGGCGCTGCTGCTCCTGGCGCGCACGCCCCCCACGCGACCGCTCACCGCGCTCGCAGCCGGCGCCGGCGTGCAGCACCTCGCCAACCGCTTCATCGTCGGGCGCACGGTCCAGGCGGCGCTGCCCGCGCTGGGCCGCGGCTGGGAGTCTGGAGTCGCCGCTTCGGTCGACCTGCTCGGCGAGGCGAGCGTCAGCGAGGAGGAGGCGGAGGCCTATGTCGAGCGCTGCCTCGACGCGCTCCGCGCGCTCGACGCGGGCTCCTCCGGCTGGCCGGCGCGACCGGCACTCGAATCCGACTCGCTCGGTCCCCTGCCGCGAGCCAACCTGTCGGTCAAGGTCACGGCGCTCACGCCCGACATCCGGCTGGATGCGCCGCGGCGCGGCATCGATGACGCCATGGCGCGCCTGCGGCGCGTCCTCCGTCTCGCGGCGGAGGTCGGCGCGCACGTCCACATCGACATGGAGACGCTGGACTCGCGTGAGACGGTCCTCGGCCTCGTGCTCGAGCTGCTGGCCGAGCCCGAGTTCGAGGCAGGGCCGTCGTCCGGGCTCGTGCTGCAGGCGTACCTGCGCGACTCTCCCGAGGAGCTCGACGAGATCATCGCGTGGGTCGGCAGGCACCCGCGCCGCGTGCCGCTGACGGTCCGGCTGGTGAAGGGCGCCTACTGGGACCACGAGGTGGTCGAGGCGCGAGCGCATGGCTGGGAGCCGCCCGTCTTCACGCAGCGCGCCGACAGCGATCGCAACTTCGAGGAGCTGACCCGGCGCCTGCTCGATGCACATCCGCGCGTGCGGCTCGCGCTCGGCTCGCACAACCTGCGCTCGATCGCGCACGGTCTCGCGTGCCTGGAGTCCCGTGGCCTGCAGCCGCGCGACCTCGAGCTGCAGGTTCTGCGCGGCCTCGGCGACGACCTCGCGCACGCGCTCAGCCGCATGGGCCTGCGCGTGCGCTCCTACTCGCCCGTCGGCGACCTGCTCGAGGGCATGGCCTATCTGGTGCGGCGCATGCTCGAGAACACCGCGAACGACTCGTTCCTCGCGGCACGCTCCCGCGGCGCGCCGCTCGAGGAGCTGCTGGCGGCGCCATGAGCCAGCCGTTCGTGAACGAGCCCCATCTCGAGCTGCGCCGAGCGGACGTGCGCGACGCGCTGCTCGCCGCGGGCGAGGAGCTCCGGGCGCGTCTGCCGCTGACGGTGCCGGTCCTCGCCGCCGCCGGCGCGCGCGAGGGGCGGGAGCTCGTCTCCGTCGATCCCGGAAGCCCGCAGCAGGCCGTCGCCTGCGCGCCCGCCGCGAGCCGTGCCGACGTCGATGCCGCCGTCGCAGGGGCCCGCGCCGGGCATCGCGAGTGGGCGGGGCGCACGCCCGCCGAGCGAGCGCAGGTGCTGCTCGGCGCGGCGGCGCTCATGCGCGAACGCCGCCTCGCGCTCGCGGCGCTCGCCGTCTACGAGTGCGCGAAGCCCTGGCGCGAGGCGGACGCCGACGTGTGCGAGGCGATCGACTTCCTCGAGTACTACGCCCGGCGGGCGCTGGAGCTCGACCGCGACGGCGCGCTCGGCCAGCCGCCCGGCGAGCGCAACACGATGCGCTACCTCGCGCGGGGGACCGTGGCGGTGATCGCGCCGTGGAACTTCCCCTTTGCGATCCCGACCGGAATGACGGCGGGGGCGCTCGCGCCCGGCAACGCCGTGATCCTCAAGCCCGCCGAGCAGTCGCCGGCGTGTGCCCACGCCGTCGTCTCGGCGCTGCGAGAGGCGGGGGTGCCGCCGCCGGCGCTCTCGCTGCTGCCCGGAGCCGACGCGCCGGGCGCGGCGCTCGTCAGCCATCCAGGCGTCGATGCGATCGCCTTCACCGGCTCCTCACGGGTGGGTCTCGAGATCGTGCGCGCGGCCGCCGAGGCGCCCGGGCAGGCGCACGTCAAGCGCGTGGTCGCGGAGATGGGCGGCAAGAACTGCGTGATCGTCGACAGCGACGCCGACCTCGACCAGGCGGTCCCGGCGGTCGTGCGCTCCGCTTTCACGTACGCGGGGCAGAAGTGCTCGGCGGCGGCCCGGGTGCTGGCGCACGAGCGGGTCTACGAGCGGCTGCTGGAGCGGCTGAGCGGCGCGGTGGGCACGCTCCGCGTCGGCCAGGCGCGAGAGCTCGGGATCGACGTGCCGCCGGTGATCGACGACGAGGCGCAGCGACGCATCAGCTCCTACATCGAGCGGGGCGCGCGCGAAGGCACGGTCTGCGAGCAGGTCGCGCCGCCGGCGGAGAGCGATGGCGGCTACTTCGTGCCGCCGACGCTGCTGGCCGCGCTGCGGGACTCCTCGCCGCTGCTCGCCGAGGAGATCTTCGGGCCCGTGCTGACGGTCGAGGCTGTGCCCGACGTCGCGGCCGCGTGCGATGTCGTCGACAGCCTGCCGTTCGCCCTCACGGGCGGCCTGTTCAGCCGCAACCCGGCGATCGTCAAGTATGTGATCGATCGCTCTCCGGTCGGGAACCTTTACGTCAACCGCGAGATCACCGGCGCGATGGTCGGCCGCCAGCCGTTCGGCGGCAACCGCCTGTCGGGGACCGGCGCGAAGGCCGGCGGCCCCGACTACCTGCTCGAGTTCGCCGAGGCGCGCGTCGTGTGCGAGGACACGACCAGGCACGGGCTCGTCGTCTGAGCGCCGGCCCGCGCGGCCCGGCGCCGTGCGCCCACGCCGGAGATCGGGGCGCCCCCCGGCGCGCAACCGGCGTCGCCCGTCCGCGACCCGGGGTAGCGTCACGGTGCCACCGGCGCCGCGCTCGGCTGTGCCGCACATCCACAGATCGGGGAACCCATGATCGGAAGGCAGGCCTCGACGCTCCTCGCTCTGCTCGCCGCCGTCGTGCTGCTCGCGGGCTGTGGCGGCTCCAGCTCCAGCAACGGCACGGGCAGCTCCTCGAGCACGCCCGCGAAATCCGCCGCCACCACGACGCCGGCACCCGGCTCGGCCGGGGCGGCGGCCGTCGCTGCCTGCAAGCAGGCGGTCCGCGCGCAGACGACGATCAACGCCGAAGCGAAGGCGAAACTGGAAGGGCTGTGCGACAAAGCCGCGAGCGGGAACGCCGCGGAAATCAGGAAAGCGGCGAGGACGATCTGCGAAGAAGTGATCGACAAATCCGCGATCCCGGCCGGCGCCGCACGCGAAGCCGCGCTGAAAGCCTGCAAGCAGGACTAGCTTCGACGAGATCGCACGGACACCGCCGCGGGCGCCGTGCCGTGCCGTGCCGGGCCGCCGCGCGGCCTACTCCTCGGGCTCGTCCCCCGCGTCCTCGTCGTCGCCCGTGTACAGCGACTCGCGTGCCAGCTCGTGCCCGCGGGCGTCGAACAGCCCGATCTCGAGCAGGTCGCCGCGGTAGTCATCCGGGGCGAGCAGCGTGAAGCGCTCCTCCACGACGGGGGTCTGGTCGACCACGAGATCCGCCAGCTCTGCCGTCGCGGTCGCGCCGCCCGGGACGAGCGGGCGTCCCCACACGAGCGTCATCGCGGCCTCGGCGCCGTTCTCGCCGCGCCAGGCGCCGACGACCTCCTCGCAGATGTCGAGCTCCCATCCCGGGTTGCGCTCGGCGGTCTCCTGCGTGTAGTCGAGCTGCGCCGAGAACGCCCCCGGCTCGCCCCCCTCCGCCCCGCGCTGGAAGCGCACGAAGCCGAACAGCTCGTAGCCGTTCGCCGTCGGCGCCGTCGCCGGCACGTACGTCCACCCGTGCCAGGTGCGATCGGGATACCACACGACCGCCTTGACGTCACCGA
This sequence comes from Solirubrobacteraceae bacterium, assembly GCA_036264095.1. GTDB lineage: Bacteria > Actinomycetota > Thermoleophilia > Solirubrobacterales > Solirubrobacteraceae > Palsa-744. The sequence goes on along the minus strand of DATARO010000086.1, from coordinate 431 downwards.
TGTCCTCGCCGTCGGTGTCGAGCTCGCGCGCGGCCCCGAGCAGCTCGCCGGCGAGCCGCTCCGCCCAGCGGCCGTACGGCAGCTCCTCCTGCGGCGGCTCGGCCGCGAAGCGAGGGACGAAGCGCTGCTCGGGAGCCGCCATCTAGACCTCGCGCAGCGCCGCCGCCGCGTCCTCGGGCGCGACGATGTTGAGGTTCAGGTCCGTGGACAGCTCGAGGCCTGCGACGTGCGTGAGGCGCGGCATGACGTCGATACGCCAGCAGAACTGGTCGGTCCCGCGCGGTGCGGTGCGCACCCACATGTTCAGCGGCGGGCTCGAGCCGAGGTGCCGCGCCAGCCGCCGCAGCCCGTCGTGCAGCAGCGACGCGCCCGTCGCGCCCGGGTCCTCGAAGCGGGGACGGGGCACGCGGGGCACGAGCATCAGCTGGTAG
>DATARO010000074.1:0-77232 GCA_036264095.1 Solirubrobacteraceae bacterium | reverse complement strand
TCCCCGTGATGCTGTTCGCGATCGTGTTCGGTCTGTCGATGGACTACGAGGTGTTTCTCGTGTCGCGCATCCACGAACGCTGGACGCACACGCGCGAGAGCTCGCGCGCGGTCGCGGAGGGCCTGGCGCTGACCGGTCGCGTGGTCACGGCGGCGGCGGCGATCATGGTGTGCGTGTTCCTCTCCTTCATGCTCGGCGAAGACCGCGTCATCAAGGAGTTCGGCCTGAGCCTCGCGAGCGCCGTGTTCCTGGATGCGATCGTGATCCGCTGCCTGATGCTCCCCGCGGCGCTTCACCTGATCGGCGAGGTCACCTGGCGCCTGCCGGCGGGTCTCGCCCGCCTGCTGCCGCGCATCAACGTCGAGGGCACGGCCGCCGCCCGCGGCACGCGCCCTGCAGACGGCGCGCGGGCGCCCGCGGCGGTCGCGGCAGAGGGGGTCGAGGGCTGAGCCCAGCGCGGCCGCGCGCGGCGCTCGCGCTGGCGCTGGCGCTCGCGGCGCTCGCCGCCGCGCCCGCGTCCGCGCCGGCCCGCGGAGGAGCCACACCGCCCGCGGCAGGCACGCCCGCGCGGGCGCTCCTCGTGCTCGCGCCGCTCGGCGAGCGCGCGATGCGGGCGAGCGGCCTCTCGGTCGGGATCGCCTCCGCCGCACAGGGCCCCTACTCGCTCACGCAGCTGCTGCTCGACCTGACGCAGGGATCGCGCGTGGCGGCGAGCGACTACGCGCAGGAACGGCCGCCGCCGCTCGTGCCGCTTGCGAGCGGACACGGAGCCGTGATCGCGGGCTGGAACAGCGCGCGGGCGCGCGCGGAGGGCGCGCCGGCGACGCTGCGGGCCGGGCTGCTCGCGGGCCTCGTCCCCGGTGGCGCAGGGTACGTCGGAAGAGCGCTCGGCGCGGGAGCGATCGCGGCCGCGGACGAGCACGGCAGCGTGCGCGCGATCTCGCTCGGAACGGCTGCGACGATCCGCTCCCGCATCGCGGCGATGATGAGCCGGCGCGCGCTGGTGGTGGCGGAACTGCCGGGCGGCGCGGCCGGCGCGAGCGATCTGCGCGCGCTGGCGGCAAGCCGCACCGCCAACGAGCTGCTGATCGCCCTCCAGCGGGCCCCTGATGGCTCCGACGGCGCCCTGCTGTGGATCGGCGGCGCGGGCGTTCCCGGCCGCGGGAGCGAGCTCACGTCGTCCGGGACCCGCGAGCGCGGACTCGTGAACGCGATCGACATCGCGCCAACGGTCCTTCGCAGGCTCGGGCTGCACGCGCCCGAGGACGCGATCGCGGGCTCGGCGATCGGCGGCGCGGCCGGCGGTCCGCCGCTCGCGCCACTCATGCGACGGCTCGAGGAGATTCCCGGCCGGCGGCTGCCCGCGCTCGCGGCGCTGGTCGCGGCGTGGCTCCTGCTCGTGGCGGCGGCGAGCTGCGCCGGGCGTGCGCTGCGCGCGCGGGCGGTGCGAGCCGGGGCGATCGGTGTGCTGTGGGCGCCGGTCGTCTCGCTGCTGCCGGCCGCGCTCGCCCCTGGCGCGGCCGCGGAATACGCGATTCTCGCGGCGGGCTGCCTGTCGCTGGGCGCGCTCAGCGACCTGCTGCTGCGCTGGCCCCGCGCGCTGGTCGCACCGGCGCTGGCCGCGGTCACGTGCCTGGCGGCCGACGCGCTCGCGGGCAGCGGACTGCTGATGCGCTCGCTACTCGGCCCGGACCCGGCCGGGGGCGCACGCTTCCACGGGATCGGCAACGAGCTGAAGTCGGGACTCGCCGCACTCGTGCTGCTCGCCTGCGCGACCGCGGCGGGCCCGGCCGCGGCGCGCCGGCGCGCCCGGGTGCTGTTCGCGCTCGCGGGCGCCGGGCTGGCCCTCGTCGAGGGGTTGCCCGGGCTCGGCGCGGGGATCGGCGGTGCCGTGCTCGTGTGCGCCGCCTTCGCGCTCGCATGCGTGATCATCACCCCGACCGGAGCGCAGCGACGCGCGGCACTGGCGGTCCTCGTCTGCGGCGGAGCCGCACTCGTCCCGCTGCTCGCGCTCGCGCTGCCCCACGGCATCCTGCACGCGCACTCGTGGGGAGCGGCCGAGGATGTGCTCGACCGGCGCTACGGTGCGGCCTGGCGCGAGCTGCTCGACCCCGGGATGGCCGCGGCGACGCTGCTGGCAGCCGCCGCGGCGCTGCTCGCGATCCGCGAACGCGCGCGCCTGCTCGCCCCGCTCGCCGGCTCTCCGGCGGCCGCGGCGGCGTTCGCCGGCGCGCTGCTCGGCGGCCTCGTGGGAGCGCTCGTCGAGGACTCGGGCCCGCTGCTGCTCGTCGAGGCGGTCGCTGTGCTCGCGTGCGCCTCGGCCTACCTGCACGCGCGCTCCGAGCGCGCAGTCGCCGCCGCTGAGCCGCTCGCCCTTCCGCTCGTGCCGCACGTCATCGGCGCGGCGAGCGAGCTGGCGCCGAGCGCGAGGCCGCCGATTGCGGTGCTCGGGGGCCGAGAGGAGAGCGCGTAGGCGCGGACCCAGGTCGCCGCGCGCGGGCGAGCGCGACGCGCCGCCGGGCCGCTCCCGGCGCAGACCCCGGTCCCCGCACGCGGGCGAGCGCGAGACGCCGCCCGGCCGCTCCCGGCGCGGACCCAGGCCCCCGCACGCGCGGGCGACCGCAAGCGCCGCCCCGACGGGGGCCCCGCGGCGAAGCGGTGGGCGCGCAATGATGCCGCCACGCGCCGGCCCGCTGCGGCGAGCCGGCGGACACACCCGGTCAAGGAGACGCGATGCACACGCTGAAGGTCGACAGCGACGAGACGCTCTCGCCGACGTACGCGGGGCGCTCGTTCTCGCACGACATCCCCAAGTACCGGCTCCCGGCCGACGGCGTCAGCGCCGACGCGGCCTACCAGCTCGTGCACGACGAGCTCAACCTCGACGGCAACCCCGCGCTGAACCTCGCCTCGTTCGTGACGAGCTGGATGGAGCCGCACGCGGACCTGCTCGCCGCCGAGACCCTCGCCAAGAACCTGATCGACCAGGACGAGTACCCGCAGAGCGAGGTCATCCACGAGCGCGTCGTCTCGATCACCGGGCGGCTGTTCAACGCGCCCGCGGGCGGGAAATCGACCGGCACCGCGACGATCGGGTCATCGGAGGCGATCATGCTCGCGATGCTCGCGCACAAGCGCACCTGGCAGCGCCGGCGCGAGGCGCAGGGGCAGCCCACGGAGCGCCCGAACATGGTGGTGGGCGCCGACGTCCACACGTGCTGGGAGAAGTTCGCCCGCTACTTCGAAGTCGAGGCGCGCGTCGCGCCGATGGAGGAGGACCGCTACACGATCGGCGCCGAGCAGGTCGAGCCGCTGATCGACGAGCAGACGATCGCGGTGGCCGGGCTGCTCGGGACGACGTTCACCGGGCAGAGCGACGACCTCGCCTCGATCGACGAGCTCCTGCGGCGGACCGAGCAGGAGCGCGGGTGGCGGATCCCGCTGCACATCGACGCGGCCTCCGGCGGCTTCGTCGTCCCCTTCGCCCGCCCAGACGAGGAGTGGGACTTCCGCCTGCCCTCGGTGCGGTCGATCAACGTCTCCAACCACAAGTTCGGACTCGTCTATCCGGGGATGGGGACCGTCGTCTTCCGCGACGCGAGCGACCTGCCCGAGGAGCTCGTGTTCCACATCAACTACCTCGGCGGCGACATGCCGAACTACTCGCTGAACTTCTCGCGGCCCTCGTCCTCGGTGATCCTGCAGTACTTCGCCTTCCTGCGGCTCGGGCGCTCGGGCTACGAGGCGATCGTCAAGAACCTGCTCGCCAACTCGCGAGCGCTCGCCAGCGGGCTGGCCGCGGTCGAGGGCCTCGAGGTCGTCACCGACGGCTCGGAGTTCCCCGTCGTGGCGGCGCGGGCGACGGAGCCCGAGATCGACCTGTTCGGCCTCTCACGCGCGCTGCGCGAGCGCGGCTGGATCGTCCCCGCCTACACACTCCCGCCGAACGCCGAGCACATCACCGTGCTGCGGATGGTCGTCAAGGAGAACTTCTCGCGCGACATGGTCGAGATGCTCGTCCACGACATCCGCACGGGCGTGAGCGAGCAGCGCAAGCAGCTCGACAGGCGACCGGGGCGACGGCGCCACCGGCCGCACTGCTGAGCGAGGGGCGACGGGCGCAGCGGCCGCCCGCCCGCCCGCGGCTTATTCTTCGGCGAGCCGTTTGCGGCGCCGGTCGAGCATCAGAACAGCGGCCACGATCACGACGACGACGATCACGATGCCGCCGGCGATGTAGCGCAGTTTGTGTTTGACGGGCGCTTTCGAGGCTTCTTTTTTCGCCGCTTCGGCGCTCAGGACCGAGACGGGCACCTTCTTCGCTTCGAGTGCCGCGACAAGCGCCTTCTCGGTTTTCGGCGGGTATTTGTAGCGCATGTGCTGCCCGTTCTTGAGCGTCAGGTGGAGGCTCCGGATGCGCTTGTTGAAGGTCGCCGATTCGATTTCGCCGGCGGCGAGCTGGTGTTCGTAGGCCTGCTGGCCCTCGTTGGTGTATTTCACGGCCGTTTCTTCGGCGAGGGCACTCGCCGCGGGCAGTGCGAGCACGAGGAGCGCCATGACGACGGCGATACCCGATCGGGCCCAGACGCGCGCGCGGAGACGCGTGTTTACGTTCATCGATTGCTCCTGGTCGGCGGGGTACTCGGCCGCGGTCGGGGGTGATTGCGGCGACCCCGCGGTCGGCGGGTCGCGGGTACCCTAGCCGCTCAGGGTCGCCGCGTGTCGTGCCGGTAGGCGCGGGCGGCGATCACCGTGAGGACCCCTGTCCACACCGCGATCACGATCCACGCGCGCGCCGGCCAGGAGTGCCCGCCCAGCCCGACGTGCGAAGCCTGTACGAGCCAGTAGGAGGGGAGCTCCTGCGCGACCGCGTGCAGGAAGCCGTGGCCGGAGATCGGGAACCAGGTCCCGCCGAGGAAAGCGAGCAGCGAGACGCTGCCCCCGATCGCAGGCCCGATCGAGTCGGAGCTGATGTGATGGCCGAGCGCGATCCCGAGCGGCGCGAGCGGGATCAGGCCGACGAGCATCAGGCCGGTCATCGCGAGCCAGTTGCCCGCGCCGATGCTCACGCCGAGCGTCGCGCCCGCGACGTACAGCGCCACGATGCTGATCGCCGCCAGAACATAAGCGGTGAGCACCTTCGCCGCGAGGTAGGCGCGCGCCGGCAAAGGCGTGATCCGCAGCTGCCGGTTCCAGCCGACTTCGCGCTCGGCGGCGATGCGGCCGCCGCTCGAGAGCATCGCGCTCATCGTCCCGAACGAGGCGAGGCCGAGCATGTAGTAGAGCGGCGCGGAGACCCCCGTGCCGGCGAGGTTGCGCACGTCGTGGTTCGGGCCCGCGATCAGGTAGTAGAGCACGAGCGGGAAGCCGAGCGAGAGCATGAAGAAGCGCCGGTTGCGCAGCGTGCGCAGCAGCTCGAAGCGCATGTAGGTGAGCGCGATCACGGTGCCGGCTCGGCGGTCAGCGCGAGGAACGCGGCCTCGAGCCCCGCGGCGACGATCTCGATGTCCCGCGCGCCGGGGTGCTCGGCGAGCAGCGCGCGGACCGCCGCATCGGAGTCGGCGCACGACAGCGTGATCGCCTCGCCGCGCCGTTCGGCGCTGCTGACGCCGGGCAGCCGCTCGAGCACCTCGACGGCGACGCCTGGGAGCGTCGCGCGGATCGTGCGCGAGCCGACCATCGCCTTGATCTCGGTCGTCGGGCCGTCGGCGACGATGCGACCCGAGGCCATCAGCACCGCGCGGTCGGCGTAGGCGTCCGCCTCCTCGAGGTAGTGCGTGGCGAACAGGATCGTGCGCCCGCGGGCCGCGAACCCGCGCATCGTCACCCAGAAGGCGTGCCGCGACTCGACGTCCATGGCGACCGTCGGCTCGTCGAGCACGAGCAGCTCGGGATCGCTGACGAGCGCGACGGCGAAGCGGACGCGCTGCGTCTGGCCGCCGGAGAGCTTGTGCGTGCGCTGCTCGGCGAAGGCGTCGGCTCCGGTGAGCGCGAGCGCCTCCTGCACCGCCAGCGGCGCCGGGTACAGCGAGGCCATCATCGCGAGCAGCTCGCGCACGCTGAGGTCGCGGATCAGCGCGCCGGTCTGCAGCATCGCGCCGACGGCTCCGGCGGCGATCGCCTCCGCCGGCGAGCGCCCGAAGATGCTCACGCCGCCGCGGTCGGGCTCGAGCAGGCCGAGGAGCATGTCGATCGTCGTCGACTTGCCGGCGCCGTTGGGCCCGAGCAGCGCCACGGTCGCGCCGCGCGGCACGCTCACCTCGACGCCCGCACGGCCTCGATCGGCCCGGATGGCCCGCGGAACGACTTGAACAGCCCGGTGAGTGCTACCTCGTCCTGCGCCGGGCTCACTTTCGCGCCTGGCGAACGGCCTTCAGGCGCTGGACCTTCGAGAGCTCGAGCTTGCGCATGCGGACGGCCTCGGGAGTGACCTCGACGGCCTCGTCGTCGCGTACGAACTCGAGCGCCTCGTCGAGCGTCAGCCGGCGGTGGGAATCGAGCCGCACGAGCACGTCGGAGGTGGAGGAGCGCATGTTCGTGAGGTGCTTCTCCTTGACCGGGTTCACGTCGAGGTCCTCCGAGCGCGCGTTCTCGCCGATGATCATCCCTTCGTAGACCTCCTCGCCGGGACCGACGAACAGCTGGCCGCGCTCCTGCAGCGTCATCAGCGAGTAGGAGACGGTCTCCCCGCCGCGATCGGCCACGAGCGCGCCGCTGTGGCGGGTGAGCAGCTCCCCCGCCCACGGCTCCCAGCTCTCGAAGACGTGGTGCATGATGCCCGTGCCGCGCGTCTCGGTCATGAACTCGGTGCGAAACCCGATCAGGCCGCGCGCGGGGACGAGGTAGTCCATCCGCACCCAGCCGGTGCCGTGGTTGGCCATGTGCTCCATGCGCCCCTTGCGCGCTGCGAGGAGCTGCGTGACGGTCCCGACGTGCTCCTCCGGGACGTCGACCGAGAGGCGCTCCACGGGCTCACAGCGCTTGCCGTCGACCTCGTGCTCGACGACGCGCGGCTGGCCGACGGTCAGCTCGAAGCCTTCCCGGCGCATCATCTCGACGAGCACCGCGAGCTGCAGCTCGCCGCGGCCCTGGACCTCATACGTGTCCGGCCGCTCGGTCTCCTCCACGCGCAGCGCGACGTTGCCGACGAGCTCTCGGTCGAGGCGCTCCTTGATCTGGCGCGCGGTCATCTTGTCGCCGTCTTTGCCGGCAAGCGGCGAGGAGTTGACGCCGAGCGTGATCGACATCGCCGGCTCGTCGACCGTGATCACGGGCAGCGGACGGGGGTCGTCTGGGTCGGCGAGCGTCTCGCCGATCGTCACCTCGGCGATCCCCGCGACGGCGATGATCTCGCCCGGCCCGGCCTCGGCGGCCTCGACGCGGTCGAGCGCGTCGGTCACGTACAGCTCCGCGACCTGCGCGCGCGTGATCGAGCCGTCGGCGCGGCACCACGCGACCTGCTGCCCGCGGCGGATGTTCCCGTTGCGCACGCGGCAGATCGCAAGGCGGCCGACGTACGGCGAGGCGTCGAGGTTGGTCACGAGCGCCTGCAGGGGATGGCCCTCCTCGTAGGTCGGCGCCGGGATCCGGTCGAGCAGCAGGTCGAGCAGGGGCTGCAGGTCCGTGCCCGCAGGTGGCGCGCCCTCCTCGTACTCGAGCGAGGCGATCCCGGCCTTGGCGTTGCAGTAGACGATCGGGAACTCGATCTGGTGCTCGTCGGCGTCGAGCTCGAGGAACAGCTCGTACACCTCGTCGATCACCTCGGCGACGCGCGCGTCGGGGCGGTCGACCTTGTTGACGACGAGGATCACCGGCAGCTGCGCCGCCAGGGCCTTGCGCAGCACGAAGCGGGTCTGGGGCAGCGGCCCCTCGGACGCGTCGACGAGCAGCAGCACGCCGTCGACCATCGTCAGGCCGCGCTCCACCTCGCCGCCGAAGTCGGCGTGCCCGGGGGTGTCGATGATGTTGAGCTTGACGCCGCGGTAGCGCAGCGAGGCGTTCTTGGCGAGGATCGTGATGCCCTTCTCGCGCTCGAGGTCCATCGAGTCCAGCACGCGCGTGGCGACCTCCTGGCCCTCGCGGAAGGCCCCGGACTGCCACAGCATCGCGTCCACGAGCGTGGTCTTGCCGTGGTCGACGTGCGCGACGATCGCCACGTTGCGGATGTCGTCTCTGCGTGCGGACACGGCCGGCTAGACGCCTGGTTCCACGGCTGGGTGCCGGTTTCTCGGGGGTGTGGGTGCTCGCGCCGGCCTGCGACGCGAAGGCAGGCCGCAGCCTCCGCCGGCGGTCGAGGAGCGGCGGGCGAGGGCGCGGCGCAGCGCGCCGTCCGGCGAAGGGCAGGCGCGCCGTTCAGGCGTGTATGTCCGCGAAATCACGCGTCCAGGCTAGCGACGGACGCCCACGGCCCTGAGACCGGTTCGTAAACCGAAGCGCGCGAGCGCGGCGGGATAGCGCTCGGCGGCGGCGATCGTCTGCGCGAGCGCAGCGGCGAAATCGCGCACGTCCTGCTCATCGACGGTCAGCGCGGGCAGGGCCTTGATCACGTTCATGTGGTGCCCGGCCACCTGGCAGAAGATGCGGTGCTCGTGGAACAGCGGGACGGTGACGAGCTGGGCGAACAGCCCCGGTTGGCGGCCCTCGACGCGATCCCACAGCCGCCTCGCTGCCGCACCGGAGGGCGGTCCGAATTCGATCGCCCACATCAGCCCCAGCCCGCGGACGTCGCGCACGACCTCGAAGCGCTCGACGAGCGGCAGCGTCAGCTCCATCAGGAGCTCCCCCATGCGCGCCGCGCGCTCGACGAGCCCCTCGCGGTCGAGGATCCGCAGCGTCGCCAGCGCCGCCGCCGCCGCGAGGTCGTTGCCGCCGAACGTCGAGCCGTGGCGCACGGCGCGTTCCATGTTGTCGAACACGCGCGCGAAGGCGTCGCGCGAGACGAGCACGGCGCCGACCGGCACGAGCCCGCCGGACAGCGCCTTGGCGAGGCAGATCATGTCCGGCTCGAGCCCCCAGTGCTCGAGGGCGAGGAAGCGCCCGGTGCGTCCGACGCCGGTCTGCACCTCGTCGCACACGAACAGGGCACCGGCGGCGTGCACCCGCTCCTGCGCGCCCTGCAGGTAGTCCGGCGGCGGGAGGTTGACGCCCTTGCCCTGCACCGGCTCGACGACGAAGGCGGCGACGTCGCCCGCGCCGAGCGCGCGCCCGAGCGCGTCGAGGTCGCCGAACGGGACCGGCTCGCAGCCGGGGAGCAGCGGACCGAAGCCCTCGCGGAACTCCTCGTTGCCGTTGATCGAGAGCGAGCCGAGCGTCAGGCCGTGGAAGGCGTGCTCGGCGTAGAGCACCCGGCCGCGGCCGGTGGCCGCGCGGGCGATCTTGATCGCGGCCTCGACCGCCTCGGTCCCCGTGTTGGCGGGGACCATCTTCTCGACGCTGGCGGGCGCGCGCGCGAGCAGCGCCTCGGCGAGCACGCCGCTCAGCAGCGTCGCCCCGAGCTGGGGCATGTTGCCGGTGCGCGCGGCCATCACCTGCTCGACGGCGGCGATCGCCTCCGGGTGGTTGCGCCCCACGGCGAACACGCCGTAGCCCCCGAACAGGTCGAGGTAGCGGCGCCCCTCGCTGTCGATCAGGTGGGCGCCCTCGCCGCCGGTCCAGGTGCGGTCGAAGCCGAGCGTGCGCACGATCCGCCCGATCTGTGGATTCAGGTGGCGGTCGTTGAGCGCGAGATCCTCGCCCGCGCGGGCGCGCAGGATCTCCTCGATCGGGGGCACGACGCTGTCGCTCATGCGCTGAGCGTAGATGGTTGATTCCGCGACGGCGCGCTCCGCGCCGCGATCCGTACGTCAGCCGAGCTCGGCCAGGCGCCGCTGCAGCAGGCGCAGCTCGGGTGCGGGCGGACCCAGCGCGAGCGCACGCTCGTATGCGACCCGCGCCTCCTCGTCGCGACCCAGCCTGCGCAGCAGCTCGGCGCGCGCCGCGTGCAGGTAGCGGTAGTCCTGCAGGCCCTCCCCGGCGATGCGGTCGATCGCGGCGAGCGCGGCGAGCGGACCCTCGGCTTCCGCGATCGCAGCGGCGCGGTTGAGCTCGACGACCGGCGAGCCGGTCGCGAGCGCGAGCTCCTCATACAGGGTGGCGATCTCGTGCCAGTCGGTGGTCTCGCCCGTGTGCTGTGCGGCGATCGCGGCCTGGAGGACGTAAGGCCCGCCCGCCCCGCGGCCGCGCAGCACCAGCGCGCGGGCGAGCACGCGCTCGCCGGCGTCGATCTGGGCGCGGTCCCACAGCGAGCGGTCCTGGTCGGTGAGCAGCACGAGCTCCCCATCGCGCACGCGCGCGGCGCGGCGGGAGTCCTGCAGCAGCATCAGCGCGAGCAGGCCGAGCGCCTCGGACTCGTCGGGCATCAGCTCGACGAGCGCGACGCCGAGCCGGATCGCCTCCTGCGCGAGCTCGTGCTCGCCGTCATACCCGGCGTTGAAGATCAGGTAGACGACCGCGAGCGCCGCGGCGAGGCGCTCGGGGAGCAGGTGCGCGGGCGGAATGCGGAAGGGGATCCCGGCGCCGCGGATCTTGCGCTTGGCGCGCACGAGGCGCTGGGCCATCGTCGCCTCGGGGACGAGGAACGCGCGGGCGATCTGCCCGGTCGAGAGGCCGCCGAGCGCGCGCAGCGTCAACGCGACCTGGGCCTCGACCGCGAGCGCCGGATGGCAGCACGTGAAGATCAGCTCGAGGCGCTCGTCGCGGAACGCGGTGTCCTCTGGCTCGTCGAGCATCGAATCACCTGCCGCCGCGAGCAGCGGCGCTTTCGCGGCGAGGGCACGCCGGCGGCGCAGGCGGTCGATCGCGCGGTTGCGCCCGGTGGCGACCAGCCACGCGGCGGGATGGTCGGGGATGCCGTCGCGCGGCCATCGCTCCGACGCGATCGCGAACGCCTCCGCGGCAGCCTCCTCGGCGAGCTCGAAGTCGCCGAGGAAGCCGACCAGCGCCGCCAGGACGCGGCCCCAGTGCTCGCGGAAGATCTCCTCGGTCAGCGCTCCACCAGTGGCCGCACCTCGACCGCTCCGCCCAGGCGCGCCGCCGGGATCGCCGCAGCCGTCTCGATCGCGGCGTCGAGGTCGTCGGCCTCGAACAGGTAGTAGCCGACGAGCACCTCCTTCGTCTCCGCGAAGGGGCCGTCGGTCGTGAGCGTCGAGCCGTTCTGCACGCGCACGGTCGTCGCCGTCGCGGCGGGCTGCAGCTGCGCGCCGCCGGTGACACCGGGCCGGTCGCTGATCGCGAAGTACTCGGCGCTGATCGCCTCGCGCTGCGCCTCCGGGATCTCGTCGAACCCGTTTTCGTCGGAGTAGATCTGGAGCAGGTATTGCATTGAATGCCTCCTTGGGCAGAAGTATGGACGCCCCTGGGACGCAGAGCGACCCCGGAAATCGACACCGGGAGCCGATAAATAACTTGAAAAACATATAAATAAATGATTAGATGTTTTTGTGGTCTCGAGATTCGACGTGGTGGCGGAGCCCGCGCGACGGGAGATCCTCGACCTCCTGCTGGGGGGTCAGCTGGCCGTGAATGACATCGTCGCGGCCACCGGCCTGTCGCAGCCGAACACCTCGCGCCACCTGCGGATCCTGCGCGAGGCGGGGCTCGTGCAGCGGCGCGGCGAGGGGCAGCGGCGTCTCTACAGCGTGCGGGCCGAGGGCTTCGGCGAGCTGGCCGCGTGGCTCACGCCGTACGTCCGCATGTGGCGCACGAGCCTCGACGCGCTCGAGCAGCGCCTCGGAGAGGACGGCTGATGCCCGCCGCGGGCGCCGCGGTGCTGCGCGATCGGGAGGGTCGCGTCGTGCTGCGCTTCGAACGCTCGCTCCCGCACGCCCCCGAGCGCGTGTGGCAGGCGCTCATCAGCGTCGATGAGCTGACCGCGTGGCACCCGACGCCGTTCGAGCTCGAGCCCTCCCCGGGCGGGACGGTGCGCTTCCGGGCCGACCTCGGCGGTCCGGAGATGCCGCAGGGGAAGGTGCTCGCCTACGACCCGCCGCGCACGCTCGCCTACACGTGGGGCGAGGACGAGCTCCGCTTCACGCTCACCGCGACCGGGGAGCGGTGCCTGCTCGTCCTCGAGCACACCTTCGAGGACCGCATGAAGGCCGCGCGCGACGCCGCGGGCTGGGAGCTGTGCCTGCGCGCCCTGGAACGCGCGCTGGCGGGCGAGGCGGGGCGGCTTGCCGACGACGGCGGCGGGCCCTGGGCCGAGCTGAACCGCGACTACGAGGAGCGCTTCGGGATCGCCCCCGAGGACGCGACCCCGCCGCCGCCGCGCGAGGAGATCGAACGCTGGCGCTCGCGCCCGGCCACCTAGCCGAGCACGAAGCCGACCTCGTCGATCACGCACCACGACCAGTCCTCACCCGGCTCGATCGAGCTCAGGATCGGGTGGTCGTCGGCCGCGGCGTGCCGGGAGGCGTGTTTGTTCGGCGAGGAGTCGCAGCAGCCGACCTTCCCGCACGTGCGACATACGCGCAGGTGCACCCAGCGGCCTCCCACCTTCAGGCACTCCTCGCACCCGGGCACCTCGGCGCGCGCCGGGACGGGGGAGATCTGGACCTGGTCGAGGTGCGTGCAGGTCTGCGAAGCGCTCATCGTGCAACCTCCTTCTCGGGGCTCGCGGCGGGTGCCGCGATCGCTCCCTGGAGCGGGAGCCAGACGTGGAAGACGGTCGCGCCGGGCCGGCTCTCGACATCGATGCTGCCGCGGTGGCGCTCGACGACGATCCGCCGCGCGGTGTCAAGCCCGAGGCCCGTGCCCTGGCCGACGGCCTTGGTCGTGAAGAACGGCTCCCAGATGCGCCCGAGGACGCCGGGGTCGATCCCGGGCCCGTCGTCGCCGATGTCGACGCGCGCGCAGGGCCCGTCGAGCGCTGTCGCGATCGTGATCGTGCCCTGGTCGCCGAGCGCCTGGATCGCGTTGTCGAGCAGGTTCGTCCACACCTGGTTGAGCTCGCCGCCGTGCAGCGTCAGGCGCGGCAGGGAGCGGTCGTAGTCGCGCTGCACCTCGATGCCGGTGTGCTTCAGCTTGTGCCCGAGCACCGCGAGCGTCGTCTCGAGGCCCTCGTGAACGTCGGCTTCGACGAGCTCGCCGCGGTCCATGTAGGCGTAGGACTTCACCGCCGAGACGAGCGAGCTCATGCGCTCAGTCGATTCCGACAGCTCGCGCGCGAGGCTCTGGGCCGAGATCGATGCGGCGACCCACTGCAGAGCGGGGACGGCCGCGGGGCCCGCGAGCGCCGCCACGCGCTGGAGCCAGTCGCGGTCGAGGCCGGCGGCGGACAGCGGCTCGGCCAGCCGCCACGCCTCCGGCACCCCCAGGTCGCTCAGCGCGTCGAGCAGCTCGTCTTCGGCGTCGGCCGCATCGAGCGCCGAGAGCGCCGTGTGCGCACGGCAGGTCGCGAGCGCCGCGCGCTGCAGCTCGACGAGCCTGGCCGCGTCCTCCCTCTCGATCCCCGATTCGACGAAATGGCCGATCGTCGAGCTCACGACCTCGAGCGCCTCGAGCAGATCCGCCGCCGCCCGCCGCGCGGCCGCCGCCGGGTTGTTGAGCTCGTGCGCGAGCCCGGCCGCCATCGTGCCGAGCGATGCCAGGCGCTCGCGGTTCTGCTCGATCGCCGCGATCCGGCTGACGACGGGTCGCACCTGGCTCATCACGCGGTCGAAGACCCTGCGGTCCGCGAGCGCGAGCTCGGTGAAGGCACCCGGCTCGATGCGCCCGAGCACCACCTCCTCGCTGGTCGCGATCATGCGCACGCTCGACACGCCGTTCGTGAGCACGGCGATCGCTCCCACCCATGTCGGCGCGCTGTGTTCGCCGACCGGTTCGGCGCGCCCGTTCTCGTCGACCGCCAGCGCCTCGAGCGCCCCCTCGAGCACGAGGTGGAAGGCGGGCGGCTGGCCCTGCTCCACCGTGAGCTCGCCGCGCGCGAGGATCCGGAGCTCGGCGGCCTCGGCCCACGGCTCGAGCTCGGCGTCGCTGAGGCCCTCGAACAGGTCGACCGGGCGCAGCTGCGCGACGGTCGCGTGGCTCATGCTCCCGCCAGGTACTCGTGGATCAGCGAAACCGCCATCGAGCCCTCGCCGACCGCGCTGGCGACGCGCTTGATCGAACGCGCCCGCACGTCGCCGGCGACGAACACCCCCGGCACGCTCGCCTCGAGCACGTAGGGATCGCGCCGCAGCGGCCAGCCGTGCTCCCGCACGTCGAGCCCGGCGAGGATGAAGCCGCGCTCGTCGCGCGCAACCACGCCCTGCAGCCAGTCGGTGCGCGGAGCCGCGCCGACGAAGACGAAGCACGCGTCGACCTCCTCGAGCGTCTCCTTGCCCTCGCCGTCGCGGATGCGCAGCGCGCGCAGGCGGCCGTCGGCGCCGTCCGCCGCGATCGCCTCGGTCGATGTGCGCACCTCGATGTTTCCCAGCTCGGCGATCTGGTCGATCAGGTAGTGCGACATCGACTTCGCAAGCGAGTCGGCGCGCACCAGCATCGACACCCGCGCGGCGTAGCCGGAGAAGTAGACGGCCGCCTGCCCCGCCGAGTTCGCGCCGCCGATCACGACGACATGCTGGTCCTTGCAGGCCCGCGCCTCGGTCATCGCGGCGCCGTAATAGATCCCCGCGCCGGTGAAGTCGTCGAACCCCGGGGCGTCGAGCTGCCGGTAGGAGACGCCCGATGCGACGAGCACGCAGTTGGCGCTGAGCGCGCCGCCGCCGGACAGCTCGACGACGCGACCCGCGCCTTCGGCCCGCAGCGTCGTGGCGTCCTGGACCGTGAGCAGCTCGGCGCCGAGGCGGCGCGCCTGGTCGGTCGCGCGCCGGGCGAGGTCCGAGCCCGACAGCCCCGCGGGGAAGCCGAGGTAGTTCTCGATCAGGCTCGACTGCCCCGCCTGGCCGCCGGGCGCCTCGCGCTCGACCATCACGGTGCGCAGGCCCTCGGAGGCGCCGTAGACCGCAGCCGCGAGACCCGCCGGGCCGCCGCCGACGATCACGAGGTCGTAGTGGTCGGACGCCGGCTGGGCGGAGATGCCGAGGCGCTCGGCGAGCTCGAAGATCGTGGGACGCTCCAGCACCTCGCCGTCCTCGAGCAGCGCGACGGGCAGGCGCTCGGCGTCGACGCCCGCCACCGCGAGCAGTTCGCGCGCCTCGCCGTCGCGCTCGACGTCGAGCCAGCGGGCGGGGACGCGGTTGCGCGCGAGGAAGTCCCTCAGCTCGTGCGTCTCCTTCGAGAAGCGGTGGCCGAGCACGCGCACGCCGCCCGCCTCCAGCGCCGCGCCCGCGGCCCACGTCGTGAGCAGGTCCTCGACGACGGGGAACAGTTGCTCCTCGGGCGGGTCCCAGGGCTTCAGCAGGTAGTAGTCGAGCGCGACCTCGTTGATCGCCGCGATCGCGGCGCTCGTGTCGGCGTATGCGGTCAGCAGGACGCGCTTTGCCGTCGGGACGAGCCGGCGGGCGCGCGTCAGGTAGTCGGTGCCCTCCATCCCCGGCATGCGCTGGTCGGCGACGAGCATCGCGACCGGCTCTCCGCGCCGCACGAGCTCCTCGAGCATCTCGAGGCCGTCGGCGCCGGAGCCGGCGCGCAGCACGCGATAGCTCTCGCCGAAGCCGCGGCGCAGATCGCGCGACACCGCCGCGAGCACCGCCGGCTCGTCGTCCACTGCGAGCAGCACGGGCCGGCGCGCGCGCTGCTCCGATTGCGGGCTCTCGATGGGACCGCTCGCCTCTGCAGGGTCGGACGCGGTGCTCGCCACGCCCCTACGCTAGCGGGCCGGCGCGCGAAGATGTGCGCACCGCCGAACCCCGCCGCCGGACTCCCGCGGGGCCGCTAGCGCGCGAACGCCGCCCGCGCCTCGCGCACCCCGCGGTCGGTGTCCTGCAGGTAGGAGTACGTCCCCTGCTCGAACAGCTCGCGCGCGGCGCCCGCCGCGGCCGCGAGCGCCGCGAACGCGAACGAGCCGCCGACCGAGACGCGGCTCACGCCGAGCGTCCGGAGCTCGGCGACCGCAGGCGTCCCGCCGCGCGCGAGGACGCTGACCGGGAGCTCGACCGATGCCACCAGCTCGCGGATCTCCGCCGCGCTGTCGGCGCCGGGAGCGAAGAGGGCATCGGCGCCGGCCTCCTGGTAGGCCTGCAGGCGAGCGATCGTGTCGCCGAGGTCGGTGACGCCGCGCAGGTGGTTCTCGGCGCGCGCGGTGAGAACCAGCCGGGTCTCGCCGCCGTGCGCCGCCTCGGCGGCCGCCGCGACGCGCTCGGCTGCCTCCGCGATGCCGAGCAGCACGCCCTCCCGCGGGCTCCAGTCCTCGATCGAGCAGCCCGCGAGCCCGGCGGCAACGGCGCCGCGCACCGTCTCGGAGACGCCTGCCGCGTCGGTGGCGAAGCAGTCCTCGAGGTCAGCGGAGACCGGGATCTCGACCGCCGCGGCCAGCGCCGCCGCGTGCTCGAGTGCCTCCTGGCGCGTGACCGCGTAGTCGAGGCGGCCGAGCGTGGCCGCAAAGCCGCTGCTCGTCGTCGCGATCGCTCGGAAGCCGATCGACTCCAGCAGCCTCGCCGAGCCCGCGTCCCACGCGTTCGGCATCAGCAGCGGGCGGTCGCCGTGGTGGAGCTCCAGGAAGCGTGCCGCGTTCTCGGGGTTGCCGCTCATGTGTCTCGCCGTCCTCTCGTCGGTGCAGTGCGGGTATGTGACTGCAACGTCGCAGACGGCAGATTCGTGAGGGCGGCAGCTGTGCAGGTCTGCGTCGATCTGCCGCGGGTGCCGCTGCTCGATCGGCGTTACGAACCGGCGCGCGCCGCGGCGAGCTCGGGGGCTGTTGGTGGCACGCGGCCGTGTGCGCTAGGAGCGGTTCTCGGCGGCGTGGGCCGAGGCTACGGACGGGATCGGCGAGCGGCGCTCGGCAAAAGCTCTGAACGTGTCGCTCATGCGCCGGTCGGCGAGCTCGCCCGCGTCATCGGGCTCCCCCTCCTCCTCGGCACCGGCACCCGCGTCCACGTCGCTGTTCGCCTGGAGCACGGCGCCCTCCAGCAGCTGGCGCAGGTCGTCCTCCGCGCCCTCGCGGACGTCGTCTACGAGCAGCTCGTCCTTGTGCACGCGGATCCGGCCCCACCCACCGCTGTTCAGGTCGAGCAGGTCGACGACGACCTTCATGTGCTTGCGCCATCCCTTCGGCCGGTCGCCGGTGATCGCGACCGACAGGGCGCCCGCCCGCACCTCGGCGGTCGCCCAGTCGATACTCGGTGCACCGTGTCCAGTCACGCAGGCGGCCCGCCCGCCGTCGTGTACGAGCGCTGCATCAGACCGCCGGCTTCACCATCGGCCGTACCAGCGGCGGCGGCCCATCCCGGCCTCGGCGCCTCCGATCAGGAAGCCGAGCACCCACAGGGCGAGCGCCACAAGCAGCACGATCCACAGCACGTGCGCCGCGAACCCGAGCCCGCCGAAGATGGCGAGGATCAAGAGCAGAACGATTAGAGCAACCATCTCGCTTTCAGACCTCCCTGTGGTATGGCAGTTAACAAGTGCCCTACCGCGCGGCCGGCCTCTGAAACGGTTGCGATCCGTCGAGTTGACGTTTGCCGGCTGCCCCCGCGTGGTATGCGAAAGACAGGGACAAGGAGGCCTCAAGGAGGAGCGGCAGGTGGCATGTGAAGGCTTGAAGGAGCGCGATCTCTCCCTCGTGGACGGGGGAGCGATCAGGATGGCTTACCGCCGTCTGAGGGGTGCCGAACGCACCCCCGGTCGTGAGCGCGCCGGTCGGCTGACGGGCGCGACGCCGCCCGCGCCGGTTCCGCCGGGCCCCTCCCCCGCCCCGCTGCCGTCGCCCGACCCCGCGCCGCCCGCGCCGAAGCCGGACCCGAGCCCCGTGCCTCCGGACCCGGCTCCGCCGAGCATCTAGCCGACCTTCCTCTGCGGTTCTGGACGGCCGCGGCCGGAGCGCGGTCCGTGAGCGCGGTCCGTTTCGGCAACAGGCGCTCGGGTACTGATCGCCCCGTGATCACCCCGCGCCAATGTGACGTTCCTCGGCCCTCCGCGGCGCGATGAACGCGCGCGCGGACGGGGTCCAGACCGGCACGATCAGGACCAAGATCCCGGCGCGCCTCGACCGGCTCCCGTGGTCGCGTTTTCACTGGGTCGTGATCGCGGGCCTCGGCACAGCATGGATACTCGACGGCCTCGAGGTGAACGTCGTCGGGGCGATCTCGAGCCGGATCTCCGAACACGGTGCGGGGACCGGTCTCAGCAAGGCCGACATCTCGGGATGGGCCGCCAGCCTGTACGTGCTCGGCGCGTGCCTCGGCGCGATCGTGTTCGGTCAGCTCACAGACCGCTTCGGGCGCAAGCGCCTGTTCATGGTCACGCTCGGCATCTATCTGTTCGGCACGGTGCTCACCGCGCTCACGTTCTCGCCCACGTGGTTCTTCGCCTTCCGCTTCATCACGGGAATGGGGATCGGCGGCGAGTACAGCGCGATCAACTCGGCGATCGATGAGCTGATACCTGCGAGGCGCCGCGGGCGCGTCGACATCTCGATCAACGGCAGCTACTGGCTCGGAGGCGTCGGCGGCTCGCTGCTCGCGGTGCTGATGCTGAACACCTCCATCTTCTCCACCGGCCTCGGCTGGCGGCTGACCTTCGTGCTCGGGGCGATCATCGGGCTGGCCGTGCTGCTCGTGCGCCGCTACGTGCCCGAGAGCCCGCGCTGGCTGTTCATCCACGGCCGCGAGCGCGAGGCCGAGGAGATCGTGGCGCAGATCGAGGCGCAGGTGAGCGAGGAGACCGGCGAGGAGCTGTCAGAGCCCGAAGAGGAGCCGCTGACGGTGCGCCAGCGGAGGACGATCCCGCTGACGCTGATCATCCGCTCGCTGACCACGCTCTACCCGCGGCGCTCGATCCTGGGCCTGTCGCTGTTCGTCGGGCAGGCGTTCATCTACAACTCGGTCCTGTTCGGCTTCGGCAACCTGCTGAGCCTCTACTTCCACACGCCCTCCGGCAACACGCCCTACTACCTCGCGGTGTTCGCAGCCGGCAACTTCGCGGGCGCGGTGCTCCTCAGCCCCCTGTTCGACGTGATCGGCCGCAAGCCGATGATCAGCGGCACCTATCTCCTCTCGGGCGTGCTGCTGATCGTCACCGGGCTCCTGTTCCGCGCGCACGACCTGAACGACATCACGTTCACGGCCTGCGTGTGCGGCGTGTTCTTCTTCGCCTCGGCCGGCGCGAGCGCCGCCTACCTGACCGTCTCCGAGATATTCCCGCTCGAGACCCGCGCGCTCTGCATCGCGGTCTTCTACGCGATCGGCACGGGCATCGGCGGCGCGATCGGTCCCCAGATCTTCAGCCGCCTGATCAACACCGAAAGCTACCAGCAGGTCTTCCTGGCGTTCGGCCTCGGCGCCGTGATGATGATCCTCGGCGGCCTCGCGGAGCTCCTCTTCGGGGTGAAGGCCGAGGGCGAATCGCTCGAGGCCATCGCCAAGCCGCTCACCGTCGCCGACGACTCGGGCGGCGACCGGGGCCGGCGCGCCGAGGCGCCTTCCACGGCCTGACCGGCCGTTCATCCGTCCATCTGATTTTGACCACCACCCAAGGGGGTAACTAGAAACCATGCCACTAGGGACATCCATATTCCTGATCGCGTTGGGCGCTGTCCTGCGCTACGCGGTCACCGCCTCGACCTCAGGTATCAACCTGCAGACCGTCGGACTGATCCTGATGATCGTCGGGATCATCGGACTCATCATCTCGCTGTTCTGGATGCTGTCGTGGAGCCCGCGTCGAGCGGCTACGCGCGACCGCGTCATCGAACGCGACCCCTACGTCTGAGAAGAGGGCTTCACTGCCACGCGTCCGCGGCGGTTTTGCGCGGCGCGTGGCAGCGTGCCTGGTTCAGCCGGGCGATCTCCTCCGCGCGCGACTCCGGTACACCGCGCTCGCGCTGCCCCTCCTGATGTGCGCGGACTGCCGCGCTCGCCTGCTGCCCTTCGGTACTCCGCGAGGGGGCATCTGCCACCTCCGATCTGTGGGTTGCCGCGTGGCGCTCGCCCCACCCGCGGTCGCACCCGGGCAAAATCGGCGCTCGCCTCAGTCGGGCCCGGGTTCGGGGCGCGCGAGGAAGCGCTCGCGCGAGCGCTCGATCTCGGCCAGCGCGTCCTCGCGCGTGCGCCAGCCTTCGATCGTCACCTCCTTGCCCTCCTCGAGGTCCTTGTAGATCGCGAAGAACTGCTCGATCTCCTGCCGCAGCAACAGCGGCAGCTCATCGAGCTGCTCGTAGCCGTTCCAGTAGGGGTCGTGGAGCGGGACGCAGATGATCTTGTCGTCTTCCCCCTCCTCGTCGGTCATCTTGAACATGCCGACCGCCTTGACGAGGATCAGGCACCCCGGGAACGTGGGCTCGTACAGGCAGACCAGGGCATCGAGCGGATCGCCGTCGAGGCCGAGCGTGTCACGCAGGTAGCCGTAGTCGGTGGGATATGTCGCCGCGCTCATCAGCAGCCGGTCGAACTTGATCCCGCCGAGCCCCTCGTCGTACTCGTACTTGTTCCGTGTCCCCTTCGGGATCTCGACCACGCAGACGAGCGGCGCGCCGTCCATGCTGCCAACGCTATCGCGCGCTGTCGCCGGTGGGCGCGCTCTCGGCCAGGCGCTGGAGCAGCACGAGCGCACGGGCCAGCAGCCTCTGATCCGCCGGCGTCAGCTCCGCCGCGATCGCGCCGGCGAGCCAGCCGTCGCGCTTACGCCGGTCGGCGGCGAGCGCGTCGCGGCCGCGCGCGGTCAGCTCGATCAGCGTCCGCCGCCCGTCGCCGGGATCGGGCCTGCGCACGATCAGCCCCTCGGCCTCGAGGTCGGCGACGGTCTGTGTCATCGACTGCGACCGCACGCGCTCGGCGACGGCGAGGTCGCCGATGCTCGCCGTACCCTCGCGATCGAGCCGGCCCAGCACGGCGCCGTGCGAGAGCGGGAAGCGATGCTCGGCACGCAGGCGCCGGATCAGCTGCCCGAGCACCACGCGCAGGTCGCTCGCGAGCGGTCCCAGCTCTGGCTCTGCCGCCATAGAGCCATCATACCCACAGGGTAACTACACAGTTTGCCTGTATAATTGGAGGCGTGACGAGCGCCGCCATCTCCCTTCCGAGCAAGAGCGCGAAGGGAGGTGACCGCTACAAGTGGATCGCGCTCTCGAACACGACGCTCGGGGTCCTGCTCGCGACGCTCGACGCGTCGATCACGCTGATCGCGATGCCGGACATCTTCCGCGGCATCCACCTCGACCCGCTCGTGCCCGGCAACAGCTTCTACCTCCTCTGGATGATCCTCGGGTTCCTGGTCGTCTCGAGCGTGCTGATCGTGAGCCTCGGCCGGCTCGGCGACATGTACGGCCGTGTGCGCATCTACAACCTCGGCTTCCTGATCTACACGATCGCCTCCCTGCTGCTGACGATCGACTGGATGACCGGCCGCGCGGGGGCCCTGTACCTGATCATCTTCCGCGTCGTCCAGGGGATCGGGGCGGCCTGCCTGCTGGCGAACGCGGCGGCGATCATCACCGACGCGTTCCCCGTGAACCAGCGCGGCACCGCGCTCGGGATCAACAACATCGTGGCCGTCAGCGGCATGTTCGTGGGCCTCGTGCTGGGCGGGCTGCTTGCACCGATCGACTGGCGCATGGTCTTCCTGATCTCCGTCCCCGTGGGCCTGCTCGGGACGATCTGGGCATATCTGAAGCTGGAGGAGCGCAGCGAGCCCAAACGCGCGCCGATCGACTGGGCGGGCAACGTCACGTTCGCGCTCGGCCTGATCCTGCTGATGATCTCGGTGACCTACGGCATCCGCCCCTACGGCAGGCACCCGACCGGCTGGGGCAGCCCGACCGCGATCGCGCTGCTCGCGGGCGGTGTCGCCAGCCTCTTTGCGTTCGCGGTGATCGAGCGCCGGGCGGCGAACCCGATGTTCCGGCTGCCGCTGTTCCGCATCCGCGCGTTCACGTTCGGGACGGCATCGACGTTCCTCTCCGCGGTCGCGCGCGGGGGGCTGATGTTCATGCTGATCATCTGGCTGCAGGGCATCTGGCTGCCTCAGCACGGCTACGGCTTCAACGAGACGCCGCTGTGGGCGGGGATCTACATGCTCCCCCTGACGGTCGGGATGCTGCTCGCGGGCCCGACCTCCGGCTTTCTCTCGGATCGCTTCGGCGCCCGACCGTTCGCGACCGGCGGGATGCTCGGCACCGCGCTGGCGTTCGGGCTGCTGCTGTTGCTGCCGATCGACTTCCCCTACCCCGTGTTCGCGCTCGTGCTGCTCCTGACCGGCGCCTCGATGGGGCTGTTCGCCTCGCCCAACCGGGCGGCGGTGATGAACAGCCTCCCCGCCGCCGATCGCGGCGCGGGCGGCGGGATGAACCAGACGTTCCAGAACTCCGCGCAGGTGATCTCGATCGGGATCTTCTTCACGCTGATGATCGCCGGGCTGGCGAGCACCCTCCCCCACGCGATGACCGCGGGGCTGCGGGCGCAGGGGGTCCCACTGGCCACGGCGCATCACGCCGCCTCCCTGCCGCCCGTGTCAATCCTGTTCGCAGCCTTCCTCGGCTATAACCCGCTCGCGCACCTGCTCGGACCGCACGCGCTCGCGTCGCTCAGTGCGCACACGCGATCCGTCGTGACCGGGCGCTCGTTCTTCCCGCACCTCATCTCCTCGCCGTTCCACACCGGCCTGCACGCCGCCTTCATATTCTCGATCTGCGCGTGCCTGTTGGCGGCCGCGGCCTCGTTGCTGCGGGGCTCGCGCGAACCGGCGCCGACCGCGGCGCAGGATGCGCTTCATCACTTGGACGGGCAGGTCGTACTCACCGAAAGCGAAAGCGACGGCCGCCGGCGGCGGTCCAGAAGGGAGCAGCATGCGCGTTGAGTGGTATGGGCAGTCGACGTTCGGCCTGCGCGGCGAGCAGGGAAGCGTCGCGATCGACCCGTTCGCGGACATGAGCGGTCTAAAGGAGCGCGGGATCGAGTTCGAGTACCCCGCGATCGAGGGTTTGACGGCAGATCTGCTGCTCGTCACCCACGAGCACGGCGACCACAACGGCGTCGAGGCGGTCGGCGGCGATCCCGCGGTTCTGCGCTCGACGGCCGGGCGCCTGACGTCGCCGCTCGGCGAGGTGCTCGCCGTCGCCTCTGAGCACGACGAAGAGGCCGGGACCGCGCGCGGGCCGAACACGATCTTCGCGTTCGATCTCGACGGCGTTCGGGTGTGCCACTTCGGCGACTTTGGGCAGGGCGCGCTGCGCGACGAGCAGGCTGCCGTCCTCGGCGGGGTCGACCTGCTGTTCATCCCGGTCGGCGGCGGACCGACAATCGGCGCCGCCGGCGCGAGCGAGATCGTCGCGCGCCTATCGCCCCGCTGGGTGGTGCCGATGCACTACCGCACGCCGCGCATCGGGTTCCTCGAGACGGCCGACGAGTTCCTCGCCGGCTATGACGCGGTCGAGCGCCTGACCGCCAGCGCGTTCGAGACCGCGGAGCTCCCCGCCGCGAACGGACCGCTGATCGTCGTGCCGGCCGTGCCCTGAGCGCGGGTTTGCCGACCGCCGCGGTGCGGTAAGGATCGGCTTATGGAGGAGCAGGCCTACGCTGGTCCCGGGACCGAGGACCCGGCACGCCGGCGTATCGTGCGGCGCGACGCCGATGTGCGGGCCCACGCGGTTCGCGACGCCTACCGCGCGTATGAGACCGGCGACCGCGCGCTGCTCGAGCGGGTGCTCGCCGACGACTTCGTGTTCCACAGCCCGGCGGACCCGACGCTCTACCGCGACAGCTACCTCGAGCGCTGCTGGCCGAACGCGCAGCGCCTCACGCGCTTCGAGTTCGTGCGCTTCGTCGACGCCGGCGAGTCGGTGATCGTCACCTACGAGTGCACGCGCATCGACGGCAGCCGCTTCCGCAACACCGAGGTGCTGACTCTCCGCGGCGATCAGATCGTCGAGGTAGAGGTCTACTTCGGCTGGGAGCTGCAGGGCGGCCGCTGATCGGCGCCGGAGGCGCGGCCGCGGACTGGCGCCCCGGACTGTTACGCCCCCGCGCGCTCTCGGGCGCCGGGCTCGCCTCTCGTGTGCTCGCGTTGCCGGACCCCCAGGGCTTGCGGCTCAGCCGCGGCGCATGAGCCGCCCGACGGCGCCCAGCAGCTCATCGGTGCGCTCACCCTGGATGTCCGCATCAGCGCCGACGACGCAGGTACGGGCATGACCGTCCAGGAGCCCGAGCGCGACCTTGTCGAGCGCCGCTTGGATCGCGGAGATCTGTGTGAGGACGTCGATGCAGTAGCGGTCCTCATCGACCATCTTCTGGATCCCGCGGACCTGCCCCTCGATGCGCCGCAACCTGGTCTGCAGCTGGTCCTTGCTGGCGGTGTAGCCGCGCAGCGGCGGCGCTTGTCGGGTGGCCATGCGCGCAGTATGACATAAACCCCTAGGGGGTATGGTACGGTCGGGGCCATGCTCGACGTGATCTGGCACGGCCTGCGCGACTCGCTGCTGATGGCCTGGGAGGTCTGGTGGGCGCTCGTGCTCGGCTTCGTGATCTCGGCAATCGTGCAGGCATGGGTTCCGCGCGCCCGGATCGAGCACGCGCTCGCGGGCTCCGGGCCGCGGCCGGTGGCGCGCGCGACAGGCCTCGGCGCGGCCTCCTCGTCGTGCTCCTATGCCGCGATCGCGATCGCGCGATCGCTGTTCGCGAAGGGCGCCTCGTCCGCGACCGCGCTCGCCTTCCAGTTCGCTTCGACGAACCTCGTGTGGGAGCTCGGGCTCGTGCTGTGGGTGCTGATCGGCTGGCAGTTCACGCTCGCCGAGTACATCGGCGGGATCGTGATGATCGCCCTGATGACGCTGCTCCTGCGGCTGTTCGTCTCCCCGCGCCTCGAGCGCGTCGCGCGAGCGCACGCGCAGCGCACCGAGGGTGGGCACCAGCACCACACCGCCGAAGCCGGCGGGAGCTGGCGGGAGCGCGTGACCTCGGTCTCGGCGTGGTCGGACGTCGCACACAACTTCCGCGGCGATTGGCAGATGCTCTATCGCGAGATCGGCAGCGGATTCCTGCTCGCGGGCTTCATCGCACAGCTCGGCGACGGCTTCTTCAACGGGCTGTTCCTGAAGAGCACCGGCGGCGCGCTGGGCGCCGCCGAGAACGTCGTCGCGGGGGCCGTGATCGCGGTGCTCTCATTCGTCTGCTCGGTCGGCAACGTGCCGCTCGCGGCGGTGCTGTGGTCGGGCGGGATCAGCTTCGCCGGGGTCCTCGCCTTCCTGTTCGCCGATCTGATCGTGCTGCCGATCCTCGCGATCTACCGCAAGTACTACGGCATGCCCTACGCCATGCGGATCGCCGCGCTGATGTTTGTGACGATGGCGATGGCGGCGCTCGCGGTGGACGGCCTGTTCAGCGCCGTCGGCCTCGTTCCGAGCGGGACGAGGCCGACGCGGGCGAACGTCTTCGGCGAAGTCGCCGTCGACTACAAGCTCGCGCTGAACGTGCTCGCGACCGCGATCTTCGGAGTCCTGTTCTGGCTGACCGCGCGCCGCGGAGTGACCGACCCCCAGTGCGGGATGCGGGTCGATCGCGAGAAGTCCGTGCGGCGGGAGATAGGCGGGCGCACGGTGCACTTCTGCTCGCCGGGGTGCGCGGAGGCGTACGCCGCGCAGATGCGAGATCTCCAGCCGCCACGCACGCAGCGCGTGTGAGCGGGCTTCAGCTCATACGGCCCATCACCGGCGCCTTGGGAGGCATCGAGAGCGCGGGCACGCTCTGCGGCGAGACGGCGACGGCGATTCCGAGGATGACGAGCACCGCGGCGACGGTCCGCACGGCGAGCGTGCGGCGGCGTACGACGCGCTCGCTCGCGATCAGGACAGTCAGCAGGGCCATCCACGCGAGGCTCATCATGCCGAGCGCGTACAGCGCCGCCATCAGCGTCCAGCAGCAGGCGACGCAGGAGACTCCGTGCTCGAAGCCGGCGAAGAGCGCCCCGGCGCGGCCGGGCGTGCGCAGAGCGGACTCGGGCTCGACGCAGCGGGCCAGCCAGCGGCGCTTGACGCGCGTCAGCTGGTAGAGGCCGGCGGCCGTGACCGCGCCGCCGGCGACGTAGCGGCCTGCTGAAGACCACGCGAGCGAGGCGAAGTGCAGGTCGCGGACGGCGATCACGACCGCGTATCCGAGGAGGCCGGCGAGTGTCCAGACCGCGACGTAACCCGCGAGGAACAGCGCCGCCGAGCTCGGCGCGCGCGCCGGTCGTTCCCGCACGACGCGCAGCACCGCGGGCGCGGCGGCGGGCAGCATCATCGCGAGCGTCATCACGGCCCAGCTCACGGTGAACCAGCCGAGCGCGCCGGGATCGCCGCCGGGGCCCATGTCCATCCCCGACATGCGCCACGCGAGCACGACCCAGCCGCCTGTCATCGCCGCCAGCACGGCGGCGAGGCAGAGGATCGGCGCCGCGCTGGATCGCTGCGCTCTATGTGCGACCGCGAGCGCGGACATCGTCACGCCGCCTCGAATTCGTCGTGCCGGCGCATCCAGCCCGGGTCCGGCGGGTCGCCGTCGCGGCCGCCCGGGACGAGGTCGAGGATGCCGTAGTAGGTCATGACCGGTTCGAGCCCGCGCGAGGTGGTGGCGTAGGTGAGATAGACGTCGCCGCCGTCGAGCTTGAACACGCTGAGGCCGGGCCGCTCGGAGACGTAGCCGGCGGCGTCGGTCCCGCACGAGGACGCGAACTGCTCCATCACCGGAGGCGCCTGCGCGGCCCACGACTCCATCTCCTCACGCGGGCGTGTGTGGTGGAAGTCGTGGTTGAACTCGCTGTTGAAGCTCGAGGCCCACTCAAAGCCCCAGCCCATGCGCCGGCGGTAGGCGAGCAGCTTCTCGAGCGGGGCGCGCGAGATGCAGATCATCGTCACGTCCCGCGCGTTCAGCTGCGCGATCACGCCGTCGAAGCTGTCCGCGATCGAGGAGCACACCGGGCACCCGGCGTCGTAGTCGGGACCGAACATGAAGTGGTAGACGACGAGCTGGGAGCGGCCGTCGAACAGCTCGGCGAGGGTTCTCGTGCCGTCGGCCGTCTCGAAGCCGTAGTCCGGCTCGACCTTCACCCACGGCAGCTCGCGGCGCTGCCTGGCGAGGTCGTCGGCGAGCCTCGTGTGCTCCTTCTCGCGGGCGAGCAGCTGCTCGGAGGCGGCGAGCCACTCCTCGTGCGTTGCGACCGTGTGCTGGGGCATTCCTTCTCCTATGCGTCGGGGGTTGGGACGGCGCCGCGGCCGGCGGACCGGTCGATCTGGAACGTCTCCCCTGTCTCGAGCAGGGTCTTGAGCTTCGAGAGAACCTGCGGCCAGCCGCTGCTGACGAGCTGGGCGGCGCGGCTGTCGGCAGGGAAGCCGTCGTGCACGACTGTCAGTCGCACGGCGCTGCCGGCCGGCTCGATCTCGAAGGTCACCTTCGAGCGCGGCTCGCTCGCGGCTGCGGCGAAGGTCTCCTCGTTCGCGCCCGCCGCCCGCGCCAGCTCCGGTGTGAACGTGTGCCAGGTGTAGGCGAGCCTGCGGGGCGGGTCGGCCTCGAGCACGACCTGGTCACGATCCGCGATGCGCACACCGTGAACCGTCCAGGTCATCTCCGATCCCGGCTCCCAGTCGGTCTCGAACGAGGCGTTCCAGTAGCGCTGCGTGAACGCAGGGCTCATCAGGGCCTCCCACAGTTGCTCGGGAGTGGTCTGGATGTAGGTCGTGTAGACGAATGTGGGCTTGTCCATGCGCGGGTCCTCCAGGGCTCGCTTGAGATCGGCGAGCACGTGGACGCGTTGCCGCTCATAGCGGTCGATCCAGCGCTCGGAGATCTCGTTGATCGGGGCGGGGTTGAGGTAATGGAGCTTCTCGCGGCCACGCCACAGCGTTGTGATCAGGTTCGCGTCCTCGAGCACGCCGAGGTGCTTGCTGACCGCCTGGCGGGTCATGTCCATCTCAGCGCAGAGCTCCCGCAGGGTTTGGCCGTTGCGGGCGTTGAGGCTGTCGAGCAGCCGGCGCCGGCCGGGGTCGGCTAGCGCGCGAAATACGGGGTCCATCGCGGGATGGGGGCGGGAGCTGGCATCGGGCGCCGTGAGTATAGGCAGCCAATTGGTTGCATGTCAAGGGTCCCGCGTGCTGGCCGCGCGCCCGCCTTCTCTCCGCCGCCCCGGGTCGTCGCCGGCGAGCGCTACCCCGCGTCGTGCAGAGCGGGGGCGAAGGAGATACCGACGATCGCACCCTCGGGCGAGATCACGCGGGCGATCGTCTGTCCCCAGGGCTCGACGCGGACCGGATGCAACGGCTCGTAGCCGGCCGCATGAAGCTCCTGCGCTGCGGCGTGAACCGCCTCGGCGTCGCTCACGTCGAACTCGATGCTCACCTGCGGGACCGGACGGTCCGCCGGCCACTCCGAGCCTCCGAAGCAGGCTTCGGCGGCCTGCGCCAGCGGCCACACGCCGAAGTGCCTGGAACCCGCGAGCGCCTCGGTGTGGTGGTACCCGTGCTCGCCCTCACCCTCGAGCGGCAAGCCGATCGTCTTCACGTACAGCTCGCGGCTGGTTGGAGGATCGGGGGCGATCACCGCCACGCTCGCGAGGAACTCGATGTCCATGGTGCCTCCTTGATCGGCGGTGTGAGAACTCCATCATCCGGCCGTAACCAGCGTTTCGGGGGTCCACGCCCGGTAGGCTGCCCGAACCGTTGGACGGCTGCTCGCTTGGAGCGGTCGCGCGGCAACACCGAAAGGGGGCTCGATGGAGCCGAGCCGTACGCCCAACACGGCGACTCTGGCGACCGAGTACTCGCCCGCGGCGGACACCGAGGACACGGATATCCGCAGCGAAGATGCCGACACGATGCAGTGGCGAGTGCTGCTCGCACCCTACGCCCAACCTCACCGCGGTCGAGCCATGCGCGACCTCGCAACGTCGGTGGTCCCCTATCTCGCCCTTTCCGTCGGCGTCTATTTCGCCCTGTCGGTATCCGTGCTGCTGGCGCTCGCCCTCGCCCTGCCTGCCGCCGGGATGCTCGTGCGCACCTTCATCGTCTTCCACGACTGCTCGCACGGCTCGTTCCTCGCTTCGCGGCGTGCCAACTCCTGGATCGGGACCGCGCTCGGCCTGCTGCTGTTCTCGCCGTTCTTGCGCTGGCGCCACGACCACGCGGTCCATCACGCCACCTCCGGAGACCTCGAGCGGCGCGGCGTCGGCGACGTGCGCACGCTCACCGTCGCGGAATATCACGCGCTCTCCCCCCGCGGGCGGCTGGGTTACCGGCTCGTGCGCAACCCGATCGTGATGTTCGGCATCGGACCGCTCGTTGCGATGATGATCGGACCGCGGATCGTCGCCAAGGGCGCCCGCCCGCGGATGCGCCGCAGCGTGATCCAGACGAACATCGCGCTGGCCGTGCTGATCGGCGGCCTCTGCTGGCTGATCGGCTGGCGCGACTACCTGCTCGTGGCCGGTCCCTCGGCCCTGCTCGCCGGGTCGGCGGGGATCTGGCTCTTCTACGTGCAGCACCAGTTCGAGGACACCTACTGGGTGAGCCGTGAGGATTGGAACTACGCCGAGGCGGCGCTGCGTGGCAGCTCGTACCTGAAGCTGCCGCGCGTGCTGCAGTTCCTGAGCGGGAACATCGGCTTCCACCACGTGCACCACCTCAGCGCCCGCATCCCCAACTACAACCTGCAGCGCGCCCACGAGGAGAACCCGGTCTTCCAGGAAGTGCCCACGCTCTCCCTGTGGGATGGGGTTCGCGCGGTGTCCCTGAAGCTGTGGGATGAGGAGAGCCGGCGCCTGGTCACGTTCGCTCAGGCGCGGCGCGGGATGACGGCGGAGAGGGTCACACCAGGGCCCTGAGGTGCCGGGCCCCTTGCGGGCTCGCGCGGTTGTGCCTGCTACGTTGCAGACAGCGGTCGGCATCGTCGGCCGCGAGGCAGCTTGCTTGAGTACCGCTCCCGCGGTTCGGGTCAGCATCAGCCTCCCCGAACCGACGTGGCCGGTGCGGCCATCAAAGGAGCAACTACTTCATGCAGTCATTCGCCGATCTGGGCGTGCCCGAGAACGTCGTGCGCGCCCTCCGGAACCGCGGCATCACCGCGCCCTTTCCCGTCCAGCGGCTCGTGCTGGGCGATGTCCTGGAAGGCCGCGACGTCCTCGTCAAGGCGCCAACGGGGTCGGGCAAGACCCTCGCCTTCGCTATCCCCCTGGTGCAGCGCACCGCACCCGCGGCGCCGACACCCGCGGCGCTCGTGCTCGCCCCCACGCGCGAGCTGGCGTGCCAGATCTCCGAGGAGCTGGAGACGATCGCCCGCGCTCGCTCACTGCGGGTATGCGCCGTCTACGGCGGCGTAGGCATCTCGGCGCAGGCGCGCCGGGCAGCGAAGGCCCACATCCTGGTGGCGACGCCCGGCAGGCTCGAGGACCTGCTCGATCGCGGCGCCTTCTCGCTGGACTCCGTTCGCCTGCTCGTGCTCGATGAGGCCGACCGGATGCTCGACATGGGCTTCCGTCCGGCCGTCGATCGCATCGTTGCAGCCTGCCCGGCAAAGCGGCAGACGCTGTTCTTCAGCGCGACCCTCGACGGGCTCGCGGGCAAGATCGCTGAGCGCTACACGACGGACGCCGTGGTGCACGACCACGCCCCGCCGCGGGACCCGGCGGCGCAGAAGGTCGACCACCGCTTCATCGAGGTGTCGGCCGACAAGCGGCTGGGCGCGCTGCTCGCAGAGCTCGACCGCGAGCGGGATCTGGCGCTCGTCTTCGTCCGCACAAAGCGTGGCGCCGATCGCCTCGCCAAGCGCCTGCAGGGCGCCGAGATCAAGGCGCTCGCAATCCACGGCGACAAGTCGCAACGTCAGCGCGAGCAGGCGCTCCAGCGCTTCGAGTCAGGGCGCATCGACACGCTCGTCGCGACCGACGTTGCCGCTCGCGGAATCGATGTCGACCGCGTGTCCCACGTGATCAACTACGACCCGCCGGCCGACCAGGACACCTACGTCCACCGCGTCGGCCGCACGGGCCGGGCCGGGCGCAGCGGGGTCGGGATCACGCTCGTCTCCCAGGCGGACGCCGGCGACATGCGCCGAATCGCGCGGAACCTGGGGATCGGTGATGGCGGCGCGCCGAAGCAAAGGAGCGCGCGTCAGGCATCCGGTGAGCCGGGCGGCGGGGCCCGCGGGCGCTCCGGGCGGAACCGCCGCCGCCGG
This sequence comes from Solirubrobacteraceae bacterium, assembly GCA_036264095.1. Classification (GTDB taxonomy): domain Bacteria; phylum Actinomycetota; class Thermoleophilia; order Solirubrobacterales; family Solirubrobacteraceae; genus Palsa-744. The sequence continues at coordinate 45,970 of DATARO010000074.1, read as the reverse complement.
CGGGCGCCGGTCGCGGCCGGGCGCGCGTAGGGCAGGAGCGGAGCGGCAGCTCGTGCGCGCGCGGCGCGCACGAGGCCGGGAATCGACGATTCATGAGTAGGCGCTGGTTCGCCGCCGCCGGCGGGCGCTCTGCCGCATAACGCGAACGAGCGCGTGGTCAGCGGCGTTTGCCGGAGCGCCGCGCCGCGTTGTCCTCGCGGCGTGGAAACTTCTTTCGCTCCTCGGCGCTCATCGTCCGGATCACGAGCTTGCCTTCGGCGACCTGCTCGCGGATGTCCTTGAGCTTCTGCTCCCGCTTTTCCTGCTGGCGTTGCTGCTGGGGTCCGGGCAAGTTCGCCTCCTGGCGACCGCGCTGCGGGTGGCAATCAGCCTAGCGGGGATGGCGGTCACAACGCTCATGTTGGCGCCCGCGTCGCCGTGGTTCCGTCGCCCGGCGCCGGGGGCGAGATCGGGATCGTCGTCGGCGTTGATCCCGGTGTGGACCGCAGTCGTCGGCTCCGCGGCCGCCGCTACCGTCCAAGCATGCCGAGAAACGAGCAGCGACATGGCGAGGAGATGTCAACTTCGCCGTGACTGCTGCCTCGCGTGTGATCCTCGCCTGCATCTGGATCGGCTGGCTCGCGTATTGGGTCGTCACCGCGTTCACGGTCAAGCGCACGATCGAGCGCGGCGGCTGGCTCGGGCATCGGCTCGTAATGGTGGTCATCGCCGGCGCGCTGCTCGCGGGCTTTCGCCTGCTGGGCGACCGGCCCTCGACGACTTTGTGGCAAACCCCGGCCGGGATCGCGCTCGCGTGCGTGCTCGTGGCTGCAGCCGGCGCGGCGTTCGCGATCTGGGCACGGATCGTGCTCGGCCGGAACTGGAGTGCCGAGGTCGCGTTCAAGCAGGGCCATGAGCTGATCGAGTCGGGCCCGTATGCGCTTGTGCGTCATCCGATCTACGCGGGGATCCTCGCGATGGGGGTCGGCAGCGCGCTCGACGTGGGCCGGCCGATCGGCCTCGCCCTCCTGATCGGCTTGTGCGGAGGATTCGCGTGGAAGGCCCGCGAGGAGGAGGGGATGATGCGCCGGCACTTCCCTGAGGCGTACGCCGACTACCGGCGGCGGGTGCGCGCGGTGATCCCCTTCGTACTGTGAGCAGCGCTCGATTCGACGCCGCACGACCGGCGTGCCGCCGTGTGTGTCAGTCGATGTTCTCGATGATCTCGTTGGCCCGGGACCACTGGCCGGGCGGCACCATCAGGTAGATGTCACCGCGGCCGAAACGGTCGAGCGGGTGGTCGGCGGCACACACGGCGTCGAGGCCCATGGTTCGTAGCTGGTCGCGCCACGCGACCGCCGTGGTCTGCTCCTCGAAGGTGCTGACCGTCTCCCAGTCGTCTACGCGGGGATCGCCGATCAGGACCGGCGGCTCCCTCGGGGCACTGCGGAGGCCGGGCCATTTCATGGGCATCGGTAGAGGGTAGGCGGGAGACGCCTCGCCGCCGCGCTGTTACTGCCGCTACTGCGCACGCTCGGCTACGCCGACGCGCTGCCGTGCTTCGCGATCAACCCTCGAGCTGGCCGACCAGGAGGTCGTGCGGTTCGGAGACCATGACCTCATGAGCCCCGCCTCCTCGGCGTGCGACGCAAGCCGGCTGAGGGGCGACGCAAGGCGGCGGTACTTGGACGTTGACCTGCGAGCCGTGGTAGACGTGGTCCTGGTCCTTGCAGGCGGCAGGTAAGAAGAACTGGACGCTGTCGCTGCGCACTCCGTTGTAGCTCCCGAAGATGGTCGCGCGACCGGCCATGCCGACGGTGCACGTCGGGTCGCTGCTGCTCGTGATCTGGAACTTGATCTTCATGATGTTGCCCGGGAAGCCCCACATGGTCGCGACGTGCGAGTGGTAGACGAGGTGGTGCAGGACCGACATCAGGATCGTGCCGTGCGGATCCTGCTCGCACATGACCCCCGAGACCGTGTTGGCTTGGAAGTTGATGTCCCCGTGCGCCTTCGCGAACCAAGATTCGCCGCTGTAAGCGCCGGTGTGAAAGCCCCACGGCGGAATCCCGTACACGGTCCCGATCTGCGCGCAGGAGGTGTGCGCGCTCGCGGAGCCGGTGAATCCGAGCATCGCGAGCACGATCGTTACGGCCGCTAGCGACAGCCCCATGCCCAGCCTTGTTCGCGTCCCCCCCATACGACGTGGACTATACGCGTTACTGGACCCGTTGAGAAAACAATCGGGGCGAATGGTGGTGGTGGCTTTGGGGAGCCGATTCCGAGGGGGCGTGGGCGGTTTCGTGGGCGGTGGTCCAGGCGACGCCCGTCCCAAGAGCAGACGCTCGTGCGGTGCGCAGTCGCTCGTGTCTGGTCCAACAGCTTGCGGTCACTCGACCGGTCGCATCGCTGAGCGGATGAGCATCGCGACGTGCTCCGGCGACTGACCCGCGCTGAAGCGCAGGATCCAGTCGGCCAGCTCGGGATCGGAAGCCTCGACGCGCCAGCCGTTGATCTCGAGGAAGACGAGCATCGCGACCAGCGCGGCGCGCTTGTTGCCGTCGATGAAGCACTGGGTCTCAGCGATCCCGTGAGCCAATACCGAAGCCTGCAGCGCCAGATCCGCGTCCTCGTAGTGCGCGTAGGTCTCGGGCCGGGTGATCGCGCTCTCCAGTCCCGGTCGGTTGCGTAGTTGGTCCGCCGCCTCGGCAGGCGTCCCACCGACGATCAGTGCGTAGAGCTCGAGGACGTCGGCCAGCGTGAGATAGACCGGCTCGAACTCGCCGGCCCGGTACTCAGACATGCCGGCCTACCGCGAGGGGGCGTCGGGATCGTGATTGGCGAGGATCTCCAGGGCCTCGCCGTGCTCTGCCACCAAGCGCCCACCGACCTCGCGGATGCGCTCCCGGAGCTTCTCGGTGGACATGATCCGCAGCTCGCCACCTGGAAGCTCCTCCACCAGAACGGACGCGCCGGGCGCGTAGCCCCGCGCCTCGAACTCCCGCGGGATCGAAATCACGTTGCTGTTGCCGACTCGGCGCACCTTGACGACCTTCATGCGACTCAGTATATACACGGATAGCCGGCGCAGCGACCACCTTCCGAGGATCCCGGCGCATCCTTATTTGAGGTTGCGTCATAACCTCAAATAAGGACCCTCCGCTCTTTGAGGTTGCGCGGATGGCCAAGAGTCCGAGTATTCGAACATTCGCCCAGAACGATCGCTGGCTGCTCGCGCTCGCTGATGCTCCGGTCGACCGGACGACATGCCCCCTTCTCCGTCGGCCGAGCAGCGCCACGTCGGCACGGTCTACCTACTCCACTTTTCAGGCCGGACCAAACGGGGCCACCAGCACTACCTCGGCTGGTCGAGTGACGTGGTCAAGCGGTTCAACCGGCACCGCGCTGGGCTGGGCGCCAACGAGGTCAGGAAGGCCCTCAGCGAGGGTTTGAAGATCACGCTCGCGCAGAGCTGGCCCGGGACTCTCGCGGACGAGCGGCGCATCAAGGACGAATGCAAACGCGTCAGGCGCGGCTTCGCGTGCCTGTGCCCTTACTGCGACGTCGACGACGAGCGAGCAGGCGACCTTCTTCGCGGAATGGGACCGCCTACAACCTTGCGGGTCGTGCGTGCGGCACTACGGGCCGATTACGCTGCCGCGGATGACCTCCGAAGTGCCAGGGCCTCGTGACCACCTTCTCACCCGTCTTCTAGAGCGACGACTGGCAGGGCTCGACAGCGAGCTGCGCTCGGAGGACGGACTCGATCCCGCCGAGGGGCCCGAGAGGCTAGCCCGTCACGCGATGAAGCAGATCCAGGGCGACCTGGAAGGCAGCGAGGAGGCCGAGGAGCAAGCGCAACGCCTGAATCGACTCCTCGCTGATCTGAACAGTGAGGCCGCCCAGGACGCTCAGCTCGAGCTCCCCCCGCGAGTCCTGACCGGCATCAAGGAGCGCTCCCGGCTTGGCGACCCCGTGCCATTGCCGCCGCTTCCCGCTACACCCCTCAGCCAAAGCGACCTGCTAATCAACGCCGAGGGGCAGCCGAACATCGGCTCCGAGCTGCGCGCGGAGCTCGCGAGCGCCGAGTCCGTCGACCTCATCTGCGCGTTCGTGATCTGGTCGGGCGTTCGCCATCTCCGCGACGCGCTCGCGGCTGTCGTGGCGCGGGGAGGCCGGGTGCGCGTCGTCACGACCACATACATGGGAGCGACCGAGAAGCGTGCCGTCGATGAGCTGGTCTCGCTCGGTGCCGAGGTCAAGGTCGCGTTTGATGCGCGCACGACCAAGCTCCACGCAAAGGCCTGGCTGCTCGAGCGCTCCTCCGGACTGAGCACCGCCTTCGTCGGCTCGTCGAACCTCTCGCACACGGCGCTCTTCGACGGCCTCGAGTGGAACGTCCGGCTCTCCGAGGTAGACGCGGGACACATCGTCGAGAGGGTGCGGATGTCCTTCGCGAGCCACTGGGCCTCAGAACATTTCGAGAGCTACGACCCGGCCCGCAACGGCGAGGCACTCGAACAAGCGCTCCGCGAGCACAACCGCAGATCGCTCGGCGAGACCTCCATCGTGCAGATCGCGGGCCTCGACGTCACCCCCTACCCACACCAACAGCGGATGCTCGACACGCTCACGCTGGAACGAGACCGCCACGGCCGGCATCGCAACCTCGTTGTCGCGGCGACCGGTACCGGCAAGACCGTCGTCGCCGCTCTCGACTACAAGCAGTTGCTCGCTCAGGCGGGGAGGGACCTCTCCGTACTGTTCGTGGCGCACCGCGACGAGATCCTTGAGCAGTCGATGGCTACCTACCGGGCGGTCCTCAAGGACGGCGCGTTCGGGGAGAAGCACGGCGGCGGTCAAGTCGCCAGCGGCCGGCACATGTTCGCGATGATTCAGACCCTGAGCCACGCCGAGCTCGACCGCCTGGCGCCCGACGCCTTCGACGTGGTGGTGGTCGACGAGTTCCATCACGCCAAGGCAAAGACCTACGACCGGCTGCTCAGCCACCTGGAGCCAAAGGAGCTGCTTGGCCTCACCGCGACCCCGGAGCGGATGGACGGCAAGGACGTCACGGAGTGGTTCGAGCACCGGATCGCCATCGAACTGCGGCTCTGGGAGGCGATCGATGAGGGCTTCCTCGTGCCGTTCCAGTACTACGGCGTCTCAGACGGGACCGATCTGAGCGACCTGGAGTGGCGCCGAGGGGGCTACCCGCTGCAAGCGCTCACAGATGTGCTCACAGGCAATGACGTTCGCGTAAAGCGACTGCTCGCCGGGATCGAGCGCATTGTGCTCGCCGCCGGCAGCATGAAGGCGCTCGGGTTCTGCGTCTCCAAGGAGCATGCGCACTACATGGCGAGGAAGTTCTCCGAGGCCGGTCTCGAGAGCATCGCGCTCACGGGCGACGATCCGCCGGAGCTGCGCCAGAAGGCGCTGCGCGACCTTGGGCAAGGCCGCTTACGATGCATCTTCTCCGTCGAGGTGCTTGGCGAGGGAGTCGACGTGCCGGACGTCGACACGCTGTTGCTGCTCAGGCCCACAGCCTCAGCGACAGTGTTCACACAGCAGCTCGGCCGTGGGTTGCGTCGCGCTGAGGGAAAGAGCCACCTCACCGTGATCGACCTCATCGGCCAACACCGGCGCGAGTTCAGCTTCGCCGAGCGCTTCAGCGCGATCATGCGCCGCGACCGCCAGCCGATCGAGGCGCAGATCCGCGAGGGGTTCCCGTTCCTCCCGGCCGGCTGCACCGTTGACCTCGACAAGACCTCCGAGAAGATCGTCCTTGAAAACCTCAGAGCCGCGGTCCAAAGAACACGCTGGCAGGCGCTCGTTGCTGACTTGCGAGGGCACCGTGAGGTGGACGCTCTCGGGCCTTTCCTCGATGTGACAGGACACCACCTCGTCGACGTGTACAAGCACGGACGCAGCTGGACCCAACTGCAGCGTGATGCCGGGCGCGATGTGGTGCGCGGCCAGGAGCCCCAGTTTGAGGCGCGGTCCCTGAAGGCGCTCGGGCGACTTACGCACGTCGACGATCGCGAGCGGGTGACGTTCTACCACGAGCTGCTCCAAGGCGCCGCCCCACCGTCGCTCGAGCAGCTAGATGAGCGGCAAGTCCGGCTCGTGACCATGCTCGCCTGGGGCCTTGAGTCGGGTTCCGGCGAACACGACTCCCTTGACACCTTCCTTAGGGCACTGTGGCGCGAGGAGGCGCTTCGCGAAGAGATCCACCAACTGCTCGACAGGCTCGACGCGAGCTCGAGCACCCTCGAGCTCCCGAGCGAGCTGCCACCGGAGGTCCCGCTGACGCTGCACGCCCGCTATACACGTCGAGAGATCATTGCGGCGGCCGGGCACGCCGCCGGCGTCAAACACAAGGTCGTCCAGGGTGGGGTGCTGTGGATGCCGGAGATCCAAGCCGACGCGTTTTTCGTCGATCTGCGCAAGGCCGAGCGGGACTACTCGCCGACGACGATGTACCGCGACTACGCGATCAACAGGACGCTGTTCAACTGGGAGTCGCAAAGCCGCCAGACCCCACAGCAGCCGACGGTGCAGCGCTACATCAACCATCGCGAGCGCGGGACGCGGGTGCTTCTGTTCGTGCGAGAGCGCAAGCAAGGAGAGCTAGGGACGGCGCCGTTCTACTTCCTCGGCCCGGTGAGCTACGTCGATCACCGCGGCGAGCGTCCGGTGTCGTTCACGTGGCGGCTGCCCCGTCCGATACCCGAGGACCTTTTCGAGATCGCCAGAAGCGTCGCGGCCGCCTAACAGCTGAGGCTTGAGTTACGCGGGCGGCGACGGCTATTGGGGGCCGTCGCCCCCGTTACGGGACCTCCGATCGCGCCCTCAAAACAAGCGCTCCTGCGTCTGAGGGCGCGGTCTCGGTGATGCCTCTGTCGGGGCGCCGCGTAGGCGCCGACGATCCTGTCGAGCGCCCGGTGCCGGTCGCGGTGCCCGTACAGCACCACGGCCCAGATCACCACTTCGCCACCGCAAGCAACGCCGCTGAGCCGCCGCGCGACCACAACGCACCGACCGCCGAACCGCTCAAGCCCACTACCGTCAGCGCCCCCAACGCTTCAGCCGCTGAACAACAACGGCCCGGACAGACTAGATGCACGGCCCTGCAGGCGCTGTGCGATTGCTGTGGCCACCGAGGAGCCGCGATCGGTCGAGCGATCCTAGCGCCAGGTCCCGACTCGAGTACCGCTCGGATCTCCATGCATCTCGTCGGTACACGCGCTGAGCGCTCGGGCTACGGTGAGCGACGGCGTACAGCGAAGCTTGCCGGACGGGGCCGTGGACTGGTGGGCCCTAGCGAGCGTGATCGGCGCGAGTGTTCGACAGCGCGATTGGCTCGCCGCCGGGGGTTTGGTGGGAGCCGTGCGTGAGGTACGGCTGAGTGACATCTGCCGTCCTTAGGGGTGTCCAAACATCTGATCAGGCGAGCCCAAAGATGAGCGCGCCCAGTCTCCTAGGGTTCGAGATGTGGCATCCCGAAAGCGCCGCGAGAACAAGAAGCATCATCAGCACCAGCGGAAGAAGGATCGTGCCGCGCGTGAGGCGAAGCGTGATGATCCGCGACCGCGTCCGCGCGAGCGGCCGCGACCCCCGGTTCCGGACGACTCGGACTATGTATTCACGTTCGTCAGCGAGGCCGATCTCGGGCGATCGGAGACAACGCTAGACCGGCTGCGCCAGCATGCCCGCCGCCTGCCGTTCGAGCCCGCGATGCTGCACGTGGCACGACTCCAAGGCCGCGTCGAGCCCGTGCTCAACGAACCAGCCGGACATCTGGCGATTGCGCATGAGTTCTACGCCGACCGCACCGACTTGTTGCCGGGCTTCGAACGAGAGCTTGCTGGCCAGACGACCCGAACGATCTTCTCGCCGCAAGGCCTGACGCTTCTCGCGCGTATCCTCATCGACCACGCGAAAGACGAACCAATGCGCGAGCTCACTGCTGAGGAGCGGCGCCGGCTCCAAGACGCGGTGTTCGGCGCCCACTCCGCGCTTGAGGTGCAGCTGGAGAGATTGCCGCTCCCCACAGAAGAGGCGAAGCTCGCCTACGAGCTGCAGGCGGCGACGTTCTTCCGCCGCCCCCCGTGGCTGGAGGAGATGGCACGCCACCGGGAGCTGCTCCTTCTTGCGACAGGCAACAGGCGCTTGGCGACGTCCCCGAACCAGGTCCCGGTCAACGAGTGGCTGGCATCCCTCGGGCTTAGTGCCGATCGTCAATGGGTTCTTGGCTTCGGCTTGCTTGCCGGGACTCAGGCCCCGAGCGACCAAGTACGTCCCCACGTCCCCACGAGCTACCTAGACGAGATGGTGGCCAAGCTCGGGCTCGACAAGGACGCGGCCTTGCCAACGATCTCGTCGTCACGCGCCGAGTTCCAGTCGCGGTTCGCGGCTCTCGGAGGGGGCCAAGACAGCGTCGCCTGGGAGCTGCGACCGTTCAAGGCGACGCCGTTCCTCCGGCTCGCGAGCGGAGGCCTGTTGCTGATGTCGCCGCCGTGGCTTCTGAGCTGGCTCGGCGAGGGCTTTCATTACCGAGCGCTGACAGTGGCCCAGCAGAACCACGGCTCCGATGCAAGCGCGAAGTACACACGCCTCGCGGGCGAAGTCGCCGAGCGGTACGCGCTCGACCTCGCCGAGGCTGCTGCGCAGCCGGCCACGCTGGTCATGGGCGAGCAAAGCTACGGACGCCACGACGAGCGCACGAGCGATGTCGCGATCCTGATTGGGCACGAGTTGCTCGTCTTCGAGGTCCACGCGCGCCGAGTCGCGGCAACCGCGGCGGTGACCGGCGGCGCAGCCGACGCCACTTTGGAGGTCTCGCGGCTTCTTGTTGGAAAGATCGACCAGCTCGGAGTCGCCATCGGGGCCTTGCTTTCAGGCGAGGCATTACTGCCGGGCGTGGAGATGGGCCAGGTCGAGCGCATCTGGCCGTTCGTCGTGTCGGCGAGCTATGTGCGGCAGAGTCCCTACCTGTGGGAGTACCTGCGCATGGCCATGGACCCGGCCAAGACACAGAGCCTCGAGGACGGCCGTGTGAAGCCACTGCAGGTGCTCGATATCGAGTCGTACGAAAAGCTCATGGGCTTTCTTCACGCTGGCGAGGATGTGCCCGCCCTGCTCGTGCGCAAGACGGCCCCCAAGTACCGCGATCGAGATCTCGCCGTGTGGTTCACCGAGGACCCGGGCGCGCCGTCCGAGGCGCCTCGCCTCCCGGTACTCACCGAACGCTGGGAGAAGATGAGCAACGAGGTGAACGAAGCCGTGCGCCTCACGGAGGAAGCCGCCCAAGATGACGGCTCCTGCTAGCTCGCCGGCCGCGGCGAGGAGGCTACCGGCGGCTCGTGCTCGATCGCACGGGCGCGAGTGCGCGATCAATCACTGCCGAGCTGCCCACGTTGCGTCACGTTGCCGTGATCGTCTATGTCCCAGGCAAACAGGTCGCGATCGATGACGACGCGATCGTGCTCGAGCTCGCCTTTCTCGTTGAGCTGTTCGAGTACCAACATTGGGTCGCCCTGCCTTTCCGTCCTAGTGGTGTGTGAGCCACGGTGGACCGTCTCCGTCCAGGACAGCGCCGCGACCGGGACGGTCGCGCCGTCGCCGACCGGGAGCAAGCGGCCATCGGAGAACGCAATGCGCCGCGGGTACGAACCGGCCTCGGCTTGCACCGTGGCCTCCTGTCCTTGCAGCAGCTCTCGGAATGTCTCGGCCTGCGAGCCGTCGAGGTGGAGGAGGTAATCGTTGCCGGCGGCCTGCGCACGAAACTCGGTGCCAGGCGGCAACCCATGGTCTGGCATCAGCTCGATGTTGATATCCGAGTACGTGCTTGTGACGGGTTCGATCGTCAGAACGATCGTCTTGACATAAGGCGTCGGGTTTTCGGGGTCGAACGCGCGTAGCCGCAGAAGCGCGATGTTCTCGTCCACCGCCACAGCGATCGCACCGGTGGTATAGCCCTTTGTGGTGATGACCGCGGCTCCATCTGGGTTGAGCTGGGCGCAGACTCCTACAAGCGTGTCGAGGGTGCCCTTGCCCACCACCTCGTCCCAGTCCTTGCACTCGACGATCAGTCGCCTGATCTCGCCCGACGGGTGGCGCCCCGTTACGTCGAGCTGGTGGGCCGCGAGCTTGCCCGGCGCGCTCTCGGTGGTGTCGTGCGCCACGTCCTGCCAGCCGAGCGTCGCGAGCACCACTGCACTCAGCCGCTCGTACGCCGCGCCTTCCTTTGCGGGCCGAAAGCCAAACAACGCCCCGTGCAGGTCCTCAATCGCCGTTGACATCCACCCCTCACTCTCGCACGTACTCCGCGCGCTCGGACCACGTCGATGTCGGATGGCTGCGTTGGCACGGGCGTCAAGATGCCGTCGCGCATTCCTGATCCTCCCGCCAGCCCATCGGGCTCGCCGCTCGCGAGTTGGGCATTTCAAAACGCTAGGCCTCGTCTGGAAAGAGGGCAGGAAGCAGCCGGTCGATCGCGTCGGTGAGGTTGCGATGCGACTCGCCGGGCCACCTGTGATACGTGATGACCCGCGCCAACACCTCGTAGTACGGGCCGATGACCAACTGCGCCAGCTTGTCGTGATCCCCGATCCGGACGTCCAACTCAGCGACTCGCTCACCACCTTGCTCGCTGACGGACCACAAGCCTGAGATTCGGTAGAGGGTGGGGTGCGCCATGTTGGAGATGTAGCCGTAAGTGCCTTGGCCGACCTCGCTCGTGTGTGGCCGACTCAGGAACTCGCTCAGCAGCCATGCGACTGACTCCTCAGGTCCGGGCAAGCGCTGACCGTGCAGCAACCGTCGACCTTCAGCATCTGTCGTCCACCCGTCGGGGAACACGGTGCCGATTTCGTCCCGGCAACGCCTGAAGTCATCGGCCATACGCCCATACGCCGGGTGATCCTTGCCTAGCAGCCGGCCGGCGTTCTTTTTCGCCTCCTCAGCGCTCTTTAGCTCCTCGCGGTAGGCGCGTGCGAGCCTGTCCTCAGCTGCCTCTCCTTCGCGGCCGATGACCCACGCGGCGCTAGCACAGGCCTCGATCAGGCCGCGAGCCACCGCCCACGGGCTGTACAGGACCTCCTGGGCGCCGTAAAGCGCAGCAAGCCCGCCGAACTGCTCGCTTGCCGCGAGCATGTACCTCTGAACGACCGCTTGAACCACGAGACCGGCGTGCGCTGGGCTCGGCGCCAAGTGCTCAACCGTCTCGCGGTCACGGGCAGCGGACGACTCTGGGTGTGGATGACCCTCCGTTGCGGTCGTGACTTCTCTCCACGCCGCGCGAGCACGAAGAAACAGCTCCGCAAGCTCCTCGAACCGCTGCGCTTGGTCATCTGGATACGGTTCGACAGACATTGGGTCCCCACCAGCTGTCTAGCTAGACGCCACCCCATGGTAAGGAGGCGCGCATCCGCCCACGCCGACCCGCGTGGGCGGTTTCGTGGGCGGTCCCGCCCGAAATCGCATCACGGCTCGCTATGCGTACTCCGCGTCAGCGCTCGCCGGAATCCCGATCCCAGAGCCAATCCCCACGCCCGGGGCACCCCCGCCCCTCCAACATCCAGTCAGCCTCTAATCGGGGCGCCCGGATTTGAACCGGGGACCTCACCGACCCGAACGGTGCGCGCTACCAGGCTGCGCCACGCCCCGACGCGCACCGCAGTATTCCACACCGATATCGTCGCCCCGTGGCGGTAGCGCTGGCGCAGATCATCGCGGAGATCGACGAGGTGCTCGAGCCCGGGCGCTACGAGGACTACTGCGTCAACGGCCTGCAGGTGCCGGGCCCCTCCGAGGTCACGACGCTCGCGACCGGTGTCTCCGCGCACGCCGAGCTCTTCGCGCAGGCCGCCGGCGAGCACGCCGACCTGCTCCTCGTCCACCACGGCCTCTTCTGGGGGCCGGGCGTGCGCAGCGTCGATGCGATCCTGCACGCACGCCTGAAGCTCCTCTTCGATGCGAACATCGCGCTCGCCGCCTACCACCTGCCCCTCGACGGCCATACCGAGCTCGGCAACAACGCGCAGCTGGCCCGCGCGCTCGGCGCCTCGGTCACCGAGCGCTTCGCCCTGCACCGCGGCGAGCCGATCGGGGTGCTCGCGCGCCTTCCCGGCGACGGCGACAGCCCGTCCGAGCTGGTCGCGGCCGTCGCCGCAGCGGCGGGACGCGAGCCGCTCTGGCTCGACGGCAGCGCGCCCCTGATCCGAACGCTCGCGATCGTCTCCGGCGCCGGGGCCGACTACATCACTGACGCCGCGGCCGCCGGCGCGCAGGCGCTCGTGACCGGCGAGGCCGAGGAGCGCACGACCGCGCTCGCGCGCGAGCTCGGCGTGCACCTGATCGCTGCCGGCCACCACGCCACCGAGACTTTCGGCGTGCGCGCACTCGGAGACCACCTCGCCGCCCGCTTCGGCGTCCGGCACGTGTTCCTGGACGCCCCGAATCCCGTTTGAGACACACCGCCGCAACGCCGCCCAGCGACTAACATCCCAGCCAGTCGAATCAACGTCGAAGGGGAGGAAGTTCGTAATGGAGGCCACTGCTACGGCGGCGATCACCGGGTCGCAGACAATCGCCGATCTGCTCCCGCACACGGTCGCGCGCCACGGCGAGCGGACCGCCGTGCGCTTCAAGCGCGGCGGAGCCTGGCACGACGTCAGTTACAGCGAGCTGGAAGCGATCGTCACGGAGATCGGGCTCGGCCTGATCGACCTCGGCATCGGCGCCGGCGAGCGCGTCTCGATCCTCGCCAACACCCGCCCCGAGTGGAGCTACGCCGATATCGCGTGCACCTCCGCGGGCACGGTCGTCGTCCCGATCTACCAGACCAATTCGCCGGAGGAGTGCCACTGGGTCCTCTCCGACTCCGACGCCTGCGCCGTGATCTGCGAGGACGAGTCCCAGCTCGCGAAGATCGCCGAGATCCGCGACCGCCTCCCCAACCTCCGCTTGATCCTCGTCATGGAGCCATCCGACGGCCCGGCCGCAAAAGCGCTCGGCGCCCTGTCACTCGACGAGGTGCGCGCACGCGGACGCGCTCGCTCGGCCGACGAGCTCGCCGCGCGCCGCGCGGCCGTCAGCCCGGATGACCCGTTCACGTTCATCTACACCTCGGGCACGACCGGTCCGCCGAAGGGATGTGTCCTCACCCACGGCAACTACCGCTCGATCATCGACATGATCTCCGAGGTCCGCGAGATCACCGAGGACGAGGTCATCTACCTCTACCTCCCGCTCGCCCACTCCTACGCACTGCTCGTCCAGCTCGCCGCGTTCTCGCTCGGCAGCACGCTCGCCTACTTCGGCGGCGACACGAAGGCGATCGTGCCGGAGCTGTTGGAGGTCAAACCCACCTACCTGCCCTCGGTCCCCCGCGTGTTCGAGAAGATCTACACGATCGCCCACGGCGCGATCGAGGCGCAGCCGCCCGAGGAGCAGGAGCGCGCGCGCAAGGCGGTGGAGATCGGCGTCCAGGTCCGCGACATGCAGATCCGCGGCGAAGAGGTCCCCTCGGAGATGCAGGAGCAGTTCGACCAGGCCGAGGAGCAGCTGTTCAAGAACGTGCGCGCGATCTTCGGCGGCAACGTCCGCCACGCCACGAGCGGCGCAGCTCCGATCGCCCACGAGATCCTGCAGTTCTTCTACGCCTGCGGGATCCCCGTGTTCGAGGGCTACGGCATGACCGAGACCGCCACCGCCGCCACGGTCTCGACGCTCGAGAACCACCGCTTCGGCACCGTCGGCCGCGCTCTTCCCGGCGTGGAACTGAGGATCGCCGATGACGGCGAGATCCTCATCAAAGGTCCGAACATCTTCGCCGGCTACCACAACCAGGCGTCGACGAGCTTCGGGGCCGTCGAGGACGGCTGGCTGCACACCGGCGACCTCGGTTCGATCGACGAGGACGGCTACCTCTCGATCACCGGCCGTAAGAAGGACATCATCATCACCGCGGGCGGCAAGAACCTGACACCCGCGAATATCGAGAACGACCTCAAGCAGTGCCGCTGGATCTCGCAGGCCGTCATGCACGGCGACGCACGCCCCTACCCCGTGATCCTGATCACGCTGGACGAGGAAGAGATCCCGGTCTTCGCCAAGGAGAACGGCCTGCCCGAGGACATCCCCTCGCTCTCGCAGGACCCGAAGGTCCACACGCTGATCCAGGGCGAGATCGACAAGGCGAACTCGAAATATGCCCAGGTCGAGCAGGTCAAGAAGTTCGCGATCCTCGACCACGACCTCTCGCAGGCTACGGGCGAGCTGACGCCGACGCTGAAGGTGAAGCGCAACGTCGTCAACGAGAAATACGCCGACATCTTCGACTCGCTTTATGCGGGCTGACCCGGGTACCCCGCCCAAGCTGCGAGAATCGTCCTAGATGCGCACGGATCCAGCGGACAACGGAGGGCTGTTCGTAGGGCGACGGCCCGGCACGGCGCCGGTCCACTTCCGCACGCTCCCGCAACGCGCGGGCGCGATGCGCGAACGCGTCGACGGCTCGTTCGCGACGATGCTGCTCGCCCTGATGGCGTTTCTGAGCATCCTGTGCTGGGGCCCGATCCCCGTCGCGTGCCTCTGGATCGGCTCGGAGGCCGACTACCTCTCGGGCAGCGTCAGCCTTGGGATCCTGCTCGCCTTCGTGGCGCTGTTCGCGCTCCTGTTCGGCACGCTCGCGCTCCTGCGCCGCATCGACAACACGTGGATCCTCGTACGCCGCGCCGCCGGCCACGACCAGCGCAGCGGCGTCCTCGGCACCGTCTTCGGCATCACCGCCGCCGTCTGCGTCGCGATCTTCGTCGTTTGGTTCCTCGTCCTCAACGGACCTGGCTCCAGCACGTTCTCCGGCGGCCGCTCCGGGCTGTGAGCCGGCGCGGCGCCCGCCCGCGCGATCGCGGCGCGCGCTGCTAGAACGGAGCGAGGGGATGGGACTGCTCGACTACTACCGCCAGTTCGAGGCGATGTCGGAGGAGGAGGTCAACGCCGGCCTGCGCGCCGACGCCGCCGAGCGCAAGCGCATGGCGCTGTCCCGCGTGGAGACGCTCGACCTCTCACACACGACGTGGCCCGAGCTCCCCCACCCCCGGGTCGTCGGAGCGATCACGTTCGTCGCCCGCCGAGGCCTGCAGCGCTACCCCCACATCACCGCCACCGAGCTGCGCAACGTGCTCGCCGAGCGCCACGGCGTCGATCCTGAGCGCCTGATCCTCGGCAACGGAGCGGCCGAGCTGCTGAGCTCCGCGGCCCGCGCCGTGATGGCCCCCGGCCAGGTGCTGCTCACCGGCTGGCCGGCCTACCCGCTCTACCCGCTGATGGCGCGCCGGGCGCACGGGCGCGCGGTGCGGGTCGAGGGGGGTGTCGATGCGCTCCTCGAAGCGGCCGCACAGGAGCCCGAAGCACGCGTGGTCGTCGTCGGCGCGCCGAACGACCCGACCGGCGAGCTGCTGCCGGCCGCGGAGGTCGAGCGCCTGCTGAACGGCCTGCCCGAGGGCATCGCCGTGCTGCTCGACGAGGCGCTGATCGACTTTGCCGACCCCGAGCACGTCGATGCGAGCCTGGAGCTGCTCGAGACGACCTCGCGCCTGCTCGTGTTCCGCAGCTTCTCGAAGGCGTGGGGGCTCGCTGGGCTGCGCATCGGCTATGCGATCGGCGGCCCCGACTCCGGTGAGCTGCTCGCCGAGCTCGAGCCGGACCTCGGCGTCTCCGAGGTCGCTCAGGCGGGGGCGCTCGAGGCGCTGAAGAGCGCGAGCGCGCAGGTCGCCCAGCGCGTCGCTGCGGTGCGCCAGGAGCGGCCCCGCGTCGCCGCTCACCTGCGCGAGCTCGGCTTCGAGGTCAGCGACAGCCAGGCGAACTTCCTGTGGGTCGCCCACCCGGAGCTCGACGGCGCCGAGCTCGCCTCGCGACTGTCGCAGGCCGGCGTGATGGTCGCGGTCGGCGAGGCGCTCGGCGAGCCGCGGCACGTGCGCATCGGCGTGCGCTCGCGCTGGGCGTCGGACCGGCTGTTCGAGTCGCTCGCTAAAGCGCTCTAGCCGGAGCCGGCCTGGCGCAGCAGCGCGCCGGTCGTGCCCTCGAGGATCCGCCGCCAGGCGCTCACGCCCTCGTCGGCCTCGTCGAAGTGCTCGACGACCTGGCGCACGCGTTTGCCTGAGATCGTGATCCCGTGGCGTTCGGCGACGTCCTGGTAGCGCGTGTACTCGCCCGCGAGCTGCTTGGTCACCGACTCGAAGCCGTGCTTGGCGATCTCCACGCGCGAGGTGAAGCTCATCATCGAGGTTTGGAACATCAGCTCGTCGGCGGGCTCCGGCTCGATCAGCACGATGTCCACTCCCGGGTAGCGCTCCTCCCAGGTCTTGGCGAGTTCGTGCAGCCGCTGGTGCGCCACGAGCTTGAACGCCTGGTAGCCGATCTGCGCGAAGCCCATGTCCGAGACCCGCCGCGGTCGCGCCCCGCGGAGCGTCTTGACGCTGTTCGAGAAGTCGTTGATGAACGGCACGATCGTGTTGATGACGACGACCAGGCGCGCGCCCGCCTCGACGGCGATGTCGAGGTTCGTCGTCGAGACCATGCCGCCGTCGATCAGCTCGCGGTCGTTGACCTTGACCGGCGCATAGACCATCGGCAGAGCCCCGGACGCGCGCACGGCCGTTGAGATCGGCACGTCCTCGCTTCCGTCCACGCCGAACACGACGCGCTCGCAGGTATCGAGGTCGGTCGCGGTGATGTACAGCTCGCATGGCAGCTGCGCGAAGTCGTCTGTGCGCCCGGGATCGCTGAGCACCTCGCGCAGGTAGGCCTCGATCCCGGCGCCCGTATAGATGCCCGACGGCAGGTTGTCGGCAAGGCCCAGGGCGAGGTCCATCAGCGAGACGCCGCCGGGTTCGGAGGCGATCTGGCGCGCGAGGGCGGCCATCCGCAGCGGCATCGAGGCGGCCTTGCGGGCGAACTCGACGATGTTCGGGCGCAGCAGGTCGCCCAGGTCGATGTCCTTGAACGCCACCTTCCCCTGGCGCGTGACGACCTGCATCATCTCCTCCGGCGTGACCCCGTTGGCGCACAGCGCAGCGATGAACGACCCCGCCGAGGTGCCGACGTAGACGTCGAAGTTGTTGACGTTGCTGTTGACCGCGAGCAGGTCGAGCGCCCGCAGTGCGCCGATCTCGTACACGCCGCCCGTGAAGCCGCCGCCGCCGAGCACCAGCGCCGTCTTGTCGCGTCTGGGCCTCGTGCGGCGATCACCAGAGGCCGGGCGGCCCACACCGGTCGCGACGAGCGCGTCGCGGCGCTTCTTCGCCGCTTTCTCGGCCGTCCGAGCCGGTTCCAGCTTGACAACCTTGCCCATGCAGCCACATTCTATGGGCGAGTGGCCCGGAACACGCCTGCGACGCCCGCCAACCCTCTCCGCTGGCTCGCCGCAGTGTCTGCCTGCCTCGTTCTCCTCCTCGCCGCGGCTGCGCCGGCCGCTGGGGCCGCGCCCGGCGGGATCCCCGAACTGCAGGCCGATCTGACCCACCAGACCGCGCTCGCCGGTCCCCACGACGGCGGCTATGTCTACGACCTCAGCACCCACACGGCGCTGTTCTCGGAGCGCGCGAGCACGCTACGGCCACCGGCCTCGGTGGAGAAGCTCTACACCGCGACCACGGCGCTGCAGCTCCTCGGCGCGTCCTCGCGCCTCTCAACGAGCGTGATCGGGGCCGGCCAGATGAACCCGCTCGGCGTCTTCGAAGGCAATCTCTACCTGCATGGAGGCGGGGATCCCACGTTCGGCAGCACCTCGTTCATCACCTCCCACTACGGGGGCACCGGCACGAGCGTGACCGAGCTCGCGAACACGCTCGTCAATGCCGACGGCCTCCGCGAAGTGACCGGGCGCGTGCTGGGCGATGAGTCCTACTGGGACAGCCACAGGGGCGAGCCGTCGAGCAACTACGCATTCGACCCGTTCCTCGAAGGCAACCTGAGCGCGCTCGAGTTCGATCGCGGCGCCGAAGGGCATGAACGCGGGCCGCATGCGCCGGCGGCATACGCCGCGCGCAAGCTGCTCGCCGCCCTGAAGGCGGACGGCGTGCGCGTGCGCGGCAGCAGTGGCGCGGGGACTGCGCCGGCGGGCGCGGCCACACTCGCGACCGTGGCCTCCCCGACGGTCGCGCAACTGCTCGGGCTGATGCTCCCGCCGTCGGACAACTTCTTCGCGGAGACGCTCGTCAAGGACCTCGGCGCGCGCTTCGGCGGTGCCGGCACCACGGCCGCGGGGGCCTCCGTGGTCGCGTCCACGATCGGCTCGCTGCTCGCCATCCACCCGCGCGTCGTCGACGGCTCGGGGCTCTCGCCCGCCGACCACACCTCCCCCTACCAGGTCGTCTCCCTGCTCGTGGGTCTGTACGAGACGCCGATCGGGACCGTGCTTCGCAACAGCATGGCGGTCGCCGGCCGCACCGGCACGCTCGCGCTGCGGATGCGAGGCACGGCCGCCGCGGGACGCTGCCAGGGGAAGACGGGGACGCTCACCGGGGTCTCGAACCTCGCCGGCTACTGCAACGCTGCCGATGGCCACACGCTCGCGTTCGCGTTCTTCAACGACGGCGTCTCGACGACCGCGGCGCACATCTTCCAGGATCACATGACGATCACGGTCGCTGGTTTTTAGAGCACCCAGCTATCGGTAGAGCAGAAGGCTCTAGAACCTCTTGCCAATAGCCCTCCAGACCGCCAACCCATTCGCCGCGTGGCATGGGCGTGACGATCCAACGGCCAACCTCTAGAGGCTCTTGTTCGTCTGCGTACTGCTCAGCCTGTGCATCCATAACAGCCTGAATCTCAGGCGAAAGAGGCACAGAAGTCTCGTCTATCTGAGCGACAAGAATCTCTGAGAACAGCGTCGAGAGCCTTGCCCTTACAGCCTCTAGACCGGAGGCGTCAGATACTTCGCCTGCGATTTCGGCGCGAAGTGCAGCAATAGCCTCGGCAGCTTCTGTGACCGCTTGTGGTTCTTTGCTCACGGCGTCCATGTGCATAGAGGCAAGCGAAAGATCAGCTTCCGCTTCGATTAGATCGTTCTCTGCCTTTTGGTAAAGGCGCTGGTGCGTCTTGCCGTCGATATCGCCCTCTAGATAGTCCTTGTCGATCTGCTCAGTAGCCGCAGCAGCCGTTGCCTTTGCTCGCTCAGCAGCTTTGAGCCTTCCTTCTGCTTCAACCTCCTGCAAATCAAGTTGCTTCTGTAGCTGCTCCTGAGTCGCCTCAATCGAGACACATACGCGCTCGAAATAGTCGAACACAGCCGCGTCAACGCTTGCTCGCTTGACGGGCTTCATCGAGCAAGCGTCTTTCGACTCTGCCTTACGGGTGTTGCAGAGGTAGTGTTCGTACCCGCTTGTGGTCGTGTGAGGCACCATTGCGCCACCACAATGCGCGCACCTAAGAAGACCGTTGCCAAAGAGGAATCTCTTTGGTTTCCGTCCAGCAGCAGAACCGTTCTTGCCGCGCTTGTTTGCTGCCCGTAGATTCTGCACGGAATCCCACAACGCTTTGTCGATGATTCCGTCGTGTTTTCCTTCGGCCACGATTTCGTTCGTTTCGATCTGACCGGTGTAGGTGATGTTGTCGAGAATCGTCTTGATCCTCGGCTGACTCCATTTAGTTCCCGAACGGGTCTTGAATCCGTCCTTGTTCAGCTTCTCCGCAATCTTCGCCTGAGCTACACCCGCAGCAGCTTCCGTAAAGATCCTCTTGACCACCGGAGACTCAATGGCCGAGGGTCGCCCATCCTTTTTGTAGCCGTAGGGAAACTGGGAATGCTTGCGCCCGTCTGCTCGTCGGGCTCCAATGGTGCTCCGGACTCTCTCGCCAATCGTTTCGGACTCTAGTTGGGCAAACGCAGAGATAACAAGGCGCATGACCTTGCCCATAGGTGTTGTCGTATCTATCGACTCAGATAGCGAGAGAAGGTCAACCTCAGCGGCTTCTAGGGTTTCGTAGATTTCGAGCATGTGCTTTGTGTTGCGCCCGAGTCGATCTAGCTTGGCTATCACGACAACATCTATGTCGCTGAGAGTGCCCAGCAGCTTCGCAAGTTCTGGTCGATCATCCCGAGTGCCACTCATTGTCTCGATGTAGCAAGCAGTCTCAGTCCAGCCTTTCTGCTGAATGTGCTCGCGGCAGCGACGAACCTGCTCGTCCTGCGACAAGCCTTCCTTTGCTTGCTGCTCTGTCGAAACCCTGGCATAGATTACGGCTCTAGTTTCTGCCATTTCTAACCACCTAGCTCTGCAAGAGATTTGCTCACCGTTTTCACCCTCCGACCTCGCGCGTACGCGCGAACGGGTGAATCTAGCACGGTCCGTCAGAGGCGTCCAGCGGCCGCTCTCACGGCCTCGGCTGACTGACCCCAGCTATCCAGTAACCCCAGTGCGCCGAAGTGTTACAGCGGCTTAGAATCGCTCTTAGATTTGCCGATAGTTAGTTGGAATCCTAGGGTCACTTCTACTTCGTACCACGTCCAAACCTTTTCGCTACCGGGTATGTGGTACGAATCGGTTTTTTACCCCACCGTGAGGGAGGACCACCACGAATACCACAACGCCGGCCCAGGTCAAGGGATTCTCGGAATAATCTTTTTCACTAATTCCCTTGCCATTTCTACACAAATGAAATAGGGTGGAGTCCACAAAACAAGTGAGGCCCGCAGCGTTGTAGCGCTCGGGCCTCCGGACACAAGGGAGTGACCCCAAGTGCCAAGCGAGACACTAGCAGCATGGAAACTCAGCGCGTACAAGCTGGGGATTGCCGAAGCTGAGCGCGCAGCACGTCTGACGGTTAGCCCGTCGCTACACGTTGAGGCAGCGCAGGAGTTGCTTGACCTGATCCTCGACGGTGATCCTGCGGTTTGGGATTGCCTTCCGCGTGAGCCTGATCTTTCGGGTGAGTATGCGGAAGATCTGACCCCAAATCGTCTGTTCGCGCTGGTCACAGACGTTCGGCCGACTGAGCACGTTGGGGAGCTGGTCGAAACGCTTGCAGACGCCTACGTGGAGGGTGTTGCTCAGACCTTCGGGGTTGCCGTCGAAAACGTGCTGGCGCAGTTCGTACAGCAGCACGCAATGGCGGAATGAAGTTCGTTCGTTTTCTGTGGGCAGCGTTGCCTGGACTGGCAATGCTGGCCGGCTTCATCGTAGTTCCGCTAATTCAACAGCACTAACAAGGAGAACATCATGCAGACGATTAGGCTCAGCGCATTCAGTGGTGCAGACGATCTGGACAACGCAGGCGAATCACATCTCGTGATCGCCGAAAGCGAGGACAAGAGCCGAGAGATTCTTGATTCGTTTGGCAGCCTGAACGATGCAAGGCTTTACGCCATGGCCATTTGTAAGGTCAGCGCGGATTTTCAGGAGGGCTTTTCTGAAAAGAAATCCCGCACGAAATCGGCGGCATAGTTCGGCCGTATACAAAACGTCCGATTCGTATAAATGGCACTGGCTAGCGAAGTTCTCGCTAGCCAGTGGCCTATTTGGGAGGCTAGATGGTCATTGGATATCTCAGAGTTTCGACACAAACTCAAGCTGAGTCGGGCGCAGGAATCAATGCCCAACGGTCTGCGATTCTCGCTGAGGCTGTACGTCGAGACTGGCAGGTGCGGTTTATCGAAGATGCCGCTAGCGGCAAATCGACTCGTCGGCCTGGACTTGAAGAAGCACGAGCTCTACTCGCCGCCGGCCTTTGCGACGCGCTAGTAGTCGCAAAGCTGGATAGGTTGAGTAGGTCCGTAATTGGATTTCGCTCGGCTGATGCAGGAATCGCAAAAAGAGGGATGGGCACTGATTGCCCTAGATACTCCCGTGGATACTTCAAGCGCGGTAGGTGAGGCTATGGCCAACGTGGTCACGACGTTCAGCCAACTAGAGCGGCGGCTGATTGGAGAGCGCACGAAGGCTGCTCTGGCTGAGAAGCGAGCACAAGGGATCAGGCTAGGGCGACCACCTACGCTGCCCGCTGAGACTCGCGCGAGGATAGCCGCAGAACGATCAAGCGGCAAGACTCTCGCGGCCGTTGCAGATTCCCTCAATGCCGAGGGAGTAGCTACTGCTCACGGCGGCGCTAAATGGTGGCCTGCGACTGTGCGGGCTGTTTTGCGGTCAGCAGCGTAGATGCAGGCAAGCAGCGAATGTGTCTCCACCGCATCATTGTTTGCTTGCCCGCACAGCGACCCTAGCAATCCTAGGTTTTCAAGCGATCCACTAGCGGCGCACTAGCAGCGCTGTAAGCCGTTGCGCTTCAAGGGAGGTAGGTTTCCTTAGGCTACTACGGGCCGGTTGCTGTTTTGCTCGCAGAAGTCGGAACAAAAAGGACCGCCAGTTGGCGGTCCTTTTGCTGCCTGTGCCTTTACAGGTTCTTGGTCAAGCTGGGGATACTGGTCGAGTAGACCCTAAGCCGATTTCTGAGCGATTGATTTGGCGAGGACTTGTCGAAGTTCTGTGGCGCGTTACTTCGGCTGCTCTGTGAGTCTGGTCGCCAGGTTTTATCGCAGGCTGTTGGATGGCCGTTTGATTCGTCACGTCCGCTGATGTTCTTAGGGTTCCGGGGCCTGTTTTGGCTTGGCGATTGCCTGGAAGACTAGTGGGCTGTTTTGGCTGTAAAGACGACATGACTTAATGATCCCACTTCTCGCGTCAGAGCCTTTTGGTTTTTAGGGAGTTGATTGAGTGTAGGCGCAAGGATATTCCCCTAGTCTCCAAACGCCTCCCTTCGAGCGTCTGGATTCTGCTCCCAATGTTCAAGCAGGCCGTCGTACAATACGCGCACTGTTTTGTGAATCTCTTCCCAGTGCTTTCCGTTAGGGCTAGCATATAACGCTGCTAGGTTCTTCTTCCGCTCCTGCTGTTCCTTTAGAGTCATTGGCATTAGTTTGTCTTTCTGTTGTGTTTGTTTAGCCGTGATTGGCTGTATTGATAAGAGCATTTATCTGCGCGGTAGATAAGCGAAGGTTTCGCGCCCGAGCGTGTGCGTAGATAAGCTCTTTATGCTCATGGGCTTGCCAACCTTCATGGTCAGCAGCCCTGAGCACGTCTATTAGTTCCTGCCAAGTAGCTTTTCGCTCGGCCGGAGGTAGCTCGCTGAGGCGAGCGCGGTCAAACATTTGCAGCCTGACCCAAACGTGACCCAAAGCTGACCCAAACGTGATTAGAAGAGTTTGCGGCCGTAGGCGAGGTTCCGCTTAGCAATGCCGTCTGCGTAGCAAACGCAGACGGCAGCAAGCGGTCGAGCGGCTGACCCAAAGCTGACCTAACCACGGCCGAAGCACATTTTTGGGTCTTTGGGTCATTGGTATATACAGACCCAAAAACTGACCCAAACTCAAACATCGAGCACCTGCACCCTTCCGGCCGCATATCTACCCTGCTTCGCACCCTTTTTGATGTAGTCGGCAGCTACCGCATCTTTGAGTGCTCGCTTGAACGAAGAATCCCCAGGATTCCTAGCAACGCCCTTTGCTACATCTGCGGTTTTGATTTCGCCCTCCTGGGCCTGCACGAACGTCCCAATAGAAATCGTTAGAAGTTCGAGCTCTGTCGGGTCTGCGCTTGTGATCCTTCCTTCGTTCTCAACGAGCATCCAAAGAAGGCTGTTCTCTACGTCCTTCTCTGAGGTCACGACGATCAGTTCGGGATAATTCGGCTCACCTTCTCGATCCTTCTCCGCAGGTAGCCATCTGAACGTCCTACGCAAACCTCGGGAGGCCGTACGGCAAACGCGACCGTCAGCTAGGAGATCAGCGGCGTGCGCATCCTCGGGAAGCTGCGCCCCATAGTCCGTGACTTCCAACTCGCTAAGGGTCGTTAGGGTCATCTGCACATCTGCCTGACCGGCCCACTGACGAGCACCCATCATGGCTTGGCCTGAGGAGTTCGGGTAATCCTTGGATTTCTTGCGCTCGTGGTGGAGCACAAGAACGCCGGCATCAAAACGCTCGGCTAGACCGCGTAGGTGCTTCATCAGCTTTACGGCTTGTCCGTTGTCGTTCGTTTCCGAAACAGCCGTAGCGGCCATGAGCGTGTCGATGATGACCAAATCCGGCTGAAAGGCTCGGCAACGATCCTCTAGCCATTCGTCGGTTGCCGCACCATCCCCAATCGCTAGACCCTTGCGGCTGTAGTACGCCAAACGTGCGCTCAACTCGTCGGCCTGTAGACCAAGGGCTTTGAGCCTACGTTCAACAGTCCCGCGAGGATTCTCCTCGTCTATGTAGAGGACTCGTTCGGCGCGGGTTTCGTGTCCTAGCCAGTCCAGGCCCGCTACCGCTTGTACGGCCAGGTGCTGCGACACAATCGACTTAGCTGCGCCTGTGTCTGCGCTGAGCATCCCTAGCTGACCCCGTTCTAGGCGTCCTACGACAACATATCGCGGGTGTGGTGGCTCAGAATCGAGATCGAAAGCAAGCGGACTAGGACCGTCAAAGGATTCCTCGGACGCTTGGTTCATTGCTGTCACGCGTGCGCGCCGAAGAAGGGCGCTACGAGCAGCCTCGTCTGGCTCAGCCGCTAGTAGCTTCGCAAAGTCACCGATTACTTTTGCGGCGGCTTGATTTGGTACACTGTCCATTACGCCAAATCTTTCGGTTGCGTCGTGGATTTGTTGTTAGGGTTTTTCGTCTGGATAGCGTTGACCTGGGCCTCCTCAGCATTGCTGGGGAGGCTTTTCTCATTTATGGGTTCTAGAAGTTCAGCTATTGGGCGCGAGAAATGGTCGGAAAGCTTCCTCGCATTTACTGGCCGTGGTCTAACTTTTTTGTTCTCCCAGAAGCAGTAGACCTGCTGAGTACAGCCGAGCTTTTCTGCTACTTGCCGCTGCGTTTCCCCGCGCTGATACCGTACTTCCCATAATCGTGTGTGTGGCATTTGCGTAACCTTTCGTCTGGATTTGCTTTGTTACACATATTCTACACAAACGCCCGACAATTTTCTCGGCGTTCACAGTCAGTGCCACAGTATTTTGGTAAGCTGAGCAAGTAGGAAAAGACAAACGACGAGACATAGAAAGGACACCGGGCGGCCGGTGTCCTTTCGCATATCTCGGGCGCTACTTGTCTAGAAGACTGCGGGCTGCCGTAAACGGCTAGCACGGCTGTTGATTTCGGCAACAGCTAAGTCAAGTGCTATGCGCTGAAGGTTGTCTTCCGCTACCCGCTGCTTCACGTATTCGTTTATGCCCATAACAGGCTCCCAAGAGTCCCCAATAGCCTTGACATTCTGTACGGAAGCAATCTTGGTCAGCTTCGCAAAGGCGTTTGTAGCTACTGGCGTAATCGATACCTCCAAAAGCCGGCGACATAGAAGCTTGGTCTTTCCGCCGCGCTTGAAGCGCTCCCATACCCCACCGACGCTGAACGCCAGGGGCAGCTTGTTTTTGATGGCCGAATAGACATCAAATGCCTTGGTTCCTACTTCGGGCGCTGGGAGAACGACGCTCCCGAAAAGACCTTGAGGCTTTACTTCGCAGCTTTTGACAAACCCGATGGGCGCCTCGTCCTTAGCATGGTGGTAAAGAACCGGCACGCCGAGCGCCATAGCTACCGGCAGCGACGAGTCGAAGGCAGTTGGAAGAAATGCCTCACCTTCTGTGTCTTCATCCCAGGTTGCGAACAGTCCTGAGATTTCAAGGCCAGAACCATCCACGGATTTAGCAACGTCTAGAACAGACGGCGCTGTCGACGCTGTGAAAAGCCCTGGTGGTAATGCCTTGTGATCGGTCACCTACCTATTTTTGCAGTCAAGATGGCAGACCATTTGACACAATTTGTTATATGAGAACAGGTGAGTTGAAATGAGTCTTCCTAAGGATCTAGTTAGCAAAGCTACAAAACCGCTTCTGCGTCCTAGGCAGCCACACCCAATGGAGATTGATCTTGCCGGGCTTCGTGAACCTGAGAATGTCGAGGCTATTCGTGCAGGGAGTGCCGCTCTTGGTCACGCCGAAGGGTTGCGAATGCAACGCAGAATCGACGCGCACGTTGCGCGCAAGAAAGCAATTGCTGATGCCAAGCGCGAACACGACAATGCTGTCTGGCAGGACTACCTTGAAAAGTGCGGCCGCGCATGAGGGTTGCCGTGGGACAAGTCTGGACGCGAAAGGTTCCTGAGAATGATGGCTGGGATCAGATAGCTGTTGTAGGCGTTCAAGGCATTGGCCTTGAGGCTGAGACAGAGTTTTCTGTGCGGCCCGTCGGCGGCTTAGACGTGACTCAAGCACCCGCTACGGCTATTGAAGCCGCGTTTGAGCTAGAGCAGCCGGCCACAGAGCAGCCAGCAGGTGAGGAAGTCCTAGGAACCCAAGCGTTAGAGGCTTGGCTCTAAATGCCCGGCCCACAAACAGCGGCTGCTCGCAAAAGAATGGCAGAGATTACGTTCTCGATTTGGCAGGATTCAATCCTCCAAAACAAGGCGGAACACAATCGCTTGAAGGTTGCCAGAGCAGAAGCTGGCCTAACGTCAAATCAAGTAGCAGCCAAAGTCTCGATCAGCCCAACAACTGTCTTTCGTTTCGAGCGCGGCATTCCGCCTAAGAAAAACTCGACAAGAGCGGCTTTAGCAGCCGCCGTTGGCCGTGATGAAAGCGAGTTGTTCTGATGGCTTCTGTTGGCGAAAAGCTCAAACGCACAAAGCGCGAGTCTGACTATCCATCAGAAGTTACGATTGTTGGGGTGAAAGGCGGCAAGTACGTTTGCCAAGCAGTCGAGACATTTTCATCGCCTTTTGAGTTATGGCCAAACGAGCTCGCAGCGATTTACGGCGGCGATGGAGAGTTGACCTATGAACCTTCTGAGGTTCAGTCGTGGAAAGAAATAACACCCAAGGTCATAGCCGATGCCTGCAACTTCGCGGACACCTATGCGGCCGAAACTCCTCTTCGTACACCCGAGGAATCTCTGGCCGAAGAAGCCGCAGAAGAAGCACAAAAACGCTAGGTGAGATAGAAAGCTCCTAGCAATGAAATGTTTTAGCTACGAGTTCTGCGGGCAGGCGGCACTTCCAGAAAAGAAGTTCTGCAAGGCACATGACGAGATCCTGACGCGCGTCCGGTACGAATTAGCTTCCAGCACACAGAAACAAAATCTCGCAAAACCTGAGCCGGCAGAAATGACGATTACCAAGCCTAGGTTTGTCAGTGTCGAGGAACGAAAGCAACAGATCCTCTCCGTGCTCGCTAAACAGGAACTGCCTACGACCGATCTTTTCAAGGCTTGCAACGGAACCGCGTCAACAGACAGGCTCGTCCGTGCCCGAAACGAGCTTTTGGAAGAAGGCAAGATTCGGCGGCGCACAGGAAAAGGCGCTGAACGTATCTACAAACTGGTCTAATCCGCGCACATAAGCTAAGCTGGCTGCTCTCAAACAAAGGAGCGCTCGTGGCTGACCTAGACATTGCCAAACGGCAGCAAGAACTTCAGAAGCTGGACGACGAAATAGCGGCCGAGGAAGCGAAGTTTCAAGCAGCCCTAGAGCCGTTGCACCAGAAGAAACAGGACCTAGAGCGCGAGTACGCGAAGTTTCTGCGTAGTGAGTTGGCCGCTATCAACGGCATCTCCGCACCGAGATCCCGCAGCGGATCAAGCAAGGTAGACGATGAGGCGATTATCGGTCATCTGCGGCGTGCTTCCGGCGAGCAGTCAGCTACACAGATTCGTGATGCTATTGGCTATGACGGCTCGTCTAATGCCTTCTCTGTTGCTCTCAAGACTCTTGTGGACTCAGGGCAGATCAAGCGAGTTGGTCAACGCAGAGGATCACGCTACTTGCTTTCCAGCTAGCTCAAGGTCGATTCTGTTAGCTACGTCCTAGCGTTTCCAAGCCCTGAGAGAGCCAGAAACGGCTCCTAACGGGTGTTCGTAGCCGCTGAGGGCAGAAACTACAGCCGCACCAAGAACGGCGGGAAAACGGCTGATGCGCAATGAAGCGTCGACCACGGTGGCCGGCTTCTAGCCCCCGAACAGCGGCGCCCAGCCGGACGACCGCGGGGCGTCAACCCGTATCGGCATCTCGGGCGAGGTCCTCAAGCGCCGGCGCCCCGAAAACGCGCCACCTGGACGATGAGCGGGCGCTGAGCGTACAGCTTTCAAGCACCCGGCCCGGGCGGCCGAGGGGATCGCATGCCCCGGTCCCGCAAATCGCTCTGCTGGCTGCTGCTGCTGGCGGCCGTCGCAGCCCCGTCGCTGTCGGGCTGCTCGAGCACCGAACCGACCGTCGCCTACGCAGTGGTCGAGAGCGGAATGGCTGGGAGCATCTTCAACGGCGCCAAACACGAACTCGACGAAGCGGACGTCCAGGAAGCCCGCGAAACCGAATCGAAGACCGACTACCAGGAACTGCGCGAAGCCCACGAAGAACAGCAGGTCGAACAGAGCCAGCGCGAAAGCACTGGCTACGCCGAAACCGGCGAATAGCCGGCTCAGCCGCCGAGCAGCGCGAGCAGTCCCGCCTCGTCGAGCACCGCGACGCCGAGACGCTCGGCCTTCTCGAGCTTCGACCCCGGGCTCTCGCCCGCGACCAGGTAATCCGTCTTCTTCGACACGGAGCCCGTGACGCGCCCGCCGGCGGCGAGGATCCGCTCGGTCGCCGCCTCGCGGGAAAGGTCGGGCAAGGACCCCGTGAGCACCAGCGTCCGCCCTGCGAGCGGGCCCTCCGACGGCGGCGGTCCCGATTCCGCGAAGCACAAGCCGAGCTCGCGCAGGTCCGCGATCAGGCTCCGCATGCGCTCGTCGTCGAGCTGGGAGCGGATCGAGGCAGCCATCTTCTCGCCGATCCCCGGCGTTTCGGCGATCTCCTGCGGCGTGGCTGCCAGCAGCGCGTCGATCGTCCTGAAGCGCTGGGCGATGTTGCGCCCCGTGACCTCCCCCACCTCCTCGATCCCGAGCGCGAACAGGACCCTGGAGAAGGGGCGCTCCTTCGAGCTCTCGAGCGCCGCGAGCAGCTTTCCCGCCGAGACCTCGCCGTAGCCCTCGAGCTCGACGAGCTCGGCCGCGGTCAGCCTGTAGAGGTCGCCCGCCGTGCGCAGCAGCCCGCGCTCCTGCAGCGCTGCGACCTGCTTCTCGCCGAGTCCGTCGATGTCCATCGCGCCGCGCGAGACGAAGTGCTTGAGCAGCTGCCACGCCCGCGCCGGGCAGTCGCGATTCGGGCACTTGGTGAACACGCTGTCCTCGGGCTTGACCGTGGGGGTGCCGCAGAAGGGACAGCGCTCCGGGGGGTGCGGCCGGGGCGGCCGGCGCTTGTGCTCGGCCACGTGCGGCGCCGGCGAGACGACCTGCGGGATCACGTCACCGGCGCGCACGACGATCACGTCCTCGCCCGCACGGATGTCCTTGCGCAGGATGTCCTCCTCGTTGTGGAGGGTCGCGAGCTTGATCGTCACCCCCGCGACCGCGACCGGCGCCAGCACCGCGTAAGGGCGCATGTCGCCGAACTTGCCGACGTTCCACATCACCTTCTCGAGCTTCGTCACGGCCGTCGTCGGCGGGAACTTCCATGCGACGGCCCAGCGCGGGTCGCGGCCGACCGAGCCGAGGCGGCGGTGCAGCTCCAGGTCGTCGATCTTCACGACGGCCCCGTCGATCTCGAAGTCGAGCTCTCCGCGCCGGCGCTCCCACTCGTGGCACTGCTCGATCACCTGCTCGGCGTCGTCGAGCAGGGCGATCCCGCGGTTGACGCGGAAGCCGTGCTCGCGCAACCAGTCGAGCGCCTCCGAGTGGCGCCGGAACGCGAGCCCGTCGGTGACCCCCACCTGGTAGCACCAGATCGACAACGGCCGCTTCGCGGCGTCGGCCGGGTCCAGCTGGCGGATCGTCCCGGCGGCGGAGTTGCGGGGGTTCATGAACGTCGACTCGCCGGCTTCCGCGCGGCGCTCGTTCAGCGCCGTGAAGTCCGCGAGCGACATGTAGATCTCCCCGCGCACCTCGAGCAGCGGCGGCGCCCCCTCCACGCGCAGCGGGATCGCGCCGATCGTGCGCAGGTTGTGCGTGACGTCCTCGCCGATCTCGCCGTTGCCGCGCGTCGCCCCGCGCTCGAGCACGCCGTCGCGGTAGAGCAGGCTGATCGCGAGCCCGTCGATCTTGGGCTCGACGACGTAGGTGAAGTCGGGATCCCCGATCCCCTCGCGCGCGAGGTGGTTGCGCATGCGATCCACCCACGCCCGCAGCTCCTGCTCGGAGCGGACGTTGCCGAGCGAGAGCATCGGCTCGGGGTGCCTCACCTTCTCCAGCCGCCCTACGGGCTCGCCGCCGACGCGCTGCGTGGGCGAGTCTGGCGTCGCGAGCTCGGGGTGCTCGCGCTCGATCGCGCGCAGCTCGTCGAGGAGCGCGTCGTAGGCGTCGTCGCCGATCTCGGGGTCATCGAGGACGTAGTAGCGGTGGGCGTGATGTTCGAGCTCGGCGCGCAGCTCCGCGGCGCGATCGCGGAGGGCCTCCGCGGAAGCCGTCGACGCTCGCGACCGCGGACTCACGCGCTCGCGTCGGGCGCCACCGGCGCGAGCAGCCCCTCGAGGTCGAACGCGCGCAGGGCGTCCATCCCCGCGCGAGCCGTCAGGTCGAAGTGGAGCGGCGTCACAGCGATGCGCCCCGCCGCGACCGCGGCGAGGTCTGTCCCGGGCTCGTCCTCGTAGCCGGGATAGCTGCCGTAGATCCAGTAGCGCCGACGCCCCTCTTCCTCGCGCTCGAGGCGCAGCTCGTCGCGGTAGATGCGCTTTCCGAGCGCGGCCACCTCCACACCTGCCGGCGGCGCGGAGGGGACGTTCACGTTGAGCAGGGTGCGCGTCGGCAGCGGCACGTCCTCGATCCGCTCGACGAGCCGTGCGACGAACGCGGCGGCGACGTCGAACCCGAATCCGCCGTCGAAGCGGTAGTCGAGCGCACCCGCTCCCGACTGCTGGGAGACCGCGATCGCGGGCAGCCCGAGCACGACGCCCTCGAGCGCCGCGGCGACCGTTCCCGAGTAGGTGATGTCATCGCCGAGGTTGGCGCCGTGGTTGATGCCCGAGACGACGAGATCGGCGGCGAACCCGTCGACGAGCCCGAGGCTCGCGAGCCGCACGCAGTCGACCGGGGTGCCGTCGGTCGCATAGCCGACGGTACCGTCCTCGAACGGCACCTCGGCCACGACGAGCGGCCGCCGCGTCGTGATCGAGCGGGCCATCGCCGAGCGGTTGCCGTCCGGCGCGATCACGGCCAGGCGCACGCCTGGGAGGTCGCGCAGCGCGGCGCGCATCGCCTGCAGCCCGTCGGCCTCGATGCCGTCGTCGTTGGTCAGGAGCACGTTCAGCATGTCCGAGAGCCAGCATAGGGGCCGCTTGGGCCGAGACTCGTGAAGATATCTGCCGGCATCCAAGCGGGCACGGGCTTACACCCGGTCCTGACCCGCCGCGCGCGCGGGGTCCCGCGGCACGCCCTCATAGCTCACGCTCGCGAGCGCCAGCCCGTGCGCCGGGGCGGTGGATCCGGCGTGCGAGCGGGGGCGGCCCGACAGCAGCGCTGCGAACGCCTCGAGGCTCGTGCGCCCGCCGGCGACGTCGAGCATCGTCCCCACAAGCACGCGGTTCATGTGGCGCAGGAACATGTCCGACTCGATCCAGAACTCGAGCACGTCGCCTGCCGCGATCCATTCCGCCCGCGCGACGCGGCAGTTGAACCACGCGTGCTCGGTTTCGGAAGGCGTGAACGCGGTGAAGTCGTGCTTGCCGACCAGCGCGCGCGCACACTCCGACAGCGCGTCGCGGTCGACCGGCCCGGATACCCAGAAGGCGCGGTCGCGCTCGAACGCGCTGCGTGCGCGGCGCGCGAGGACGCGGTAGCAGTAGGTCCGGCTCGTCGCATCGCGCCGCGCGTCGAAGCCGTCCGGCGCCGGCTCGCAGGCGAGGATCGCCACGTCCTTCCCGAGCAGGCCGTTGAGCCGGTTGGGGTCGACCGCCTCGTGTTGGTAGCTGGCGACCTGGCCCCACCCATGGACGCCCGCATCGGTGCGTCCGGCGACCGTGAGGCGCAGCGGCTGCCCATCCTCGCCGCTCTCGCCGAGCACCGTGTGCAGAGCCCGTTCGAGCTCCACCTGGACGGTGCGCTTGCCCGGCTGGCGCGCCCAGCCGGCAAAGCCGGTCCCGTCGTATTCGAGCGTGAGCTTCGTCGTCATCGCGCGGGCGCCGCGCCCGGCGCCGTCAGACGAGCTCGATGAAGACCATCTCGGTCGCGTCGCTGCGGCGCGGACCGAGCTTGAGGATGCGCGTGTAGCCACCCGGGCGCTCGGCGTAGCGCGGGGCGATGTCCACGAACAGCTTGTGCACCGCGAACTTGTCCTGGGAGAGCGTCGAGAGCGCCTGGCGGCGGGCGTGCAGATCGCCGCGCTTGGCGAGCGTGATCAGTTTCTCGATCTCGGGCTTGACGGCCTTCGCCTTCGCCTGCGTCGTCTTGACCCGCTCGTGCTCGATGATCTCCTTCGAGAGATTCATCAACAGCGCCTTGCGGTGCGCGCTGTCGCGGGAGAGCTTGTTGCGGGTCTTCTGGTGTCTCATGGGGGAGGAAGTGTAGATGACTCGATCTTTCAGCCGCCTGCGGCAGCTGAAGTGAGTCGACGTCACTCACTTCCTCCGGCCGGAGGCGGCGAACCCCGGGCCGGGGTCATCGATCGCTCAGTCTTGGCGCAGGTTCAACCCTCGCGCGTGCAGCGTTTCGATGACCTCGTCGATCGACTTTTTGCCGAAGTTCGGGATCGCGTTGAGCTCGGCCTCGGACTTCGAGATGAGGTCGCCGACGGTCTGGATACCGGCGCGCTTCAGACAGTTGTAGGAGCGCACGCCGAGCTCGAGCTCCTCGATCAGGATCCCGAACTCCTCGCCCTGCAGCGCAGCGGGCGCGCCCCCGGCGACGGCGAGGCCGTGGCCGTCGAGCTGGCCGCCCGGGGCTGCCCGGAGCTCCTGGATGCGGTCGGCGTCGGTGAAGATCGCCAGCTGTGAGATGAGCAGCTCGGCGGCCTCGCGCAGCGCGGCCTGAGGATCGATCGACCCGTCGGTCTCGATGTCGAGCGTGAGCTTGTCGAAGTCGGTCTTCTGACCGACGCGCGCCTGCTCGACGGCGTAGGCGACGCGGCGGACCGGCGAGAAGATCGAGTCGATCGGGATCACGCCGATCGGCTGGTCGGCGGACTTGTTCTCCTCCGCCGGTCGATATCCGCGGCCGCGGCCGATCGTCATGTACAGCTCGAGCTTCGTTTTCTTCTCGAGCGTCGCCACGTGCAGCTCGGGGTTGAGGATCTCGACACCGGCCGGCAGGTCGATGTCCTTCGCCGTGATCTCGCCCGGTCCGGTGACGACGAGCGGAGCCTCGACCTCGCTGGCGTCGGAGTGCATGCGGCAGACGACGCCCTTGAGGTTCAGGACGATGTCGGTCACGTCCTCCTTGACACCCTGGATGGTCGAGAACTCGTGGGCAACGCCCTCGATGCGGACGCTCGTGACGGCGGCGCCGGCGAGCGAGGAGAGCAGTACGCGCCGCAGCGAGTTGCCGAACGTGTAGCCGAAGCCGCGGTCGAGCGGCTCGATCGTGAACGTGCCACGGTTCTGCTCCACGGACTCGCTGGTGATCCGAGGGATTTGGAAGTCGAGCATCTGAGTCCTAACGTCGTTTTGGTCTTGCGGGGCCGCCGTTCGGACGGCCCGCTGGGAGTCGCGTCGGCCCCGTCGGGCCTCGGCGTGTGGGAAAAGCTTCTACTTCGAGTACAGCTCGACGATGAGCTGCTCCTGCACCGGCGCGGCGACCTCTCGCCGCTCCGGCTTGCGCAGCACCTTGGCGGTGAGCGACTCGTGGTCGGCCTGCAGCCACGCGGGGATCTGCCCGGTGAGCTCCGTCGCGTCGCGTACCACCTGCGTTGCGGGGGTGCTCGCCTTGATCGCGATCACATCGCCTGCGCGCACCTGATAGCTCGGGATGTCCACGCGCCTGCCGTTCACCGTCCAGTGGCCGTGCCGGATGAGCTGGCGCGCCTGACGGCGCGAGGCGGCGAAGCCGAGGCGGACGAGCACGTTGTCCAAGCGGCACTCGAGCAGCGCGAGCAGGTTCTCACCGGTGATGCCCGGCTGGCGCGAGGCCTTGACGTAGTAGCCGTGGAACTGGCGCTCGAGCACGCCGTAGTAGCGCCGCGCCTTCTGCTTCTCGCGCAGCTGGACGCGGTACTCGCTCTGTTTGAGGCGCCCGCGGCCGTGCTCGCCGGGCGGGTAGGACCGGCGCTCGACGCCGCACTTGTCGGTCAGGCAGCGCTCGCCCTTGAGGAACAGCTTCTGTCCCTCGCGGCGGCACTGCTTGCACTGAGGGCCGGTGTCGCGCGCCATCAGACACGCCTCCGCTTGCGGGGCCGGCAGCCGTTGTGGGCCTGCGGGGTGACGTCCTTGACGCCGGTCACGTCGAGGCCCGCCGCCTGCAGCGAGCGGATCGCCGTCTCGCGGCCGGAGCCGGGTCCGCGGACGAACACCTCGACCTTCTGCAGTCCCTGTTCTAGGCCCTTGCGCGCGGCCGCGTCGGCCGTCACCTGGGCGGCGAAGGGTGTCGACTTGCGCGAGCCCTTGAAGCCGGCGCCGCCGGCGGACTCCCACGCGATCACGTTGCCTTCGGTGTCGGTCAAGGAGACGATCGTGTTGTTGAAAGAGGTCTTGATGTGGGCCTGGCCGACGGGGATGTTCTTTTTCGGCTTGCGGCGGCCGCGGGCGCGTTTGGGAGCGGGCGGCATGGTCAGCTCCGCGGGCCGTCCAGGCCCGCGATCGTCGTGGAAGTACGACGTCCCGTCGTACTTGACCGCTCGCGCTGCGCGCTCACTTCTTGCCCGCTTTCTTCTTGCCGGCGACCTGCATGCGCTTCGGCCCCTTGCGGGTGCGCGCGTTGGTCTTGGTCTTCTGCCCCCGCACGGGGAGGCCGCGGCGGTGGCGCAGGCCTCGGTAGCAGCCGATCTCCTGCAGCCGTTTGATGTCCTGCGCGCGCTCGCGGCGCAGGTCGCCCTCGACTGTGAGCGACTCGTCGATCAGGTCGCGCAGCTTCACGACCTCGTCCTCGGTGAGGTCGCGCACGTAGGTGTCGGGGTTGATGCCGATCTGCGAGAGCAGCTTGCCCGAAGTCGAGCGGCCGATGCCGTAGATGTACGTGAGCCCGACTTCCGAGCGCTTGTTCAAAGGCAGGTTGACGCCTGCGATACGAGCCACCTAGCAGGCACCTCCGCAGCGCATCGCCGGGATGCCCGCCGTCACGGCTCGTTCGAGCAGATTCGCGGTGCTCATCTAGCCCTGGCGCTGCTTGTGACGCTTGTTCTGGCAAATGACCAGCACGACGCCGTGGCGACGGATGATCTTGCACTTCTCGCACATCGGCTTGACCGACGGTCGTACCTTCATGATCCCTTTCGGCTGGTTCCCGCGACCCGGCTCTGGCCGCCGCCCGGGCTGCCGCTACCAAGTCGTGGACATGCCCGCGCGCGTCATGCAACGCGCACTCGGGCGAGACTCCAGATGGTAGCAACTCGGCCGCGCCGGCGGCCGCTGCGCCGCAGGGATCAGCGGGTGCCCGCGAGTCCCTCGGCGATCCCGGAGGCGCCATGCTCCCCGGCGCCTAGGTGCCAGGGGGTCAAGACCTGCGGCCCGCCGGCCGTGACGGCGACGGTGAACTCGAAGTGCGCCGCGGGCGAGCCGTCCTGCGAGTAGATCGCCCAGCCGTCGCCGCCCACGCGCACGGCCTGGCCGCCGGCCGTGGTCATCGGCTCGATCGCCAGCACCATCCCCTCCTCCAGCAGCGGGCCCTTGCCCGGCTTGCCGTAGTTCGGTACCTGCGGGTCCTCGTGCATGCTGCGCCCGACGCCGTGGCCGACGAGCGAGCGGACGACGGCGAGCCCCGCTCCCTCCGCGACCGCCTGGATCGCGCTCGAGATGTCGCCGACGCGGTTGCCGGCCACGCAATGGGCGACGCCGCTGTGGAGCGACTCCTCCGTCGCCGCGAGCAGGTTGCGCTCCTTCGCGCCGATCTCACCGACGGCGAAGGTGCGCGCGGCGTCGGCTACCCAGCCGTCCAGCGTGACGCCGACGTCGATCGAGATCACGTCGCCCTCGGCGAGGCGGTAGGGCCCCGGGATCCCGTGCACGATCATCGCGTTCGGCGAGGCGCAGATCGAGCCCGGGAAGCCGCGGTATCCCTTGAACGTCGGGATCGCGCCGCGCGAGCGGATGAAGCGCTCGGCGGCGGCGTCGAGCTCTGCCGTGCTCACCCCGGCGCCCACCCTCCCCGCGAGCATGTCGAGCGTCGCGACGAGGACCTCGCCGGCGCGCGCCATCTTGCCGATCTCGGCGGGTGACTTCTTGATGATCACGTCTGGCAGCTTAGCTGCGGTCTGCCTAGAGGTTTTCCTCCAGGCGCAGCGTCGCCACCGTGGCGCGGATGTGCGCGTGCACCTCATCGGCGCTGCGGCGCCCGTCGAAGCGGCGCAGCGTGCCGGCGCGGTCGTAGTAGGCGATCAGCGGCTCGGTCTGCGAGTGGTAGACCTCGAGGCGCGTGCGGATCACGTCCTCGCGGTCGTCCTCGCGCTGCTCCAGGCGCGCGCCGTCCTGGTCGCAGACGTCGGCGTGCTTCGGCGGGTCGAAGTCGACGTGGTAGATGTGCGTCGGGTTCTTGACGCACACGCGCCGGCCCGCGAGGCGGCGGACTATCTCCTCGTCGGGCACCTCGATCAGGAGGGCCGCGGTGAGCCGCCGTTCGAGCTCGCCGAGCGCCTTGCCGAGCGCGTCGGCCTGCGCCTCGTTGCGCGGGAACCCATCCAGCAGGAAGCCGTCGCGCGCGTCCCCGGCGCCGACGCGGTCGGTGATCATGCCGACGATGATCTCGTCCGGTACGAGCTTGCCGGCGCTCATGTACTCCTTCGCGGCAACCCCGAGCTCGGTTCCCTCGCTGACCTGGGCGCGCAGGATGTCGCCGGTCGAGATGTGCGGCAGCGAGAAATCATCGCTGAGTCGCTCGGCCTGGGTCCCCTTCCCCGCACCCGGGGGACCGAGCATGATCAGGTTGAGCTCTGGCACGACCGCGTCAGCCTACCCGCTCGCGCCCGCTCGCAGCCGAAGCGCCCGCGCCCGGCCCGCTACTTCAGGAAGCCCTCGTAACTTCGCAT
Source organism: Solirubrobacteraceae bacterium (assembly GCA_036264095.1). Classification (GTDB taxonomy): domain Bacteria; phylum Actinomycetota; class Thermoleophilia; order Solirubrobacterales; family Solirubrobacteraceae; genus Palsa-744. The sequence continues at coordinate 8,813 of DATARO010000074.1, read as the reverse complement.
CATCAGCTGCGCCTCGAGCTGCTTCATCGTTTCCAGCGCGACACCGATCACGATCAGGATCGAGGTGCCGCCGAAGTAGAAGTTCTGGTGGGTGCGCGCGATCAGGATCGCCGGCAGCGCGGCGACCAGCGCGAGGAACAGGGCCCCGGGGAAGGTCAGGCGCGCGAGGATGCGATCGAGGAACTCCGCCGTCGGACGGCCGGGTCTCACGCCCGGGATGAAGCCCCCGTACTTCTTCAGGTTGTCCGCCTGGTCGACCGGGTTGAACGTGACCGCGGTGTAGAAGTAGGTGAAGAGAATGATGAACAGCGACTCGCCGACGACGTAGTGCCAGCCGTTCGGCGTGAAGAAGTCCGAGAGCTTTGTGCCCCAATGCGTTTTGACCAGCTGGCCGACGGTCGGCGGGAAGGCCATGATGCTCGCGGCGAAGATCACCGGGATGACGCCGGCCATGTTCACGCGCAGCGGCAGGTAGGTCTGCCCGCCCTCGGTCATGCGCCTGCCGATCACGCGCTTGGCGTATTGCACCGGGATGCGGCGCTGGCCTTCCTGGACGAACACGATCCCGGCCACGACCGCCAGGACGAGGAACGGCATCATCACCTTGAAGACCTGGTCGGTCGAGGTCCACCACGACTGGATGCCCGCGGGCAGGCGCGCGACGATCGAGGCGAAGATCAGCAGCGAGATGCCGTTGCCGATGCCGCGCTGGGTGATGAGCTCGCCGATCCACATCAGCAGCACGCAACCCGTCGTCAGGCAGACGACGATCAGGAAGACGTGCGGGACATCGAAGTGGGTGACGACCGATTCGCCGGCGCGCGCCTGCTCGGAGTGGAACAGGAAGACGTAGCCGATCGACTGTGCGAACGCGAGGCCGACGGTGAGGTAGCGCGTGTACTGGGTGATGCGCGCCTGTCCGACATCGCCTTCCTTCGAGAGCTTCTCCAGCGAAGGGACGGCCACCTGCAGCAGCTGCAGGATGATCGAAGAGGTGATGTAGGGCATGATCCCGAGCGCGAAGATCGCGATCCGCCCGAGTCCGCCGCCCGAGAACAGGTTCAGCAGGCCGAGGATGTTCGACCCGCTGAAGTTCTTCTCGATGTTGTTGACGGCGCTGAGGTTGACCCCCGGCACCGGCACGTGCGAGCCGACCCGGTAGATCAGCAGCATTCCCGCCGTGAAGGCGATCTTCTTGCGGATGTCCGCTACCTGGAAGGCGTTGAGGATCGTCGCGAGCATGGCGGTGGGTGTGTTGCGCGCTGAACTCCGGCGATCGGCGCGCAGCCGCGGATTCTAGTCGATGGTGGAGCCCCGCCCGGCAGTCCGGCGGGCCCGCGCTCAGCCCTCGACGACCGTGCAGGTGCCGCCCGCGGCCTCGATGCGCTCGCGGGCGGTGGCGCTGAAGGCGTGGGCGTGGACGGTGAGCGCATTGTCGATCTCGCCCTTGGCGAGCACCTTCACCGGGACGCCCTTGCGGGTCGCGAGGCCGTTGGCGCGCATCAGGTCGAGCGTCACGTCGGTGTCGGCGTCGAAGCGCTCCTGCAGCGCGGCGAGGTTGACCGGCTGCGTGTGCGTGCGAAACGGCTCGAACGGCATCGACTTCTTCATGTGCGGGCCGCGCAGCTTTCGCATGCGCATGTGGATCGGCATCTGGCCGCCCTCGAAGGCGGCACGGCTCTTGGAGCCGGAGCGCGAGCCCGCGCCCTTCTGGCCGCGGCCGGAGGTCTTGCCGGTGCCCGAGCCTTCGCCGCGGCCGACGCGCTTGCGGGGACGGCGGCTGCCGGGCGCCGGAGCAAGGCTGTGCAGGCCGATGCGCTCGTTGCGCTCGCCGTCCGGGCTCACTTGCCCTCCTTCTTGGCCCCGTCGGGGCCGACCTCGACGAGGTGGCGGACGGCGTGGAGCATCCCGCGCGCCTGCTCACAGTCCTTGATCTCGACCGTGTGGCCGATGCGGCGCAAGCCGAGAGAGCGCAGCGTGTCCAGCTGGCGCTGGTTGGCACCGTTGCTCGAGCGCCGCTGCGTGACGGTCAGCGCCGCCATCAGGCGCTCGCCTCGCTGCCGTTCGCCGGCGTATCGGCCACCGCTGCGGGGGCGTCGCCCTGGCCCTGGGCGGGCTCGACGCCGTTCGCCGCGGCAGGCTCGCCACCGATCCCGAGCACCTGATTGACGGTGAGCCCGCGCAGGGTCGCGACCTCGGCCGGCGTGCGCAGGCCGCGCAGCCCCGCGACCGTCGCCTTCACGAGGTTGATCGGGTTCTGGGTGCCGAGGCTCTTGGAGAGGATGTCGTGGATGCCCGCGAGCTCGAGCACCGCGCGCACGCCGCCGCCGGCGATCACGCCGGTACCGGGGGAGGCCGGCTTCAGGAGCACGCTGCCCGAGCCGAAGACGCCCGTCGTCTGGTGCGTGATCGTGCTGCCGTGCTTCGGGACGCGGAAGAGATCCTTCTTGGCCCGCTCGACGCCCTTCTGGATCGCGAGCGGGACCTCGTTGGCCTTGCCGTAGCCGACGCCGACGACGTCGCGTTCGTCGCCGACGACGACGAGCGCCGTGAACGAGAAGCGCCGGCCACCCTTGACCACCTTGGCGACGCGATTGATCTCCACCACGCGCTCCTGGAGGTCGAGCCCTGCGGAGTTGACTGATCGGTCGTCGGTTCGTGACATGGAATCGAAGAGGGTAGCGGGCGCGGCGAGGCGCCTATACCGTGATCCCCGCCTCGCGGATCGCTTCGGCGAAGGTGCGCACGTGCCCGTGGTAGCGGTAGCCGCCGCGATCGAACACAGCGTCGCTGACCCCGGCCGCCTTCGCGCGCTCGGCCAGGAGCTCGCCCGAGCGCTTGGCGCGCTCGCCTTTGGCCAGCCCGCGCAGCTCGGGCTCGAACCAGCTGACGGCGGCGAGCGTGTTCCCGGTGACGTCGTCCACGAGCTGCGCGGACAGCCCGCGGTTGGAGCGGAACACGGAGATCCGCGGCCGCGTCGCGGTCCCGCTGATCTTCGCCCGCACGCGCCGGCGGCGCTTGAGCCTGCGGTTCTCCTTCGTGAGCACGGTCATGCGCGCTTGCCGACCTTCCTCTGCACGTACTCGCCCTCGTAGCGGATCCCCTGGCCCTTGTAGGGCTCGGGCGGGCGCTGCTTGCGGATGATCGCGGCCGTCTCGCCGACGAGCTGCTTGGAGATGCCCTTCACCACGACTCGAGTTGGCTGGGGCACCTCGAACTCGATGCCTTCGGGGGCGGGGATCGGGACCGGGTGTGAGTAGCCCACCGCGAGCTCGAGGTTCTTGCCCTTGAGCTGCGCGCGGTAGCCGACGCCCTGGATCTCGAGGCGCTTCTCGTAGCCCGAGGTGACGCCCTCGACCATGTTGGCGACGAGCGTGCGGGTGAGCCCGTGGAGCGCGCGGTGCTCGCCGCGGTCGGTCGGCCGCGTCACGAGCAGCTGCTCGCCGTCCTGGGTGACCTCGATGTCGCGGTGGATCCGCTCGACCAGTTCGCCCTTCGGCCCGTTGACGCGCACGGACTCGGGCTCGATCGACACGGTGACGCCGGTCGGGACCGCAATCGGTTGTCTGCCGATCCTCGACATCGCTACCAGACCTGTGCGAGGACCTCGCCGCCGACGCCGGCGGCGCGCGCGTCGTGACCGGTCATCACGCCGTGCGAGGTGGAGACGATCGCGGTGCCCATGCCCCCGAGAACCTTCGGGATGTGCTTGGCGTCGACATACGTCCGCCGGCCCGGGCGCGATACCCGGCGCAGGCCTGAGATCGCCGAGCGGCGGTCCTCGGTGTACTTGAGCTTGATCTGGATGAGCTGCCCGGCGCCGCCGTCGGGGGCGGGCACGAGCGTCCACGAGTCGATGTAGCCCTGCTCGGCGAGGATCCTCGCGAGCTCTCCCTTCTGCTTGGAGGCGGGCACCTCGACGGTGTCGTGCGCCGCACGGATCGCGTTGCGCACCCGCGTGAGGAAGTCCGCTATGGGGTCTGTCATGGACATGGCTCTCGTTCCAGCTGTGCGTGTGGTCCTACCAGGAGGACTTCGTCATCCCGGGTATCTGGCCGTTGTGGGCGAGCTCGCGCAGGCAGATGCGGCACACCCCGAACTTGCGGTAGACCGCGCGCGGTCGCCCGCAGCGGTTGCAGCGAGTATAGGCGCGCGTCTTGAACCTGGGCGGGCGCGCCTGCTTGACGCGTTGCGATGTCTTGGCCATCAGTCGCTCCCTTTCTTCTCCGCGCCTTCGGCGCTGTCGTCCTGGTCTTTGCCGGCGGCCGGCTCTGCCTCCGGGGCGGCGGCGGCCTCGGGCTCGGCTGCCGGCTCGGGCTCGGTGGCAGCGTCGGGCTCGGCAGCGCCCTCGGGCTCCGCGGCCGCTTCGGGCTCGGGCGCAGGCTCGGCACCGGCCTCGGAACTGGCTTCTGGCTCCGGCTCTGCGGCTGCCTCGGGCTCCGGCGCAGCCTCGGCCTCGGGCTCCGCGGCCGCGTCGGGCTCGGGCGCAGCCTCGGCCTCGGGCTCCGCGGCCGCGTCGGGCTCGGGCTCGGGCTCGGATCCAGCCTCCGGCGCGGCCTCGTCGGCGGCAGCCTCCGGCTCGGGCGCGGCGGCAGCCTCCGGCTTGGGCTCAGGCGCGGCGGCCGCGGCCTCCTGCGCCGCCTGCTCCTCGGCGTGCGCCTGGGCAGCGGCCTCGTCGGCCTCGGGGTCGTAGCCGCGCGGGCGCCCCTGGGCGGAGAACGGCATCCCGAGCGCGCTCAGCAGCGCGTAGGCCTCTTCGTCGGTCCGGGCGCTCGTCGTGATCGTGATGTCGAGACCGCGCACCTGGTCGATGCCGTCGTAATCGACCTCGGGAAAGATGATCTGCTCCTTGACGCCCATCGAGTAGTTGCCGCGACCGTCGAACGAGCGCGGGTTCAGGCCGCGGAAGTCGCGGATCCGCGGGATCGCGATCGTCACCAGGCGGTCGAGGAACTCGTAGCCGCGCTCGCCGCGCAGCGTCACCGACACGCCGACCGGCATGCCCTCGCGCAGTTTGAACGCCGCGATCGACTTGCGCGCGCGGCGCACGCTCGGCCTCTGCCCGGCGATCATCGCCAGCTGGTCGCTCGCGGCTTTCATCATTTTCGAGTCCTGCTTGGCGAGCCCGACGCCCATGTTGAGGGTGATCTTCTCGACCTTCGGCGCCTGCATCACGGAGGAATATCCGAAGCGCTCGATCAGCGAAGGGCGGATCTCCTCGAGGTAGCGGGCCTTCAGGCGGGCAGGGGGACTGGTCTCGGTCGCGCTCATCGGGTCAGTCCAGGTTCGCGCCGGTCGCGCGAGCTACGCGCGCGCGCTGTCCGCCCTCGCGCGAGATGCCGACGCGCGTCGGGTTGCCTTTGCCGTCCAGCAGCATCACGTTCGAGACGTGGATCGGACCCTCGCGCTCGATCACGCCGCCGAGCGCCGCCTGGCTCTGCGAGCCGGCGACCTGCTGCGGGCGCGTGTGGCGCTTGATCATGTTCAGGTGCTCGACGTAGACGCGCTCGCGCTTCGGCTCGACGCGCAGCACGCGGCCGGTCTTGCCGCGGTCCTTGCCCGAGATGACCTTCACGTGGTCGCCGGTGCGGATCTTCATCGGGCGGCGGCGGGCAGACGCGGCCATCACAGCACCTCGGGCGCGAGCGAGACGATCTTCATGAAGTTGCGCTCGCGCAGTTCGCGCGCGACCGGTCCGAACACGCGCGTACCGCGCGGGTTGTTCTGGTCGTCGATGATCACGGCCGCGTTCTCGTCGAAGGCGATGTAGGTGCCGTCATCGCGGCCGATCGGCTTCTTCGTGCGCACGATCACCGCGGTCACGACCTCGCCCTTCTTGACGGTGCCCTGGGGGTTCGCCTGCTTGACCGTCGCCGTGATCACATCGCCCACGAACGCGTAGCGCCGGCGCGAGCCGCCCTTCACGCGGATACAGAGGATCTCGCGCGCACCCGAGTTGTCGGCGACGCGCAGACGCGTCTCGTTCTGGATCATCGCGCCCGCTCCAACACGTCGACCAGCGCCCAGCGCTTCGTGCGCGACAGCGGCCGGCTCTCGATCACCCGCACGACGTCGCCCTCGTGCGCGTCGTTGTTCTCGTCGTGCGCGTGCACGGTGCTCGAGCTGCGCACGATCTTCTCGTAGCGGCGGTGGCGCCGCGCGATGTCGATGCGCACCGTGATCGTCTTGGCGGCCTTGTCGGAGACGACAACGCCCTGGCGCACGCGGCGCGTTCCCTGCACGGGTGCGTGGACGGGCGGGAGGGGCTCCGGAGCCGGCGCGTTCTTGCGCCGCTCTGCCGCTTTGGCGCGTTCGGCGAGCCGCCGCGCGCGCCGGCGGGAGGCCTTGGCGGCGCGCTCGGCCACGCGCTCGTCGTGACGCTCGGCCGGCGTCCGCGAAGGACGCACGGTCCCGCCGTGCCGGGAGCGGCGCCGGCGCCGGCTCTCCTTGGGCGAGAGGGCCTCGGCGGGCTCGGCCTCCGCGGCAGGGGCGGCGGCGGGCTCGCCGGCCTCCTCTGCCTCGGCCGGGGGCTCCTCGACGGGGGGCTCCTCGGCGACGGGCTCCTCCACCGCAGGCTCCTCGGCGGCCGGCTCCTCCGCCGCAGGCTCCTCGGCAACCGGCTCCTCGGCCGCAGGCTCCTCGGCGACAGGCTCCTCGGCAACCGGCTCCTCCGCGACGGGCTCCTCCGCGGCAGCCTCGGTCTCCACGGCCTCCTCGGCCTGCGGCGCCTCCTGCTCCGGCGCGTCGGGCGTCTCGGCCGTGGTCTCGTCGTTCTCGTGCTCGTCTGCCATCTCAGCTCTTTCCTGCGTCGGCGTGTGGGCCCGCGAGGTCGCGCTCGCGGGTGATCGTCAGTGCGCGCGCGAGGTCGCGCTTTGCGCGGCGGAGCGACGCCGTGTTGTCGAGTTCTCCCGTCGCGTTGGCGAAGCGCAGGCCGAAGACCTCCTGGCGCAGCTCGGCGAGGTGCTTGCGCAGCTCGCCCTCGTCAAGGTCGCGGATCTGAGTTGCCTTCATCTCCCTAGTCCTCGCGCAGCACGAACTTCGACTTGACCGGGAGCTTGTGCGCTGCGAGCCGGATCGCTTCGCGCGCGAGCGGCTCTGAGACGCCTGCGAGCTCGAACATCACGCGGCCGGGCTTGACGACTGCGACCCAGCCTTCGGGCGAGCCCTTGCCCGAGCCCATGCGTGTCTCGGCCGGCTTCTTCGTGACCGGCTTGTCGGGGAACACGTTGATCCAGACCTTGCCGCCACGCTTGATCTTGCGGGTCATCGCGATACGGGCGGCCTCGATCTGGCGGTTGGTCAGCCAGCCGCCCTCCATCGCCTTGAGCCCGTACTCGCCGAACTGGACGTGGAGCTGCCCGCGCGAGTGCCCGCGCCTGCGGCCGCGGTGCTGCTTGCGGTGCTTGACGCGCTTGGGGGAGAGCATCAGCGCGGCCCTCCGCGGTCGCCGCCCCCGCGCGGTCCGCGACCGCCACCCGGCCCGCCGCCGCCGCGACCGCCGCGCCCGGGACCGCCCGGCCCGCGTCCGCCGCCACGACCGCGGCCGTCCCGGCCGTCGCCGCGCGAGCGCCCGTTGCGCGAGTCGCGGTCAGAGCTCGGAGGTGCGGGCGCGCTCATGTCGGTGAGGTCGGCGCCGGTGTAGCCCTCGGGCATGATCTCGCCCTTGTTGACCCAGCACTTCACGCCGATGCGGCCGAACGTCGTGCGGGCCTCATAGAAGCCGTAGTCGATGTCGGCGCGCATCGTGTGCAGCGGCACGCGGCCGTCGGAATACGATTCGGTCCGCGCCATCTCGGCGCCGCCGAGGCGGCCGGCTACCTGGACCTTCACGCCCTTTGCGCCGGAGCGCATCGCGCTGGTGAGCGCGCGCTTCATCGCACGGCGGAAGGCGACGCGGTTCTGCAGCTGCTCGGCGATCGACTGCGCGACGAGCTTGGCGTCGAGCTCGGGGCGCTTGATCTCGAGGATGTTGACCTTGATCTGCTTTTTCGTGAGCTTGTGCAGGTCGCGGCGGAGCGCGTCGACTTCGGTCCCCGACTTGCCGATCACGATCCCGGGGCGGGCCGTGTGGATGTTGACCTCGAGCTCGTTGGAGTCCTTGCGGATCGTGATGTCCGCGAGACCGGCGTGAGCGAGCTTGTGTTCGATGTGCTCGCGCACGCGGATGTCCTCGGCCAGGTACTCCGCGAAGTGTTTCTCGTTGAACCAGTTCGACTTCCAGTCGTGGATGTAGCCCACGCGCATTGCCTCTGGATGAACCTTCTGTCCCATTCTTCTCTCTCTAGCCTTTGCGCTTTCCGGCCTGGCCCTGCGGGCGCGCGACCAATGCGATCGTCAGGTGGCTCGTGCGCTTGCGGATGGGCGTTGCCCGTCCCATCGCGCGCGGCCGGAACCGCTTGATCGTGGGCCCCTCGTCCGCGAATGCCTCGCGCACGATCAGGTCATCCCCCAACAGTTCGTGGTTCGCTTCAGCGTTGGCGACCGCCGACTCGAGCAGCTTCCGCCAGTCTCCCGCGACCTCTCGGGGGGTGAACTCGAGGATAGCGCGGGCCTCCGCGACGCTCTTGCCGCGCAGGTGCCCGCACACCATCCGCGCCTTGCGCGCCGACGTGCGGACGTAGCGGGCATGGGCGCGTACCACGCGGCGCCGCTGCGGTCTGGCCGTCGCTTTCGCGGGCTGGACAGCTTTGGGCTGGGCAGCTTTGGTCTCCTCCGCCGCCGGTTTGGCCGCTTTTGCTTTGGCGGGGGCTTTCGCGGCCGGTTTCTCGGCTCCCGCCTCCGCCTCGGCCGCTTTCGCTTTGGCCGGAGCGCGT
>DATARO010000073.1:0-44539 GCA_036264095.1 Solirubrobacteraceae bacterium | reverse complement strand
GTGCCGATGCGGTGGTCCGATTCCCGCCAGACGACAGGTGCCGGCTGTGCCATTGTCGGGCGCGTGGTGATCGACTCCGACCGGCTGTGGCGGGCCATCGAGGTGGGCGACGCCCGCTTTGACGGGTGGGTCTTCTGCGGTGTCTGCACCACCGGCATCTACTGCCGCCCGAGCTGCCCGGCGCGCACCCCGCGGCGGGAGAACGTGCGTCTTTTCGCCACCGCGGCGGCCGCACACCGGGCCGGCTTCCGCGCCTGCAAGCGCTGCCGGCCCGACGTCACGCCCGGCTCGCCCGAATGGGACCGGCGGGCGGACATGATCGGTCGCGCGATGCGGCTGATCGCCGACGGTGTGGTCGACCGCGAGGGCGTGCGCGGGCTCTCGGCGCGCCTCGGCTACAGCGAGCGGCACGTCCACCGCGCGCTCGTCGCGGCCGTCGGCGCCGGCCCGCTGTCGCTCGCGCGCGCGAATCGCGCGCAGGCTGCGCGGGTGCTGCTCGAGACGACGTCCGAGCCGGTCGCGGCCGTCGCGTTCGCCGCCGGCTTCGGGAGCGTGCGGCAGTTCAATGCGACGATCCGGCAGGTGTTCGCTGCGGCGCCGGGCGATCTGCGCGAACGCGCCCGTCGCGGGGGTGCCAGCGAGGAAACGGGCGCGATCTCGCTCCGCCTGCCGTATCGCGCGCCGCTCGATGCCGCCGGGCTCTTCGGGTTCCTCGCGCGCCGGGCAGTCCCCGGTGTGGAGGAGCCGACCGAGAACGGCTTCCGTCGCAGCCTGCGCTTGCCGCACGCAGCGGGCGTCGTCGAGGTCACGCCGGTCGCCGACCACGTGCGCGCGAGCTTCCGCCTCGACGACCTGCGTGACCTCGCGGCGGCGATCCAGCGCGTGCGCGCCCTGCTCGACCTCGACTCCGACCCGGTCGCCGTGGTGGAGGCGCTCGGGGGTGACCGCCTGCTCGCAGCGTCGGTGCTGCGGCGGCCGGGGTTGCGCGTGCCGGGGACGGTCGACGGCGCCGAGCTCGCCCTGCGCGCGGTGATCGGCCAGCAGGTCTCGGTCGCGGGCGCCGCCACGGTCGCCGGGCGCCTCGCGCGCGCGCTCGGCGAGCCGCTCTCGCGCCCGCTCGGCGCGGTGACGCACCTGTTCCCGACCGCGGGCGCGATCGCCGAGTCCGACCCTGCGGCGGCCGCGATGCCGCGCGCCCGGGCGCGCGCCCTGTGCGGGCTCGCCCGCGCGCTCGACCGGGGTCAGGTGGCGCTCGGCCCCGGAGCGGACCGCGCAGCGGCGATGCCCGCGCTGCTGGCCCTGCCGGGCGTCGGGCGATGGACGGCCGACTACGTGGCGATGCGGGCGCTGCGCGACCCAGACGCGTTCCTCGCCACCGACCTCGGCGTGCGACGCGCGCTCGAGCTGCTCGGCGTGGACGGGACGCCGCGCGGCGCTGCCGTCATCTCGGAGCGCTGGCGCCCGTACCGGGCCTACGCGACACTGCACCTGTGGGGGCTGCTCGAGGCGGCGGACGCCGGAGATGTCAGATCGCGCGGTCGCGTCCGGCCCAGTAGGGCTCGCGCAGCCGCCGCTTGAAGATCTTCCCAGAGTCCTCGCGCGGAAGCGCGTCGCTGAACTCCACCACGCGCGGCGTCTTGTAGCCGGCGAGATGCGAGCGGATGTGGTCGCGCACATCGTCGGCGCCGACGCTCGCCCCCGCCTCGAGCTCGACGTGCGCGGCGAGCACCTCGCCGAACTCCGCGTCGGGGATGCCGAAGACAGCGCAGTCGCGCACGCCGCCGAGCGCCAGCAGGCACGCCTCGATCTCCGCCGGGTAGATGTTCACGCCGCCGCTGATGACCATGTCGCTGCGGCGGTCGTTCAGGTACAGAAAGCCGTCGCCGTCGAGATAGCCGACGTCCCCGCAGCTGACGAGGCCGTCGCGCTCGATCGCGCGGCGCTTGTCGTCGTCGCCCTCGTAGGTGAAGTCGGGCCACGTCCCGAGCCACACGTAGACCTCGCCCGACTCGCCCGTCGGCACCTCGTTCCCGTCCTCGTCGAGCACCCTCACGACCGCGCCCTCGAGCGCGCGCCCGACCGTGCCGGGGTGCGCGAGCCACTCCTCGCTGTCGCAGAACACAACCGGACCGGTCTCGGTCGAGCCGTAGTACTCGGCGACGATCGGGCCGAGCCACTCGATCATCGCGCGCTTGACATCGGGCGGGCAGGGGGCGGCGGCGTGCACGATCCAGCGCAGCGAGGAGGTGTCATAGCGCTCGCGGATCTCCTCCGGCAACGCGAGCAGGCGCACGAACATCGTCGGAACCATCTGCACGACGCTCACCCGGTGCTGCTCGACGATGCGCAGGAAGTCCTCGGCGTCGAAGCCGTCCATGATCGTCATGTCCATCCCGCGCACCGCCGACGAGAGGGCGTAGACGTTCGGCGCCGTGTGGTACATGGGCGCCGGGATCACGGTGCGCTCCTCGGGCGTGAGCCTGAATATCTCTCCCAGCAGCGCCTGCGTGGCCTCGCGCTGCGCGTCAGTCGCCGGCTGGCGCACGACGCCCTTCGGCTGCCCGGTCGTGCCCGACGTGTAGATGATGCTGATCGGCGCTCCCTCGGGCGCCTGTGCCCACGGCTCGGTGCGGGCGAGCAGCTCCTCCCAGCGCAGCGCCTCCTCGGGGAGCCCGGGGCCCTCCGCGGTCCCGGCGCCGTCGCGATCGACGGCGATGACCGTCACGCTCGCCGGAACGTGCTCGACGATCGCGGGCCACAGATCATCGTGGGCGATCAGCACCTTCGCCCGGCTGTCGCGCAGAACGTGCGCGATCTCCTCGCCGCGCCAGTGCCAGTTGATCGGGACCGCACTCGCTCCGAGCGGCACGGTCGCGATCGACGCCTGCAGGAACTCGAGCGAGTTGCGCAGCAGCACGGCGACGCGGTCGCCGGCGCCGACGCCGAGGTCGCCGAGCGCGCGCGTGGCGCGCAGCGCGCCGTCGAACAGCTCGGGGTAGCTCGCGGAACTCGCGCCGCAGCGGACAGCGGGCTCTGCTCTCCCCTCCATCGCCGCGATGCTATCCGGCGGCGGGCAGCAGCAGCTCCATCAGCAGCGCGTCGTGCCAGTCCTGTCCGTCTACGTCTCGCTCGTAGCAGCGCATGACGCCGACGCGCTCGAAGCCGACCTTCTCATAGCAGCGGATCGCCGCCGCGTTCGCCAGCGCGGGGTCGATCGTGATGCGGTGATGCCCTCGGCCGGCGAGCTCCGCGACCACGAGCCCCAGCGTCTCGGCGCCGAGCCCGGCGCCGTGGTGGGAGGCGTCGATGAACAGGTCGACAGACGCGTGGCGGTAGCGCGGCGTCGTCTCCTCGTAGAACTGGACCATCCCGATCAGCCGGCCTCCCAGCTCGATCGCGAGGCGCGTCTGGAGCGGATCGTCACCCCAGGGGAACCCGTCCTCGGGGTCGCCCCACCAGCGACGCACCTCGGGCTGCGTGTGGATGCGCAGCAGCGCCTCCTCGTCGCCCGCGCGCAGCGGGCGCAGTGCCACTCTCTCGGCTGCGAGCATCGAGGACAAGATAGAAAAGCGCCCGCCCGCCACGAGGGCGGGCGGGCGCCTGAGCCGACTCCGGGGGGTGAGGCGCCGGCTCTATCCGGCGTCGCGGGCTAGATGTCGTTGTTCACGAGCGTCGTGAACTCTTCCTGGCCTTTGACGTTCGGGTGGTAGCTTTCTTCGAGCGGGAGGGACTGCCCGTTCAGCCATTCTTCTTTCGCGCACACCTCGTGCGATTCGAACGGCACCGTCGGGTTCACGAACTTGAAGCCGTTCGCTTCCGCGCGGCCCTTGATCACGGCGTCGAGTTTTTCAGCGGTTTCATTCATTTTCTTCTCGTTGCCGGAGGTCAGGAAGTTGACGTTGCACGTCGTTCCTTCTTTCGTGAACAGCTTCGAGTAGCCGAGCACGATCACCTCGGCTGTCGTGGCTTTCGAACGGATGTCTTTGTACGTCGTTTCCAGCAAACCAGGCAGTTTGTTCGCGATGAACGAGTTCGCTTCGTTGATCGCGCCGCCGCAGGTGAAGTAGTACAGGGCGCAGTTGATGATCACGTTCGAGAAGCCGGCGTCGTTGCCGCCGATCGTGATCGTCACGAGGCCGGTGCTGCTGCTCAGCGTCCCCAGCTGTTTTTCGTTCACTTCCGTCGTCTTGGCACCGCTGCACGCCTGGAAGCTCAGCGTGTAGCCACGTTTCGCTGCGATCTTGGGTCCATACGCATCGGGGCTGCGCTTGCAGCTCCCTGATTCTTCATAGAACACCCGGGTTCCCACGCCCGAGGAGTACGAATCTCCAAGCGCGACGTACTGCGTGGCCGAAGCCGTAGCGACAGGTACCAGCACACCCGCGCAGAGCGCGGCGAGGCCTGCTGACAGAAGCCACTTCCTCATCCTGTTCCTCCCCTCAATGGATACCGCCCGCGGCCCGCAGGCCGATTCCGGTCCGCCGCTGCGGGTGGCGGGCGCCGTCGGCGCAACCTATCCAGTGGACGGATGGAACGTCAAGTGTTTCTGGCCGCAATCAGCCGGGAGCGCGGCATCGCGCCGCGCCGCGGTCGGGCGGCGATCGCGTCGGGGGCCGTTCTAGGCTCTGCGCGTGTCCGCGCCCGACCGACCCGCCTCAGGCGCGGAGCGCCGGACGAGCCCCGTCGAGCTGCTGTGGGACCTCGTGTTCGTGTTCGCGATCACGCAGGTCACGACGCTGCTGGCGCACCGCCTGACGTGGGCGGGCGCGGGGCGCTCGCTGATCGTGCTCGCGCTCGTGTGGTGGGCATGGTCGGCGTTCGTGTGGGCGGCCAACGCGGCCGGCAGCGAGCGCAGCGTGCGCGAGGCCCTGCTGCCCGCGTCCGTCGCGGTGCTGATCGTCGGGATTGCGATCCCGCGCGCGTTCGGCGCCGAGGCGACCTTGTTCGCCGCGACCTACGCGGCCGTGCGCTTCCTGCACCTCGGCCTCTACGTGGACGCGTCACGGCGCGGCAACGCGTCGCTGAGAGCGATCATGGGCTTCGCGGTGACCGTCTCTGCGGGCATGGGCCTGCTGCTGGCGGGGTCGTTCGGCGGCGGGACCGAACGCGCCGTGCTGTGGACGCTGGCCGTGGCGATCGACTACGCAGGTCCCGGGCTGCTGACCCGCAAGAGCCTGCGCGGACTACAGGAGGTGGCAGTCGGGCACTTCGCCGAGCGCTACGGGCTGTTCGTGATCATCTGCCTGGGCGAGTCGATCGCCGCGCTCGGCGCGAACGCCGCCGCCGGCGCTCTCACGGTCGCTGCCGTCGTCGCCGTCGGGCTCGGGGCGCTGATCACGGTCGGCATGTGGTGGGCCTACTTCGGGCGTTCCGCGGACCTGGCCGAGGAGCGCCTCCGCGCGCACGAGGACCCGGTGCTGGCGGCCGCGGATGCGTACAGCTACATGCACCTCCTGCTCGTCGCCGGGATCATCGCGTTCGCTGCCGGAGCGCGGGTGCTCGCCCGCCACGCCGACGCCGCGCTCGCGGACGCGCCACGGCTCGCCCTCTGTGGCGGGGTCGCGCTCTACCTGCTCGGCCTCGCCGCATTCCGCAGGCGCCTGTCAGGGAGCTGGGGACGCGAGCGCCTGCTCGCGGCGGCGGCGCTGATCGGATCCTGGGCACTCACCGCGCACGTCACCGCCTGGGTGCTCGCCGCGGTCGTCGCCACCGTTGTCGGGGCGCTCTGCGCGGTCGAAGGCGCGAGCGCGCAGCGCGACTGACGCGACACGGCGAGCGAGATGTTTCAAAAAGACTTGAGTAACGGCGCTGCAGAGCCGATTCATAGCGCGATGGCGACCCGTCCCGCGATCAGGCCGCAGCCCCAGCCCCCGCTCGCAGTTGAGGCAGCGCCCGAGGACCTGCGCGTTCTCGGCGAGGCCCTGCTCGGCCGCGCCGGGGAGGTGCTGGGACGGACCGTGAGCCGCACGACGCGCTCGGGCATCATTTTCGACGCCCCGGTGCAGGAGAGCTTCGAGCGGATCGGCAGCAACTCGACGGTCGCCGTGGCGCGCTGGATCGCCGGCGAGGGACTCGAGGTGACGATGAGCGCGAGCGAGGAAACGTCGAAGATCTTCGGCGAGCTCGCCGCCCACCGCGCCGCGCCGCTGCACGAGGTCACCCGCCGCCAGTACGCGTGGCGCGACGCGATGGCGGAGGTGCTGCTCGAGTGCGCCGAAATGCTCGAGACGCCGCCCGAGGCGCTCGCGCAGGCGCTGCACCTGGTGCAGCTGAGCCTCGAGTTCAGCCACCTGCGCGTGTGCGAATCGTTCGAGCGCGAGCGCCAGCGCACCGACGAGGCGCTGACGCGTCGCGAGGAGGAGCTCGCCTTCCTCGCCACGCACGACCCGCTCACAGGCCTCCCCAACCGCACCCTGATCCTCGCGCGGGCGGAACAGATGCTCGCGCGCTCGAGCCGCCACCACGCGCCGGTCGCCGCGCTCTTCATCGACCTCGACAACTTCAAGAACATCAACGACACGCTCGGCCACGGTGTCGGCGACGAACTCCTCAGGGCGGTGACCTCGCGGCTGAAGGGCGTGATCCGGGAGGCCGACGCCCTCGGCCGCCTCGGCGGCGACGAGTTCGTCGTGATCGCCGAGGAGCTCGAGCTCACCACCGGCCCGGAGCTCGTTGCCGAACGCCTACTCGATGCGCTGAAGCCGGCGTTCCGGCTCGGGGAGAACGAGGAGATCACGCTGACGATCAGCGCGAGCATCGGCGTCGCCGCCGGGACCCGCGGATCGGCCGGCGAGCTGCTGCGCGACGCCGACATCGCGATGTACCGCGCGAAGTGGGACGGCCGCAACCGCTACGCGGTCTTCGAGAGCGGGATGCAGGACAGCGTCCAGAGCCGCATGCAACTCGAGCAGGATCTGCGCGACGCGCTCGCGCGCGGGGAGTTCCTGCTGGCCTACCAGCCGACGTTCGACCTGAGCGCCATGCGCCCGACCGGTGTCGAGGCGCTGCTCCGCTGGCGCCACCCGGATCGCGGCCTCGTCCAGCCCGACGAGTTCATCCCGCTGCTCGAGGAGACGGGCCTCATCACCGAGGTCGGGCGCTGGGTGCTGTTCGAGGCCTGCCGCCAGGGCGCCGAGTGGCACGCCGAAGGGCACCGGGTGTCGATGGCCGTCAACGTCTCCGGGCGCCAGCTCGACGCCGACGAGCTGATCGCGGACATCGAGCAGGCGCTCGCCGGCAGCGGCCTGCCCGCGCCATCCCTGACGATCGAGATCACCGAGACGACGCTGATGCGCAACGTGCAGGAGACCGCACGGCGACTGGCCCAGATCAAGGATCTCGGCGTCCGGATCGCGATCGATGACTTCGGCACGGGCTACTCCTCGCTCGCGCACCTGCAGCAGTTCCCGGTCGATGCGCTGAAGATCGACCGCTCCTTCATCTCCGGGCTGCGCGACAAGGAGGGCGAGACGCTCATCCACACGCTCGTGCAACTCGGCAAGGCGCTCTCGATCGAGACGTTCGCCGAGGGCATCGAGGAACAGAAGGAGCTCACGCTCCTGCAGGCCGAGCACTGCGACGCGGGCCAGGGCTTCCTGTTCGCGCGCCCGCTCGACGCGGAGGCCGCGCGGGAGTTCCTCGCGGGCTGGCGCGGCCCCGAGCTCGCCTAGCGCGGCTCTCGTACCGCAGCTCGGCGCTGAGGCCACCGGCCGGTGCGGCCCCGAAGCTCGCCCGGGCGCGGCTCTCGCCCGTCGGCTCGACGCGCCGCCCACGGCGGGAGGGTCCCGCCTAAGCGCGGTTCTCGCGCGCCCAGTCGACGATCGCGGAAGAGCCGGTTACGACTGCGCCATCGTCGAGCACGAGGATCGGGACGGTGCGCTGGCCGCTCAGCTCCTCGATCTCTGCGCGGTCGCGTGCGCGCGAGGGCCACGTCCACAGCTTCAGCGTCCCCCCCCCTGACCATGCGGTGCTCGTACTCCCGGCCGGCGTCGTCGAGCGCCTTCGCGGCGCGGCCGCACGGATGGGCGATCGGCGGGGGCAGCGAGCCGAAGCGCTTGGCTTCCTCGCAGGTGTAGAGGACCATGCGCGGATCCTACGCCGTGAGCTCGCTCGCCAGCTCGTCGAAGACGGCGACATAGGCGTCGATCGCCTCGTCGGTGTGGGCCACCGACAGCGTCCACTCCTCCTCGCGGCCGGGCGTCATGAAGATGCCCCTGTTCATGTTGAACAGCCAGGCGAGCTCCGTCACCTCTACGTCCTGGTTGGCCTTGAACGTCTCGTAGTCGACCACCTTCGTCGGCGAGAACGTCACGCAGCCCTTGGCGCCGAGTCCGACCGCATAGCCGGAGAGGCCGTAGCGGTCCACGACGTCCTGGCAGCCGGCGACGATGCGGTCGTTGAGGGCGTCGAGGTGGCGGTAGGCGTCGGGGGTCAGCACCTCCAGCAGGCTCGCACGCGCCGCCGCCATCCCGAGCGGGTTGCCGTTGTAGGTGCCGACCTGGTAGACGGTCCCGTCCTCGACGACGCTCATCACCTCCTCGGTGCCGCCGACCGCGCCGGAGGGCAACCCGCCGCCGAGCGTCTTTGCGAGCGTGACCATGTCGGGCTCCACGCCGAAGCGCTCGCGGGCGCCGCCGGCGGCGATCGCGAGACCCGTCTTCACCTCGTCGAAGATCAGGACGATGCCGTGGCGCTCGGTGATCTCGCGGACGGCCTCGAGGTAGCCCGGCTCGGGCAGCACGACGCCGAGGTTCATCATCGCCGCCTCCATGATCACGCAGGCCGGCTTGCGGTCTTCGCGCTCGAGGCGCTCGATGCGGCGCTCCATCGCCCCCGCGTCGTTGAACGGGACGGGAATCGTCAGGTCCGAGACCGCCTTCGGGATGCCGGCGCCGTAGGGCAGCGAGGCGTAGTCCTCGCGGTCGCCGATGCGGTCGTATTCGACCCCGATCGAGACCATCACGGCGTCGTGATGTCCGTGGTAGGAGCCGAAGATCTTCACGATCGTCTCGCGACCTGTGTAGCCGCGCGCGATCCGGATCGCGTCCATCGTGGCCTCCGAGCCCGAGTTCAGGAAGCGCCAGCGAGGGAGGGCCCAGCGGCGGCTCAGCTCCTCGGCGACGATGATCCCGTCCTCGGTCGTCGCGGCGAAGTGCGTGCCGCGGGCGACGCGCTCGCGCACGGCGGCGACGATCGCCGGATGCGCGTGGCCCTGGACCATCGAGCCGAAGCCGTTGTGGAAGTCCCACATGCGGTTTCCGTCGACGTCGTGCACGACCGCGCCTTCACCGGTCGTCAGGTAGATCGGCCACGGGTCGCGGGCCTGGTATGAGGACGCGACGCCGCCGCTCAGCGAACGCCTGGCGCGCTCGTACATCGCCTCCGAGGCGCGCGTGCGCTCATCCAGGCGCTGGCGCTCGCGCTCGGTGAGGCTGCGAATGCGGTCGCGGTCGAGCGCGACGGGGGTGTCCACTGCCATCTCATCCTCCTGTCGGTGTTGCGGGCGCGGCCGGGCGCGGCGCGCCAGGAGTTCAACGTTAGCGCCGGCTGCTCACGCCGAGGGAGCGACCATGGAGACGATCCAGGTCGAGGCGGGCGCAGCCAGGCCGTCCGGCCCCTGGCAGTCGGAGAGCCCCTCGCGCAGCGCCGCGCGCACCGCGTCGTGCACGTGCGCGACGCGCTCGCCGGCCTCCGGTTCCCGGTCCGCCCGCCGCGGATCGCGGCTTTGCGGCGTGTCCTCACGCGGCCTCGTGGCGCCGCGCCGGGAGCGCTCGGTTGCCCTGGAGCGCCAGCGAGTCGTGCAGGCGGGTCGCCGGTGTGCCACCGCGTACGCGCGCACCGGCGTTCCGGCGCGGGAGGGGATGCGCCGTCGCGGCGCCGCCCAGAGCGGCGCGCGCCGCCCGTAGCTCCCTCGCGAGCGCGCGCGGCTCCGCGCGGGAGGCGCGTCCGAGTCCGTCGCTCAGCAGCGATGCGAGGAACACAACGCCCGCGGCGTGCACGGGCGCCGGCGCGCGCAGCAGCTCGGCGAGCGCGCGCAACTCGTTCTCGTTCGCCCGGATCGACCCGCGCGAGGGGACCACGCGCATCCTCGGGGCAGGGGCATCCAGGGCGGCCAGGATCCGCTCGAGCCCGCCCGCGAGCGCCTCGCGGTGCGCGCGCGAGGTGAGCGTCCCGGCGCGCGCCGCCAGCAGCACCGAGGAGCGCGGGTCGGAGCCCGCGAGCAGTTGCCGGTCGAGCCGCCGCGCGGCCGCGCGGGCTGCGATGCGGGTCGGCACGCTCGGAGCCGGGAACGGCCGGAGCTTCGTCACTGTCGTTGTCGGCATCATCAACACCTCCATAAACGTTTTGCTGGTGTCGTAACCTACCATATCAGTACAATGGTGTTTGGATGACCGGCACCTCTTCCTCCCCACCGGACGGACTCGACCTCGTGATCGACTTCGTCAACACCTTCGACGTCGAGGAGGGGGTCGAGCAGCTCGGCAGCGGCGGCGAGCTCGCGGGCTGGCTGCGAGCTCGCGGGCTGCTCGACGGACGCCCACGGCTCGACCAGCGCGACCTGGGACGAGCGCTGGAGCTGCGCGAGGCGTTGCGCGCGATCATGCTGGCGAACAACGGCGGTGCCGACGATCCCGGCGCGGTGGAGGTGCTCGAGCGGACCGCGCGCGCCGGGGCGCTGCGCGTTCGCTTCGGCGGCGTCGGCGCCGAGCTCGCGCCGGACGCCGCCGGTCTCGACGGAGCGCTGGCGAAGCTGCTCGTTCCGGTGGCGCGCGCGATGGAGGCCGGCACCTGGCAGCGCGCGAAGGCGTGCCGCGCCGACGACTGCCGGTGGGCCTTCTACGACCGCTCGCGCAACCGCTCGGGAGTGTGGTGCGACATGGCGGTCTGCGGAAACCGGACGAAGGTCCGCGCCTACCGCCGGCGCGGTCCGGCGGGCGGCGGTCGCGGCAACGGGTCCTAGAGCCCCGGCCGGGCAGATCTGCCGTGCGGCGCAGCGCCTTGCAGCGGCGCTCGAGGGGGGTGCGGTCGCTCCGGCGGGACACGGCGACGCCGCTGGGCGTCCCCGCCGTCATCCCAGCAGGCGTCGCGCAGGTCCGGAAGTGGGTGGTCGCGGCACGCCGATGGTCGGATACTCGCCCCGATGACGGTGCCCCTGCACCCACCGCCAGCAGGCCGCGGCAGTCGATTACACTTCCCGCCGGGGGACGAAGTGGGGATCAGCCAGACCGAGAGCTCGGGGGTGTACACGCGACCGACGGCGCGTCGAGTCGCGGCGCCACGCGCGGTACTCGCGGTCGCGGTCCTCGGGACGTTCATGGCGTTCGTCGACGCCACGATCGTCAACGTCGCGATCCCGAGCATCGGGCGCGCGTTCCCCGGAGAGGGCCTCTCGAACGTCTCCTGGGTGCTGAACGCCTACAACGTCGTGTTCGCCGCGTTCCTCGTCGGCGGCGGGCAGCTCGCCGACCTGCTCGGGCGCAGGCGCATCTTCGTAGCGGCGCTCGTCGTGTTCACGGTCGCGTCGGCGCTGTGCGCGGTCTCGTCCTCGCTCGTGATGCTGGTGGTGGCCCGGATCGTCCAGGCGGCGGGGGCAGCGATGCTCGTGCCGAGCTCCCTCGCGCTCGTGCTCCAGGCGTTCGAGGAGCGCGAGCGAACGCACGCGGTCGCGCTGTGGTCGGCCGTGGCTGCGCTCGCCGCGGGCATCGGGCCGCCGCTGGGCGGATTGCTGATCACGGCCTCGAGCTGGCGGCTCGTGTTCCTCGTGAACATCCCGGTCGGCGTGGTGGGTGTGGTGCTTGCCCAGCGCGTGATCGTCGAGAGCCGGGCGCCGGGACGCCGGCGGATGCCGGACCTCGCGGGGGCGGTGCTCCTCGCGACGGGCATCGCGTCATTCGTGCTCGCGGTCGTGCAGGGACCGGAATGGGGCTGGTCGAGCGCCGGCGTCGTCTCGGCCTTCGCCGCGTCCGTCGCCCTCGCCGCCGCCTTCGGCATTCGCTCCAGTCGCCACCGCAACCCCCTGATCGACCTCCTGCTCCTGCGCACACGATCGTTCGCGGTCGCCAACGGAGCGACGATCGTCATGGCTGCCGGCTTCTACGCCTACACGCTCTGCAACGTGCTGTTCCTGACGACGGTGTGGCGGTACTCGATCCTGTCCGCCGGTCTCGCGCTGACTCCGGGCCCGTTTACGGCGATCGCGGTCGCCGCCCCGTCCAGCCGGCTGGCCGAACGCTACGGGGCGCGCGCCGTGGCCGTGCCCGGCGCGCTCGTGTGGGCCGGCGGGACGGTGTACTTCGCATCGGTCCTCGGCGTGCAGCCCCACTTCCTGGGGGAGTGGCTGCCGGGCATGATCATCCTCGGCATCGGCGCGGGGCTCACGTTCCCGACGCTGAGCGGGGCGGCCGTCGAGTCGGTGCCCGGCCCGAGGTTCGCGATGGCGAGCGCGCTGAACTCGGTCGCGCGCCAGATCGGTGCAGCGGTGGGGGTGGCGACGCTCGTCGCGATCCTCCACAACCCGCGCCCGCTGGAAGCGCTCAAAGCGTTCGATCGCGGGTGGTTCTTCGCCGCGGGCTGCTTCCTGGCCGGCGGCGCCGGCTGCCTCGCGCTCGCGCGCAGGCGCGCGACGGCGACCGATGCGAGCGATGCCGTGGGCATTGCGACGCCACTGGCGGTCGCGATCGACGAGGAGCCGACAGCGGACGGGCTCGTGCACCTGTCGGTCGCCCCCGAGGAGCGCGCGCTGCCGGAACCGCAGACGCCGGCGCAGTTCCTGCGCCTCGTGCCGGTCTTCTCGAAACTGCCCGAGCGCGTGCTCGGCGAGCTCGCGGCGGTCAGCACCGACGTCAAGCTCGCGCGCGGAGAGTGGCTGTTCAAGCAGGGCGACGAGCCGGACGCGATCTACGTGCTCCGCATCGGCCAGCTCGCGGTCGTGCGGCAGCTCGCCGACTCCGAGCCCGAAACCGTCAACGAACTGACACGCGGCGCAGTGCTCGGCGAGCTCGCATTGCTGAGTGAGACGGGCCGGAGGGGCGCCTCGGTCCGCGCGGTGCGCGACAGCGAGCTGATCGCGATCGAGCGCGACCGCTTCGAGACGCTGCTCGGCAGCGAGCCGGAGCTGGCGCTCGGCCTCATGCGCTCGCTCGGCGCGCAGCTGGGCGCGAGCCGGGCGATCCCGATCGTGCAGCGCCCGCGGCCCGTCACGATCGCGCTCGTGGCGACGGACGAGACGCCCCTGCTCGACCTTGCCGATGAGCTCAGCCGCGTGCTGTGCGCGTGGGGACGCGTCGCCGTCCTGTTCCCGAAGAACGACGGTGACCCACGGGCAAATGGAGCGGGGGGCGTGGCGAGCTTCGCGCCCGTCGTCGAAAGCTGCGAGCGCGAACACGATCACGTGCTGATGCTCTGCGGCGGCGGCGAGATGACGCAATGGGATGAGTTCTGCCTGGGCCGGGCCGACCGCGTGCTCGTCGTCGCGACCGGTCCGCTCAGCGAGGAGGCAGGGCTACGGCTGCGCGGGCTAGTCGACGCCGATCTGCTCGGGTTCGGGATCGAACGCGGCTCCGGCGCCCTCCAGGGATGGCTCGACCTCCTCGCCCCGAGCAGCGTCTTCACGATCCCCGCCGAGGGGCCCGAGCGCATCCGCGGCGTGCGGCGGACGGCTCGCCGGCTCTGCGGTCGGGCGCTCGGTGTCGTGCTGAGCGGCGGCGGCGCGCGCGCCTTCTCGCACCTCGGCGTGCTCGAGGTGCTGCTCGATGCCGGGCTCGCGGTCGACCGCGTCGCCGGCGTGAGCATGGGGTCCTTCATCGGCGCGATGCTCGCTGACGGATACGACGGGGCCGCGATCGATGCCTGCTGCTACGAGGAGTGGGTGCGGCGGAACCCGATCAACGACTACACGGTGCCCCGCCACTCGCTGATCCGCGGCGGCAAGGCCGAGGCGATGCTCGAGCGGGTGTTCGGAGACGTCAACGTCGAGGAGCTGGAGCGGACCTTCTACTGCGCGAGCGTGGACCTGCGCGGCAACCGGCTCGTGCTGCATCGCGATGGCCCGCTGCTGGAGGCCGTGGGCGCGAGCATGTCGCTGCCGCTGATCGCGCCCCCGGTACGCCGCAAAGGCGGCCTGCTGATCGACGGCTCGCTGCTCGACAACCTGCCGCTGGCGCCGATGCGCACAGCCAACGAGGGCCCGGTGCTCGCGATCGACGTCAAGGCCGACAACGAGCGCCCGCGGACCCCGATGCCCGCGGGGCAGCCGACGGCTCGGCTCGCGCGCCTGCCGACACTGCCGGAGACGATGGCGAGGATCGCCCTCCTCAGCAGCGCGAACACCGAGGAAGCCGCCCGCCGGCATGCGGACCTGACGATCTCGGTGCGTGTGCCGGGCGTGGGCCTGCTCGAGTTCCATCAGATCGACGCGGCGCGCGAGGCGGGCCGGCGCGCCGCCGAAGCCGCGCTCGAGCAGCCGCCAGAGTGGCTCATCAACGGCGCTGCGCCGATCGCGAGCCTCGCCGGACGCCGAACCGTCGTCCCGATCTAGCGCCCCAGCGCGGACGAACGTCACACACAGCGCTGCGGCCATCGTCCAGACTCGGTCAGGCAACCACCGAAGAAGGGATTCGAGATGACACCGAAGTCCGCCGCCTTCACATTGATCATGAGCCTGAGCGTGTTCTGGGCGCGTGCCACGCACGCCGCGCCATGGGGTGCCGAAGCCTGAGGTGGCGCATTCCCGGCGCGCGCCGGACACGCCGCGCCGTGGGGTGACGAAGCCTGAGGTGGCGCCATCCGTGGCGCGTGCCAAGAAGGCCGCGCCATGGGGTGCCGAAGCCTGAGGTGGCGCCGATCGCGGCGGCCCGGCCCGCGAGCCCGGACCAGAACCGCGGACACGAGGGGACGGCGACCGGGCGGCGGTCGAGTCAGATGCGGGCGCCGGTGTGGGCCCGGGCCGTGCGGCGTCCTGCCTGCTGCGGACGCCTGGACTTGGTTGGGGGTGCGACGGGCGCGGCGACGTTCCCGCACGTCGCGAGGAACGCGGCGACGACGCGCGGG
Source organism: Solirubrobacteraceae bacterium (assembly GCA_036264095.1). Taxonomy (GTDB): domain Bacteria; phylum Actinomycetota; class Thermoleophilia; order Solirubrobacterales; family Solirubrobacteraceae; genus Palsa-744. The sequence continues at coordinate 29,491 of DATARO010000073.1, read as the reverse complement.
TCGAACTGGCTTCCCGCTCCCCGCTGGATCTCGGCCGTCGCCTGCTCGATGCTCCACGCCTGCTTGTACGGCCGGTCGTGTGTGAGCGCGTCGAAGACATCGGCCACGGCGACGATGCGGCCGACGAGCGGGATCGCCTCACCGGCGAGCCCCGCGGGATAGCCGGTGCCGTCCCAGCGCTCGTGGTGGCTCGCGGCGATGACCGTCGCCATCTGCAACGCCGGCGAGCTGCTGCCGGAGAGCATGCGGGTGCCGGCCTCGGCGTGGGTCTGCATGATCTGACGCTCCTGCGGGGTCAGGCCCTGCGGCTTGTACAGGATGCTGTCCGGGATCGCCAGCTTGCCGATGTCGTGCAGCGGTGCTGCCTCGCGAAGCAGCTCGACCTGGTCGGTGCCGAGTTGCAGCCGGGTGGCGATCTCAGCGGCCACGGCGCCCACGCGCTCGGTGTGCTGGAAGGTGTCGTCGTCGCGGTACTCGCCTGCATACGCAAGGCGCTGGAGCGTCTCGGCGCGGGCGTTCTCGAGCTCGTGCGTTCGCTCGACGACCCTCGCTTCCAGCCACTTCGCGTTGTCGGCGAGCACCTGCTCGGCTTCGTGCTGGGCGGTGATGTCGCGGCCGATCCCGTAGATCAGGCCATCGTTCGGCGGGCAGGTTGCGCTCCACTCCATCCATCGGAAGCTGCCGTCGGCGGCGCGGCAGCGGTTGCGGAAGCCGACGGTCTCATGGGATCCGCCGGCCAGTGCACTGATCTCAGCCGCGCCCGCCTCACGATCGTCGCGGTGGACGAAGTCGGTGCTCAGGCGGGAGATCACGGCATCCGCTGGGAAGCCGAACACGCGCTGGTGAGCAGGGTTGACGTGGATGAAGCGGCCGCTGGCATCGAGCGTCACCAGAACGTCCAGCGACGCCGTGACGTAGCGCGCGACCTGCTCCTGCAACCTGTCGCGTTCGTCGACGAACACGCCGAGGAGCGTGCCGAGGAGCACACACGCGCCACCGGCGACCAGACAGCCCTGTGCCGTGAGCGGCGGCGAGGCAAGGACGAGATCGAGGACGATGAACAGCCCGATAGCGAGCAGCCCGCCGCTGAGGCCGCCGCGCACGCCGAAACGGATCGCGAGCAACGCGATCGGCACCACGAGCAGGACTTCATCGGGGTTACGGACATTCGCGTCCAATGCACGTACTGCGACAGCGCCGATGAACAGCGCGAGGGCGAGCAGGATCGTCGCCAGCCGCGACCGTGGGGCCCTCACCCTCAGCCAGCCGTGCGGGTGGGGCATCTCCGGCCGCCGCGGAGTCGTCTGCTCCCCTTCGGCCACCTGTTCGCTGACGAGCATGAGTGCTCATCGGCACAATTGCGAGCTAAGGACCTCCCCCAAACGCCGTATCTGCTCTTTGACCCGCTCCGAGAGCGGGCCGTGCCCCGGCCGGATGCTCAAGCCACTGCGTGGGCGATCTTCAGGTCACCGGGACGGATAGCGGAACTCGCCGGCACTCAGCGCGATCGCGACCAGCTGCGCACGTGTCCGTGCTCCGAGCTTCGCCATCGCGTTGCGCACGTGGGTGCGCACGGTGTCGGCGGAGATATACAGATCGGCGGCGATCTCGGGCGTCCTGCCCCCCAGCGCGATCTCGGAGACGATCTCGCGCTCGCGATCGGTCAGTACCCGGCTCGACGGTTCGGCGGCCGGGCCGTCGGCGGCCGGCGGGGGTGAGAGCAGCACGAAGACCACGAGCCGGCGGCCGCCGATCACCGCCTGCGCCGCGGCGGACTCGACCTCGACCTCCGAGCCATCCGCTCTGAGGAGAGGCCCGCTGTGCGTGATGTGACCGTCCCGCACCAGCATCTCCCACTCCTGTTCCCAACGCGCCCTGTGCGCCGCGGGGATGGAGTCGACCGCGGGGCTCCCCACGATCTCTTCCCGGCTGCGACCGAGCAGCTCGACTCCGGCCGCGTTCACGTCGACCCAGCGGCGCTCGTCGTCGAGCAGTCCGATCGGGTTGGAGGATCGCTGGAAGACGAGCCAGAAGGGCCCTTCCCAAGCATTGTCCGCGCGCCCCACCGAGTGAGGACTGTAAACGCTGGGTCGCCAGGCCGTCTGACGCGGCTCGCCCCCGGCGATCCGCGCCGCGGGTCAGACCGTTCGCAGCGCTTCGGTGGGCGACAGCCGCGAGGCGCGCAGCGCCGGCACCAGCCCGGCGACGGCGCCGATCAAGAGCGCCGCCCCGAACCCCCCGGCCCAGGCGACGGTCGGCACCACGATCGTCCATCCCTTGGCGGTGGCGTAGATGACCGTCGCGAGGGCACCGACGGCGATGCCGACGGCGCCGCCGCCGAGCGCCAGCAGGATCGCTTCCGAGAGGAACTGGGTGCGGATCTGCCCGCGGGTTGCACCGAGCGCGCGGCGCAGCCCGATCTCCGAGCGGCGTTCGAGCACGGAGATGATCATGATGTTTGCGACACCGACGGCGCCGACCAGCAGCGCGACCGCGCCGAGCCCGAGGAACAGGCCGTTGAAAGCGCCCTGGGCGTCGGCGCGGGCCGTGAGGGTGGCAGACGGCTGGCTGACGTTGACTTCGTTGGGGGCCTGCGGGTTGGCGGTCGCGGCGAGCACCGACTGCACGGCGGCGACCTGGCTGTTCTGGGCGCGCACGTAGACGGTGTTGGGGTGCCCGTTGAAGTGCAGGTAGCGTTCGGCGGCCTTGAAGCCGACGAGCACGGCGCTTTCGATTTCGGGCGTCAGCACGGAGGGGCCGAGGATGCCGACGAGGTACAGCCACTGGTTGGCGGCCCAGACCCGCTCGCCCGGGTAGATGTGGTCGACGCCCAGCCGGTGCGCGGCCGCCGGGCCGAGGACCGCCACCGGCTCCCGCGCGGTGGCCGGATTCAGGTAGCGGCCCTGTACCACTTGGAGGTTCAGCGTGTGAAGCAGGCCGAGGCTGGCGGCCTCGACGGTGAGGGCGCCGCTGTCGACCGTGGGGATCAGCGGTGTGCGATAGACGTTGCCGGCGACCTTCCCGGTCTCCGCCACGCTTTCGACCGGGTAGACGCGGCCGATCATCGCCGGGGCCACGAGTGGCAGCTCGGCTGTCTTGCCGGCGAAACTCTGGCCGTTGGTGACCGTGAGCAGGTTCGTCCCCAGCTTGTCGATCTCTTCGAGCAGGCCGGCCTGGCTCGAGGCGGAGAGGCCGAGCACCGCGACGATCGCGGCGACCCCGATCGCGATCCCGAGTGCCGAGAGGCTCGCGCGCAGGCGTCGCGTACGCAGCCCGACGCTCGCGACGCGGGCGAGGTCGGCGGCCGCCAGCCTCCGTGGTGTGAGGTCCGGAGCGCCGGCCTGTCCTCGGGTGTGGTGGACGGCGGCGCTCACGCCCCCCTCACGGCGCTTCGTTGACGAGCGCGAACGCCCCCGGCCGGGCCGATCTGACGGCGGCCTTGACGACATAGCCGCCCTGCTCGGGACCGGCGGTGAAGGGAGGCGCCACCGCGATTCCGCAGGCGCCGGTCTCGACCTCGATCGTGCGGGAACGGGAGATGCGGGAACGACGGTGGTGGGATCTGCGCGAGCGGAGCGTGAAGTGACCGCTGGCGCCTGCCGCCGGGGCGGAGAACGTGACGCGCGCGCGCGCGACCGGGTTCTTGTACGTGTCGGTGACGGTGACGGCGAGGCGGATCGGGAACACGGCGCCCGCGGGTGTCGACTGGGTCGCCCCGACACCCGGGGCGATCTTCGCGGGCCTCCCGGCGACGTTCACCAGGGAGAACAGCGCCGGCGTGGGCGTGGGGCCCGCGGCTCTGCCGGCGCCTTCGGCCCCACCCCCGAGGGAGAAGGAGGCGGTGGCGGTGAACGAGCCGACGGCGGTGTTCGCGGTGAGCGCGGCCGAGGTGGCGATCCCGCCCGCGTCGCTGGTCGCGGTCGCCTGCATGCCGCCGCCGGCGAAGCTGGCGCCCGCGGCGGCGCTCGTGCCGCAGGTGCCTGTGCCGCCGGCGCCGAGCGTGAACGTCACGCTCGCACCGGGGACCGCCTCGCCGCCGGCGTCCAGGACCCTGACCTGCAGCGGCTTGGCGAAGCGGCTGTTCACCGTCGCCGACCTGCTCGCGAGCGCGATCGCGGCCAGGCGCGCCGGGATGCCGGTGGCGGTGTTGGTCAGCGCGAACGACACGGACCCGTACGCCGAGCTCGCGGTGACGGTGTAGCTGCCGGCCGTGGCGTTGGCTGTGAACGCGGGCGCCGCGACGTCGCCCGAGGCGTCGGCACCGACAGTGACGACGTTCGCGTCGCTGGCCGAAAAGCGCCCGCCGGCACCGGCGGCGGGACCGGTGAACGTGACCGGAACCCCCGCGGCGGCGCTGGTGACGGGACAGCCGTCGGTGTTCGTGAGCGCGACCTGCAGGCCGGTCGCGAAGGCCGCGTCGAGCGTGGCGGTCTGCGGCGTGCCCGCGACGAGCGTCATCTGGTTGGGAGGGTTCGACGAGGGGCAGCTGGAGCCGCCTTCGCCGGGCGAGCCGCTTGCCGGCAGGGCCAGCGCCGGAGCGCCGGCGGTCAATGCGGCGAAGGCTCCCAGACCGGCGGCGAGGACGAGCGCGCGCGCGAGGCGGCGCCGCCCTGCCCGTGAGGTCCTCGCGGCCGCGGGGCGGCAGCCCCGCCGGCTGGGGCGCGGCGCACTCATCGGCTGAGCGCCCCCGGCGCGGCCGTGTCGGCCACGATCTGCCCGTCGAGCACCTCGACCTGGCGGGGCAGGCGCGCAGCGAGGTCGTGGTCGTGGGTGATCACGAGGATCGTCGCGCCCTGGGCGTTGAGCTCTTCCAGCAGCTCCAGCAGGGCGCCGCCGGCGGCGCTGTCGAGGTTGCCGGTCGGCTCGTCGGCGAGGACGATCGCGGGACGGCCGACCAGCGCCCGCGCGATCGCGACGCGCTGGCGCTCACCCCCGGAGAGCTTGCTCGGGCGGAACCGGGCCCTCTCGGCGAGCCCGACTCGCGCGAGCGCCACCGCGGCTCGCTCGCGGCGCTCGGCGGCGGGGACGCCGGCGTAGAGCAGGCCGTCGGCGACGTTCTCGAGCGCGGTCGAGTGCTCGGCGAGGAAGAACTGCTGGAAGACGAAGCCGATGCGCGTGGCGCGCAGCGTCGCGAGCTCGCCGTCGGACAGCCGGGCCGCGTCCAGTCCGGTGATCGAGACGACCCCCGCCGTGGGGCGCTCCAGGGTGCCGATCACGTGCAGCAGCGTCGTCTTGCCCGAACCGGATGGTCCGACGATCGCCACCAGCTCGCCCTCCCCCACCACGAGGCTGACTTCGCGCAGCGCGTAAACCGGGGGGTCGGCGCCGTAGACCTTGCTGACAGCTTGCAGCTCCAGCACCGCCGGCGCCTCGGCGCGGTCATCGAATGCGATCGTCGGCTGCTCGCTCATGATGTCGCCGGCACCACCACGCGCTGGCCCGGCGAGAGCCCCTGACCACTCACCTGGACGAGGCCTTCGGCGTCGTCGAACAGGCCGGCTGTGACGGCGACGAGCCGGTGCACCCGCCCTTCGGCCACCTCCACCGCATAGCCGCCGCCGGCGAGCGCCAGCAGCGCGTCGACTGGCACCGCCAGCACGTTTCCGACGCTTTCGGTGGTGATCTCGACGTTCACCGGCGCCTCGTCGAGGCGGCCCGTCGCCGCCGGGTCGGTGGGGGCGGCGTCGACTTCGACGGTGGGGGCGCTTTCTTCTTCGCCCCCGCCGCCTTTGCCCGAGCCGGAAGGCGACGGCGTGGTGGCGACGGTCGAGACGTAGGTGATCCGGCCGGGGGTGGTCTGGTTGTCCGGCAGCGTGATCGTCACCTGGTCGCCGACCTTGACGCTGGCCTGCTGCGAGGCGTCGAGCGCGATCTTGACCTGCCGCGCTGTCGCGGTGACCGCGAGCACGGGCCCCGGCATCACCGGCGAGCCGACCGTCGGGGTGACGCTCGTGACGCGTACCGCCCCCGGCTCGAACACCACGGACCCGAGAAGCAGCTCGCCGGTGACCGAGGCGCCATGCGCCGACTGCAGCGCGCGTATCGCGGCCGCGGTGCCGGCGGTGAACTCGTCCCCGGCGGGCGCCTGCCCGTAGCCGAGCGCGGCGAGGTTGGCGTTCAGCTCGCCGACGTCGTGTCCCGGTGACATCCCGAGGAGGAACGCGCGCGTGGGCTGGACCGAGCCGTAGAGCAGCAGCACCGGCTGTCCGCCGATCTGGTAGAGGCTCTGCCCCCGCGCGAGGATCCGGCCGACCGAGGGCAGCGCCGTGAAGGTGGAGCTCTGCCCGTAGAGCGCGGCCGAGTCGCGCGCGCTGGACAGGCTCGACTGCGCGCTGGCGAGCTGTTTTTCGCCGGAGGAGACCTGTGAGCGGTCGCCGCTGAGCCTGGCCTCGCCGGCGGTGACGCTCTGCTGCGCGGTGGACACGGCCTGCACGTCGCTCGCGCAGGAGCTGCCGCCGGCCGAGGGCGTGTTGCCTTCGCTGCCGGGCGAGCCCGCAGACGCGGCTTCGGCGGCGCCGGTGCCGGCGCAGTCGACTTGCTCCTTCGCCCGCGCCGCTGAGAGCGTCGCCTGGTGACCCGCCAGCGTCTGTGTGTCGGTGGCGAGGGTCGACCTCGCCGTCGCCAGCATCGCTTCGGCGTTCGCCACCTGCTGAGCGGCCTGCTGGACGGCGGGCGGCGCATTCCCGGACGGCACGCGGATGGTCGAGGCGCCCCCGTAGCCGAGCGTGCCGCTGACCTGCGTCTGCTCGGACAGCGACTGTCGTTTCACCGTCGCCAGCGAGGTGGCGCTGGCGTTGTCGGCGACACCGGCGCCCGGCTTCCCACCGCCGGCAAACGGATTGGCGGCGATCACCGCGACGCCGGCCACGATCAGCGCCAGCGCCGCGAGCGCGAGCGCCCTGTTGCGGGTGGGCGGGCGCAGGCGGGGGCGCGCGCCCGCGGGGGGTGGGCCCGTCGCCGCGGCCCCCTCGACGGCACGCGCGGGGGCGACAGACGTCGCCTCACCGGCCGCTGAATCGCTCATGTCGCTCGTTGCCGTGCATACCGACCCAGACGGCGCGCGAAAGCACGCGCGCTGCTGCCCCGCTTGTACGAGATCGGCGGTTTCGGGAACGTATCGCCGGTCTCGCGAACAGCTGCGGCACGGCTCGAAGCGCTCATTGACCCTTGGGGCTGCCGATGCCGATGTTGGGCCCTTCCGCCGGCCCGCCCTTGGCGCCCGGTACCCTGGGCCCGACCGACTGGCACGCCTTCTGCGCGGCCTTGAACTGCGGCGAGGTGAAATCGATCCCGGCCGCTCCGCCGACACCCTTGAGTTGCACGGCGTTGCCGGTGAACGTCGGATCAGGGAAGTTGGGCAGCCCGTGGGCGCGCACGCAGGCCGAGAACTCGAGCGACGCTTCCCGAAGCTTGGCCACCTCGGCCGGGGTCGGAGCCCCGCCGTTGGGCAACAGCTTCGCGCACGCCTTCCGCGCCGACTGGAACTGCGCCGAGTGCGGATCGAGGCCGGTCCGGTGGGCGCCGTGGCCGCCGACGGCGATCAGCAGGCGCCCTCCGCTCGGTTCGGGAAATTCCGCCACGCCGTGGGAGCGCATGCACTGCGAGAACGCGACCAGCTGCTGCTGCGTGGGCGCGCCGCCTTCCGAGGAGGAGCCGGCGCCGGCGCTCGGGTCCCCGCCGCCGGGGGCGGTGGAGGACAGGTGGGCGACGCCCGGGCTCGAGGATGAGCCGCCGCAGCCGGCGAGCATCACCGCGACGCTCGCGAGCACGGGAAGGCCGAGTCTGAGGGGTGTTATCGATGACACGCCGGGATCCAGTGGGGCGGAGCCGAGAACCGCCTGGGCAGGAGGAGAACCTGCCCGACGGCTTCGCTGCACGCGACCGGTTGTACGACCGGGGCGGTTACACCGCGGTGACACGCTCCGGCACCGGCCTGCAGCGGCTGTCGCGCCTGCCGGGCCCACGGCGCTAGTTCCCAGCCGCGAAGCTTGCGACGGCGGCCTTCGTGAGGAGTCCGTGGGTGACGCCGACGCAGGCGTCGGCGGCCCGCAGCACGGCTGCATCGTGCACGTTCACCCCCGCGGCGGCGAGCATCTCGTGAGTCAGCTCCCCGCCGGCCGACGGGTCCGGGAACTTCGGTACCCCGTGGCTGCGGAGGCAGCGTGTGAACGACAGCAGCGCGGCGACGCGAGCTTGGGTCTGTGCCGGGCTTTCGCTGCCTCCACTGCCGCGCGGCAGCAGGTACCGGCAGGCCGCCTCAGCCGAGGCGAAGGCCGGCGAGTGAGCCTTGGCCGGGTCGAGTGAGTGCTTGAACCCGCCGGGCGAGCTGGCGGCTTCGGGGAAGTCGGGGACGCCGTGCGAGCGCATGCAGCCGCTGAACCTGATCGCGTCCGCTTCGACCTGCTCCTTCGTCTGCGGGCCGCCGGCCGTGGGGGCGGTTGAGGCGTTGGAGGCGGTCGGCACACCGGGCGCGCTCGAGCCGCAACCGGCCGCGAACATCCAGGACGCGGCGAAGGTGACGATGGCGATCAGGATCGGTGGACGCCGGCGACGCATGCTGCTCAGCTCCCTTCGTCTGCTCTCCGGCGCTCGTCGGGCAGGAGCACGAGCGGTGCGTCGATCTCCGCTCCCGGCTCGGACGCCGCGTCGGGCCGCTCGGCTCGCTGACTGCTCTCGCCGACCGCCGGCCTCGGCGCCGGGCGCCGGCCGAGGCGCCACGCCGTGGCGCCGATCAGCGCGGCCGCCGCCGCGAGGAAGATCGCTGTCTCGAGAGCCTGCAACGGCCAGTAGTGACTCGGCGGCTGGTAGGCGACGAGCAGCTGCACGTGGCGCGAGACGGCGTGCAGGCAGGATTCAAAGGCGCTGCCGCCGAAGCCGGGGCCCTTGCCGTACTGGGCGTCCGGCCCCGCGATCGTCGGGCAGGTGCGAGCGAGCAGATCGTGCAGCTGCGAGCTGCCGAGCGTGTGGTGAGCGTGATCCACGAGCTTCGTCGACAGCACCCACGCATTCGGGATCGTCGGCGCGCCCGCGTAGATCGTGATGCCTTCCGGCCCCGCCAGAAGGCCGACGCCCTGCCCGAACGTCAGCGGCAGCAGCGCGTGCCGGGCCGCGAGCAGGTGCGGGCGGACCAGGTAGGTCACCGCGAGCCGCGTCGCGACGAAGCCGAGCAGCGTCGCGATCATCGCCGGGAGTGTGCGGCGCAGCAGCGCGCCCGCCGCGACGCCGAGCGCGAACGCGAAGCCCGCGTAGCCGATCGCGACGATCCCGCGCTCGCTGAAGTGGGTTGGCTCGAGGCTGATCCTGTTGAGATGGTCGAGCGGCGCGTACCACCAGCTGACGAGCCAGCTCGCGAGCCCCGCGACGGCGAGCGCCGCGGCGCCGCCGAGCGCGACCTTGACGAGCAGCCAGCGGCGCCGCGTGACGCTCTGCGTCCAGGCGAGGCGGTACGTCCCGCTCTCGAGCTCGCGCGCGAGCAGCGGCGCGCCCCAGAACATCCCGAGCAGCGCCGGGAGCACGAGCAGCGCCGGCTGGAGCACTTGCGCCAGCGCTTTGTCGTGCCCGGCCACCGCCGTGCAGCCGCCGCGCGCATCGCAATGTGCGCCGCCGACCGAGTTGTAGACGTCGCGCAGATGCAGGCCCGTCAGGAGCACGAGCAGGGCGAATGCCACGAACAGGCCGAGCGTGACGAGCGCCGGCGTGCGGAACTGTCGCCACGCGACCCAGGTCATCGCCCGGCCTTCGGGGCTTTGCCGTCAGCCGCGGGCCGGGCGTCAGGGCGCATGTACGCGAGCACGATGTCCTCGAGGCTGACCTCGGCGACCTCCCAGGCCGGGTCGATGATCGGCTCGTCGGTGCGGACGAGCAGCGTGCTCTGGCGCTCCGTGTGGGACTCCTCGACGACCTGCTGGTTCGCGGGGAGCCGGGCGCTGTCGCGGCGCGGCCCGCTGATCCGGCGATGGCTGGCGAGCAGCTCGTCGGCGTCCCCGGCGAGCTGGACCTGCCCCTCGGCGAGCAGCACCAGGTAGTCGCAGAGCCGCTCGAGGTCTGCGATCAGATGCGAGGAGAGCACGACGCTGACGGCGTGCTCGGCGGTGAACTCCATGAGGCTGCGCAGGAACTCCCGCCGCGCGAGCGGATCGAGGCTGGCGACCGGCTCGTCCAGCACGAGCAGCTCGGGGCGCTTCGCGGTCGCGAGCGTCAGCGCGAGCTGCGCGCGCTGCCCGCCGGAAAGCGTGCCGGCGCGCTGCCGCGGGTCGAGGGCGAGCTGCCGGACGCGGTCTCGCGCGAGCGTCGCGTCCCACCCCGGGTTCAGCGCGGCGCCGAGGCGCAGGTGGTCCTCGACTGACAAGGCTGGGTACAGCGGCGTGTCCTGTGCGACGAAGCCGACACGCGAGAGCTGCGACGAGGCGCCGGCGACCTCCTCGCCGAGCACGGCGATCGTCCCCTCGCTCGGCTCGTCGAGGCCGACGGCGAGATGCAGCAGCGTCGTCTTGCCGGCGCCGTTGGACCCCACCAGGCCGACGACGCGCCCCGCGGGAACCTGCAGGGTGCAGCCCGAGAGCGCCCATCGGCGCCCGAAGCGCTTGCCCAGCCGGCGCGTCGCGAGCGCGGCGCTCACGCTACCCCCTCGATGCGGGCGGAGCGAACAGCGTCGCGAAAGAGCGCCTCGATCGACTCCTCGTCGAGCCCGGCGCGCCGCGCTTTGATGATCCAACCGCGAAGCTCACGGCGCAACGGCCCGTGCTCGGCGAGCGCGGGATCGGCGAGCGAGCCAGTCGCGAACGTGCCGACGCCGGGCCTCGCGGTGACGAGGCCGGCGTGCTCGAGCTCGCGATAGGCCTTGAGCACCGTGTTCGGGTTGATCGCGAGCCGCGCGACGACCTCCTTGACCGTCGGGAGCTGGTCGCCCTCGCGCAGGAGGCCGAGGCGCAGGGCGTGGCGCACCTGCTGAACGATCTGCATGTAGGGCGAAACGCCGGAACGCGCGTCCAGCTGGAACTCGATCACGAACGACCTCCATAGTGCTAGTTAGCTAGTACTATAGATCAATAGAGATGGTCCGTCAAGCCCCCGTGGGCCGGGCTCCATCAGTGGTTGTGCAGCGGGAACCCGCACGCGGCCGCCGCCCGTGTGAACGCCGGCGATTCCAGGTCGCTCGACCGAGGGAACAGGAGGATCACTCCTTCGATGTTGCTGATCTCGCCGTAGCGGCTGCCCAGTTCGGCGTGGGGGGGCGCCGTGGTCCGGGGGTCGGGGAAGTCGGAAACTCCATTGCGACGCATGCAGGCCGCGATCCTCAGGAAACGCGCCAGCGTCTTTGCGGAGGGAGGCGGTCCGGACAGGGGCCCACCGCCGGGCTGGAACTGCTTGCACTTCGCCTGCGCCGCGTCGAAGCCGGGCGAGGCCGGACCGTCTCCGGCGCCCCGGCGGAAGTGGAAGCCCCCGCCGCTCGGGTCTGGGAAGTCGGGCAGGCCGTTGGCGCGCATGCATTTCGCGAACGCGAGCAGCGCAGCTTCCGGCGAGCCGGACCCTGGGCTGGTCGCCGCCCCTTCGCCGGTCGTGGCGCTCGACCCTGAGCTGCTCGCCGCGCCGGCGCTGCCGGACGCGTTGGATGAGACGTGCGCGACCCCCGAGCCGGAGGAGCTGCCGCCGCAGCCGGCCAGGAGCATCGTGACGGCCGCGAGCGCGAGCGCGCCGAGTGCGCCGAGTGCGCCGAGTGCGCCGAGTGCGCCGAGCCGTTTAGCGTGTTTCGCCGTGCCCTCCATGCGACCGGTTGTACGCCCTCAACGGTTACGCCCTGGTGACACGGTCTGTCACCGATCTGTAACCACGGCTCCTGCAAGCTGCCAGCATGGGATCCGACCTATGAGGGTGCTGCTGGTCGAGGATCACATCGAGCTCGCGCAGACGCTCGCGATCGGCCTGCGCCGCGAGGGGATCGCCGTGGACGTCGCCCACGACGGGCGCGCTGCCTTCGCGCACGTCGCCGTGACCGACTACGACGTGCTCGTGCTCGACCGGGACCTGCCGGACGTCAGCGGCGACGAGGTCTGCCGCTCGCTGGTCGAGGACGGGCGCGAGAGCAGGATCCTGATGCTCACCGCAGCCGGATCGGTCGCGGACCGCGTCGGCGGCCTCGGCATCGGCGCCGACGACTACATGCCGAAGCCGTTCGCTTTCGCCGAGCTCGTCGCGCGGATCCGCGCGCTCGCGCGACGCTCGGGCACGCCGCACGCGCCGGTGCTCGAGCACGGCGACCTGCGCGTCGATCCCGCCCACCGCGCGGCGACACGCGCCGGCGCGCCGCTCGGGCTCACGCCCAAGGAGCTCGCGCTGCTCGAGTACCTGCTCGCCGCCCAGGGCCGCGTGGTCTCAGCCGAGGAGCTGCTCGAGCGCGTGTGGGACGAGAACGCCAACCCGTTCTCCACCACGGTCAAGGTGACGATCAGGCGCCTGCGCGCCAAGCTCGGGGAGCCGCCGTTGATCGAGACGGTGCCACGCGGCGGATACAGGATCTGAATGAGCGCTCCGACGCATGGCTCAGCCGCAGCGAGCCCGCCCGGGCCCCCCGGCCACCATGACTCCACGGATCGGCCGGCGCGGCTGCTCCGGCCTCCGCGCCGTACCGTGCGACTGCGCCTGACGCTGCTCTACGGTGGCGTCTTCCTGGTCTCCGGCGCCGCGCTGCTCGCGCTCACGTATGTGCTCGTGGGGCAGACGAGCCGCGGGCCCAACTACTCGGCCGCGATCACCGCCAAAGGCGTGATCCTCAAAGGCCCGAGCGGGCGCAACGTCGCCCTCCAGCTCCTCCGGCCCGGGCCCGCCGGCTCGGCGCCGTTGGGCGCCTCGCGGGGGCCGCAGAGGACGGTATTGAAAGGCGGCAAGCAGAACGTTGTCAGGACGTTCGAAGGGGGGATCGCAGCCGGCCCGGCCTTCGCGGGCAAGCCCGAATTTCCGGGCGGGGGGCTCCTGACGGTCGACCAGGCCCGCGCACAGGCGCGCCACCTCCAGCTCCTGACGCTCGACCAGGCCCGCGCGCAGGCGCGCAAACTGGAATCGCTCGGCCGCCAGCAGCACAGCGAAGAAATGCACCGCCTGCTCGTAGATCTGGGCATCGCACTGGCGACCGTGGCGCTGCTGTCGCTGGGTCTCGGCTGGTTGCTCGCCGGCCGCCTGCTGCGCCCCCTGCAGACGATCACGAAAGCCGCACGGGCGATCTCCGCGAAGAGCCTGCACCGGCGGCTGGCGCTCGACGGGCCGCGCGACGAGCTGCGCGAGGTCGGCGACACCTTCGACGAGCTGCTCGAGCGCCTCGAGCGCTCGTTCGAGGCCCAGCGCCAGTTCGTCGCCAACGCCTCGCACGAGCTGCGCACACCGCTGACGCTCGAGCGGGCGGTCGTGGAGGTGACACTCGCCGATCCGGACGCGAGCACCGAGACGCTGCGGGCGACGTGCGAGCGCGTGCTGGCGATCGGCGCGCAGCAGGAGCGGATGATCGATGCCCTCCTGGCGCTCGCGCGCAGCGAGGGCGGCCTCGAGCACGACGACCCCTTCGATCTGAGCCGCCTGACGGGCGAGGTGATCGGCGCGCACCGTGCGGAGATCGCAGGCCGTGGCCTGCAGCTCGAAGGCGAGCTCGAGGAGGCTCACACGAGCGGGGACGCGAGCCTCGCCGAGCGGCTCCTCGCCAACCTGATCGACAACGCGACGCGCCACAACGTGGCCGGCGGATGGCTGGGCGTGAGCACGGCCACCACGGATGGTCGGGCCATCGTCACGGTGTCGAACAGCGGCCCCGTCGTCCCGGAAGAGGACGTCGAGCGTCTCTTGCGCCCCTTCCAACGGATGGGGGTCGCGCGGGCGAGCCACGGCGACGGCAACGGCCTCGGGCTGTCGATCGTGAGCTCAATCGCCGCGGCCCACGGCGCGGACCTGCAAGCGCGTGCACGGCCCGAGGGGGGACTCGCGGTCACCGTCAGCTTTGCCGCAGCAACGCCTCGCGCGGACGCCGACGACGCCCCGACCGCGGTGGTCGAGCCTCACGCAGCCGCAGCGGCGGGGCCCGGCCCGAGGCTGTAGCAGACGTCATCTCCCCGGCGCCGCTTCCTGCGCGTGGCCGCCGGTGCCATTCGCGCCGCCCGGGATCAGCGATTCGCAGGCTTGCACCGCCGCCTTGAAGGCGGGCGCGTTCTTGTAGCGGTTGATGTGTTCGATGTGCGCGCCGCCACCCGAGAAGGTGGGGTCGGGGAAGCTCGGAACCCCGTGCGCGCGGATGCACGCCACCGCCTTCAGGTACTGCTCCTGCTGCGCGGGCGTCAGCGGGGCCTGCCGGCCGGGCCCGCCGCCCGGCAGGAGCTTGCGACAGGCCTCCTGGGCGCCCTTGAACTTGGGGTTCTCGCCGACGCTCGCGGGAACGGCCATCCTGACGCTGGTCGAGCCGCCGTGTTCGCTGACCTGCGGTTCGGGGAAGGTGGGGACGCCGTGCGCGCGTATGCAGGCTGTGTAGGCGACTGCCTGGCTCTGGGCGGAGCCTTCGTGGCCTTCGCTCGCGGCGGCGGAGCCCGTCGAGGTGTGTGAGCTCGACGTGTGTGAGCCCAGGCTCGCGACGCCCCCGTTCGTGGGGCTGGCGCCGCCGCAGCCGGCGATGAGCGCGCCGGCCGCAAGGAGCCCCACGGCGGCGCAGGCCGCTCGCCGAGGGCGGACCGCGACTGGGTCTCGATCACGGAATGGGGTGGCGTCGCCTGGCATGTCGTCTCCTTCGCAGGTGGTCCGGGTGCTCTGGGCCGCTTGTACGACATGGACGGTTTCAGGGACGTATCGCCGCGCCGGGTGTCGGGACGCTCGATCACGCCCCCGCCGGGTGCAAGCTGGCGAAACCGTGACGAAACCGGCGGGGGGTAGCCTCGTCGGGGATGCGGGTGCTGGTGATCGAGGATGACGGAGAGATGGCCGAGGCGGTCGCATTCGGGCTGCGACAGACGGGCGTCGCGGTGGACGTCGCGCTGGACGGCCGGACGGGGCTCGCACGCGCGCGCCTGAACGACTACGACGTGATCGTGCTCGACCGCGACCTGCCGGGGATGCATGGAGACGAGCTGTGCGCGGAGCTCGCGGAGGGCGAGTGCCGCAGTCGCGTGCTGATGCTCACCGCAGCGGGGCTGGTGGAGGATGTGGTCGATGGCCTCGCCCTGGGCGCCGACGACTATCTGGCCAAGCCGTTCGACTTCGCGGTGCTGGTGGCGCGCATCGGCGCGCTCGCGCGGCGGGCTCAGCCCGCCGTCCCGCCGCTGCTGCGTCACGCCGACCTCGTGCTCGACTCGGCGCAGCATCGCGTCTCGCGGGCAGGCCGTGAGATCGAGCTCGCTCCGAAGGAGTTCGGGGTGCTCGAGCTGCTGCTCGCCTCGAACGGGCGCTGCGTGTCCGCCGAGGAGCTGTTGGCGCGGGTGTGGGATGAGGCTGCGGACCCCTTCACGAACGCCGTCAAGATCACGGTCAGCCGCCTGCGCGCCAAGCTCGGGGAGCCGCGGCTGATCGAGACCGTCCCCCAGGCCGGGTACCGGATCTGAGTGGCCGCCTCGGGCCCGGACCGTCGGGGCCGCGGGCTCGCGCGGCGGCTGCGCCTGCCGCGGCGGACGGTCCGCCTGCGCCTGGCGCTGCTGTACGGAAGTCTCTTCTTCGTCTCCGGTGCGGCCCTGCTCGGTATCACCTACGTCGGCTTCGCGCGCACCCACGGGGGCTATACGCAGACAGCCGTCCCGTTCCCACTCGGGGGGTCCGAATCGCGCGCCTCTCCCGCGCAGGGATCCCCCGCGCCAGGCGCTCAGGTGGTGTTCGACTCCGGGCAGCACGGCGCGGATGTGCGTGTGCTCGCGATCGTGTCGGTGATCGCGCTGGTGGTGATGGCGGCCTTGTCGATCGGACTCGGATGGCTCGTGGCGGGACGGCTGCTGCGCCCGCTGAGCACGATCACGAGCGCGGCACGGGAGATCTCGGCGACGGACCTGCACCGGCGGCTCGCGCTCGACGGGCCCGACGACGAGTTCAAGGAGCTGGGAGACACGTTTGACGGTCTGCTCGCACGGCTCGACGCGTCATTCCGATCCCAGCGCCAGTTCGTCGCCAACGCCTCGCACGAGCTGCGCACACCGCTTGCCCGCCTGAAGACCCTGGCTCAGGTCGCGCTGGCCGACCCGCGTGCCAGCGTCGAGTCTCTTCGCGCCGCCCACGAACGAGTGCTCGCCTCCGAGCAGCAGCTCGAGGACCTGATCCTGGCGCTGCTCCGCCTGGCCAGCAGCGAGCGGGGCCTCGATCAGCTCGAACCCGTCGACCTCGCCGTGATCGCCGGCCAGCTGCTGGCAGGGCGGCGCGGCGAGATCGAGGGCCGCGGCCTTCAGCTGCAGGCGACTCTCGAACCCGCCCGGGCGGACGGCAACCCGCAGCTCGTGGAGCGCCTGGCTGCAAACCTGATCGACAACGCCATCCGCCACAACACCAGCGGCGGTAGCGTCGAGGTCACGACCGCGACTCGCGCCGGACACGCGGTCCTGTCGGTCGCAAACGACGGCCCGATCATCTCGCCGCCCGAGCTGGAGCAGCTCCAGCAGCCATTCCGCCGGCTGGCCGTCGACCGCACCAGCCAGGGCAACGGGCACGGCCTCGGCCTCTCGATCGTCCACGCGATCGCCGATGCCCACGGGGCCGCCACCAGCATCCAGGCGAAGGACGACGGGGGCCTTCGCATCTCGGTGAGCTTCCCGATCACACCGGCGCACACCGACCCAGCTGTGACCGCGAGGCCAGGCGCGGCCGACGACCGCACGTCGCCCGCCGACGAGTGATCGAGACCGAGTAGCCCGTAGCAGGGTTATTGCGGGAGCTTGTCGGCGAGGATGTCGACCTTCTCGACCGAGGGCGCGGAGAAGAGCACCCCGGTATTCGGTGCAAGCGCCTGGCCGACTCCGCCGGCGAGATGTGCGTCCCGCGCCTCGTCATCCGGGAAGGCGTCGAAGACGCCGAACGTCGACGGTCCCATGCGGACGGCGAACCAGGCAACCGTTCCCGGCTCTTCCATCACGATCGAGCGCGCGCCCTCGAGAAAGCTCGCGAGCTCGTCCTCCTTGCCCGGCAGCGCCTCCAGTCGCACGAGCAGGCCCTTTCGCACCATGATGCAGCTCCTTTCGCTTCTGTTGGGTCGACCAGCGCCATGTGCTGAGCTCTTCGCTCAGACGACGCCGATGGTCACGGGCGTTCAATTGCGCTAGGCCTCGCCACGGGCCGGATAGTCGTGCGCGGTCCAGAAGTCGATGGCGCCCAGCAGGTCATCGAGACGTGGTCGCCCGACGGGCATCGAGAGGATCGACTCGTAGTAGACAGTGTGGTCGGGCGAGATGAGAAAGAGGCCGGGCTCATTGAAGAGCGCCGGCTCGTCCTTGGTGTGCCCGCGGGAGACGAACAGCCCCCACGCCCGCATCCGCTCCTCGCTCAGTCCGTACGCGAGAGGCAGGCGATCGAGCTTCCACTCCTCGGCCAGCGACGCTGTCCGCTCGCGGGTCTCCCCGCTGACCGCGACCACGCCGATGCCGCGAGCGGCTATCTCGTCGAGGCGACGCTCGAGCTCGCTGAGCTGCGCGCGGCACACCGGACAATGCAGCCCGCGGAAGAACACGACCATCGTGAGGAGCTCAGGCGTCTGGTCGCGCAGCGTGTAGGTGCCCCCACGCAGCAGCGGCACAGTGAGGTCGGGCGCCGGCTGGCGCGGGCGTACGCCCACCGGGGCGGCGACAGAGGCAGCTGGCGGCATCGCGGCGCTCCTTCTCTTGGCTTCTCACGCCGGGTGTACTCGGGTACCTGCGGCGCCTCGCTGGACTACGTAGTCCAATCTTATCGAAGCATAGCGCCAGCCGGTCATCAAGCCAGGCACGCCGGTCACAGCGGGCTTGCGACGCAGCGGCGCTCGATTCGCCGCCCAGCGTGCTCAGGCGGCGCGTCGCGCAGCAGCGTGCCCTGCCGCGGCGATGCGCTCGGCCTAGCTGTCCTCAGCGTGAGCGCCTTCCGGTCCGGAACCGGTCGCCGGACCGTCGTGCCGGGCGCGCGCCGCGCGTAGAAGCTCCCACGCCGCATCGAGCGCGGTGCGCAGCTGCTCGGGGTCGCGGCGGACCTGGGTGAGGAGCAGGCCGCCCTGGAGCATCGCCATCGTCGCGGTTGCGAGGGCGGACGGGTCGGCATCAGACGTCAGCTCGCCGCCCCGCCGCATGCGAATGAGTCCCTTCCGCAGGTGGCTTTCCCAACGGTCGAGGCCGTCGGCGATCGCGGCGCGGGCCTGGGGGTCGCGCTCGGCGAGCTGGCCGGCCAGCGAGCCGATCGGGCAGCCGCCGCGCGCGTGGCGTTGCCGCTGTAGTTCGACGAGCGCCTGGAACCAGCGGGCGATCCCCTCCCAGGAGTCGAGCTGGGCGAACAGCTCGGTCTGGGCTCCGAGGACCGCGTCGCACGTCTCCTCGACGATGGCGAGCACGAGGGCGTCCTTGTCGGCGAAGTAGTGATAGAGCTGACTGCGGCTCGCCGGGGCGCGGGCTCCGACGCGGTCGAGCGTGAGCGCCGCGACACCTTCCTCGGCCACCATCTCGGCCGCAGTGCGCACGATGCGTTCGCGTGTTGCTCGTCCCTTCGCGGTCGGCGGGCTCGCGGTCATAACGGTATTCTATTGACATTGGACTTGACAGTCCAGCCGAGATCTGCGCATACTGGACCAGACAGTCCACTTTGGCCGCGAACGCAAGGAGCCTTCCCATGAGTCTTGATGGCAGACGAGCATTGGTCACCGGGGCGACCTCCGGCATCGGCCAGGTCACGGCGCAGGCGCTTGCGCGCGAGGGCGCGACCGTGATCGTCACGGGCCGGGACGAGCAGAGGGGCCGCGCCGTCGTGGAGCAGATTCGTGCCAGCGGCGGCAGCGCCGAGCTCATAACGGCAGACCTCGCGACGTCGGAAGGGGTGGATGCCGTGCTGCAGCAAGCCGGCGAGGTGGACGTGCTGGTGAACAACGCCGGCGTCTTCCCTGGCGGCCCGACCGAGGATCTCCCTGGTTCCGCTTTCGACGAAGCGTTCGCCGTCAACGTCAAGGCGCCGTTCTTCCTGACCGCTGCGCTGGCGCCGAAGATGGCGGCCAACGGCGGGGGTGCGATCGTGAACGTCACGACGATGGTGGCCGAGTTCGGGATGCCCGGGCTGTCGGCCTACGGCGCGTCGAAGGCGGCCGTTGCGCTGTTGACGAAGGTGTGGGCGGCCGAGTACGCCGCCCGCGGCGTCCGCGTCAACGCGGTCTCGCCCGGTCCGACGCGCACGGCGAACGCCGAGTCGATGGGTGATGGCTTCAACCAGATCGTCAGCACCATCCCAGCCGGGCGGGCGGCCGAGCCGCAGGAGATCGCAGACGCGATCGTGTTTCTCGCGTCCGACCGCGCGAGCTACATCAATGGGGCCGTCCTGCCTGTAGACGGCGGCCGGCTCGCCGTCTGAGCGGGACCGGTCTCCCGACGCGCTGCTACCTCGACCGCACCGTGAGGGATTTCTCTCACCTGCAACGAGCAGGCTGACGTGCTCCTACACGGTGTGCTCCAAAAGCGTCTCATGACCGCTTCTCCAAGTGAGGGCGCCGGCGCATGGGCGTCGCCGCCGACGTACGAAAAGGCACCTCCTGAGCATCTCACAATCGTTTCCCGCTCAACCAGGTCCAACTGCTCAACATCGAGAGTGCCGCCGGGTGAGAAAACCGAGCTGACTTGCCGGGGACGTGAGTGACGTCACCAAAACGGCTCAGCTTCTCCCGCGAACACCACACCCTCGACCCACGCAATCCATAAGGAGAAGTGATGAGCGTTTATACACGCCTTCTCGGGCGTAGATTCCAGGGCACACTGGTGCTCGCGCTTGCTGCCATAGGAGCGTTTGCACTCCCGGGGTCGGCTTTTGCGGCCCACGGCAGCTCCGCGGCAGTCGGCCACGTCTATCTCGACGGCAACACCGCCGGCGCGAACACGATCGCGGCGTACGATCGCGCCCCCGACGGGTCGCTGACTCCCACGCCGGGCTCGCCGTTCTCCGCGGGCGGCGCGGGTCTCGGTACGGGACTTGGGTCTCAAGGGGCGATCCAGACCGCAGAAAACGGGCGCTTCGTCCTCGCGGTCGACGCCGGCAGCAACCAGGTCTCGGTCCTCCGGACCAACCCCGACGGATCGCTGACGCAGGCGCCCGGCAGCCCGGTCTCCTCAGACGGCGTGAAGCCGGTGAGCATCGCGGTGCACGGCGACCTGGTCTACGTTGCCAACGACGGTGACGCGACGCACAGCGCCAACTACACCGGGTTTGTCCTGACCGCCGCCGGCCAGCTCGTTCCGCTGCCGAACTCGACGGTGAACGCGCCGGGAGCCGCCAACGACCTGGGCGACGTGCTGTTCAACAGCAACGGCCGGAAACTGGTGGGCACCGAGGTCGCTAGCTCTCAGATCGACAGCTTCCAGGTCGACGGACGTGGCTACCTCGACGCAGCGCCAGGCTCGCCGTTCGCGGGGCAGGGACTCGGTGCCTTCGGCAGCGCCTTCCGGCCTACGAGCCCCCACCAGCTGTTCGTGAGCAACCCGCACAACGTAGGGAATGACGTGGGGACGGTGTCCGCGTTCGACGTCGGGGGCAACGGCGAACTGTCCTCGATCGGTGACTCGCCGTTCGGCGACTTGCAGAACGCCCCGTGCTGGGTGGCGATCACCCCTGACGGTCAGTACCTGTTCGCCGTCAACACCGCGTCAGGAACCGTGTCCGGGTTCTCGATCAACCAGAGCGGGGATCTGACCCTGCTCGGCAGCACCCCGGTCAACGACAACGGTGGCGTCGGCGGAACCGACGCGACCACGAGCCCAGACGGCCAGAACCTGTACATCAACGAGACCGCGGCCCACGGGGTTGCGGAGATGGCCATCAACGGTGGCACCCTGACCGAGCTCTCGGGCTCTCCGGTCGCACTTCCCGCGAGCATCACCGCCTCCGCGGGCGCCGCGTCCAACTAGGCCAAGCCCACGAAGCGGCACTACGAAGCCGGGGCCTCACCAGCCCCGGCTTCTGCGTGCTACCTGGTGCGTCGCGGATGGCCGCATCGCGACGTGAAAGGTGGAGTAGACGCGCCCACCAAGTCGTGCTGTGTGCACGACTTGCCCGAGAAAGAGGGCGGGTGATTTTTCACCGTTACAGTGTGGTCGACGAAGGCAGCTGCAAGAACCCTACGCGGCCGCCGGCGGCGCTGTCGCTGCCGGCTGGCGTCCGGGTCGCCCGCCCGGTCCTGCCGTCAGGCGGCGGTCGCGATCAGGGCTGCATCCCCGAGCGCAGAGCGCACCTGCAGCCGCGCCTGGTGAAGACGGCTCTTGAACGCCGCCTCACCGACGCCCGCGATCTTCGCAGCCTCGCGCGTGGATAGCCCCTCGATGTCACGGAGCACCAGAGCGGTGCGGTAGGGGGGAGCAAGGGCGGCCACGGCGACGTCGAGGCTCTGACGGAGCTCCTCGTGCTCGGCCTGGCTGGCGGGACCGTCATGTGCCGGCGCCGGAACCTGCACGGACTCCTCGTCCACCGAGACTACGGTGCCACGTCGCCATCTTCTCTCCAGCACGCGGTTGGACTCGTTTATGGCGATGCGATAGAGCCACGTGGAGAACATCGAGCGTCCCTGGAAGCGGTTGATGCCCCTCCAAGCACGCAGAAGCGTCTCCTGCAAGACGTCCTCGGCTTCTGTACGGTCGCCGACCAAGCGCACAATGACCGCGTACAGCCGGTCCGTATATGCGGTCGCGAGCTGTTCGAATGCACCAACGCCGCCGGCCTGGGCTTCATGTACAAGGTCCCGCTCCGGTGTCTGGACGGGGCGCCGGGTCGTGAGCGAGCGCGTCACGCCTCGTGAGCCTGACCCGCACCGGTCTCCCTGCCGGCCGCGTCGGCCCGAACGCGGTCGAAGATGCTAGGCGGCGCCGTTGCGATCGAGCGATCGGCCGTCCCGTGCATGAGGCGCAGAAGGGCACGGACAGCGCGAACGCCTCGACTGCAGTCCGGACAGTCCTCGGCGTGCAATTCCAGGCGCCGGCGCGCGCGCCAACCGAGGTCGCCCTCGACGTAGTGCGAGAGGTGCTCTTGGGCCCAAGCGTGGTCGTCACGACGTTTGAGAAGTCTCACGGCCCTGTTCCTCTGGAGATGCGCGCATTGCTGTAGCTCGACATGGCGGAAAGGAGTCCCTCTGCCTAAGACCCGCCGCAACTCGATTCGGTTGATGACCGCTCGTCGGTCAGATCGGCGTGAGGCGATGCGGTCGCATCATCGATCTGTGGGCTGCATCCCGGGTGGTGGCGGCACCGCTCGTGGGCGCCGGTGATTCGGGGGGGCATCTCTCACCGCTCGGCCCGCCGCTGCAGCACGTCGACGAAGGCGCTGAGCGTTTCTGTCGCCGACGACAGTGCCGCGAGCTGCTCGTCCGAGGGCTCCTCGAGGTTGGTCCGCATCGCCGCCAGGTAGCGGGCCCGGAGCGCCTCGAGCGGCACCCTCCCCGCCTCGGTGATGCTGACCAGCACCACGCGCCCATCCTCTGCGAGCCCTTCGCGCTGAACCCAGCCGCTCTCCTCCAGGCGCTTGACCAGCAGCGTCGTCGTCGGCTGCGCCAGCCCGGTGAGTTCGGCGAGCTCGGTGATTCGGCGCGGACCGTCGCGGAGGATCCCGAGGACTTCCGCCTCGGTGCGAGAGAGCTCGCTGCTGCGCACCTGCTTGACCAGCAGCCGCACGAGCAACGCGGCGCGCGGAAGCAGGTTGTCGGCGACGTAATCGAGGTGCCCGGCACGCTTGGCATTGCTATTTGTGCTGGTATAAGTTATATTGCGTACTATATAGTATAGTGATGGATTGTCAAGAGATTCGCAGCCAGGCTCCAGAGCGAAGGAGACCAGCATGTTCCGCAACATCCTCGTCGCGCTCGACGGCTCGCCCGATTCAGATCAGGCGCTCATCGACGCGATCGACCTCGCCGAGTCCGAGCACGCCCGCTTGACGCTCTTCAGCGCCGTTACGGGTCCGCGCCCAGTCGCCTACGCCGGCGTCGACGGCGCGGTCGCCGCGACGCTCCTGCGCGAGGCCGAATCCGAGAGCGAGGCGCTTCTGCGCACGGCGGTCGAGCGCGTCCCCGCCCAGGTGTCGGTGAGCACGGTGCTGAGCCACGACCCGGTCAGGCCCGCGCTGCTGCGCCAGCTGAAGGACGGACATCACGATCTGCTCGTGATGGGATCGCGCGGTCGTGGCATGTTGCGCTCGATGCTGCTGGGCAGCGTCAGCCACTTCGCGCTGCACCACAGCCACGTCCCCGTGATGATCGTCCACGCCGAGAGCTCGTGCGAGCTCGAGTCGTCCGCTTCGGAAAAGGGCGAAAACGAGCGAGTCACGGCTGGCATGCCGGCTCAAGGGCCCGAGGTAGAGCGTCGGGTGCGCGCAGCGGCAGCCGCGACTCGCCGCATCGCGCGCTCGCACGAGGGCGGGGCGCCGGCGCGGGCGGCGAACGGGAGAGCCGCCACGGGCGCACAGAGACTGGCCCCATGAACAGCGTCCAAGAAAGGCAACGCGAGCCCCACGGCGATCCCGAAGCGCCCATCACCGGCCCCTCGAGCGAGCTCGGCGCGTCGGAAGGCGCCAGCGATGCCGGCCGCGCACACGGGTCCGATCGCGAAGGGAACACCGAGCCGACGGGCACCGACTCTCGGCTCACGGTGCTGCTCGACTCGACGCAGCAGACTGCTCGCGCGATGCTCGATGCAGAGGACGCGCTCCGCGTCCTGCGCGAGCACTTCGAGCAAACCGAGGACCACGAGACCCAGGCAGACATAGCCGCCAGCGCACTCGACCTCGTCGACCGCCAACTGGAGCTCACGCGCGAGCGCCGCCACAAGCTCGACGGCATCGAAGGGCGGCTCTGGTCCAGGCGAAACCGCCTCGAGCGCTTGCTCATCAGCGCACGAGGAACCGCTTGGTGGCGTGCACACCACCGAGAGTTTTGAGCAGGAGCACGGTCTGGTGAAAGCCCTCCACACGTTCTGCCCGCAGCTTCCAGCAGTGACTGCAGAGGCGCCGCGATGATCCGCCAGGGGCCGCTGGCGGGGCGCTATGGGGCGGCGGCGACGATGGTGATGTTCGCCCTGATTCCGTACCTGGCCCTCTCGGCGGCGATCGGTCCTGTCACGTCGATCATCGCCCATCAGCTTCACAGCAGCCTGCAGACGTTGAGCTTGGGATCAGGGATGGCCAATGCGGCGTACGCGGTCGGGACGGTGCTGGCGGTGCAGTTCGCGCAGCACCTGCGCCAGAGGCGAATGATGGTCCTGTACGTGGTGCTGCTCGTCACCGGGTCGGTGCTCGCGGCGGCGGCGCAGAACGTGGAGATGTTCATCGCCGGGCATGTGCTCCAGGGTGTCTCCACGAGCCTGCTGCTGATCGCGGCGGTGCCACCGTTGGCACTCGGATTCGGCGCCGAGAAGCTGCGCCTGACGGCGATGATCATGAGCATGTGCATCTTCGGCGCCGTCTCGCTCGGCCCGACCATCGGCGGCCTACAGGCAAGTGCGCACGCGTGGCGGCCCCTGTTCTGGGTCATAGCGGGCATCTCAGCCGTCGCCTTGGTCTTGTCGCTGCTGACCTTCGAGGATGCCCCCGCGGCTGACCCCGGCGCTCCCCGCGACTCGCTCGCGATCGCCCTCGCGGCGGCCGGCCCGGTCGCCGCCTTCTACGGGTCCTCCGAGCTGCTGACGCACAGCTTCATGGACGTCCAGACGTTCGCGCCGCTGATCGGCGGGCTGGCGCTGATCGTCGCGCTGATCGTTTACCAGTACCGCGCCGAGCGTCCGCTGCTGACGATCCGTGGGATGCTCTCGAGCACGATCCCGGTGGCCGGCATCGTGATCGCGCTGGCCGCGGCCGCGGCGTCCGTTTCGGCCGGTGCGCTGGCAGCGAACCTGTTGTACGCACGCTACAGCGCCCTGCACGTCGGGCTTCTCTACCTCCCCGAGCTCGGGGGGGCGATCCTCACCGCGATCGCGCTCGGTGTCGTGGTCGAGAAGCGCCAGATGCAGTACCTCCCGTTGCTGGGGATGGTGTTCCTCGCCGCCGGCATCGCAGTGTTTCGCGTCCGGCTGCCGGCCAGTGAAGCGCTCACGCTGCTCGGCTCCGGATTGACCGGGATCGGCCTCGGGGCAACGGTCGCACCGGCGCTGTTTGCCGCCGGCTTCTCGCTACCCGCGACGAACCTGCAGAGGGTGTTCGCGATCGTGGAGCTGATGCGCGCGACCGCCGCGTTCATGATCGCACCGATCTTCGTGCACTTCGCGGCGACCGTCGGTGGCAATCCAAGGACGGGTACGGGTATCGCACTGTGGATCGGCCTCGGACTGACGGTGGGCGGGACCGCCGTCGCCGTCCTGATCTACCTGCTCGGAGGCGCCCGACCGCAGACACCCGACATGGAGCGGTTCATGGGACGCGACGGACCCGCCTGGTACTCGCCGCCGCTGCTCGACGCGGTCCGCAACCGCTCCGGCCGCGCAGACCCGTCCGGGGATGAGGAGCGAGCGGCGGCATGACACAGGCCGCGAGGAGATCACGCCCCGTGCTTTTCGCCTACGACGGCTCGGAGCTCGCCAAGCACGCGATCGCAGAGGCGGGCCAGCTGCTGAGCGAGAGCGCGCTCGACGCGGTGGTGCTCACCATATGGCGACCGTACGACGTCGGATTCGTCCCGCCGGGCGGGTTCAACTTCGATGCGAAGCAGCCCGCAGACGTGAGGAGGGCCGCCGAGGAGACCGCCGCGCACGGAGCGGCCCTCGCCCGGGCAGCCGGATTCCAGGCGGCCAGTCGGGCCGTCGAGGGTGCCCCGACGTGGAAGGCGATCGCCGACACCGCGGACGAGGGCGACGCCCGCCTGATCGTGCTCGGCTCCCCCGGGCGCCACGGGCTCGCCGGCAGGCTCGCGGGCAGCGTGGCAGGCGCCGTATCCGCCCACTCAGCACGCTCCGTCCTCGTCGTGCACCGAGCGGTCCGATCGCGTACCGATGAGGAGAAGGAGCTACGCCCTCGGGCCCTCGAGCTGATCGAACCCCTCTCCGACCTTCGCCCTACTCCAGACGAAAGCTGATGGCGAGACCCGAGGAGGGTGAGGCGGCTGGCTACTCGGCCGACGGCGAGTTGATGGGGCTCATGCCGTGGGCCGCCCGCTCGACCGCAGCGAGCTCCCGACGGACGATGTCGAGGTCCACGAGGATGCGATCCTCGACGATCTTGCCCCAGCGCAATCGGAGGAACTGGAAGCCGTAGTTCTCGAATTCATGGCCGCTGATCAGGTGGGCGCGGTCACTGATCCGAACGATTACGCGCATGTTCCAGGGTGGTCCGCTGGCGACGACGTCCTGTGCGGTGAGCTCCAGCCGACCGAGCTCCTCGGCGACCTGCCTGAACCACTCGCGCACGCCGTCGGGTCCGCGGCGCTCACCACCGAGGCGGGTGTCGCCATGAAACTCGAACACGACCTCGCGAGCAAACGCCTTCGTCAGGGCGTCGATGTCACCCGCGTTGGCCTGCTGGTAGGCGCGCTTCACGATCCGCCCGACGAGCCAAGCAAGCATCAGTCCACGCTCCAATCTACGACCTGATCCTAGATGTGTTGCCATAATAGGTCACGATGACTGGTTCCGCAACAGGTCGTACGCCAGCCTTGTCGTCGTCGGCGCATGTCGCGCTCGGGATGATCCGGCTCGGCCGCCGCTCGGGCTACGAGATCAAGCAGACCGTCCAGCTTTCGATCCGCTTCTTCTGGACCATCTCCCAGGCTCAGGTTTATCCTGCCCTCGAGCAGCTGGCGCGCCGCCGGATGATCGAGGGCCGCGACGATCCGCAGGGCCGTCGGCCGAGGCGAATCTACGGCCTCACCCCGTCGGGCGAAGCCGCGCTCGCGGCGTGGCTCGTCAACGACGATCCGCTGACCTTCGAGTTGCGCGACGTCGGGTTGCTCAAGCTGTTCTTCGCCGACCTCCTCGACCGGCGCGCCGCGCTCGATCTCCTCGCCAGGATCGAGCGGCGTAGCCTCGATCGCCTCGCCCAGCTCGAGGCAATCGCGCCTTCCGCCGCATCGATGCGCGACGACGAGGGCCATCGTTTTCCGCTGATCACCCTCCGCCTCGGGATCGCCTTCCACCATGCGATGGCGGAGGAATGCGCGGTGATCCAACGTGAGCTCAGCGACTGAGCCACCCAGCTCGCCGACACGCCAAGATCGGACAAGACGAGGCGCCACCCATCGTCCGGAGGACCCAGCCGCTTCGTGCATCGCCAGAGCTAGGCAGCCAAAACGCGAATGGCGAGACCCGGACTCGAACCGGGGACACCACGATTTTCAGGAACACCGATCGGCTCGGATTTTCGCGGCGAAATGCCTGCAAATCGCCATGTTCATGAGAACGCGGTCCGGTGCCACGATCCCCGTAGTTTCCGTTAGTTCCGCTCGGCTTTGGGACCTGGGAGCCGGCTCAGGTCCTTTTCGATGGAGGACGCGCGTCGCGTCGATCACCAGCCCTGGTAGGGGCTGCGCGGCCGACCCTGGTCGGGCCCGTGCGCGCTCCAGCCGTGCGGGAAGTACGGCTCCAGTTCCTCGAGGGCGACCTCGGACAGCTCCGGCGTGCGGGGCGGATGCGTGAGCGGGTCCTGTGCATCGGCGTGGGCCCGGGCCCACGCTAGCCACTCGATCGTCTCCGGTCGATCCTCGTATCTGGCTTCGGCGGCGTCGCAGTAGCGGCGTATCTGGTCGGCTTCCTGCCAGCGGCGGGCCTGCTCGCGCAGCTGCGCTGCGCGGTGGTCCTGCAGCAGGCGCTCGGCAGCCCGCTCCATCAGCACTCGCCATCTGCGCTGACGCTCCTCCGCTTCGCGCCGGGCTACTTCGGCGGCCTTCTCGGCCTCGATGCGTCGATCCTCGGCCCTGTATTGGGCCTCGAGGATCCGCTCTTCGATCTCGCGGAAGAGGTGCGGTAGCCGCTCCTCGAGAGTCCATGACTGGCGGTCAGCGAAGCGCGACTGCCTTCCGCCGTGGAGGCTGCCCGGGTTGAGCTCCAGCACCAGCAGGCCGGTCGCGCGGGCGTCGTGCGGTCCGCTGGGGTACTCGCGGTCGCGGTAGAAGACCGAGCCGCGCGAGACGTTGCGGTACAACCGGACTTCCTCCTCCCAGGCGCCGCGAGTGTGCACGCCCTTCTCCTGCAGCCGCAGCCTGAAGACGTGCTCCTGCGCCGTGATCACGAGATGCCCATCCTTGGTGCCGGTCCAGCTCTCTCGCCCGTATCCGTTCTTCGATTCCGAAGATCCCTGCACGGACCATCCGCGCCTCTCCGCCTCGGTCGCGATCGCGTGGATGATGCGCGTCGCCCGCGCCAGCTGCTCCCGTGAGATCTCGTGGCGCTCGGAGCGCTCACGGAAATGTCGCGCCGACGGGTGGTAGCGCCCAACCCTCTCCGGCACCACAACCGGGGCGAGCTCCGCACGGTCGTATCTACGCCCGGGGGCGTCGACGAGTCGTATCTCGAGCTCACGGTTGATCGCCGTGACCGTTAACCGCTTGCCGTTCGGGACCTTGCCGTGGCGGGCAGCCATGCGCGCCCGGTTCTCATAGTCGACCCCGTCCCGGCTGTACCAACCACGTCGAGGCACCCGCAGCACCCCGCCGACCGAGACCACATCGTTGACCAGTTGCTCGGTGACCGACACGTTGGCTTCCCTGGGGACCGGCGGGTCAGGCCCATCGACCTTTGCCAGATACTCGCTGCCGGCCTCGGTGATCGTCGCGGTCCATGTCGGCCCGCGCCCGGCGGTCTTGACCAGCCCGCGATTGCGCAGCGCGGCCGCGGAGATCCGGTAATACCCGTCATCGCTGGCGCCGTCACGGCAGCCGTCTGCGATCCATCGCAGTAGCAACACCTGCTTCTCCGTCAGGGTCTTCCGCTGCGCCATGCCCGGTTCATATCGCCTTCTCGCGAGCGACGCCTAGCTAGATGACAGTTCCGCCAACGCACGTTTGCGGCTCACGCTATTCGGGCGGCAGATGTCTCCCCGCGAGGTGGAGTTCACCCTGGAACGCGCGGTCGAGCAGCGATGGCATAAGCGCAGAGAGATCCTTGTTGGAGCTCAGCTGGGCCGTTCGGGCGGCGTCGATGCGGGAGGCGATCTCGTCGAGCTCGTCAACAACCGCGCGTTGGTCGGCGAGAGTCGCGTCTACCGGGAAGGGCAGGCGCATCACGTCCTTCTGTGTGATCTTCTTCATCGTCGAGTTGGTGCCGCTACCCGCCCTTTGGATACGAGCGCGGAGGTCGGGCGTCCGGAGCCAGTAGTAGACGAAGCGTGTGTCCGCGCGTTCAGCGTCGAGCTTGAGCCGCATCATTAGGTCGGGGTA
>DATARO010000050.1:0-61483 GCA_036264095.1 Solirubrobacteraceae bacterium | reverse complement strand
GCCCTGTAGATGGCGGCGTGTCCTAATAGCAGCTCGGTATTGCTGCGGGTCACGAGGAGATCGCCAGCCTCGAGCCAGTAATGTCCATCCGGATTGGTGGTCTCCGATGTGCGCTTGAACTGAGTCGGCCGGTAGGTGAACCCCGTAACGGCGCCGAGACTCAAGACGTACGCTCCGCCCTCGGCGTTATCGCACCGCGGCGACCACCCGTTGCGTGGTGCCTCCGTGAGCACGTCAAACAATGTGCCCGTTACTGGGAAGAAGGCCAGGCGCGTGCCAATCGTCGCTGCCAAGAGTGCCGTCGCCTCGGCCTCGGCTTCGTTTCGGAGCTGCTGAGCGGTGGTTAGCCTGGCTTCGGCACCGTCGATTAGGTCAGCAAGCCGTTGCTGCTCGCCCAGCGGCGGCAGCGGAATCGTTAAGTCCCAGAACTGCGGAGGATTAAGGGTGAGCTTGCTGATCGCCGCGGCTCCCTTTGACAGCCGCTCGGCCTGGAAGGCGAGTTGGTGCGTCCGAAAATAATGGCCGAGGTATCGCGGGTCGGCTCTCGCTGTGTCGAGCAGGTATGTGGGAAACTTGTCGCTGACCAGATGGCCGCCGACTGTCTCGTCTGCCACTGCGAAAGCACCCTTCCAGGCAAAGAGCTTGTTATAGACGACGTCGCCCGCATGAATAATCCATTGCTGCTTGCGACCAATATTCGCTCCAGCCTCCCGATCGCGGATGAACGCGCCGTTGCCGTACCAGCGGACGCCGACGCGTGAATACTCCGTCGCGTCGTCGATCACGAACTTTCGCTCTACCCGCTCAAGTATCTCGTCGAATCGTGTCGCGTGCCAACCGTCGGGCAGGGCAGTCATCCGCGTGTTCACGGTTCTCGTATTCGGATGAGCGATCCCACCTCGCCAACGAGCTCGGTGATTCGCGCCTCCTTCGTGAGAATGCTCTCGATGAGCTGGTCGGGCGGGAGGT
This sequence comes from Solirubrobacteraceae bacterium, assembly GCA_036264095.1. Lineage (GTDB taxonomy): Bacteria > Actinomycetota > Thermoleophilia > Solirubrobacterales > Solirubrobacteraceae > Palsa-744. The sequence goes on along the minus strand of DATARO010000050.1, from coordinate 60,514 downwards.
GTTCGAGTCGATCACGCGCGCGCGGATTCTTGACGTCGAGGTTGAACTTGCTCTCCTTGAAGACATCCACGGAGACCTTCCACGCATGGTCGTTCTCCTGGCGGTGCGCCCACCACGCGAACAGTTTCTGGAACTCCTCAAATTGGAGTGGTTTGGTCTTCGTGTAGTTCTTCCGATCCTCCGGCAGCGGATGCTCGTAGTACCAGGTCTCCGTCGTGGGTCCAGAACGATCGAAGAACAGCACGTTGGTTGGGATTGGCGTGTACGGCGCGAAGACTCCGTTGGGCATCCGCACGATGGTATGGAGGTTGTAGTTCTCGAGGAGATCCTGCTTGATGCGAGCGGCGACGCCGTCGCCTGAGAGCGTCCCGTTCGGCACGACGACGCCCGCACGGCCCCCGATACTTCCGTTGTGGCCCGGCCGCCGGAGCTTGCGCATGATGAGTTGAAGGAAGAGCAACGCAGTCTCCGAGGTCTGGCGGTCATTCGGAAAGTTGCGCTGTATGCCCTTCTCCTCCTCGCCGCCGAACGGCGGGTTTGTCACGATGACGTCGACGCGGTCACGATCACCGATCTCGCTCATGCGGAATCGGAGCGCGTTGAGCGGATCGATCTGCGGCGCCTCGATCCCGTGAAGGAGGAGATTCATCTGGCAGAGCAGGTAGGGCAGGGGCTTGGCCTCAATCCCATAGAGCGTCGCTCGCTGAAGATGCTCGAAGTCCTCGACTGTGGTCGCGAGCGGCCGGATGTGTTCGTACGCCTCGACCAGGAACCCGCCGGTTCCCGCCGCCGGATCGAGGACGACCTCCCCCGGCTTGGGGTCGACCGCCCTGACGATCATCCGGACCAGCGGTCGAGGCGTGTAGAACTCGCCGGAGTCGCCCGCCGCGTCACGCATCTCCTTGAGGATTGACTCGTAAAGGTGGCTCAGGGTGTGGATCTCGTCGGACGAAGAGAAATGGATCTCGCCGACCTTGTCGAGTACGTCGCGCAGGATGTAGCCGGACTGCATCCGATTGACCGTCCCGCGGAAAACTGACGCAATTACGTCGGTGCGGTCGAACCCGCTGCCGCCATCGAGTGACCGCAAGTAGGCAAACAGGCCCTGCCCCCGCTTGCCGTCGGGTCGCATCGCTTCGTCTTGGTTGATAAACGCCGTGAGGGCCTCGCCGGTCATCGCGTTGTGGAGCCCCCCGTCGTCCGTCGTCGAGTTTGCGGGGTTCCAGTCGCGCCACCGATACGGCGGCTCGATAAGGGGGCGGAACGGCTTGCCTTCGAGCGCGGCCTCGTCGCTACGCACGCGCTCCATGTCATCGAGGAACTTGAGGAACATGACCCACGTGAGCATCGGGAGCCGGTCGACATCTCCGCTCAGGCCCTTGTCCTTGCGCATGATGTCCCGGCACGTCTTGAGCAAGGTCCCGAGCCGCTGCGACGTCGTAGCGGGCTGATCATCCTTCGTTTTCCTGCGTGCGGCCACAGTCAACCTTTCAACTCAGGCCGCATAAAGCAGCTCCTCGAGCTCGTCCACCGCCTCGCGCAGCCTTTCCGCCCCCCCGAAGACGCTCGCGATCTCGCTCGGGTTGCCCCGCTCAGAGATCGGCGGGACCTTAAGGGCCTCCGGGAGGCGCAGCTGATCGAGGCCGTGCTCAGCGTACTTGTCCACGAGCTCTTGCAGGATCTCGCGCGCCTCGGGGCCGTAGCGATCGAAGAAGTCTTCGTGGTTGCGTGCGAGGCGCTCGGCGCGTTCGCGACGGGTCCGGAGCGGACCATTGAACGCGAGGTGGCACAGCAGGTCGAGCGGATCGGCGTCAGGCGCAGCCGCGACCTCGCCTAGGCGCGCGAGGTCTATTCCACGCTCCGCGAGCGCCTCAACGATGGCGCGACGCTGCTTGCGTCGACGCCAGTCCCCCTCGAGGGCCTCCGTCGACTGGTAGAGCGCCTTTACCTTGTCGCGCGCGTAGTCGGTGTAGCTGACGACGCGGAGCTGGCGTCCCTCAGCGTCGAGCTCGTAGACGACCTGTGCGGCGATCTGGACGCTCCCTCCGTCGAAGTAGAACTTCCGTTGGGTCGGCGGGGCGTCCTCGGTGAACTCAAAAAGCACGATTTCGCTGCCGGCTTCCTCGTCGCCCTGAGTCTCGTCCTCGACGACGGTTTGCTCGACGACGTTACCGTTCTCGTCGATCACCTCTTCGTCGATGAGGGCCGGCTCACCGTCGAACTCCGGGTCGGCGAAGAGTCGTGTCGCGCTGCCCGTGTAGTCGACGATGTTAAAGAACAGCTTGCCGTAGTCCTCGCGGACGCGAGTGCCCCGTCCAATGATCTGCTTGAAGTCGGTCATCGAGCCGATCACACGCGCGATCACGATGTTCTTGCAGGTCGGAGCGTCGACGCCTGTCGTTAAGAGCTGCGACGTCGTGAGGATCGTTGGCGAGACCGTCTCGAGCTCCTGAAACCTGCTCAGGTGGCCCGCGCCAATGGTGCCCTCGTCCGCCGTGACCCGGCAGACGTAGTCGGGGTACTGGCGAGCCCGGTCGGCGTTGCGATTGTTGAGCGCCAATCGCATCTCCTCCGCGTGCTCCTGGTCGACGCAGAAGACGATTGTCTTCGCGAACGGGTCAGTCTTCTCGAGGAAGTCCGTCAGGTGGCGGGCGATGGCCTCGGTCCTCGCCTTGAGGGAGATCGAGCGCTCGAAGTCCTTCGTCCCATACTCCTGGTCGGGGATCTCTCGACCGTAACGGTCGACATCCCCTTTCGATGGCCGCCACCCCGCGGCGTCAACGCTCGTGACGACGCGATGGACCCGATACGGGGCGAGGAAGCCATCATCGATGCCGTCGCGGAGACTGTAGGTGTAGATCGGGTTACCGAAGTAGCGGTATGTGTCCTTGTTATCCGCGCGTAGCGGAGTCGCCGTCATCCCGAGCTGCACCGCTGGCTGGAAGTACTCAAGGATCTCCCGCCAGTTGCTCTCTTCCCGCGCGCTGCCCCGGTGGCACTCGTCGACGATGACGAGGTCGAAGAAGTCCGGCGGAAACTCGCGGTACAGTCCGGGCCTTGCTTGATCGTGTGCGATCGCCTGGTACGTCGAGAAATACATCTCGCGGCCCTTGCGTGCGTCGCCGCCCGTGATCTTGTGCCGGGCGTCGCCAAACGGCGCGAAGATCTTGTCCTTCGGATCGTCTACAAGGATGTTGCGGTCGGCCAGATAGAGGATGCGCGGCTTGCGGTACTCGCCCGTCCTGTTCCAGCCCGTCGACCACAGCCGCCAGCAGATCTGGAACGCCACGACCGTCTTGCCCGTCCCAGTCGCGAGCGTTAGGAGCACACGGTGCTTGCCCTTCAGGATCGTCTCCGTCACGCGGTGAATCGAGATGTCCTGGTAGTAGCGCGGGACGCGACCGGGCTCGTGGAAGTATGGCGCCCGGACCTGTGGATCGTCGGGATCGATCCCGCGGGCCGCGCAGTCCCTCCGCCACAGCTCCTCCGGCGACGGATAGGCATCGAGCGCCGTGTCTAGCCCCGTAGTGTAATCGTGCTCGACGATCCCTGGACCGTTCGTGCTGTACGCGAACTTGAGGTCGAGCACCTCCGCGTAGCCCTTTGCCTGCTGCAAGCCATCCGACGGCAGCTTGTACTCGCTCTTGGCCTCGACGACCGCCAGCGGCCGGTCTCGAAGATAGGACAGCAAGTAATCAACCCGCTTGCGATTCCCACGCCGCACAGTGCCGCCCGCGACGATGATCCGCCCGGGCGTAAAGCTGACCTGCTCGCGGATCTGGTCGTCGGTCCAGCCAGCCCTGTAAAGGGCCGGGACCACGTAGGTACGACAGGTGTCGGCCTCGGTCTGCATTGGGAGATGGGCCGTCGAAGCGCGTGCAGCCTCGAACGGCCCCAGCGGCATTATCGACAGATGACAGCGTCCGCGGCTTTTGAACGGTTGCGCACCAGTCGGATTCCGCCGCGTCGCCGAGGCGAGGAGCCTCGCGGGACCGGCGCGGGCTTCCTGCCCGCCTCAGCCCCGCCCGCGGAGAGCTGGGTCCTGCCGGAACCGGCGCAGCAATCGTGATTGGATGTCGTTATCGACGCCCAGGCCCAATCATTCGATGCGATCTTTAGGCGTGACGTTCGCTACGTCGTGCCTGTTTTTCAGCGGCGCTATGCCTGGGAGCGCGAGCGTCAGTGGGAACCCTTCTGGGGCGACGTTCTAGAGGTTGTCGAGGCCTACGTAGAGGCCGCCCAAGCGACCGGCCAGGCTCCACGCGGCGAAGAGCTGCCGGTCCACTTCCTCGGCGCGATCGTCGTCAAATTGCTGCCCTTCGGGGCGGGTCAGGTAGAGCTTCGTGAGGTCATCGACGGACAGCAGCGACTCACGACGATCCAGCTTCTCATCGGGGCCGCAGCATCCGCGCTTGCCGGGCGGGGGGCGGCCGGGCAGGCGGAGGTACTGCGCGACCTGATCGAGAACCGTCCCTATCTTACGAAGGGCGAACCGGACGCAACGTTCAAGGTGTGGCCCACGAAGCACGATCGCGCGGCGTTCCGAGCAGTGATGACGAACGCAGACGTCGACAGTTCGCTCGAGGCGCACCGCGTCGTGCAAGCGTTTCGGTTCTTCGAGGTCGCTGTGGGCGAGTGGGCCAATGCAGTGCCCGAGAGCGACCGCGAATTGCACTTCCAGGCGCTTGAGGCCGTCCTGCGCTCGCAGCTGCACATCGTTTGGATCGACCTGGACAACCGCGACAACGCACAGGTGATCTTCGAGACCCTAAACGACCGCGGCGCGCCCCTGAACGCGATTGACCTCGTCAAGAACCTGGTGTTCCAACACCAGCACGGAGGCGACGACGCCGAGGAGCTCTATGAGCAGCATTGGGCGTGGATTGAGGACGATTGGTGGCAGCGGAAGATTCGCCTCGGCCGCCTGGACCGGGTGCGGGCCGACGTGTTTCTGCAGCACTGGCTCCAGATGCGTCTTGGCAAGGAGGTCAACTCGGACTACCTCTTCAAGTCGTTCGCGACGATGTTGGAAGCGGACGCGCCCGACGTCAAGAGTCTGATCCCGGAGTTCGCCGAAGATGCCCGGCTTTACCGGTCGTTTTTCTCGCAAGGCGCCCGGACGCTGCGCGGTGAATTCTTCGCACGCCTCGCGACACTCAACACGACAACACCCTTCCCCCTCATTCTCCTGCTGTTCAAGCAACCCGCCACCGTGCTTAGTGCTGACGAGGTGGACCGCTCCCTGGCAATTATCGAGAACTACCTGGTACGGCGCATGCTGGCGCGCGGAACCGCACAAGGATATAACCGACTGTTCACCGAACTCGTGCGGGACGTGAAGGAGACCCCCGGCATGGCACCGGAAGTCATCGAGGACTACCTCGGCAGGGCAGAAGGCGCCTCGCGAAGGTGGCCTCGCGATACCGATCTCTTGCCGATCCTCACTGGGAGTCGGGCCTACGGGTCGGGAGCCATCGCGCGACATCGTCTACTCGATGTCCTCTGGGAGGTCGAGCGTCGTCGCCTGCGCAGCGCCAAGCATGAGGCGCTCGAGCAGCCGTCCGGTCTTCAGATCGAGCACGTCATGCCTCAGTCGTGGAAGAAGAACTGGCCACTTCCAGCCACCGACGGACAGACACCTGATGTCCTTGAAGCCGCGCGTGAGGTTGCTGTTAACCGACTAGGCAATTTGACACTGGTTACGGAGAAGCTCAACCCCGCTCTCTCAAACACCGCCTGGGAGACCAAGCGAGCTGGGCTGGCAAAACACAGCCTGCTGGCGATGAATCAGCAGCTCGTCGACGGGTACCCGCTGGCGTTTGACGAGGGCGCGATTTCGCAAAGGGGGGAGCAGGTGGCAGCCCATATCCTGGCGATCTGGCCGGGTCCGTCTCTGTCGTCGACTGCCTAATTAGCTCCTCTCCCCGTAGCCTTCCGCCACGGGGCCTCGGGAATGCGCCTGCCGCAGAGTACCGACCACCGGATTACCGCGCTCGGTGCTATAATTTGCGGTATGTTGACTGAGCTGCCATTCGTCACACCAGATGAGGTCGCGGAGCAATTCCGCCCCGGAGGCACGTCTAAGACCAAGTCAGCGCTCGAAACGTTGCGCAAACGCGGGCTATTGAGCGAGGGGATCACCCGCCCTTTGAGGGACAAGCAAGGCAGGACCCGCGGAACGCTTCGCATGTATTCGACATTCGTCCGCGATGCCGCCGCGCTCGCGGCGACGAGCAACGACAGGCAGGCCAAGGCGTTCGTGACGATCGCGAAACGGATGGAGCAGCGTAAAGATGCGAGCAAGATCGCCGACGCACTGGCCGCAGCGGGGAGTTCGCTCTCGTCTGAGCAGCGGACAATTTTTTGGATGTGCAAGGTGGCGGCAAGTGAGCCGGCGACTGCCCAGCAGCTGGCCCGCTACGCCGCCGCGGTTAGCCGAGAGCGTCAGCACGCCCCGCAGACCTGGCAGGTGGTATTGGGACACATCGCGTCAGTACGGGATCAACAGGCAGACGTGCGCCTTGTTGACGGCTCGATCATGCGCGTGCTCAACCGGCGGCTCCCCATCTCTCCTGCCGACAGGCTTGGTGCTCCGGTAGCAATCAGGTGGTCCGACCTCGGTCGAGGTGTGTGGATGACCGCAGAGGAGGCGCTTGAGGTTCCACTCGCTAGCGAGCCCGTGTATCCATTTGAGCGTCCTGATGATCAGGGGCCAACCGCGATTCCGACTGCGGTACTGAGCGGCCCCGCGACAGTGCGTCGGTCCAAACGGACCGCGATCATCGACTGAGTGTCTGACCCGCTTGAGGAGCCGCTACCCCGGCGAATTCGGCCCGGCGATTGGATGAGCCTCAGTCAGTTCTCTTGCTCTCAAGGAGCCTGGTACGAAGCGGATGTCGAACGGTTCTTGCGCCTTCGCTTCCGGGGATACATGGAGTCTCGTGCCATCCATCTCAACACTACGTGCGTGATACTCGCTGACCCTCAGGACCATGCATCGATTCTTGCCGTGGGCGCCCATCAGCTCGATGACCAACGGACCGACAGCGGAGAGGACATCGAGGGCTCCTTGCTGGTCGTCGGAGCGGTACGTGCCGATCTACAGGGAGCGACAATCGCTATGGAGCCGTTCACTGATCGGCGAGCCGTTACGCTCGGCCGGCTGCTGCTTGAGACGATGCTCGACGACCTGCCCGAGCGGCCTGGCCTGGTGCGTGCCGTCGTAGCGCGAGAGAACCAACGGGCTCTTAGGCTTTGCGGCCGCATCGGGCTCACTGACGAGCGCATCGACCGCGATCAGCGCTTCGTGCAGCGCCTCGGACGGCTCGATTCTTCGTAGCCCCCGTCGGCGATGTCAGCGCCGGTAAATTCGGCCCACGGGCTCGCTTAGGACGCGCCGCGCACCCGGCGACCCGGCTTTGGCCGCTTGGCAACTAGTACGGCGCTGCGCGGCTGATCCGCGACACGCGCATCGCCAGCAGTAGCGGTGCGGTAGCGGCTGAACAGATCCAGTAGCTCATCGGGGTTCTCCGGTGCGGCAAGGATCAACGCCGCCAGAATGTCCTTGCGATACGCCCGAGCGCCTGCACGTTCCGCTCGCTCGACAAGCAGATCAAGGCGCCTACTCAGCGGGATGGGGATGCTGATCCCGATTGGTCTCTCCTCGGTGTCTTGCAGGAGACGTGAGGCATCGACCTGGGTTGCTCTAGGCATCCGATCGGGTCCCTAGTCTTGTACGTATTGTATACATATGTTCTCGCTGGACAGTGCCTCGACGTCAGAAATTGCTAGTGTCACGCGTCCGAGCGGGACGTCCTGAAAGGACGCGAATGGCTACTCGGCGCGGAAGACCAGCGATGGAGCCCACCACCGATCATCTTGTTCGCATCGTAACCGATCTGGACAAGGCGCCTGAGGCGTTGCAACCGAGCGAGCGCCAGTCGTACGAGGAAGCTCAGCGGTCGGTCGTGGAAGCACGCTCTAGCCCTGAAGTGCACGAGGATCACGTACGAATCCGCTGACGGCGGGGCCGCTGCTTGGCCTCCTGGGTCGATAACAACACACACGGCTGGGTCTTCCACCCCAGCAACAGCGCGGATTGGCGGTCTCTCAGCGGGCAGTGCGGTGGCGGCCCGAAGTTCGAGGGTGTTCTCGCCGTTGCGAGGAGCAACCGTGCCCGCACCGTCGTGGTCGAGAACCGCTACGTCGACGCTGATTTCCGCAGCAACTTCAGCACGTTCTGGTCAAAGCGCTTCGACACGGTCCCACAATTCTGCCGACGGGTGCATTTCTTCCGGCGGGCGCTGAGAGACGAGCAACTGCACCAGCTCCCGGCGGATCCCGGCTACCTAGGGTACAGCGTGCTGCGTCCAGGACCACACGCTGACGGCCACATAGGTCGGACCGTTCTCGTGCCGCCAGCGTCGCTCCGTTTAGCGACGCTCGCCACGATCGACGACGAGGTGTCGCTGTTCGGTAATCGATTGGCGGTCAATGGAGCACCGTTCTCAGAGCAGGATGGCGAGTATCTCCGGTGTGCGCATGCTGCCATCTGGGCCTGTCATTACGGCGCGTTCAGGCGCGGCCTGGTGGGTCGACAGCTCACCAGCGATCTGGTCGCGCTCACGCCGGCGTTGCTGTCCGCCGTGCGGGCGCTTCCCTCGCCCGGTATGACACTCGAGCAGGTTCAGGCCGTCTTTGCCGCAACCGGACAGCCTGCGCTGTTGTACTGGCTGAACAAGATGCCGCGTGTACCGGGTGTCGAGGAACCGCGGCCTTCGGCACGGCAGGCGTTGCGTCCACACGGGTTCTGGGACACACGGCTCTTTAGCGTGATCTGCCGCTACCTGAATTCCGGGTTCCCGGTGATGATCGCGAACGCTACGCACGCGTTTGTTTTGGTCGGCTGGCTCCGGCGGGGAAAAAGGATCCGGTTTGTTGCATGCGATGACCAGCAGCGCCCGTATGAGGTGATCAACTCACCGTTTACGGACACCCGGGCGCCCTGGCTGGCGATGATGATCCCGCTACCGCCGAAGGTCTACCTGAGCGGCGAGATGGCGGAGACGTGGGGTCATCGTACGTTCCGTGAATTGGGCGCTGCGAGCGGTGTCACCAAGGCGTGGGGTGATCTCAATCAGGCACTCGCGACCACGCCAAAGGATGCGAGCCTTCGCACCTTTCTGCGCGATGCTCGGGACTATAAGAGCCGGCTTACCGACCAGGACCGTGATGCTGGAGTCGTGCGGGAGCTGCGACTTGCCCGGCTACCGCACTATGTATGGGTCGTGGAGGCGCACGACCGAACGGCGCGAGATGCCGGCAAGCCCTCGGTGATTGCCGAGATCCTGTTCGATCCGAACTCAAGCGACCATCTGAACCGGCGCCCGCGGAGCGATGCCGTGAGCATGCCAGGTCTGACAGTCGTGACGCCGCCGGACGGCGGCAAACCTGTCCCTGTCAGATACTCCGAGCGTCCTTGGGGCTCCCAGCTCTCCTCGCCCTGACGCATCGCCGATTCACGCGGCCTCTTGGCCTGCAGAGGCCGAACAGTCGAGCGGGCAGTCTGGGTTGGTTCGCGGCGCGAACGAGGCGATCGCTTGAGGGCCGCTCAAGGCAAATGGGTAAATGAACACGTTCGTCGGGGCGCGAGAACCAGACACCAGTGCACAGGCTTGGAGAAAGCCCGCCCAGAAGGAGACGAACGAGATGGTGGGGATCACGCCGGGCGCCAGCGCCTCGGGGTGCGTACAGGCGGCACACGGGCCTGCAGCGACGTGTGTCGTCAGCCGAGCCAGATTGTTTCCGGTAGCCCCGATGGCGAGCCAATCGGGCTGCTCTTCTTGTACCCACCAGCGCGCACGGACGTCATCGACACCGACGAGCACGCGCTCGGCGAGCGGCAGCAGTGTGCCGCGGTTGTTCTTCGTGAACAGTGACCGCACGCCCTTGACGGTGACGCCATCGGTTTCGACGCTCTTGAGCTGCTCGATCTTGTCGACGCCGTCGTCGCTTGCGCGTAGCAGGCTGTAGCGATTGACGTTTGAGATCTCGGCTTTTTGCTCCTCGATGATGCGCAAACGAGCGTGCACGCCCGGTATTCGCAATAGGCAGAAGAGCATCGCGTGAGTGATCGCGCCGCCACTGATCACGTCGACGCTGCCGAGGTCGAGTTGAAGGCCGTCGGCAAGCTCGGGGAACAGCTCGCTCAGCCGAATCCTCACTGGTGGGCCGGGCGAGGGTCGGGGCTTGCGGGCGATCATGCCGGTGGCCGCTTCAATGCGCGCGACCGCGGCCTCTAACGCGACCGCCGCGACCGCCGCGCCCGCGGCCAGCCCCCCGAATGGCAGGTGGCCGTGGCAGGGCGTGCTCTTGCTGCCGCGCTCGAGCTCGGCGCCGACGTCGCTTGCGGCGACGCGCACGGCTTGCTGGGAGCCCGGCGCGCTGCCAAAGGCGAATGTCTCGTCGACCTGGCCGACAGTCGTGCGCACACGAAGGCCGGGGATTAGATCGGACCCCAGCTCCAGAAGGGCATCGACAAGGCGGCCTTCGCGCAGGGGAGCACTGTGATCGATCAGCCGAACGTTCGGCGCCACCAGCTCGATGCCGATCCCGAGGCGCGCGGTCAGCATGAAAGCGGTGATCAGCGCCGTCTGCCCGGCCCGGCAAGACAGCGACTCGGCGTCGCCGACCATGCGCACAGTGCTCGCCAAGAGCGCGCCGGCGATCGCGCGCTCGTCGGCCTCGCCAGCGAACCACTCCTGGTTCAGCAGGAGACTTGTTCGGGCGAGCGCCTCGTGGTGCGTTCTCATCAGCAGAGCTCCAGTCGCTCATCCGGCGGCACCGCGACCCAGCCGCCATCTCTATCGCGCTCAGCCAGGAACGCGCCGTCCAAGCCGACTGGCCCGAGAGCGAAGCGTGGGATTACCAGCGAGAGGAAGCCGGGGGTGTGAACAAGCGCGAATTCGTCGTCGTGCGGCGAGTGGTACGCGACCCCCGGGTGTGTGTGGACCTGCGCCCGAACGGTGCGGCGTGCGGCGAGCAGTTGCGTGGAGATGTCTGCGATCCCGGCTGATGCGAGCTCGTATCCGCCGGCCGAGGCGCGGTGGCTGGGATGGACCGCTTGATCGATCAGGTCAGGGATCTCGAGCGGGCCGGTAAGGAATACGACGCACTCCCGGCGCCCCTCGCCGCAGCGACGGAGGTGCTCGAACGTCTGCTCGAGCACCCCGTGCGCAACGCGCTTCATCGACCTGCACCGCCGCTCTGACTGCGCGGGCGGAGGTAGAGCTGGGAGCCCGGCTGGACCTGTGAGCCGATGCTCACCTCGTCTTTGATCTCCGTCTGGTTGTCGGGGCCGAACAGGAAGTCTTGATTCCGGTCGGGACCTTTGACGTCGTAGTGGTTGAGCGCATGCACGCGCGTTACCTCGGCGACCTGGCGCGGGTCGTAGTCGAAGCTCGCGTTCATACCGTTGTAGGCGATCAGGATCGCCGTCTTGTGCGTGCTTTCCTGCTGGTTCTGCTCTTGAACAGCCATCGGCCCTCCTTTACGGCTCGGAACTGATTTAGCGACGTGCTACAGATCTACAGCGCTCATCGTAGCAGACCGCTTCAGATGTCAAGCAGACCTGCGATACTCGGCGCATGGTCGACGACCAGGACCAAGCGCTCGGCTTCGGTAGGCGTCTGGCGGAGGTACGCGCTCAGCGCGGCGATTCGCTGCGCGACATCGAACAGCGCTCCGGCCTCAACAACGGCTACCTCAGCCAGCTCGAGAACGGCAAGATCGCCCATCCGAGCCCAACAGTCCTGCAGAAGGTTGCGACCGGCTATGGGCTGCGGCTAGAGGACCTGCTGCAGTGGGCCGGCTACATCTCTGGAGACGAAGACCCGTTGAGCCCCAAGCAAGCGGTGGCGCTCAGCACCGTATCTACTCTAGGCGAGCCTTCCGACGAGGAGCTAAAAGCTCTCACGGCAATCGTCGAGTTGCTTCGCAGCAACAGGTCGGCAACGTACTCCCCCCCGTCTGACCTACCGCTCGACGAGCAGACAACTGCTGCGGTCCGCAGCTATGCCGTCGCTTTGCTCCGCGAGGCTGACGCGGTCGGGCGGCATCCGACGCCACTGGGCGATATCCAGCAAGCCGCACAACTGGTCCTTGCGGGGGAGCTCATCCTCAACACGAGGGACCGTGTCAGGCTGAGCGAACGGTTCGGCGGCTGGGTCAACCTCGCATGGAAACGGCTCCAAGGCACCCTCGATTTCCGCTCCTCAGAGATCTGGGTAGCACCTGATCTTCACGCGATGAAGAAGCGCTTCGTTATCGCCCACGAGATCGGCCACGCCATCCTCCCGGCTCACAAGCAAACCTTCGCCCATATCGACGACATCACCCGGTTGCCACCTCTGGCGCGAGACCTGTACGAGCGCGAGGCCAACCAGGCGGCCGTCGAGATCCTGTTGCAGGGCGGTCGCGCCAGCGACGAGTTCGACAGCTCACCACCCTCCGTTGAGCAGATCTGCAAGCTCTCTGCCGCTTACGGCGCGTCGATCGTGGCGACCGCGCGGTACACCGTCGAGAACTCCAGACACTCGGTCGCCCTCGCCATGTCGCACCACAGACCCGACGGAAGCCTCGGCCCAACCCACCTCTACACCTCAAACAGCTTTCAAGCGAGATACGGATGGACAGATGGACGCACGGGACAGACTCAGGTTCGGACGGCTCTCGCGTCGGCGACAAATGACAGCCGGGAGACATGGGTCGTCGAGAACCGAAGAGGCGAACCACGCCTGGCTGCAGCGCAGACGATGGACACGGGCTACTCCGCAATCGTCCTCGTCGCCCCCGAGTCGCGCACTCGCACTGTCACGCGCAAGCTCTCTCCACTGCATCGCGTGCGAGAGGCACTGCCAACATAGACCAGGCCGCCGCGCAGGGTTCTAGGCCACGGCGGTCTCACGAGCGCCAGCGATCAGCCGGTCGAAGCTGCGTCCGTGGTCGCGACGCGCGCGCTGCTCGAGTTGGGCGTAGACGTCGAGGGTCATCTTGCTGTCCGCATGCCCGACCTGGCTCATGACCCACTTCACATCGAAGTTGTTGGCCAGCAAAGCGATCGAGATATAGGTGCGCCGCAGGCTGTGCGGGGTGATGTGCGGTAGTGACGGCAGCCCTCGAGTGGCCCGCTGCTCGTTGGCGACCGTCCTGGCCTGCGCGACGATCTCGCGGACGCGTTGGCGGTCGAGTCGCCCGCCTCGACGGTTGGGGATCACGAAGTCGTCCTGGCCCGTGGGCTGGCCCGCACGGCGGAGGCGGTCGCGGTGCTCTATGACGGCTTGCAGGAGGTCGGGGGTCATTTGCACCTCGCGGACGCCGGCGTCAGTCTTCGAGCTGCGGACGTAGAAGCGGGCACCGCTTGGTTCGTGCAGGCGCACGTCGCGCCAGCGCAGATCGCAAAGCTCGCTGGCGCGCACGCCGGCTCGGGCGAGGAGCTCGGTCACCGCACGGCGACCGAGATAACCGGTGGACTGCTGTGCCCCGAGCCGGGCGACGTGGAAGCCGACCGTCGCCTTGGTCAGGCCGAGCTCGGCCGCGATGTCGATCGGGCGCCGGCCGGCGGCGACTCTCCTGGCGATTCTTGCGCGCGTGTCGTCGCCCTTGAGGTCCTTGGAGTCGAGGGCAGGCACGGCATCCTGCGCGCTGGCGGCATCAAGCAGGGCGGCGAGCTCGTCTAGCTCCAGGAAGCTCCGCGCTGGCTTGGGGACACGCATCCGCATCCGCTTCCCCCGCGCCGGGTTGCGGTCGATCAGCTCATCCTCCATGGCTTCGTCGAGGACCATCGCAAGCACACCGATCACGCCCCGAATCTGGCAGGCCGACAATGGAACGAGACGCCGGTTGCGCTTGTCGCGCGGCTCGGCGCCAGCGTCGATCGCTTCGCGCAGCTCGCTGGCCTCGCGCAGCTTGTACGCCTTGAAGGCCATACAGATGCGGCGATCGATGTCATCGAGACTACGCTCGGCGAAATACGGGAGCAGGTGTCGGATGAGCACCGTGCGGTAATGCGCGATCGTGGCCGCGGCGAGTCGACGGTCGGTGCTGACCCCATCGATCTTGCGCGCGAGCCAGCCGGAGGCGTACTCATGAAACGTCGGCACCGCCTCGGCTGGCCCTGGGTCGAGCCCTTTAGTTGGCCGCTTCCAAACGCCAGCCCGGACGCGGGCGATGACATTGCCGAGCTCAGTGCGCGCGCTGCGCTCATCCCAGCCGCCCCCACAACCACACGGGCAGCCGGCGCGCTCGTGTAGCACCAGATCCTGGCGGTCGCCAAACGCCTGGAAGCGGAGCCGGAACTTACGCGTGCCATCCGCAAGCGTGAGGGTCAGGATCGAACCGGTCGCCGGGCGCGGCATCAGCCCACCGCCCGAGTCCCGAGGCTACGCTCGAGTTGCATCGGGATCAAACCTCCCGCTGTCGCGGCCGCGGGCGTTGCGGCGCCGCCCGGCCACCTGATCAGGGTCGCGGCGACGTTAGCTCTCCCATCGGAAGAGATCAACTCGTTCGTGACAGCCAGCGCGGGCCGCGGTGGAGAGAATCCGAGCTTCATCGCACTAAAGAAAAGCCGATTTGGACCCTCTGAGTGACACAGCCGTACCGAAACGCGCCATAGGAGCAGACGATCTCGAACTCAGAACACCACGATTCGCGCCTGGTGCCTTCCGTTCGAGACGCAGGCGCTATCTGCCCCAAAAACAGGCAAATCAGTGCGGCGACCAAGGCCGCGCGGGCGCGTTAGAACTGCGGAAAGTGCGCCCTTTTCGGTCCGCGACGAACCTTGAGGTCCTAAACCACGGCCCAGAAGCCGGCAAACAAACCTCACCAAAAGGTACCCGTTTGCAGGCAAAAAGTAGAAATGGCGAGACCCGGACTCGAACCGGGGACACCACGATTTTCAGTCGTGTGCTCTACCAACTGAGCTATCTCGCCGCGGTCCCCGATGCTACCTGCTGCCGCAGGGCGGTCCTCGCAGCCGATCAGGCGGATTCCCAGGCCTGCAGGTACGGCAGCGGGTCGATCGGATAGCCGCCCGCTTCCTGCCAGCGGCCGACCCATATCTCGATGTGCAGGTGCGGGGTCGTCGCGTCGCCCGTCTGTCCGGCGTGGCAGAGGACGGTCCCGGCGGACACGGACTGGCCCTGGGCGACCGCGAACGAGCCCGCCTGGCAGTGCGCGAACATGAAGTCGAGGCCGTAGCCGGTGTGCTCGACGAGGTAGTAGCCGGCTCCGCCCGCCTGCACGGCCGTCGATGTGATCACGCCTGCGAGCGGCGCGAGCACCGGCGTGCCTTCGGCCGTGAGCACGTCCTGGCCCTGGTGCACGTGGCCGGCGCGCGGAGCGCCGAAGCGGTTTTCCGGGCCGCCGAAGGAATGCGTCCCGGCGACCGGGAAGACCGCCCCGTCGGCGACGGTCTCAGCGGGCGTGGGCGCTCCCGCCGGGGTGGGAGTGGGCGTCGGCGTCGGGGTGGGTGCGGGAGCCGGCGCCGTGACCGGCGCGGGGGCGCGGACGTCGAGCGTCGCGACGCCGGATGCGTGCGCGCGTCGCAGCAGCGAGACGCCGTGGGCGTCCTGCGCCTTGACGCTCACGTGATAGGAGCCGGGGGCGAGGCGCGCATGCGACGGCCAGCGGACGACGAGGATGCGTCCCGTCGGAACCCAGCCGAGCGCGACGGCGACGACCGGACGGTGCGTGGTGAGGCTGAGGATCGCGACACGGGTGTCGACCGTGCCGCTGCCCGCCTCGTCGATCTGCAGCGTCACGACCGGCGGGGGTCCCGGGGCCGCGGTCGTGGGCACCGTCAGGCGGGTGATGACGGGGCGGGCCGGGGCGCTGCGGGCGTGCGCGGGGACGCCGAACTCGCTGCCGCCGGCCGCGGCGGCGGACGGGCCGCGCGTGCCGCCCGGGCTGTTCGCGAGCGCCGCGGAGGGCGACGCGCCGAGGCCGAGGAGCAGCGCGAGCGCGAGCGGCATTCCAGCCAGGCAGCGCGCGGTACGCGTACACATACGCATACCTATTCCTCGGCATCAACACGCCCGCAGGCCAGCCCCAACCGCGCGGGTGCAAGCAGGATTGCGTCCGCGAGCGTCAGCCGCGAGCTGCGAATTCGGCGATCAGGGCGTCGTAGGTGAGGCGCAGTCCCTCCTCGATCGACACCTGCGGCCGCCAGCCGAGCTCCCGCTCGGCGCGCGAGATGTCGAGGCAGCTGTGCTGCAGCTCGCCCGGGCGCAGGTCGGCCAGCTCGGGCTCGATCTGCTTGCCTGCGGCCGCGCTCAGCTCGCGCCAGATAGTCGCCACATCCGTCTCGGTCGCCGTGGCGACGTTGTAGACGCCACCCTTGCCGGAGGCCGCGAGCAGGGCGGCGACGACATCGGAGACATACACGTAGTCGCGGGTCGGCCTGCCGTGGCCGTAGAGGCGCGGCGCGCGGTCGGTGTAGAGGTGGTGGGTGAAGATCGCGACCACCCCGGCCTCGCCGTGCGGGCTCTGGCGCGGGCCGTAGACGTTGCCGAGCCGGCACACGGCGTGCGGGATGCCCGAGGCAAGCGCCCAGGTGCGCACGTAGGCCTCACCCGCCCACTTCGAGGCGCCGTATGGCGACAGCGGGGCGGGGATGCGGTCCTCGCCCGTCGGTCGCGGCGCCTCGTCGCCATAGAGGGCGCCGCCGGTGGAGGTGAACACGACCGGCGCTCCGATCTCGCCGGCGGCGCGCACGATCCCGAGCGTGCCGAGCACGTTCACCTCGCAGTCGCGCGCGGGGTTCTCGACCGAGGCGACCACGCTCGCCTGGGCGGCGAGGTGGTAGACGGCGTCGGGGCGGCGCTCGGCGAAGACGTCCGCGACCGCGGCGGTGTCGACGATGTCGAGCTCGAGCAGCTCCGCCTCCGGCGCGACCCGGGCGCGGTCGCCGGCGGAGAGGTCGTCGATCACGGTCACGGCGCAGCCGTCGGCGAGCAGGGCGTCGACCAGGTGCGAGCCGATGAAGCCGGCGCCGCCGGTGACGATCGCGCTGGGGGACACGCGCAGGAGCCTATACGGCTATACCGAGGCAGCCGGTGCCGAGGATCCGAGCACGCCCTCGACGGCCTGCACGGTCTCGTCGATCCGCTCGAGCACGCGCATGCCTTCGCGGTCGCGCGGGAGCCCGCCGCCGACGGCGGGTCCGCTCAGCACGATCGGCATGTCGGGGCGCGCGCTGTGGAGCTCGCGCAGCACGTCCTCGATCTCCTCCGCGCCGCCCGGCGCGGTCGCGCCGACGACGACGAGGTCCGGGCTCTGGCCCTCGACCAGCTCCAGCAGACGGTCGGGGGCGAGGCCGGTGTCGAAGGTCGTGCGGAAGCCCGCCGCGGCGAGCTGGTCGTGCACCATCTGCAGGCCGAGCGTGTGGTCGTCGCCGGCGACGCCGGCGAGCAGGACCCGCTCGCGCGTGGGCTCGGTGCCGACGGTCATGTAGCGGTAGAGCGTCGCCAGCACGCGGCGCGTGATCGTCGAGGCGCGGTGCTCGCGTTCAGTGTCGATCTCGCCCGCGCCCGCGAGCACGCTGATGCGGCGCAGCGCCGGTCCGATGACCTCGGCGTGCAGGGTCGTGGGCGCGATCCCGTCCTCGATCGCGCTCGCGATCGCGCTCTCGGCGGTCTCGGCATCGCCCCTTTCGAGCGCGCCCGCGAACGTCTCGAGTGTGCTCTCGACGAGCGCCACGGGGTCGTCCTGGAGCTGCTCGCGCGCGTCCGGCCCGGTCTGGCCGAGCACTTCCATGAACGCGTCGAGCAGGATCGGGTCGAAGTGGCGGCCGCGCTGTTCGCGCATCATCTGCACCGCCTCCTCGATCGAGAAGGCCTTGCGGTAGACGCGGTCGCTGGTGAGCGCGTCGAAGACGTCGGCGACGGCGACGATGCGGCCCTCGATCGGGATCGCCTCGCCCTTCAGGCCGCGGGGATAGCCGCTCCCGTCCCACTTCTCCTGGTGGCTGAGGGCGATCGTGGCGGCCATGTCGAGGATCGAGGAGGAGGAGCCGCGCACGAGCCTGTGACCCTCCTCGGCGTGGGTCTCGACGATCGCGCGCTCCTCCGGCGTGAGCGGACCTGGCTTCAGCAGGATCGCGTCGGGGATCGCGACCTTGCCCACGTCGTGCAGCGGGGCGGCGTGGCGCAGGCGCTCGCAGAACTCCGCGTCCATGCCGATGTGCTCAGCCAGCAGCGTCGAGAAGCGGCCGATGCGCTCGATGTGTGCGCCGGTGTCCTCGTCGCGGAACTCGACCGCCATCGAGAGGCGGCGCACGGTCTCGGCCTGCGCGATCTCGAGCTCGGAGAGGGCGCGTTTGAGCTCGCTCGTGCGACCCTCGACCTCCTCCTCGAGCGCGGCGCGGCCGCGATCTCCGAGATGGAACCCGAGTGCGGCGGCCGACAGGGCGAGCGCTCCGGCCGCGACCGCCGCGAGCGTGGAGACGCCCTCGGCGAGCAGCACCGCCACGGCGCCGGCGCACAGGGCGAGCGGCACGATCGCGTGCAGCGGCGAGCGAGGTCCCCGCGGCTGGCGATCCTCGCCGCCGGAGGGGTCCGGCACGGCGCCGCCGGCGCGCATCCAGCGCCGCCGGCGCGCGAACAGCGACGGGTCGGGCTTGGGCGCCGGGTCGCCTCCCTCGGCGGGTCGCTGGAGGAGGCTTACTTGAGTTGCACCTTGCACGGAGAGCGCTCGCGTCCTAATCGGGGGCTCAGGATCGCCTGGGCGGGCAGGGGACCATTCGACGCCCGGGGGCCTGCTCTTGAACGGCCTTGAGAGGCTTTAGACGTATTGCGGACAAGGGTCAGGCACCATTCTGGAGCTGGTTGATGTTGATCGCATGGGCGGGCGCGTCGAGCGTGACCGGCTGGTTCCAGCGATCGAAGGTGATGCTCGCTGCGCCCTGGCCCTTCTTGACGATCTCGAGCGGATAGGGGGTGCCGGTGGCGGCCACGTAGAGCGTGCCGCCCTTGGCCGAGTCGGTGACGCCGACGGCCTTCTGCCCGGCGATCGTCGCGGTACCGGACGACGACAGCGCGCCGTGGCTCGAGAGCGTGCGGTCGACCAGGGCGCCGAGGTCGGTCAGCTGTGCGAGCCGGGCGAATTCGCCGGTCGAGGAGGGCGCCTTCAGCCATTTGCCTGCGAGCAGCTGCGCGGCGGCGGGGCCGGCGACGCTCCGGTAGAAGGCCGAGCTGCCCTGGATGTAGAAGGCGTGTTCGATCTCGACCACCTCGACGCCGAGGCCTTTCAGCGTGATGTGGCCCTTGGCGCCCTTTCCGGCAACTAGTTCCATATTGAGTGATATCGGTTCTTTTTCATCGAATGTTGAGCCGCTTATATGAACGGTCGCCGCGCCCCTCGCAGCGGTCTGCGCGGCCTGCACGATCTGCTCGGGCGACTTAGCGGCGAGACCGTTGCCCGATGAGGCCTTCGAGGACCCGCCGCAGCCGCCCAGAACGAGCAACGCCGCCGCCAGAATCGGGGTCGCGGCGAGCAGGGTGCGCTCGGGGTGGCGCCGCGGCGAGTGCATCAGCCGACTGTAGCTAGGGGCCCACTCGCGGCCCGGTGTATCGTGCCCAGCCGTGAGCGGGCGCGAGATCGACGTGGTCGTGCTCGGGGCGACGGGCGTCACGGGCCGCCGCGTGGCGGCGTACCTGAGCACCCGGGCGCCCGAAGCGGGTCTGTCGTGGGCCGCCGCCGGGCGTGATGCCGGCCGCGTGGGCAGCGTGCTCGCGCAGGAGGGGGTCAAGGACGCGCGCACGGTGATCGCCGACACTGACGACCCGGCATCTCTCTCGGCGCTGGCCGCGAGCGCCGGCGTCGTGCTCGACCTCGTCGGCCCCTACACGCTCCACGGTCGCCCGGTGATCGAGGCGTGCGTCGCCGAGGGCGCGCATTATGTCGACCTGACGGGGGAGATCCCGTTCGTCCGCACGATCCTCGAAGAGTTCGACGACCGCGCCGCGCAGGCAGGGGTAAAGGTCGTGCAGGTCTGCGGCTTCGAGGCGCTGCCCCCCGACATGTCGGTGCGGATCGCCGCCGAGGAGGCCCAGCGGCGCTGGGGCGAGGACCTGCAGAGCGTCGACGTGGAGGTGACGGTGTCGGGCGCGCCCGGCATCCCGCGCGCGTCGGACATCATCTCGGGGGGCACGCTCCAGAGCCTGATGGCGGTGGCCGGCGGCGAGGGGGCCGAGACGATCTCCGACCCCGCGGCCCTCGTCACCGACGCCGGCGCGGCGACGACGATCCGGGCGCGCAGCCCGATCGCAATCGCCCCGCGCCGTGGCCGCGAGGGCGGCGTGCTCGCCCCGATGGCGCCCGCGCCGTTCATCAACCCGGCCGTGATCCACCGCTCGACGGTGCTCGCCGGGGCGCAGCCGCTGCGCTACCGCGAGGGCATGGAGATCGGCGGCCCCGCGGCCGCGCTGCCGTTGCGCTGGGGCGCTGCCGGGGCGCTGACGGCGACGCAGGTCGGGCTGCGCGGATTCGCGGGAGTCGCGCCGCGCGCGCGCAAGCGCGTGGCGGGGGCGCTCTCACGTGCGCTCCCGGGCTCGGGTTTCGGGCCGGCCGCGGACCGCCTCGAGTCCTGGCGCTGGTCGATGCGGACGTACGCGACGACGGTCGGCGGCAACGAGCTCGCGGTGCGGGTCGACGCCACCGGCCATCCGGGATACCTCGCGACGGCGCGGATGATGGGCGAGGCGGGCCTGCTGCTCGCCCGCGACGGGGCGACGCCCGCGCGCAGCGGGTGCCTGACGCCGTCGATCGCGCTCGGGGCGGAGGCAGCGCCGAGCTTCGAGCGCGCGGGCGTCAGCTTCAGCTTGCAGACCTGAGCACGGCGCGGTCTCCGCGTGTGTACGCGAATAAATTGCGTATACTATTTTTATGGATTTGGATGTGCCGGTCGTTGCGTACCTGCCGGGCCTGCCGCCAGGGAGGGCGCGCGCGGTCCTGACCGAGGCCGGCGTGCCGGGCGCGGCGCGGGCCCGGATCGTCACCGAGCGCGACGGGCTGGCGGCAGCGCTGGAGCGGGCGGCGGCGAAGGCGGGCTCGATGCTCGTGCTCGCGCGGCTCGAGGACGGCGCCCGCAGCGTCGGCGAGCTGCGCGAGCTGCTCGCCTGGACCGCGCGCGAACGCGTGCGGCTGTGCGTGCTCGACGTCGCCCTCGACGGGGCGGAGTGCGCAGACGTGCCGGCGCTGCTGTCAGAGCTCGAGCGCGGGGCTCGCGGCCCGCGGCCGGGTCGGGGACCGCGCGGCCGGCCCGGGATCGCGGGCGCCGCGCCCGAGCTGTTCGAGCGGATGGTCGCGATGCGCGAGGCGGGGCTCAGCCTGCAGGCGATCGCCGACACGCTGCAGGCAGAGGGCGTGCCGACACCGCGCGGCGGCGCGCGCTGGCGGCCCTCGAGCGTGCAGGCTGCGCTCGGATACCGGCGTCCGCGCCCCCCGCGCCCCGACCTGCCGCCGCCGCCCCCGCCACGCCACGGGCCGCCGGGACCCGGGCGCCCGCGGGGACCGCGGGGACCGCGATGACGAGCCTGATCTCGAGCTTCGGCGCGTGGGGCGTGTTCGCGCTGATGGTGCCGGAGAGCGCGTGCGTGCCCGTTCCGAGCGAGGTCACGCTGCTGTTCTCCGGATTCGCCGTGCACCAGGGATGGATGAGCCTCCCGCTCGCGGTGCTCGCGGCTACCGGGGGGAACCTGCTCGGCTCGCTGCTCGCCTATGCGCTCGGCGCGAGCGGGCTGCTCGAGCGGGTGCCCGGCGGGTCCGTCGCGATCGCGCGCTCGCGGGGACTGCTCGCGCGCCACGGCGAGCGCGCGGTGTTCATCGCGCGGCTGCTGCCGCTCGCGCGCACGTTCATCTCGCTGCCGGCGGGCGCGCGGCGGGTGCGACTGCTGCCGTTCGTCCTGCTCACGACCGCCGGGTGCGCGCTGTGGGCACTCGCCTTCGTGCTCGCGGGCATGTGGCTCGGCGCGTCCTGGAGCGGCGTCGGCGCGGTGGTCGGGCGCGTGCTGCTCGGGGTCGGGCTCGTGATCCTGCTGCTCGCCGCGCGCCGGGTCGCTCGCGCCGGTTAGTCGCGCGGTCGGCCTAGTGGTCCCGATGCCGCCGCGCGCCGGGTCGCTCGCGCCGGTTAGTCGCGCGGTCGGGCGAGTGGTCCCGATGCCGCCGCCGCCCGGGTCGCTCGCGCCGGTCGGACTGCTCGCCGCGCGCCGGGCCGGTCAGTCGACCGCGCTCGGCGGGTCGGTCGTCCCGTAGATGGCGAGCAGCCAGATCGCGACGAGCGCGTCGAGCTCGGCATCCTCGTCGATCGCCGGCGCTTCGCCGGAGAGGCTCGCGTGGAAGACGCGCTCGTTCATCAGGTTGAGCGCGATCGCGAGGTCGCGGGCCGGTACGCCCTGCGGGGCGGCGCCGCGCGCGCGCTCGCTCTCGATCGCCGCCGTCGACTCGTCGACGAAGCCCTCCATCACCCGCGACCACAGCTCGCGCACGGCCGGGCTCTTGGCACGGACGTCGATCGAGGCGAGGGCGACCGGCCGGTGCTCGCGGAACGTGTCGTGGACCGAGGCGATGCCGCGCCGCACGACGCCCCGCGGGTCGCGCGCGAGCATGCCGAGCTCGATGCCGCTGCGCGCCTCGGCCACGAGGCGGTCCATCAGCGCGAGCAGCACGGCCTCCTTGGAGGCGAAGTAGAAGTAGAACGTCGGCCGCGAGATCCCGGCGCCGCGAGCGAGGTCGTCGACGGAGATCTCGTGCAGCGACCGCTCGCCGAGCAGGCGCTCGGCCGTCGCGAGGATCGCCCGCTCGCGCTCGTCGCCGCTGACGCGCGCTGGGCGGCGCCCGCGCGCCGAGCGCGCGGCAGTCGTCGTCGAGGCCTCCATGGCGCCAGGCTACACGGTTTTCGACGTTATGTCGAGAATTCTCGACAGAGTGTTGACAACGTCGTCTCGGTGTCGATACAGTGAGCCCGGCGACCACGAACCAGGAGAGCTGCGAAGTGCCCCCAGAACATCTCGACGTGCTGATCGTCGGCGCAGGCCTCTCGGGCGTCGGCGCCGCCTGCCACCTGCAGCAGGAGTGCCCGGACCGCACGTTCGCGATCGTCGAGGCGCGCCCGGCGAGCGGCGGGACATGGGACCTGTTCCGCTACCCGGGCATCCGCTCGGACTCGGACATGTTCACGCTCGGCTACCGCTTCCAGCCCTGGCGCGAGCCGGAGTCGCTCGCCGACGGGCCCTCGATCCTGCGCTACGTCCGCGAGACGGCGAGCGAGCACGGGCTCGATCAGAAGATCCGCTACAACCGCCGCGTCGTGCGCGCGAGCTTCTCCTCGCAGACCGCGCGCTGGACGGTCGACGTGGAGCACGCCGAGAGCAAGGACGTCGAGCGGCTGACCTGCTCGTTCCTCTGCTGCAACACCGGCTACTACCGCTACGACGAGGGCTTCACCCCGGAGTTCGAGGGGACCGAGCGCTTCGGCGGGACGATCGTGCACCCGCAGCACTGGCCGGAGGATCTCGACTACGCGGGCAAGCGCGTGGTCGTGATCGGCAGCGGGGCGACCGCCGTGACGCTCGTGCCGGCGATGGCCGAAGAGGCAGCTCACGTGACGATGGTGCAGCGCTCGCCGAGCTACGTGCTCTCGGTCCCCGGCAGCGACCCGATCGCGGGGGCGCTGCGCAAGAAGCTCCCGCCGCACCTGCTCTATCCCCTGATCCGCTGGAAGAACGTGGCGATTGTGACGCTGCTGTACAAGGTCAGCCGTCGCTGGCCGCAGGCGATGCGGCGGCTGCTGCGAAAGGGTGCGGCCGCGCGCCTGCCCGAGGGCTATGACGTCGACACGCACTTCAACCCCACCTACGACCCGTGGGATCAGCGCATGTGCTTCGTCCCGGACGGCGACCTGTTCGCCGCTCTCGCCGACGGGAGCGCATCCGTCGTCACGGACCGCATCGAGTCGTTCACCGAGCGCGGCCTTCGGCTGCAGTCCGGGCGCGAGCTCGAGGCCGATGTGATCATCACCGCTACGGGTCTGAACCTGCTGGTGCTCGGGGGCATCTCGCTGTCGGTCGACGGGGTCGAGGTCGACCCGGCCGAGACCGTGGGGTACAAGGACATGATGCTGAGCGGGGTGCCGAACCTCGCGATGACCGTCGGCTACACGAACGCGTCATGGACGCTGAAGGCCGACCTCGTGCACGGCTACGTGTGCCGGCTGCTGAACCACATG
Source organism: Solirubrobacteraceae bacterium (assembly GCA_036264095.1). Taxonomy (GTDB): domain Bacteria; phylum Actinomycetota; class Thermoleophilia; order Solirubrobacterales; family Solirubrobacteraceae; genus Palsa-744. Next base: position 36,234 of record DATARO010000050.1, on the reverse strand, counting down.
CGCGACCGCGGCATGCAGATCGCGACCCCGGCACTCCCCCCCGACGCGGTCGGACGGCGGCCGTTCCTCGACCTGCAGTCCGGATACGTCGCGCGCGCGCTCGACGTGATGCCAAAGCAGGGCGACCGCGCACCCTGGTGCCTGCACCAGAACTACTTCCGCGACGTGCGCGCGCTGCGCCACGGCGCGCTCGAGGACGAGGGCATCGCGTTCACGCGGGCCGCGGGCGAGGCGCCCGGCCAGGCGCCGGAACGCGCGCTCGCCGCCGCGTAGGCGAGCCGGTCGCGCACGGTCGAGCCGCGGTCAGACGACCGCGTTGACCTCGACCTTTTCTTCGCTCGTCTGGACGTCGGTGAACAGCAGGCCGGCGGGTTCGAACGGCCCGTCTTCGCCGAAGAACGCGCTGAGGACGTCTTCCGGCTTGCCTTCGAAGCGCACCGGTTTCTGCACGGCTTTGGCCTGGGTGAATTTGATCGTCGCCGCGGTGAGCATCGAGTCTTTCGGCACTTCGGCGATCACCGAGCCGTCGACAGCGGCATGCGTGCCGGGGCAGCCGAATTCCGTCACCTGTTCGCCGCTCGCGGGCCGGTAGTCGATGCCGATTTTGTTCTTGGCCGGCCCTTCGGCGCTCTTCGTGATCACGCCGAGTGTCCCGTCGAGCGTCGTGGTCGAGATTTCGCCCGACGCTTTGCCCGGGCTCTGGCAGGCGCCGCTGGTGCCGAGCGTGCAGCCGGTGAACGTGAGCACGACGGCGCTGACGGTCGTGTCGCTCGCGTATTCGCCGCTGCCGCTCTCCCCCGTGCAGTTGACGATGTGTTTGGCTTTCGTTTCGAGTTTCGGTTTGGTCGTCGCTTTGGCGGCGATCGTGAAGTGGCGTTTTTCGAGCGGCCGGGCTCCGCCGAACGCCGGGAACCATTCGTAGCTGTTCGTCGACGTGCTCGAGACGCACGTGCCACCCGCGAAGCGGCCGGTGCCGGTCGCGACTTTGATGCAGCGGCCGAATTCGGGCCCTTCGGCGTAGGCGAAGTGATCCGCCGGCGACGTTTCGCTCGTGCCCGCCGAGTCGGCCACGGTGACGTCGACGGTTCCGGTGCCCGCCGGTGCCGTGGCGGTGATCGAGCTGGCCGTGTTGACCGTGAAGCTCGCGGGCGCCCCGCCGAAGTCGACGGCGGTGGCGTTGGCGAGACCGGTGCCGCGAATCGTCACGAGCGTCCCGCCGGCTGAGGGCCCGGAGGCCGGTTCGACCGCGGTGACGGTCGGCTTGACGACGCCGGGGAGTTCGTCGGGGGTGCCGAGGCCGGTCGGTCCGTCGTAGCCGACCTCCCCGGTGCAGAGGTATTCGGTCGTGCACGCGCCGTTCGTGCCCGAGGTCACGTCGAACAGCGCGGCGGGGTCTTTGTAGAAGGCTTCGACGCCGAGCGAGCGCTCGGATTCGCTCAGGTGCGCGAGGATGCCCGCGACGAGCGGCGAGCTCGCGCTCGTGCCGCAGAGGTTTTCCCAGCCGCCGAGCGAGGCGGCGTAGACCGAGACCGGGCTGTTGCACGCGGCGACCGCGGCGATGTCGTTGCCGGTGCGCTTCGAGCAGCCGGGGTCTTTCTGCCACGAGGGCTTGCTCTGGAACAGGCTGCAGCCGCTGCCGGTGCCGATCGAGCGCGTGGCTTCGCCCCACACCGTCTCGCTCCAGCCGCGCGCGTTTTTGGCCTTCTTGAGACTCGTCCCGCCAACCGCGATCACGTTCGGGACAGCCGCGGGGAAGTTCGGCGAGGTGAGGCCGTCGTAGACGTTGTCATAGCCCGAATCGCCGGCCGAGGCGACGACCTCGACACCGCTGTGAACGTAGTCGCTCGTGTAGGCGGTGCAGCCCGTTTTCCCGCACCACGGTTCGTATTCCTCCGGGTAGCCGTAGCTGTTGCTGATCACGGCGGCGCCGAGCGTCGCGGCGGTGTTCACCGAGGCGCCGGTGTCGGCGGGCAGTTCGGTGCTCGCCTCGACGAGCATGATCTTGCACGAGGGGCACGCGGCGGAGACCATGTCGAGGTCGAGCGCGCTCTCCTCCTCCCAGCCGGCTTCGGCCGCCGGATATTTGCCTTCTTCGCCGCTCTGATTCACCTTTTTGAAGCACCCGCTGGCTTTCGTACAGGCCGGCAGGCCATAGCGCGAGCGGTATTTGGCGAGGTCCGATTCAGCGGCCGGATAGCCGAAGGCGTCGACGACGGCGACGACCAGGCCGCTGCCCCCGCTGGTCGGGATCTGGTAGGCGGCGCGCAGGTCTTCGGGGTCGAAGCCGCCCAGTTCGCCGCTCCCTTCGAGCAGGCGGGACTGGCGCGGAAGCGCAAAGCGCGCGCTGCCCGGACGGCGCGACGGCCGCGGGTCGGCGATCGCTTCGCAGGCGCCGTGCGGGCAGACGTAGGAGGGGAGCGTCGTCGAGCGCGTCAGCGATACGGCGTCGCTCGAGACACGCTGGCGGTGCAGCTGCTTGGGCGCAGCCGACCGCGATCCCGCGGCAGACGCGGAGCCCGTGCCGAGGCCGAGCAGCGCGAGCGAGAGCACCAGCGCCAAGGCGAAGCGGCAAGAACGCGACAACGACAGCGGCCTCATGTTTCGTGATCCCCTCGTCTCTCCCTCCGCCGCCCCGCGATGGGCGCTGCGGCCGTCCGCTGAGGCTAGCGAATGCTCGTCGGGATCCAAAGCGGGGTGCGGCGGGGTGCAGAGCGGGCGTCAGGCGGCCGCGGGCACGGTGCGCGTCCGGGCGCGCCAGTCGCGCTCGATCTGGCGCAGCATCGCCGGGTAGACGAGTGCGTAGCGGAACGGGCGGATCGCGGCCATGTAGGCCTCGCCGAGCAGCCCGTTCGGCTTGACGAGGACGGCCATCTGCCCGCGGTAGCCGCCGCGGCCGTCGGGAACCCAGCCGAGGTGCAGAACGCCGTGCATCGTGCGGTTGGCGATCTCCGCAGCCCACTCGTCATCGAGCAGGTAGAGCGGCTCGAACGGGAGCCCTGGGACGCTCGGCCCGCTCGCGGCCTCGCGCAGGTCGGCCGGCAGGCGGTCGCGCAGGGTGGGGACGCGCGCCCCGAGCCCATCGTCGTCGCCGTCCAGGCGCAGGAGCGCGCCGATCTTCCAGCGCAGAGCGAGCAGCGAGCGGACGACGGGCGAGGGCGAGCCGCCCGCTCCGCCCCGGGCGAAGCCCGCGACGAGGGCGGGGAAGTCGTCGTGCCCGCCAGGGGTCGGGAGGGCCCATACGTCCTCGACGCGGAAGTCGGGGGTGAGCTCGTGGATGCGCCACGGGCGGGAGGTGTGGGCTGAGCGGGGGAGCCTCATCGTCGGACCTCCATCCATACGGTTGCGTATGGATACGGTAGCCGGTCGCTCACGAGCTGTCAACTTCGGCGCGGTCGACGCGGCGTGTGGCGGCGTCCTTGACGCGCCGGGGGATGCGGCGACCGATCGCGTCGCGGTGGCCGGAGACGAAGCGGTAGCCGCTTTCGCTGAGGCGCGGGGCTGCGCGCAGCGCTCGACCCGTCACCGCGCCGCCGGGCAGCAGCGCGGCCAGCTCGGCGAGGGCCGGGCCCGCGGAGCGCACGCGTCCCGACGGCCACTCGACGAGATGGAAGCTGTCGAGGCGCTGCTCCTCGCTCATGCCGGTGAGCAGCCTCCGGGCCTCATCACTCTGGATGCGCACGGGGCGGAGGGTGTGGCTGCGATCGAGCGCGAGCGCCGCCGCTGTGATCGTGCGGCAGAGGCCGCAGTCGCGGTCGTACAGCAACAGGTGCTCGCGGGCGCTCGTGCGACCAAATCTATTCCGTATGGAGACGCGCTAGACATACGCGCATGGCGCCGGCGCGCACGCCGCGGAGCAGGTGGGTCGAGGAGGGGCTGCGGATGCTCGCCGCGGGCGGCCCGGACGCCGTGCGGATCGAGCCGCTCGCGAAGGCCATCGGCGTCAGCAAGGGCGGCTTCTACTGGCACTTCGCCGACCGCGGCGCGCTGCTCGAGGAGATGCTCGCCACCTGGGAGCGCACGAGTGTCGAGCGCGTGATCGAGCGCGTCGAGAGCGAGAACGGGGATGCGCGCGCGAAGCTGACGCGGCTGTTCGCGATGGCGGCGTCGAGCGACGTGCTGCTGCGCACCGACCTCGCCGTGCGCGACTGGGCGCGCTACGACCGCGCGGTCGCGCGGCGGCTGCGGCGGGCCGACAACCGGCGGATGGAATACATGCGGCGGTTGTTCGGGGCGGTCACATCGGGCGCCGACGAGGTCGAGGCGCGCTGCATGGTCGCGTTCTCGCTGTGGATCGGCATGCACTTCATGGCGGCCGACCACGGGGAGCGGAGCCGGGATCAGGTCGTCGGGCTGGTGGTGGAGCGGCTGCTGGCCGGCGGCGGCTAGCCCGTTGGGGCTGGTGGTGGAGCGGCTGCCGGCCGGCGGCGGCTAGCCCGCGGCGCTGACGATCAGCGCTGCGGCCTGCTGCGGCGGGACCCGGTCCGTGTTGATGACCAGGTCGTAGTGCGTCGCCTGCTCGGAGTCGACATCGTAGAAGCGCTTGATGTAGTCGGCGCGGTTGGAGTCCGAGCGCCTGATCTGCTTCAGCGCCTCGTCGCCGCCGAGGTCGCTCGAGCCGGCGAGGCGCTCGCCGCGCACCTCCGGCGGGGCCGTGATCAGCACGCGCAGCACGTCGGGGCGGTCGGCGAGGGCGAGCGAGGCCGCGTGGGAGACGATCATCACGCCGCCCGTCGCGGCGGTGTCCTCGATCACGGAGCGGATCAGGCCCCGCAGCGCGTCGCTGGCAGGCTGGCCGTATGCCGCCGGGTCGGCGACCGCGTAGCCGGTGCCGAGGGTGGCCATCCCGCTCATGCTCTCCAGCAGGCGCACCAGCTTCGAGCGGCTCTGCTCGACGTCGGCGACGACCTCGCGCTCGACGCCCGCCTCGATCGCGGCCTTCGTGATGATGTCCTCATCGATCACGCGCAGGCCCAGCGCCTGCGCGGCCGCCTGCGCGGCCTCGGCGGCGCCGGCTCCGTCCTCCCCGGAGATGCAGACCGTTGCGAAGGGCATGGAGGCAAGCCTATTTGATGGGCGGCTCACGCCGCGATGGGACAGGCGGTAGGTGGGTCCGAGACCGAACGCTGCGCCGGCGATCGCCCAGGCAGTCGACTACTCGCGGGGACCGCAGGTGCCCCCGGCCGAGCACGCGATGTAGTCGGACTCCTTCGTGAAGGGACCCTTCCAGGTGGTTCCGCCGCCGGTCCCTGAGACGTAGGCCGGGCGGTAGGGATAACCGCAGAAGTAGAACCCCATACGACCGCCGCACACCCACCAGCGGCCGTCGATGAGCACCGGCCCGGCGTCGCCGGTGGCGGCCCCGTCCGCGGTCAGGTTGATGTGCTTGGCGTGTGGGTTTACGGCGCCGGCAAGAACTGTCCGAGCCCGTGCGCATGACATGTGCCACGGATAGATCGCGTCCTTGCCATAGAAGCCTTTGGCCGCGTAGCCGCAGCGCTTGACCGTGACTGTCGTCATTGCGGACGCTGCGCCGACGCCGATCAGCACCAACGCGAAAGCGATCACGACGCACACCCGTCCCCTGGACATCAACATGCGCGCCTCTCCCCTCACACCGCGATCGCCACGTACTTCGTCTCCAGGTACTCGTCGATCCCCTCGAATCCGCCCTCGCGCCCGAACCCCGACTGCTTGACGCCGCCGAACGGCGCCGCCGGGTTCGACACGACGCCCTGGTTGAGCCCGACCATCCCGGTCTCGATCGCCTCGCACACCCCGAACGCGCGCTCCAGGTCGCGCGTGTAGACGTAGGCGACGAGCCCGTACTCGGTGCGGTTGGCGGCCGCGATCGCCTGCTCGTCGGTCGCGAACGGCACGACCGGCGCGACGGGGCCGAAGATCTCCTCGGCGAGCATCCGGGCGTCCTCGGGGACCGGCGAGAGCACCGTCGGCTCATAGAAGTAGCCCGGGCCCTCGCCCGCGTTCCCGCCGACCAGCACGCTCGCTCCGCGCTCGGTCGCGTCCTGCACGAGCTCGGCAACCTTGCTGCGCTGAGCCTCGTCGATCAGCGGTCCGACGTCGACGTCCGGCTCGGTGCCACGCCCGACCTTCAGCGCACCCATCCGCTCGGCGATCCGCCGCGCGAACTCCTCCGCCACCGACTCGTGCACGTGGAAGCGGTTGGCCGCCGTGCACGCCTCCCCCACGTTGCGCATCTTCGCGAGCATCGCGCCCTCGACGGCCGCGTCCAGATCGGCGTCCCCGAACACGAGGAAGGGGGCGTTGCCGCCGAGCTCCATCGACACCCGCAGGATCTGCTCGGCCGACTGCTCGATCAGCTTGCGCCCTACCTCCGTCGAGCCGGTGAACGAGAGCTTGCGCGTGCGCGAGTCCTTCAGCAGCGGTTCGATCACCGACCCGGAGCGCTTCGCGGTGATCACGTTCAGCACGCCGCCCGGCAGCCCCGCCTGCTCGAGGATGCCGGCGAGCGCGAGCATCGAGAGCGGCGTCTGCTGGGCGGGCTTTACGACCATCGTGCAGCCGGCTGCGATCGCGGGCGCGAGCTTGCGCGTGCCCATCGCCGTCGGGAAGTTCCAGGGCGTCACGAACACGCACGGCCCGACCGGCTGGCGCATCGTGAGGATCCGCCCTTTGCCCGTCGTGTTCACCATGAAGCGTCCGTGTATCCGCACGGCCTCCTCGGAGAACCAGCGGAAGAACTCCGCCGCGTAGGAGATCTCCGCCCGCGACTCGGCGAGCGCCTTGCCCATCTCGAGCGTCATCAGCAGCGCGAGCTCGTCCGTGCGCGCGACGATCGCCTGGTAGGCGCGCCGCAGGATCTCGCCCCGCTCGCGCGGCGCGTGCGCGGCCCAGTCCGCACGCGCGGCGTCCGCCGCCGCGAGCGCGTCGAGCGCGTCCTGGGGCTCGGCGTCGGCGACCTCGACGAGCGTCTGCCCGGTCGCCGGGTCCTCGACCGGCAGCTTCGCGCCGCCGCGCGCGTCGCGCCACTCGCCCGCGATGTAGAGCTGCTTCGGGACGGCGTCCAGCGCCGCGCGCTCGGCCTCGGCGGTCACCGTGCAGGCCTCCAGGGACGGAGGAGCCGGTCCGATGAAATGAGGGTGGCAGCATCCACCCTCGAGAACGACTGTCGCGCCGTGCGCGTGTTTCGAGCACGAGTGCGGCTCACCGCCCCAACCTATCACCGGCCCCGTGCCCGCCTGGCGGCCGCCCGGAGCGCCCTCGCGACCGGCGCCGCCGCGATCGCGCTGCTCGCCGCGACGGCCGCCCCCGCCGGCGCCGCGACGCTCCTGATCGAAGGCGCGGGCGAAGGCCACGGCGTCGGCATGAGCCAGGACGGCGCGCTCGGCCTCGCCCAGCACGGCCTCACCTACACCCAGATCCTCAGCCACTACTACACCGGCACCTCGATCGGACAGGCTCCGCCCAACGCAGTCGTGCGCGTGCTGATGGGCTCGCACGTCAAGCGCGTCCCGCTGGAGCGCTACGTGCGCGGCGTGATCGGCGCCGAGATGCCGTCGAGCTGGCCCGCCGCGGCGCTCGAGGCCCAGGCGGTGGCGGCCCGCACGTACGCCCTCACCTCCCACGCCGGCGGGGCCCGCTTCGACGTCTACTCCGACACCCGCTCGCAGGTCTATCGCGGTCGCGCCGCCGAAACCGCCTCGACCGTCGCGGCCGCCGTCGCGACCGCCGGGCAGATCGTCCTGTACGCCGGCAAGCCGGTCCCCACCTACTACTTCGCGAGCTCCGGCGGCGCGACCGAGAGCATCCAGAACTCGTTCATCGGCGCCGAACCCGAGCCGTGGCTCGTCGGCGTCCCCGACCCCTACGAATCGAGCGCGCGCTGGCGCGTCTCGATGACCTTCGGCGCCGCCGCCAAGCGCCTCCGCGGACTGTTCGCCGGCCGCTTCCGCGGCATCGAGGTTCTCGCCCGCGGCGTCTCGCCGCGCATCGTCCTCGCCCGCGTGCTCGGCACGAAGGGCGACGTCAAGGTCAGCGGCCCCGAACTCGCGGCGCGGCTGGGGCTCGGGAGCGCGTGGGCGTTCTTCAGCGTCCAGCGGGGCACGCAGGTCGCCGCCGAGCCGGACCACAGCGGCGCCTCCCCGTCGCAGCCGCAACCCGGTGCCACCGCGCCCGCGCCACCGCCGGCGCCGGCGACCCCGCAGGGCGGCGCCCAGGGACCGGCGGCGCCGATCAACACCGCCGGCACCGGCGGCGCGCCCGCCGCGCAATAGCCGAGAGCGCCGCCCGGCACACGCGTCGCGCGCCGGGCGTGCACATGCGCCGAACGCCGTGCCCGCCGCCCGCGTACGCTCTCCCGCGTGCCCCGGCCGCTGCTGACCGCCGACGTCCCCTGGCTCCTGTACCGCTCGTTCTTCAGCCTTCCGAAGTCGATCCGCGACGCCGAGGGCCGGCCCGTGAACGCCCTGCTCGGCACGGTCAACGCGATCCTCGCGCTGATCGACGGCGCGCCGCCCGAGCAGGTGCCGCGCGCGGTCGTCGCCTGCATGGGCGCCGAGCAGGCCGACTACCGCGTCGCGCTGTACGCGCCCTACCACGCCCACCGCGACCCCATGCCGCAGGAGCTGCGCGAGCAGTGGGAGCGCGCGGAGGAGCTGCTTGCAAGCCTCGGCTGGACGTGTGCCGGCAGCGCCGAGCTCGAGGCGGACGACGTGATGTTCTCCTTCGCCGAGGCCGAGGCGGCGGCCGGAGGGGTGGCGTGGCTGATGACGGGCGACCGCGACCTCTACGGCGCCGTCACGGACCGCGTCTCCTTCCTCGAGCTGCAGAAGGCGGGCGCGCGGGCGTTGCTCGGACCGGCCGAGGTGCGCGAGCGCTACGCGGTCGAGCCGGCGCAGGTCCCGGACCTGATCGCGCTCCGCGGCGACCCCTCCGACGGCCTTCCCGGCGCACCGGGGATCGGCGCCAAGGGCGCGGCGGAGCTGATCGCGGCGCACGGCTCGCTCGAGGGAGCGCTCGCAGCCGCCGCCGACCCCGCGAGCCGCATGCGTCCGCGCCAGGCCGCGGCCCTGGCCGAGAACGCCGAGCTGCTGCTCGCGTTCAAGCAGATCGCGACGCTGCAGCGCGTCCCCGTGGAGCGCCCGGCCGACACACCGACGAACTTCGCCGGCGGCGCTGCCAAGGCGGCCGAGTTCGGCATGCGCAGGCTCGCGGCGCGGCTCGAAGCTCTGGCTACGGCGTGAACTTGATCGTGATGACCTCGCCGTCGGCCATCACGTAGTCGCGTCCCTCGACGCGCAACGTGCCGCGCTCGCGCGCGCCCGCGTAACCGCCCGCGTCCACCAGCTCGCGCCAGCCGATCACCTCGGCCCGCACGAAACCCTGCTGGATGTCGCTGTGGATCTCCCCGGCCGCGTGCCAGGCGCTGAGGCCGGAGTGCAGGTGCCACGACTGCGCGGGCTTCGCCTCCCCGGCGGTGAAGAACGCGATCAGCGCGAGCAGCTCGAACGCCTCGCGCACGACCCGCGCGAGGCTGGACTCACTCACTCCGAGCTCACTGCGCATCGCGGCGGCGTCCTCGTCGTCTAGCTCTGAGAGCTCGGACTCGATCCGCGAGGAGATCGCGACGGCGCGCGCGCCCTGCGCGGCCGCGTGCTCGGCGACCGCAGCGGGGACCTCCTCCGACCCCTCGTCCACGTTCGCCACGAACAGCACCGGCTTGGCGGTCAGCGTCCCCAGCTCGCGGGCCGCGGCCGGGGCGTCCTCGGGCACCGGCACCCCCCGCGCCGGGCGTCCGGCCTGCAGCTCAGCGATCACCTCGCGCAGCCAGCGCTCCTCGGCGATCGCCGCGCGCTCGCCGCCGCGCGCCTGCCGGGCGACGCGCTCCACTCGGCGCTCGGCCTGCTCGAGGTCGGCCAGCACGAGCTCGGTCTCTATCGTCTCGATGTCGCGCAGCGGGTCGACGCTCCCCTCCGGATGCACGACGCTCGCGTCCCCGTGCGCCCGCACGACGTGCAGGATCGCGTCGGTCTCGCGGATGTTCGCGAGGAAGCGGTTACCGAGGCCCTCGCCGGCGTGTGCCCCCGCCACGAGGCCGGCGATGTCGTGGAAGTCGATCGTGTCCCACACGATCTCCGACGCCCCGACCGTGCTCGCGACCTGCTCGAGGCGCTCGTCGCGCACGGGCACGACGGCGACGTTCGGCTCGATCGTCGTGAACGGGTAGTTCGCGGCCTCGGCCCCCGCCCGCGTGAGCGCGTTGAACAGCGACGACTTGCCCGCGTTCGGCATCCCGACGATCCCGATCCGCGTGCTCACCCCTCCCCCCTGCCCGCGACGGTCCCGGTGAGGCTCCCGAGCGCCGCTCCCGCGAGCACGTCGGAGGGGTAGTGGACGCCGAGGTACAGGCGCGAGAGCGACAGCGAGGCCGCGAGCGCGTACAGCGGCGCCGGCGGCAGGCCGAGGCGCGAGTACAGCCGCGCGCCCGCGAACGACGTCGACGCGTGCGCGCTCGGGAAGCTGAGCGCGGTCGGCGTTCCGGCGAGCGGCTCGAGCCCGGGCAGCTGCGGGCGGCGCCGGCGCACGACCAGCTTCAGCGCAGTGTTCAGGGCATACGTGAAGAGCAGCGCCCGCAGCGCCCGCGCCCACGCGCTCCTGCGCCCGGCGTCGAGAGCGTATCCGCCGGCTCCGATCGCGAGCCACACCCCGGCGTGCTCGCCGAGCGCCGAGAAGCGCGCGACCGCCCGATCGCGGCCGGGTGTGTGTCCTGCGGTGCGCGCGTACCGCAGCAACAACCCATCCATATCAGTCAACAAATCCGGGGAGCGGGCCGCTGGCTAGCCGAAGCCCACGTGGGGATCGCCGCCCTCGGCACCCACGTAGACGACCTGCCCGAGGTCGATGCGCACCGGGCCGTCCTCGGCGTCCAGCTGGTGCCAGCCGCCCTTCTCGAGCGCCGCGTAGAGGCCCTCGAGCGGCCGCTCGGCGAGCCGCAGGGCGAGCACCTGGCCGCCCTTGAAGCCGACCGTCACCCTGCGCGTGCCCGCCATCAGTGGCTCTCCGCCGGCTGGACGATCTCGGTCAGCACGCCGCCGGTCGCGCGCGGGTGCAGGAACGCCACGCGCGAGTTGCGGATCCCGGTGCGCGGCTGCTCGTCGATCAGCTGCAGCCCCGCGTCCCGGCAGGCCTGCAGCGCCGCCTCGATGTCGCCCACCTGGTAGGCGACGTGGTGGAGGCCCGGGCCCGACTTGGCCAGGAAGCGGCCGACCGGCGTGTCCTCCGCCAGCGGCGCGAGCAGCTCGACGTGGTTCTCCCCGACGTCGAGCAGCACCGCCTCGACCCCCTGCTCCTCGACGACCTCGCGGTGTGCGACCTCGAGCTCGAAGCTGTCGCGGTAGAGCGCCATCGCCGGCTCGATCTCCTGCACGGCGACGCCGACGTGGTCGATGCGCTTGAACACGCGCGGGAGTCTAGTAGCCGACTCAGAGATCCGGCTCGTGGCGCGGGAACGGGGCGGGGCGCGGCACATCGCCGGTCTCCCTCGCCGCCACGACGCGCAGCCCGACCCCGGGCGCGCGCTCCAGCCGTGGCACGCCCGCCATGATCCGTTCGATCGAGTCGCGCTCGAGCACCTCGCGCTCGAGCAGCTCGTGCGCCAGCGCATCGAGCTGGCTGCGGTGCGCGATGATCATGCGCTGCGCCGCCCGCCGCGCTTCCTCGATCAGGTCCTGGCGCTCCTCGTCGCGGATGCGCAGCGTCGTCTCCGACAGCCGCACGTCGCCTTCCGGCGAGCGCCCCACGCCCGCCGTCCCCATCGCGTAGTCGTGGACCATCGAATGCGCGATGTCCGCCACCCGCTTGAGGTCATCCGAGGCGCCCGTCGTGATCGCGCCGAACACGACCTGCTCGGCCACGCGCCCGCCGAGCAGCACGGTCATGTAGTCCAGCAGCTCCTCGCGCGTCTTCAGGTAACGGTCCTCGGCCGGCAGGTTCAGCGTGTAGCCGAGCGCGCGCCCGCGCGGGACGATCGAGATGCGGTGCACGCGGTCGACGGAAGGGAGCAGCTCGCCGCAGAGCGCGTGGCCGGCCTCGTGGAAGGCGACGACCTTCTTCTCGTGCTGGTTGAGCACGCGTTTGCTCTGCACGCCGGCGATCACGCGCTCGATCGCCGCGTCGAAGTCCGTGATCGCGATCTTCTTCGCGCGCCGTCGCGTGGCGAAGATCGCCGCCTCGTTGCAGATGTTCGCGAGGTCCGCCCCGGTCAGCCCGCTCGTCTGCTGCGCGACGAGCGAGAGGTCGACGTCGTCCATCGGCTTGTCCCGCGTGTGCACCTGCAGCACGCCGAGCCGTCCTTTGACGTCGGGGGGCACGACGAACACCTGCCGGTCGAAGCGGCCCGGGCGCAGCAGCGCCGGGTCGAGCTTCTCGAGCAGGTTCGACGCCGCGATCACGACCACGCGCCCCGCCGAGTCGAAGCCGTCCATCTCGACCAGGAGCTGGTTGAGCGTCTGGTCCTTCTCGCCGGAGATGTCGGCGCCGCGGCGCCCCCCGACGGCGTCGAGCTCGTCGATGAAGATGATCGCCGGTTCGTGCTTGCGCGCCTCGGCGAACAGGCGGCGGATGCGGGCCGCGCCGAGGCCCGCGAACATCTCGACGAAGGACGCGGCCGACTGCGCGAAGAAGCGCGCGCCCGACTCGTTGGCGACAGCCTTGGCGAGCAGCGTCTTGCCGGTGCCCGGCGGGCCGTGCAGGAGGATCCCCTTCGGGACCTTCGCGCCCATCGACTGGAAGGCCTTCGGATCGCGCAGGAACTCGACTATCTCCTGCAGCTCGGCCTTCGCCTCGTCCACCCCGGCGATGTCCTGGAACGTCGCCGACTGGCCCGACGACGGCTTGATCTGCTGCGGCTTGACGCGCGGCATCACCTTCAGCGTCCGCCACATCAGTCCGATCAGCGCGACGAAGAAGAGGATCGCGACGACCGGCTCCCAGGAGACCGCGAAGTTCTGGATTTCGGTCGTCAGCGAGGTGTGCGAGGACGGCTGGCTTTCGACGATGTGGACCGGCGTGATGTGCGCCGCAGGGGTGCGCGACGCCGGTTTGCGCGAGCTGGGAGCCGTGCTCGCCGCGCCGCGCGCGGAGCCGGTGTGCGTCTGCGAGCCCCGGCTCGTACGCGCCGCTTCCGAAGTCGCGGTCACCGCCATCTCAACATCCTCCCGACCACAACACCATCCTTGGCATAAAGGTCATTATGCGCGATGGGTCAAGCGTTCCGCGCCGGTGCCCGCGAAAAATCAGCCGAGCGTGCGGACTGCGAGGTCGCGATACAGGTCGGCGGCGAGCGCCAGGTCGCGCACGTCGATCCGCTCGTCCGCCCCGTGTATGAGCGGCGTGCCCTCGAGCAGAGTCTGGTGGCGCTGGGGGAAGAACCCGTATGCCACACACTCGGGGAAGGCGAGGCGGAAGTGGCGCGAGTCGGTGAAGCCAGGCAGCACGACCGGCACGACCGCGGCGCCCGGGTCGGACTGCTCGACCCATGCGCGAAGCGAGTCCATCAGCCCGGACTCCACCGGCGAGCCGTTGCCGACGACCTGCTCGGTGAACTCGATATCGAACCCGTCCGCGCCCGGCTCGCCGAGCACCTCGGAGATGCCGCGCAGGACCTCCGCCTCGCCGAGCCCGGGGGGCACGCGGCAATCGACGCGCAGCTCGGCGCGGCTCGGGATCACGTTGATCTTCTCCGAGGCGCCGATCCGCGTCGGCGTGAACGTGACGCCGAGCATCGGCTCGAACATCACCGCGAGGCGCGCATCGCTCGCCCGCAGGCGCTCGAGCGCGCCGGCGGGGTCCTCCGGATCCTCGCCGATACCGGACAGGAAGGCGTGCGCCTCACCGGTGAGCAGGCGCTCGGGCTGGCGCTCGCCGAGGCGCGCGAGCAGTGGGGCCATCTTCAGCAGCGCGTTGTCCCCCATCGCCGGCATCGAAGCGTGTCCCGCGACGCCGTGCGTGCGCACGGTGAAGCGGAAGACGCCCTTCTCGGCACAGCACACGCCGTAACAGCGCCGCCCGCCGTATTCGAACATCGCCCCGCCGCCCTCGTTGACGAGCAGGTCGCAGCGCACCTTCTCAGGGTGCTCGCGCGTGATCCACTGCGCGCCGAGCTCGCCGCCGGTCTCCTCGTCGACGACGGCGACGATCAGCAGCTCGCCGCGCTGCGGACGCCACCCCGAGCGGGCGAGCGACGCGCCCGCGGCCACCTCGGCCGCGACCTGCGACTTCATATCGAGCGCGCCGCGGCCCCAGAGGAAGCCGTCGGCGACCTCGCCCGACCACGGGTCGTGCGTCCACTCGCGCGGGTCGGCGAGCACCGTGTCGACGTGGCCGAGGTAGCAGAGCGTCGGACCCTCGCGCCCCGAGGGCAGGCGCGCGACGAGGTTGGGACGGCCGGGTTCGGCGCCGAGCAGCTCGCACTCGAACCCCACCGCGCCCAGGTGCTCGGCGAGCAGCTCCTGCGCCGCGCGCTCGTCGCCGGGGGGGTTGACGGTGTTGTGGCGGATCAGGCCGGCGAGGAGCTCCTCGGCCTCGCGCCCCGGCGAGTGGTCCGTCATCCGCCGGATCGTACGCCGATCTGCACCAGCTCCTCGCTGGTCAGCGGGAAATGGCAGGCGACGTCGGTGTTGCCGCCGGCTTTGCGCAGCAGCGGCTCCTCGGTCGAGCAGCGCTCCTCCGCCTTCGGGCAGCGCGTGTGGAAGCGGCATGCTTTGGGGGGGTTGGCCGGGCTCGGCACGTCGCCCGTCAGCAGCCTGCGCGTGTGGTGCCGCGAGGGGTCGGCCACCGGGACCGCGGCGAGCAGGGCGCCCGTGTAGGGATGCTGCGGCGCGTCGTAGAGGTCGTCGCCGGCCCCCGTCTCGACGATCTTGCCGAGATACATGACTGCCACGCGGTCACACATGTGCCGCACCACCGACAGGTCGTGGGCGATGAAGACGACGGTCAGGCCGAACTCGCGCTGCAGGTCCCGCAGCAGGTTCAGCACCTGCGCCTGGATCGAGACGTCGAGTGCCGAGACCGGCTCGTCGGCGATCAGCAGCTTCGGCTTCAGCGCAAGCGCGCGCGCCACGCCGATGCGCTGGCGCTGGCCGCCGGAGAACTCGTGCGGAAAGCGGTTGTAGTGCTCCGGGTTGAGCCCGACTCTCTCCATCAGGCTCTGCACGGCGCGCTTGCGCGCGGCCTTGTCGCGCTCGATGCCGTGGATGATGAACGGCTCGGAGATGATCGAGCCGATCGTCTTGCGCGGGTTCAGCGAGGAGTACGGATCCTGGAAGATCATCTGCATCTCGCGCCGGACCGCCTTCAGCGCGGCGCCCTTGACCTTCGTGATGTCGCGCCCCTCGAACTCGATGCTCCCCGAGGTCGAGTCGAGCAGGCGCATGACCAGCCGCGCCGTGGTGCTCTTGCCGCAGCCGGTCTCGCCGACGATCCCGAGCGTCTCGCCCTGCTCGATGTCGAAGCTCACGCCGTCGACGGCCTTGACCTCGCCGACGCGGCGCTGGAGGACGATCCCGCGCGTGAGCGGGAAGTGCTTGACGAGGTCGCGGACCTGGACGAGCGCGCTCACGCGTGGCCCTCCGGCGAGCCCGCCTGCTCGTCGAGACCGACCTCGGCCACCGCCGCGCTCGGTGTGCTCCCCCGCTGCAGCGACGCCCACAGGCCCTCCCGCTCCTCGGAGGAGAGCAGGCAGGCCACGTGGTGGTTGGACCCGGCCGAGACCGGTTCGAGGCGCGGGTCCACGCGCGCGTGCTCGGGCTGCGCGTACGCGCAGCGCGGGTGGAAGTGACACCCCGACGGCCGCGCGATCAGGCTCGGCGGCGAGCCCGGGATCGGGACGAGCTCCTGATCGCGCGAGCCCTCCAGCGACGGGATCGACTTCAGCAGCCCCCACGTGTAGGGGTGCTGGGGCGCGGCGAACAGGCGCTCGGCCGAGGTCGTCTCCACGATCCGCCCCGCGTACATGACCGCGATGTCGTCGGCCATCTCGGCGACGACGCCGAGGTCGTGGGTGATGATCACGATCGCCATCCCGAGCTCGCTCTGCAGCCGTTCCATCAGCGCGAGGATCTGCGCCTGAACGGTCACGTCGAGCGCCGTCGTTGGCTCGTCGGCGATCAGCAGCTTGGGCTCGTTGGCGAGCGCCATCGCGATCATCGCCCGCTGGCGCATGCCGCCGGAGAACTCGTGCGGGTAGTCGTGCACGCGCCGGCCGGGGTCGGGGATCCCGACCATCCCGAGCAGCTCCACGGCACGGCCGAGCGCCTGGCGCCTGGGCACGTCGCGGTGCGCGCGGACCGCCTCGACCAGCTGCGTGCCGACCTTGTAGAAGGGGTGCAGCGAGGACAGTGGGTCCTGGAAGACCATCGCGATTTCGTTGCCCCGGATCGAGCGCAGATCGTGGTCGGACAGCGGCACCAGATCCTGCCCTTCGAACAGGATGCGGCCGGAGATGTTCGCCCCCTGCCGGCGCGTGAGGCCCATCGTCGTCAGCGAGGAGACGGTCTTGCCAGACCCCGACTCGCCCACGATCCCGAGCGTCCCGCCCGGGAACACCTGGTAGGTGATCCCGTCGACGGCGTGCACGACGCCGTCTTCGGTGGGGAACTCGACGCGCAGGTCCTCCACGCGCAGGAGCGGCTCGCGGCCGTTCGGGGCCGCGCCGACCGTCGCGGGCTCGCCGGCGGGGGCGCTCACGAGTACCTGACCCGGGGATCCAGGTAGGCGTACGCGATGTCGACGAGGATGTTCGCGACGACGATGAACAGCGCTGCCGCCAGCACGGTGCCCTGCACGATCGGGAAGTCCGCATGCGTGATCGCGTCGTAGTTGAGCCGGCCGATGCCGGGCACGTTGAAGACCGTTTCGACGAGGATCGCGCTGCCGAGCAGCACGCCGATGTCGAGCCCGAAGATCGTCACGATCGGGTTGATCGCCGCGCGCACACCGTGGCGCAGTATCACCCGGCGCTCGGAGAGGCCCTTCGCCCGCGCCGTGCGGATGTAGTCCTCGCCCATCACGTCGATCAGGCTGCCGCGCATCAGCCGCGCGTAGATCGCCGCGTTGCTCGCGGCGACGACGAGCCACGGCAGCAGCAGCGACGTGAACCATTTCCACGGGTCGCTCGTCAGGCCCACGTACGTCCCGGCGCCGGGGAAGATCCGGACCTTGCCGATGTCCGCGGCGAACAGGTAGAGCACGATCAGCCCCAGCCAGTATTCGGGCGCCGAGACGAGCACGAGCGCGGTGCCCATGCTCGCGCGGTCGAGCAGCGTGCGCCGGCGCACCGCCGAGACGATCCCGACGGCTACGCCCGAGACCAGCCAGATGAACGCGCCGCCCGCGACCAGCGAGATCGAGGCCGGCAGCCGTTCTTTGATCAGGTCCTTGACCGGGGCGCTGCTGTAGTAGCTGTAGCCCAGGTTGAAGTGGAAGAAGACTTCCTTCATGTACTGCCAGAACTGGGTGAGCAGCGACTTGTCGAGGCCGAGGTCGTGGCGGATCTCCAGCAGCAGTTTGTGGCTCGCCTCGCGGCCCGCGCGCAGCGCCGCCGGATCGCCGGTCGGCAGCACGCGGAACAGCACGAACATCAGTGCCGAGACGACGATCAGCAGCAGGATGCCCCAGAGAAAGCGCCTGACTATGTATCGGCTCATCTGCTTGCCCTTGTGGCGGGACCGGTGGGGCGGGCGCCCGTCGCGCCCGCCCCAGCCGGATCGGCCTTCTGACTAGCTCCGCCCGCCTACTTCAGGGACGTGTAGGAGTAGTCCCACGAACCGATGTTCCAGAGGTCGCCCACGCCGGCGACGTTCTTGGACTCGATCGAGGGCTGCTTGTCCCAGTCGTAGGGCACGGCGACGGCTTCTTCGACGAGTTCGCGGTCGATCTTCGCCCACGCGGTCGCGCGGGCGGAGACGCCGACGATCTTCGACGCTTCTTCCATCGCCTTGTTGATCTTCGGATGGTTGACCTGGCCCCAGTTGGAGTTGGTCCCGTTGGTGATGATCAACTTCCCGTTGAACGGCACGTCCAGCGTCGCCTGCGGGTCGCCGAAGTCGGCGATCCAGCCCACGCTCGGGCAGACGTCGATCTCTTCGGCCACGTTCCCGCAGTATTTCTGGTACATGGTCGCCTGATCGACCAGGTTCAGGTGCGTGTGGAACCCGAGGTTCTTCAGCGCCTGGTTGGTGATTTCGGCATCTTCCGGCGCAGGTGCGCCAGTCGAGCCGACGATCTGGACGGTCTTGCTCCCGGTGTACTTACCGGTCGAGAAGCCGGCCAGCTTCATGTACTTTTCCGCGACTGCCTGGTCGCCCTGCGGGTGTTCGTTGTAGTCGAGCTTCGGCCCTTCGAGCCCGCCGGCCTCTTCGAAGCCGGGGATTTCGGGGTAGAGGAAGTGCGTCATCACATTCGTGACGAGCGCACCACCGCGCGCCTTGTCCATCGCTTCGCGGTCGAGCTCGGCCCAGAAGGCCTTGCGCAGGTTCACGTTCGTGAACACGCCGTGGCTGTTGTTGACCGCGACGTAGTGGTCACCTGCGCCGGGCGAGATCTCGAGTTGCGGACGGTAGTGTTCGTACGCGAGCTTGACGATCGAGTTCGCTGGCGTGTCGTTCTGCACCAGGCCGGAGCCTTCGAGCACCTGACGGCCGATGACGTTCGTGTCGCCGCCGATCTGGATGTTGATCTGGTCCAGGTAGGCGGGCCGGTGGTCCGTCGAGGGGTTCCAGTTCGGGTTGCGCACCAGCGTCGCCGACTTCGCGGGCTGGTAGCCCACGCCGAGGACCTTGCCGCTGCTGTCGGCCTTGAACATGTAGGGGCCTGTGGCGACCTGGTAGTTGCCGTATTCGCTCGGTTTCTTGGCGTCGTACTTCTTCGCGTATTCCTCCGGCACCGCGGCGGAGACGGGGAGCACGAGCGCAGCGACAACGATCGGCGCCTGCGGTTCGGTCAGTTTGAACTTGATCGTGTACTTGTCCGGCGTCGTGATGCCCGGGATCGGGCCGCCCGTCGCCTTCTTGGCGCCTTCGATCGATTCGAAGTAACCGAGGAAGTAAGGGTTCGCGACGTTCGGGTTCATGCCACGGTCCAACGCGTAGGCCACGTCGGCCGAGGTGACTTCACGGTTGACCGGGGGGCTGAAGTGGACGCCGTGCCGGATGTGCACGGTGATTTCCTTCTTGTCGGCCGAGATTTCAGGGGCGCTTTCGGCCATGTCCGGGGTCACCGTCGAGAACGTGTTCGGCTGGTATGAGTACAGCGGCCGCTGGGTCGCGTACACAGCCTCGTAGTCGATCGCGAAGTACGAGGAGCCCGGGTCGATGTGTTCGAAGTCCTCGTGGTTGAGGACCGTGAGCGTCCCGCCCTTTTTGCCGCCCGTGAGCGACTCGGTTGACGGTGTCACGATCCCGGCTGCCACCTTGATGCTCGATTTGCCGGAGCTCGAGCTGCTGCTCGAGCCACAGGCCACCAGGCCCACGGCGGCGCAGCCCGCGAGCAAGCCGGGGGCCAGCCTTCTCATTAACGCGACCATTGCGGCCTCCTGTCGTTGTCTGCCCATGGAGCACTGGCGTCCCATGAGATGTTCACCTCGCGTACCGAGGGTTGAGCGCGTCCTGCAGTCCGTCGCCGAGCAGGTTGAATGCCAGCACGGTCAGCAGGAGCGCGACGCCTGGGAACGTCATGTACCACCAGGCGGTGTTGAAGATCGGGGTGGCCGAGGCGATCATCTGGCCCCAGCTCGCGGTCGGCGGGCGCACGCCGACGCCGAGGAAGGAGAGAGCCGCCTCGAACAGGATGTTCTGGGGGATCAGCAGGCTCGAGTAGACGATGATCGGCGCGACGAGGTTCGGGAGGATCTCCCTGAACATGATCCGCAGGTCGGAAGCTCCTAGCGCCCGCGAGGCGTCGACGAACTCGCGCTCGCGCAGCGACAGCACGAGGCCGCGCACGATCCTGTAGACGTAGGTCCAGTTCGCCATGGCGATCAGGAAGATGATCAGGCCCAATCCGGGCTGGATCGTCCCCGACAGGCACCCGCGGACCGCGCAGGCCGCGCCGATGCCGAGCCCCAGGAGCAGCAGCGGGATCGACAGCACGACGTCGGCGATCCGCGAGAAGATCGTGTCGACCCAGCCGCGGTAGAAGCCCGCGAGCACGCCGAGCGTGACGCCGATGAAGGTGGAGATCGCTGTGCCCACGATCCCGACCTCGAGCGAGACACGGGTCCCGTAGATCACGCGCGACATCACGTCCTGGCCGAGCTGGTCGACGCCGAACGGGTGCGCGCCGCTCGGGCCGAGCGGGGCGCCGAAGGCGTCCGTGAGGTTCGAGTTCTGCGTCGCCGGGCCGGGCAGTCCGAGCACTTCGACGATCAGCGGCGCGGCGAGCGCGATCACGACCAGCAGCCCGATGAAGCCGAGCGAGACGAGCGCGACGCGGTCCTGGCGAAAGCGCCGCCAGAACAGCTGGAGTGGGGAACGGGCCGCGATCGCTCCCCCCAGCTCGAGGAACTCGAGGTCGGAGCCGCTCCCGGAGCCCGGGAGCGCGCCTGCCGTGTTGATGCTCACTCCGAGCGCCTCCGCACGGCGTTATGCAGGGTCTGCTTGCTGATCACGGGGGGTATTGGTTCGACGTCCTCTCGTCTTCGACCTGCTCCCCTTCCCCCGTTGGAGCCGCAGGTATAAGAGCGATACTAATCCTGTGAATACCCTTTTTGACAACAGCTCTGACATGGATATGGAGCGGTCGAGCTCGGGGCGGGCGCCCGAGACCCCCGGTACGCCCCTGGCCGCGCGGCTGCGACCGGCCGAGATCGCCGGCTTCGTGGGCCAGGAGCACCTGCTGACGGAGGGCTCCGCGCTCGCCACGGCGGTCGCCCTCGGGCGACCCCACTCGATGATCCTGTACGGGCCGCCGGGGTCCGGGAAGACGACGCTCGCGCGGATCCTCGCGCGCGCGTCGAGCGCCGCCTACGAGGAGCTGAGCGCCGTCGCCGCCGGCCGCGCCGAGGTGCGCGCGGTGCTCGAGCGCGCCGAGCACCGCCGGGCGAGGAGCGGTCCGCCGACGGTGCTGTTCCTCGACGAGATCCACCGCTTCAACAAGATCCAGCAGGACGCGCTGCTGCCGGCCGTCGAGGACGGCCTGCTGACGCTGATCGGCGCGACGACCGAGAACCCGGCTTTCGAGGTGATCGGCGCGCTCCTGTCCCGCGTGCGCGTCTACGCCCTGGCGCCGCTCGGCCCCGAGCAGGTCGCGACGCTGCTGGAGCGCGGCGCGGACGCGCTCGGCGCCGAGATCGACCCCGCGGCGCTGCGCTTCCTCGCGGTGCGCAGCGGGGGCGACGCCCGCACGGCGCTGAACGCGCTCGAGCTCGCGGCCGACACCGCGCGCCGCCTCGGCGAGCCCCGCGTCGGGATCGAGCGGGCCGAGGACGCACTGCAGCAGCGCGCGGTCCTCTACGACAAGCAGGGCGACCGCCACTACGACTACATCTCGGCCTGGATCAAGGCGACGCGCGCATCGGACCCGGACGCCTCCCTCTACTACCTGGCCGTGATGCTCGAGGGCGGAGAGGACCCGCGCTTCATCGCCCGCCGGATGGTGATCCTCGCCTCCGAGGACATCGGCAATGCCGACCCGGACGCGCTCGGACTCGCCACCGCCGCCGCGGCGGCCGTCGAACGCGTCGGTCTCCCCGAGGCCCGCTACGCCCTCGCCCAGGCCGCCATCTACCTGTCCCTCGCCCCGAAGTCGAACGCCGCCGGGCGCGCGCTGGGCGCCGCCCAGGCCCACGTCCGCGAGCACGGCGCAGCGCCGGTGCCGGCGTGGCTGCGCATCGGACCGCGGCCCGGGACCGAGCAGGCCGACTACGACAACCCCCATACCCACCCCGGCCACGTGGGCCCGCAGCGGGTGCTGCCCGAGCAGGTGGGCGATGCGCGCTTCTACGACCCCGACGACGCAGAGGCCGAGCTGGCGGCGCGGCTGGAGCAGATCCGCTCCGCGCGTTCGGCCGAGCGGCGATAATCGTCGGCGCGATGGAGGCGCAGGCAGCCGAGGCCAGGGCTCAGGCGGCGCTGACGGCGCGCGACCCGGCGACGGGCGCGGCGATCGGCAGCGTCACACCGACCCCGCCCGCGGCGATCGACGGCGTCGTTCGCGCGGTCGCGAAGGTGCAGCCGCTGTGGGCGCTGCTGCGCGTCAGCGACCGCGCGCGCTACATGCGCCGCATGGCCCAGTCGGTGATCGACGACTTCGATGACCTGTGCGAGCTGCTCGCGCGCGAGCAGGGCCGCCCGCGCCCCGAGATCGCCGCGCTCGAGCTGCTCGCGGCGATCGACGCACTGATCTGGATCGCCGAGGAGGGGGCGCGCGCGCTCGGCGGCCGCGGCGTGCGCTCGAGCCGCTCGATGGCCGCCGCGCGGCGCGCGCAGATCGCCTATGAGCCCTACGGCGTGGTGGGCGTGATCGGCGCCGGCAGCGCGCCGTTCGCGCAGCCGCTCGGCCAGATCGCGGGCGCGCTGCTCGCCGGCAACGGCGTCGTCTACAAGCCCGCGGCCCGCGCCGCGCTCGCCGGCGAGCGGATCGCAGCGGTGCTCGCGCGCGCCGGCCTGCCGGAGGGGCTCGTCCAGGTCGCGCACGGCGGGGCCGAGGTGGGCGTCGCGCTCGCACGCTCGCCCGTGGCGAAGGTGCTGTTCACCGGCTCCCCGCTCAACGGCCGCGTGGTCGCCCGCGAGTGCGTCTCGCGCGAGAAGGAGGTCACGGTCGAGCTGGGCGGCAAGGACGCGATGCTCGTGCTCGCCGACGCCGACCCCTCGCGCGCCGTCGCGGGTGCGCTGTGGGCGGGGTGCGCCGGCGCCGGTCAGGCGCGCGGATCGGTGGAGCGCATCTACGTGGACCGCACCCTCTCCGAGCGCTTCGAGATCGCGCTCGTCGCCGCGGCACGCGAGCTGCGCGTCGGCGACCCGGCCGATCCGCGCGTGCAGGTCGGCCCGCTCGCGTCCGAGCGCCGCCTCGCCTATGTCCAGGAGCTGGTCGAGGACGCCCTCGCCGCGGGCGCGCGGCTGCACTGCGGGGGACCTGTCTCGCCCCCGGGCTGCGAGGCGGGCTCGTTCTACGCGCCCGCCGTGCTCACCGGCGTGACGCCCGAGATGCGGATCATGCGCGAGCCGATCGACGGCCCGGTGCTGTGCATGACGCCGATCGACTCGGTCGACGAGGGGATCGCGCTGGCCAACGACAGCGACTACGGCCTCGGCGCCTCGGTATGGACGGACGACCGCTACCAGGGCATCCGCATCGCGCGCGAGCTGCGCGCGGGGATGGTGTGGCTGAACGACCACCTGCCCGGCCCGATGGTCTCACGCGGGCCGTGGGGCGCGGCGGCGGGCGCGGGCCTCGGCCGCACGCTCGGGCGCGCCGGGCTCGGAGCCTGCGCGCAGGAGAAGCTGATCACGTGGGATCCCCAGCGCGTGCGCGGGCTGTGGTGGACGCCCTACGACGACGTGACCTCGCAGGCGGCGCGCGCGATCGCGCGCATGCGCTCGCGCCGCGAGGCCGACCGCGACCGCGCATGGCGCGACGGGGCGCTGGCGCTGACGCGGCTGGGCGTGCGTGCGCTCCGGCGCGGGCCATAGTCAATCGCTCGTCTTCTACGCTTCTCACATGCCCGCACAGGCTTACGCCGGCAAGGAGTGTGTCTGCCAGCTGCGCAGGGGGATCTGCGATCAGAGCTGCGTCCAGGGCATGCTCGACACGCCCTTCTACATCGCCTGCCTGAAGCTGAGCGGGCGCCGCTGCCTCGTCGTCGGCGGCGGCGAGATCGGGCTCGAGAAGGTCGAGGGCCTGCTCGCCTGCGACGCGACCGTCACGCTGATCGCGCCGCGGGCGCACGACCAGCTCGAGACCTACGCGCGCGAGGGCTCGATCGCCTGGGAGCAGCGCGCATACGCCGGGGCGCCCGACCTCGAGGGGACGTTCCTCGTGATCGCCGCGACCGACGACACAGACGTGAACATCGCCGTCTTCGACGACGCCGAGCGCCGCGCGATGCTCGTGAACATCGTCGACGTGCCGCCGCTGTGCAACTTCATCCTGCCGGCGATCGTGCGCAGCGGGCCGCTCGCGATCGCGATCTCGACCGCCGGCGCCTCGCCCGCGCTCGCCAAGCGGATGAAGCGCGAGATCGAAGCGCAGTTCGGCGAGTCCTACGCGCGCCTGGCGGTGCTCCTGAACGAGGCCCGCGGCTGGGCGAAGGGCACGCTCCCCACCTACCAGGACCGCAAGGAGTTCTTCGAGGGGATCGTCAACGGCGACCCCGATCCGATCGCGTTGCTCGCGGCCGGCCGGGAGCAGGCGGTGCGCGACCTGATCGCCGCCGCCCAGGGCGCGCGCGCCGCGCAGGTATCGCGGGCCTGACGCCGTGAGCGACCCTGCGCGAGCGGGTGCCGTCGAGATCGCGGGACTGGCTCGGCACTACGGCGAACGCGCGGCGCTGAGCGACGTGTCGGTGTCGGTGCCGGAGGGCAGCACGCTCGTCGTGTTCGGCCCCAACGGCGCGGGGAAGACCACGCTGCTGCGCGTGCTGGCGGGGCTCCTGCGCCCCCACGCCGGCAGCGTGCGGGTGCTCGGCTCCGAGCTGCCGGGCGAGGCGCACGCCACGCGCGGGCGGATCGGGCTGCTCGGCCACGAGCCGCTGCTCTACCGCGAGCTGACCGCGCGCGAGAACCTGCGCTTCCACGCGCGCCTGCACGGCCTGCCCGAGACGCGCGTGGACGACGCGCTCGCGCTCGTGTCGCTCACGGGCCGCGCGCGCGAGCCGCTGCGGCTGCTCTCGCGCGGAATGGTGCAGCGGGCCGCCGTCGCGCGCACCGTGCTGCACGACCCCGAGCTGCTGCTGCTCGACGAGCCATACGCGAACCTCGACCCCGCCGCGATCGAGCAGCTCGGCCCGCTGATCGGACGCGCGAGCGGGCGAACGCGCGTGATCTGCAGCCACGATCCGGCCGCCGGGCTCGCGGAGGCTGATGTCGTCCTCGGGCTGCGCGCCGGGCGAGTGGCGCTGCACGCGCGCGCGTCGGAGGTGGACGTGGAGGCGATCACGGAGCTGTACCGGTGAGCGCGCGGGCGAGCGCCGCCCCCCCGGCCGCCGTCGAGCACTCCGCGGCGACGCCGGCGGGGCGCGCGCAGGTCTCCTTTGCACGCACGGTCAGCGCCCTGCTGCGCAAGGAGCTGCTCGTCGAGCTGCGCACGCTCGAGTCGGTGCCGGCGATGTCGCTGTTCTCGGTGACGACGTTCGTCGTCTTCCACTTCGCGCTGAACCGCGGCTCGATCGAAGGCGACCTCGCCGCGGGGATCCTGTGGGTGACGCTCCTGTTCGCGGCGATCCTCGGCGTCAACCGGCTGTTCGTCGCCGACGCCGACCAGGGCGGCTTCGACGCCTTCCTGCTCGCACCCGTGGACCGCAGCGCGATGATGATCGCCAAGGCGCTGACGCTGCTCGCCTACCTGCTCGTGCTCGAGCTGGTGGCGGTTCCGGCGTTCGCGCTGCTGCTGCTCGGCCCTTCGCTCAGCCACGCGCTGCCCGACCTGATCGGAGTGCTCGCGCTCGGCGATCTCGGCGTCGCCGTGATCGGCACGCTCGTCGCGGCGCTCGCCGTGCGCACCCGCGCGCGCGACCTGCTCGGGCCGCTGCTGGCGCTGCCGCTGTTCGTGCCGCTCGTGATCGGGGGCGCCCGCGCGAGCTCGCCGCTGCTCAGCCTCGGCCGCTCCGGCGGCCCCGCAGCCCGGTGGCTGTTGACGATGGGCCTCTATGATCTGGTCTTCGGGCTGATCGCCTACGCGCTGTTCGATTTCCTGCTGGAGGACTGACTGATTCATGTACGGCAAAGGCCTGCGCACGCTGAGCCTCGCCACGGTCGCCACGATGACGGCGGCGCTCGCGCTCGTCTTCTTCTACGCGCCGCTCGAAGCCGAACAGGGCTTCCTGCAGAAGATCTTCTACGTGCACGTGCCGCTCGCGATCGTCTCGCTCGCCGGCTTCGTGATCGGCGGCCTCTGCGCGATCCAGCACCTGCGCACGCGCGACCAGCGCTGGGACATGCGCTCCTACGTCGCGATCCACATGAGCCTGATCTTCGGCCTCGGGACGCTGATCACGGGCTCGATCTGGGCAAAGGGATCGTGGGGGCACTGGTGGGTGTGGAGTGAGCCGACGCTCGTCTCCTTCCTGATCGTCTTCCTGCTGTACGCGACCTACCAGCCGCTGCGCTTCGCGATCGAGGATCCCGAGCGCCAGGCGCGCTACGCCTCCGTCTTCGCCGTCACGGCGGGCGCCTTCGTGCCGCTGAACTTCATCGCCGTGCGCCTGTCTACGGCCTACCTCCACCCGCGCGTGCTCGGCAGCACCTCCAACCTGCCGGGCCCGATGGCGCTCACGTTCGTGATCAGCCTGGCGGCGATCGCGCTCCTGTACGCGACGCTCTGCAAGTACGAGCTGACGGCCAAGCACACGCGCGCCCAGGTGCGGGCGCTGCGCCGGCGGCTGGCCGGCGAGCACGAGTTCATCCCGGAGCGCTCGCGCACGGCCGCGCCGCGCCTGGCCCCCACGCCCGGGATCGGCGCCGGTTCGGCGGGGAGCGGGAGATGATCGGCGCGCTGCTCGCCGAGACCCCCGCGCTGCCGCTGCACACCGCGGGCAAATACGTCGCGGGCGCCTACGTCGTGCTGTTCGCGCTCGTGCTCATCTACGTCGCGATCATGGCGATCCGCATGAGCCGCGTCGAGCGCGAGCTCGGCGAGCTGCTGCAGGAGGCCGAGCAAAGGGAGCCGCTCGAGCGGGCGCCGGAGGCGGGTCAGCGCGAGCAGGTCGCGGCAGGGAGCCTGCCCGAGAGCGCGCAGAGCGAATCGACGGCCGTATGAGCGAGCTGCTCGCACTCGGCATCTCGCACAAGACCGCGCCCGTGGCCTTGCGCGAGCGCCTCGCCTTCACCGAGCGCGAGGCGAGCGAGTTCGCGCGCGCCGCGACCGAGACGCGCGCGGTGCGCGAGGCGGTCGTGATCTCCACCTGCAACCGCACCGAGATCTACCTCGTCGTCGGAGACGCGGTCGAAGCGGAGTCCGACATCCTCGGGCTGCTCGCCGGGCGCGCCCGCATCCGCCTGACCGAGCTCGCCGAGGCGATCTACTCACCGCGCAACTGCGACACCGCGCGCCACCTCTACAACGTCACGGCGGGCCTCGACTCGATGATCGTCGGCGAGGCCGAGATCCAGGGCCAGGTGCGCCGCGCGCACGAAGGCGCCGTGGCCGTGGGCGCGACCGGGCCGCTGACGAACCGCCTGTTCGCCGCCGCGCTCACGACCGGCAAGCGCGTGCGCACGGAGACGTCGATCGGCGCGAGCCGCGTGAGCGTCCCCTCCGTCGCGATCGACCTCGCCCAGGGGCTGCTCGGCGACCTCGCCGAGCGCCACGTCGTGATCCTCGGAGCCGGCGAGACGAGCGAGCTGATGGCGCGCGCGCTCTCCGAACAGGGCGCGGGCACGATCTTCCTCGCCAACCGCCACGCCGACCGCGCGCTCAGCCTCGCCGAGCGCGTGGGCGGCTCGGTCGTGGGGCTGGAGGAGCTGCCCGAGCAGCTCGTGCTCGCGGACATCGTCCTGTGCTCGACGTCCTCGCCCCATCCGATCGTGGGTCGCGAGGAGCTCGAGCTCGTGATGAACGGGCGCTCCGGGCGCCCGCTGCTGCTGATCGACGTCGCCGTCCCCCGCGACGTCGACCCGGCCTGCGGCCAGCTGGACGGCGTCACCCTGTACGACATCGACGACCTGCAGGCCAGCGTCGCGCGCAACCTCAGCACGCGCGAGGAGGAGCTGCCCGCGGCGCGCGAGATCGTCGAGCAGGAGATCCACCGCTTCGCCCGCTGGCTCGGCCAGCTCGACGCGCTGCCGACGGTGAGCGCGCTGCGCGAGCACGGCAGCGAGATCGTCGACCAGGTGCTCGCCGAGAACGCGGGCCGCTGGGAGTCGGCCTCCCCGCGCGACCTCGCGCGGATCGAGGCGATCGCGCGCGCGGTGATGACGCGGCTCCTGCACGAGCCGACGATCCGGTTGCGCAGCCTCAGCAGCGACCGCGGCCACGCCAGCCTCGAGATCGTGCGTGAGCTGTTCGGGCTGCGCGAGGACGCCGAGGCCGAAGTCGCCCCCGAGGCCGAGCTCGCGGAGGTCCACGACCTCACAGCACCGTCGCGCTCGCGGCGCCGCCGCGAGCGCTGATGCGCCTCGGGTCGCGGGGCAGCGCGCTCGCGATGACCCAGGCCGAGCACGTCGCGCGCCTGCTCGGGGAGGGGGTCGAGGTCGTGGCGATTGCCACGAGCGGCGACGGGACGGGGGCCTCCGCTGCAGGGGACAAGACGCGCTGGGTCGACGCGCTCGAGGCGGCGCTCGCCGCCGGGGAGATCGACCTCGCCGTCCACTCGGCCAAGGACGTGCCGGGCGAGCTGTCCGACGGCCTCGAGCTGCTCGGGGCGCCTGCGCGTGCCGATGCGCGCGACGCGCTGTGCGGCGCCGCCTCGGTCGAGCAGTTGCCGCGCGGCGCGCGCATCGGCACCTCCAGCCTGCGCCGCCTCGCGCAGCTGCGCGCCGCGCGCGAGGACATCGAGGTGACCGCGCTGCGCGGCAACGTCGACACGCGCCTGCGAAGGCTGGCCGCGCGCCACGAGGGGCTCGACGCGATCGTGCTCGCACGCGCGGGGCTGGAACGCCTCGGCCGCGACGACGCGGTCACGGGCGTCCTCGACGAGCGCCGCTTCGTGCCCGCCCCCGGGCAGGGGACGCTCGTGCTCGAGGGGCGCGCGGAGGACGAGAGCGCGCGCAGCGCGGCGGGCTCGATCTCCGATCGCGCTGCATTCGACTGCCTGCTGGCGGAGCGCTCGCTCGCCCGCGACCTCGGCGCGAGCTGCCACACGCCGCTGGGAGCACACGCCGTGCCGGTCGCGGGCGCCCTCGTGATCCGCTCCTGGGTCGGGCTCCCCGATGGCTCGGCGTGGATCGCGGACGAGCTCGACGGCCCGCGCGAGGAGCCCGAGAGCCTCGGCGCGCTCGCGGCCGCGCGGCTGCGCGCGGTGGGTGCGGAGGACCTGCTCAGACGCGCGGAGGAGCTCGCGGGGCGCGCCGGTGCCTGACCGCGCTCGGGGCACCGTGTTCCTCGTCGGCGCGGGTCCCGGCGACCCGCGGCTGATGACCCGCCGCGCGCTCGAGCTGATCGCGAGCGCAGACATGATCGTCCACGACCGCCTGATCCCCGCGGAGGCGCTCGACGGCGCCCGGCCGGACGCCGAGCTGCTCTACGTCGGCAAGGAGGGCGGCGGCGACTCGGTCCCCCAGGCGCAGACCGAGCAGCTGATGCTCGAACGCGCGCGTGCCGGCGCGCGCGTGGTGCGGCTCAAGGGGGGCGACCCGTTCGTGTTCGGGCGCGGCGGCGAGGAGGCACTCGCGCTGCGCGCCGCCGGGATCCCGTTCGAGGTCGTGCCCGGCGTCACGGCCGGCGTCGCCGCGAGCGCCTACGCCGGGATCCCTGTGACACAGCGCGGCCTCGCGAGCGCGGTGGCGCTCGTGACGGGCCACGAGCGCGAGGACGGCGAGTCGCCGGCGGACGGGGCGCTCGACTGGGAGGCGCTCGCCGCCTTCCCGGGGACGCTCGTCTTCTACATGGGCGTGCGGCGCCTGCCCGAGATCGCAGAGCGGCTCCAGGCCGCGGGCCGCCCCGCGGCGGAGCCGGCGGCGATCGTCGAAGCGGGCACGCTCCCCGGCCAGCGCACGATCGTGGCGACGCTCGCGACGATCGCAGGCCAGGCCGCCGCCCACGAGGTGCGCGCGCCGTCGATCACGATCGTGGGGCCCGTCGCCGGGCTCGCAGCCGAGCTGGCGTGGCTCGCTCCGGGTCCGCTGGCCGGTCTGACGGTGGCCGTGACGCGCGCGCGGGCGCAGGCGAGCGGGCTCGCCGAGCGCCTGCGCGAGCTCGGCGCCGGCGTCGTCCAGGCGCCCGTGATCCGCATCGAGCCGCTCCCGCGCGAGCCGCTCGACCCCGCGGGATACGACTTCGTGTGCGTGACGAGCGCGAACGCCGTCGAGCTGTTGTTCGAACGCCTCGCCGCGGGCGGCCGCGACGCGCGCGCGCTCGCGGGCACGCGGATCGCGGCGATCGGGCCCGCGACCGCGGCCGCGCTCGGGCGGCGCGGGATCATCCCCGACGTGGTGCCCGAGCGCGCTGTCGCCGAGTCGCTCGTCGACGCGCTCGATGGCCAGCCGGTCGAGCGCGCCCTCATCGCCCGCGCTCGCGAGGCGCGCGAAGTGCTGCCCGACGCGCTGCGGGCGCGGGGAGCGCGGGTCGACGTCCTCGATCTCTACGAGACGGTCGCCGAGCCGCTGTCGCCGCGCGCGCTCGAGCAGGCGCTCGGTGCCGACTACGTCACGTTCACCTCGTCGTCGACGGTGCGGTTCTTCCTGGAGGCGGCCGGCCCGGAGGCGCGGCTCTCGCCGCAGGCGCGGATCGTCTCGATCGGGCCCGCGACCAGCGCCACGCTGCGCGAGCATGGCCTCGAGCCGCACGTCGAGGCGAGCGAGCACGACGTCGAGGGCGTCGTCTCGGCGCTGCTGGCGGACGCAGCGCGCGCGCGGTGAGCGCGCCGCTCGGATCGCCGCGCGTCCACCTGCGCCTGACGGACTCGACGAACGAGCGGGCCCGCGCGCTCGCGCTCGCCGGCGCTCCGCACGGGACGCTCGTGACCGCCGCGGAGCAGAGCGCGGGGCGCGGGCGGCAGGGACGCCGCTGGTCGGCGCCCGCGGGCAGCGCGCTGTTGATGTCGCTGCTTCTGCGGCCCGCCCCGCTGTTGCTGCCGCTGATGTCGGCGGTCGCCGTCTGCGACGTCGCCGGCGAGGACGCCCGGATCAAGTGGCCGAACGACATCGTGCTGGCGCACGCGCCCGGGCGCGGCGGGCCGCCGCTCGGCAAGCTCGCGGGGATCCTCGCCGAGGGGCGCCCACGCGAGGGCTGGGCCGTGCTCGGCATCGGCCTCAACGTGGCCGTGGCGCTCGGGGAGCTGCCGCAGGAGCTGCGAGAGCCCGAGCCGGGGCGGCTGCCGGCGGCCACCATGGGCCGCTCGCGGGCGGACGTCGAGCCGACGCTGGCCGCGCTGCTCGACGCGCTCGACCGGCGGCTGGCCGAGCCCGCCGAGCGCACGCTCGCGGCGTGGCGCGAGCGCGACGCGCTGCGCGGGCGCGAGATCGCCTGGCAGGGGGGGCGCGGGCGCGCGGAGGGGATCGACGGGGAGGGGCGGCTGGTGGTGGAGCTCACCGGCGGCGGACGGACGGCGCTCGGCGCCGGAGAGGTGCACCTGGAGTCGGTCGGGTAGCGGCGCCGCAGGCGCCGGGCCCGGCTCGCGTCAGTCTCCGGTGTCGCCGCCCTCGCGCGCGCCGTCCTTCGGGGCGACGCGCGCGCTCTCCGCGCCGCCCGCGCGACCGTCACCGTTGCTCTGCGCCGGGGCCCTCGCGCCGTCGCGGGGGCCGGCGCCGTTGGAGGAGTCCTGTAGCGTCTCGGTGACGGGCCGCCGACCGGAGCCGTTCGGCGCTCCGCCGTTGGCGGGCGCCCTCCCGCCTTTGCGGCGGCGGCGCGCGTTGCGCGCGCGGCGCTTGGGGAAGTTGCGAAGCAGCTCGCGTGCCAGCGCCGGCGGCTTGCGCGCCATGCGCGTACGGGCGCCGCGCAGCGCCTCCTCGGCCTCGGGAGTGTGCGCGAGCGCTGCTGCGAGCAGCGCCGCGGCGAGCCGGCGGTCCTGCTTGCGCGCGGCGTGGATCAGCCTGCGCGCGTTGCGCGCGTGCGCGCCGCCGGCCGAGTTGACGAGCAGCCCGAGCAGGCGCTTGGTCTCGGGCCAGCGCTGGACGGCGTACTCCTCATGCACGTCGCGCGTGTACTCCGCCAGGCGCCAGATCCAGGCGTTTGCCTGATCACGGCGGCCGATGCGGCGCTCGACGAGCGCGCGCAGCATGATCTTCGTCGCCTCCTTGCGCTCGTCGCGCGGCCAGCCGCCGATGATGTCGATCGCGGTGTCGAATGCGTCGGGGTCGCGCAGCGCGGCGATGTCGGCCAGCGCGCGCAGGCGCAGCTGCGAGTTCTTGTTGCGCTGGACCGCCGTGATCAGGAAGCGGCTCTTGAGCTCGCCCGTGCGGTCGAAGTGCAGCATCGCTCGCGCGCGGCGCCAGCCGTTCGGCGCGACGCGAGCGCCGGCGAGCGCCGCCCACACGTGCTGCTCGCCGTAGTCGAGGTGCTCGACCGCGATCCGCCACAGCTCGCGCTCGAAGACCGCGAACCGCCGCTCCTCCTCCGCGCACACCGGCAGCACGCGGCGCTCGACGCGCATCCGCCGCCCGCGGCCGCGGCGCACCGGGCCGACGACGATCGCGCCGCCGCGGTAGACGTCGCGGTCCAGCAGCGAATGCAGCGTCACGACCGGATCATCGTGCTTGGTGGCGGGGTGGACGAAGTCGACGACGAGGCCAGCCTCCTTGCCCGGGTGCCGGCGCGTGACGCGCCCGACACGCTGCTGGTAGATGCGCTTGGAGGCCGTCGGCGCGAGGTGGACGCACACGGTCGCGCGAGGGCTGTTCCAGCCCTCGGCGAGCAGCTGCGCGTTGATCAGCACGTCGACGTCGCCGCGCTCGTAGCGCGCGAGGATCTCGACGAGCTCGCGCTTGGGCGTCTCACCGGAGACGGCCTGGGCCTTGATGCCCTCTGCGCGGAAGGCTTCGGCGAGGTTGTATGCGTGGCGCACACCGGCGGCGTAGACGACGCCCGGGACGCCGTTGAAGCGCGTCTTGTACAGGTTCGCGACGGCGATGTTGAAGGGCTGCTGGTCGAGCAGTTTGGCCAGCTCGTCCTGGTCGAACTCGGTGTCGACCTCGCCCCGGCGCAACGGCACCTTGGCGATCGTGCGCACGCCGACGCCCGGAGATATGCGCACGCACCGCAGCGGCGCGATCACGCCGCGGCGCGCCGCCTGCGCGAGGTCGAAGCGCGAGGTCTGAGTGGGGAACAGGTCGGTGACGTGGCGCGCGATCAGGGCGCCGGTGGCGGTCATCCCAATGAAGATCGGGCCGGTCCAGTTGCGGATCGCGGCGCTCGTCTTCTCGCCGAGGGCGGTGTGGGCCTCGTCGCAGATCACGATCGTGTACGCGCTCGAGATCCGGCCGGCGTTGCGTACGAACCACTGGTAGGTCTCGACCGTCACCGGGCCGCGCCCGGCCGCCGGCGAGGAGTCGTCGCCCTTCAGCAGCGGGCGGCTGATGCGCTTGGCGTAGCCACGGTCGCGCAGCTCGCCGTTGAACTGATCGACGAGGTTGCGCCGGTGCGTGAGGATCAGGATGCCGCCGGTCTGCGAGGCCTCTACGAAGCCGAGTGCGGCGACCGTCTTGCCGGCGCCGGTCGCGTGCTCGAACCAGAAGCGCTTGGCGGCGTTCGGGTCCTCGGGGAGCTCGCCGAGCTGCTCCTCCTCGTCCTCCTCCTCACTCCAGTCGCGCGGCTCCTCGTCGGGCTCGCCCTCGTCCTCGGGCTCCTCCTCGGGCTCCTCCTCGGGCTCCTCGTCCTCCTCCTCGAGCTCGTCGTCCTCGTCGTCCTCCTCCGGCTCGGCGCGCGCGACGGGGCCGAGATCGTCATCGTCGTCGAAGTCGTCGTCCTCGTCGAGCTCGGGCTCCTCGTCCTCGTCCTCGTCCTCGGCGGTCGCCTCGGTCGGCGGCGCGGCGCCGTTCTCGGCGGCCTCGATCTGCTCGTCGGGTCCGAGGATGTCCGCGCTCGCGAGCAGCTCGGGCGAGGCCGCGCCGGCGGCGTCCGCCCCGCTGCGCTGCGCCTCGGCCAGCAGCGCCGTGAGCGTGCCGGAGAGGGCGTCGACCTGGTGCATCGACAGCACGGTGCCGTCGACGAGCTTCGGCTCGTCCTCCGACATCAGCCGTTCGAGCCCGAGCAGCAGCGAGAAGTCGCGGCGCCATTCGGTCGAGGGCACCTTCGCCTTCGCGTCCTCGGCGAGCTCGGCCAGCGCGAGGTCGAGCGCGCGGCGGCGCGGGGTGCCCGGCGCGAGGACGACGGCGGGGTCCTCGCCGTCGTGCAGGAACTTCTCGCGCACGAGCTTCTCAGCCCGCGCTATCTCAGCGGAAGTTGGGATCGTCGCGGCCGCGAGGGCCACTGAGGTGGACTCGGCCATGGAAGGCTCTGGACTTCGAGACGAAACCGCCGAACCGAGGCATTTCCGGCGCGGCTTCGGATGAGGCTGGCGCCCTGTCGGCGCGCACCGCCGGGCTCTTCCGGCCCGGCCTTCTTCGTGCACCCAGGATATAGCAAGCCTGGGTCGCATTGAAGTGGTGTCGTATCTGCGACCCTGTGCGCGATGACGCCAGCACGCGTGTTGATCGCAGCGGCGGCGGTCGCGGTGCTCGTGCTGCTCGTGATCGGCCTGACCCAGCTCCACAGCTCTCCTTCGAGCGCGCCGCTCCGCATCTCCGCCGCGCAGATGCGCGCGCGGCTGGCGGGCTCGGCGCCGGTGCTCGCCGCGCTGCACGCCCAGGCCGGCGTGCTGCTCAAGGGGGGTCTGCGAGCGCTGCGCGCACGGCTCGCGGCGCTGCACGGCAAGCCCGTCGTGGTCAACAAGTGGGCCTCGTGGTGCGCGCCGTGCAGGGCGGAGTTCGGCGCCTTCCAGCGCGTCTCGCTCGCGCTCGGGCGCAGCGTCGCGTTCATCGGCATCGACTCGGGCGACACGAGCGCCGCCGACGCACGCCGCTTCCTGGCCGGCTTCCCCGTGCCCTATCCCAGCTACTACGACCAGAGCGGCCAGGCCGGCGTCGCGATCACCGACTCGACGTTCACGCCGGTGACCGTGTTCTTCGACCGCGCCGGAGCGCAGTACATCCACCAGGGGCCGTATCCGACCGCGGCCAAGCTCGAAGCCGACGTCCGCCGCTACGCGCTCGACGGATAGCGTGCCCGAGCTGCGAATCGATCCGCTCAGCGGGCACCGCACGATCGTCGCGGGCGAGCGCTCGCGGCGCCCCGGCGGGGCACCCAGCTGCGCTCCGCCCGATCCGATCGATGCGGGCGCAGACCCGTTCGCGGCGGGCCACGAGGACCGCACGCCGCCCGAGGTCTACGCGGTGCGTCCCGCCGGCGGTCCCGCCGACGGAGAGGGCTGGACGGTGCGTGTCGTCCCCAACCTGTACCCGGCGCTGGACCCGCCCGGCAACGGCGCGGTCGCGATCGCGAAACCCCCCGCGTCCTCGCGCGACGCCCGCGAGGAGCTGTTCCAGTCGCTGCCGGCCACCGGCGCGCACGAGGTCATCGTCAACGGCCCGCAGCCGGTGCTGTCCCTCGCCGAGCTTCCGGCCGAGCAGGTCGCGGTCGCGATGGAGGTCTGGCGCGAGCGGATGCGCGAGCACGCGGGCAGCAGCGCATACGTGCAGCTGATCGTCAACGAGCGGCGCGAGGCCGGCGCGTCGCTGCCGCACACGCACGCCCAGCTGTACGCGCTCGACTTCGTGCCGGCGACCGTCGCACGGGAGCGCGAGCGGGCCGGCGCCTACGCGACGCGCACGATGGGGCAGAACCTGCTGGGGGACCTCGTCGCCGAGGAGGTGCGCAGGCGCGAGCGCGTCGTCGCGATCGACGACGAGGCGGTGCTGCTCGCGCCCTATGCATCTCGGCTCCCCTACCAGCTGATGCTCGCGCCGCGGACGCCGCGCGCGCGCTTCGAGGACCCGGGGGCGATCGGCGCGAGCCTGCTCCACGACGGGCTGGCGCGCCTCGCCCGCCACCTCGGCTCGAGCCCGCCGCTGAACATGTGGGTCCGCACCGCACCGACGGGCGCCGATCACTTCAGCTGGCGGATCGACGTCCTGCCGCGGCTCACGCACATCGCCGGCCTCGAGCTCTCGACCGACCTCAACCTCAACATCGTGGCGCCCTAGCACGCCGCCGCGCTGCTGCGCGACGCCTGAGACCCGCCGGCGTCCGCCGGCCGGCTGCGCGGCTGTAGTCTGGGGCGCCATGCCTCCCGAGGAACGCTTCGTGCCCCGCTTCGCGGCGGAGCCCCCGCAGGAGGAGCTCCCCTACGGACGCTGGGAGGAGCGCCTGCGCGGCGAGTTCCTCGCGGGCGTCGCGCAGCTCGACGAGACGCCG
>DATARO010000048.1:0-6017 GCA_036264095.1 Solirubrobacteraceae bacterium | reverse complement strand
TCGTGGGGGGCGGATTGAATCGATTTCTCGTTCGTGGGGGGCGGATTGAATCGATTTCTCGTTCGTGGGGGCCACGAACGAGAAACGACAATCCGCAATGCAGATGCAGGTCCACGCCGGGCGGATTGGATCGTTTTCGTTCGTCGGGGCACGAACGAGAAACGACAATCCGCGATGCAGATGTAGGTCCAGGCCGGGCGGATTGAATCGATTTCTCGTTCGCGGGGGCACGAAGGAGAAACGACAATCCGCAATGCAGATGTAGGTCCACGCCCGCCGCGTCGATCACTCGCGCGCGCCGCATCCTTCCTTGCCCGCAGAGCGGCCTGAAACGCAGACGCAGCAGCCTCCTCCCCCGCCCCGGGCTCCTCTGGCGACCCGCACTCGTGCGACAGCGCTCAAGAATTGATCTTTCTTCGTTCGAGCTCGACACGAACGAAGAAACGACTCAATCCCTAAGAAACGGAGGCACGTCGATGTCGTCGTCGGAGATCTCCAACGACGACCGCTGGCGATCGCTGATCCGCGGTTTGCGGTCGGGGCGCGCGGCGCGGTCGCCGCGGCTGCGCCCGGGACGGTGGTCGAAGCCGGTTCCGATCACGGTCACGCGGACCTCGTCGGTCATGCTCTCGTCGATCACCGCGCCGAAGATGATGTTGGCGCTCGTGTCGGCCGCCGTCTGGATGATCTCGGCGGCGTCGTTGACCTCGAACAGCCCGAGGTCGCGGCCGCCGGTGATGTTCAGCAGGATGCCCGTCGCGCCGTCGACGTTGTCTTCGAGCAGCGGCGAGGAGATCGCGATCTTGGCCGCCTCTGCGCAGCGGTTCTCACCCGCGGCGGTGCCGATGCCCATCAGCGCGGACCCGGCGTCGGCCATGATCGTGCGCACGTCTGCGAAGTCGAGGTTGATCAGGCCGGGGATCGTGATCAGGTCGGTGATCCCCTGCACGCCCTGGCGCAGCACGTTGTCGGCCTCGCGGAACGCGTCGAGCATCGAGGTGCGGCGCTCGACGACCGCGAGCAGCTTCTCGTTCGGGATCACGATCAGCGTGTCGACGACGTCGCGGAGACGCTCGATCCCCTCGGTCGCCTGACGGCCGCGCTGCGTGCCCTCGAAGTCGAACGGCCGCGTCACGACACCGACCGTCAGCGCGCCGATCTCGTTCTTGGCGATCTCAGCGATCACGGGCGCAGCGCCGGTGCCGGTGCCACCGCCCTCGCCGGCTGTGACGAACACCATGTCTGCGCCCTTCAGCGCCTCCTTGATGTCATCGCGCGACTCCGATGCCGCTGCGAGCCCGACGTCGGGGTCGGCGCCGGCGCCGAGGCCCTTCGTGGAGTCGTGGCCGATGTTCAGCTTGATGTCGGCGTCGCACATCGCGAGCGCTTGGGCGTCGGTGTTCGCGGCGATGAACTCGACGCCGCGCAGGCCGGCGTCGACCATGCGGCTGACCGCGTTCGTCCCGCCACCGCCTACGCCGACGACCTTGATGACCGCGAGATAGCTTCCGCTCGTCTCCATGATGGGTTCTGTCCGAAACCTCGAGTAGTAGTTAAGAGTTTCCGCAGGGCGGGGCCGGAGGGCCCCGATCAGGCGAAGGGGGCACGTTATGCAGGGAACTTCGCCCTGTCAACGACGCCTTCCAGTCTCGCAACAATCGTTGCAGATCGCGGGAGTCTCGACCACCCCCTGAGAATCATACCTCAGAGGGCTAAACCTAGACTTGAGGTTCATTGTAGCTGTTGCCGGCTCAGTGCCCGCCTTCCGCCGCCGCTTCCGTGCCGCTCGAGGCTTCGCTCGAGCTGGCTCCCGCTTCGGTCGAGGTGTGCGCTTCTTCCTTGGATTCCGATCCTGTTTCGGGTTCGCCCGTGGCCTTCTTGCCGGCATTCGGATTGGCCGCCGCGAGCCATCGTGAAAGCGCGCCGACCGGGGTTTCGCCGTTGCCGAGCGGGGCTTCGGAGGACGACTGGCTTTCGCTCGCGGAGAACGTGGGCGCCGCGCCTTCGGGGAACCCGGCGGCGGGGCGCGACGGCAGGCGCACATCGACGTAGACCGCTCCCTGCGAGCTCGTCTCGGCGAGCACGCGGGCAAGCGAGAGCCACTTCGCGTGCGGGCGCGAGGCGTCGCCGAAATACACGAGCAGCCCGTTGCGCATCGCGACCGTCAGCCCGCGCGGGCCCGTGTAGACGCTCTGCACGCGACCCGCGAGCGCCGCCGGGGCAGCTCCGAGGACCGCCAGCTCGGCCAGCTGCGGCGTGCCGGTGACGCGTCCGCCGCCGGCGGGCTCGTGGACGGCCGCCACGGTCGGCAGGCTCGCGCTCAGCAGGCCGGGGCCGAGCACGATCCCGTCGGCCGAGACGGCCGTGCGCGTGCCTCCCACGACCAGCGCAGCGACCGCCTCGCGCTGCAGCACCGTCACGTGCAGCCCGTGCGGGAAGCTCGACGTCACCTTCAGGCCCGCGACGCTCGGATAGGCAGCCACCGCGGACTTCAGTCTCGCGCTGCTCACCGCGAGCGTGCTCAT
Source organism: Solirubrobacteraceae bacterium (assembly GCA_036264095.1). Lineage (GTDB taxonomy): Bacteria > Actinomycetota > Thermoleophilia > Solirubrobacterales > Solirubrobacteraceae > Palsa-744. The sequence continues at coordinate 3,492 of DATARO010000048.1, read as the reverse complement.
GCCGCGGCCGGCCTGTTCGAGCGCGGCTGCTATCGCCCCCGCCTGCGGGCCGTGCACGCCGGTCACCGACACGTGCTCGGCGGAGACGAACGAGGAGCCCCGGAACCACATCCAGCCGCCGCCGAGCAGCGGCGCCGCGATCACGGTGCAGATAATCGCGATGCGGAGTCGGCGATGGGCGCGCAGGGCGCGCCCGAGCATGCGCGGTTCGACGCCCGCCCAGCGGCCGCGCCCGGGTCCGCGGGCGGGAGCCCTGGCGGGAATGCGCACGCGCATGCGCGGCAGCGGCATCGTCAGCACCCTGGAGGGCACAGGCGGGCGCGCGGCGCGCGCGGCTTGGGGGCGATCCATCGCTCTCCCTTTCGCGCTGCGGGCGCGAACCCCTACCAGGGAAAGCGCACGTCGCCGAGCGTCTGCACCTCGGGCTCGAGCTCGATCCCGAAGCGTTCCCGCACCATGCTGCGCCCGAGGGCCATCAGCTCGATGATCTCCGCGGTCGTCGCCGTACCCGTGTTCTCGATGAAGTTCGCGTGCTTCGGCGCGAACCGCGCCCCGCCGACAGCGAGGCCGTTCGCCCCGACCTCGGCCAGCAGCAGCCCCGCGCTGCGGCCCTCCGCGCGCGGATCCTGCGGGTTCTTGAACGTCGAGCCGAACGTGCGGATCCCCTGTGGCTGGGCCTCGTGGCGGCGCCGCCGAAGCTCCGCCAGGGCCGCCTTCACCTCCTCGGGCGGACGCGGCTCGAGCAGCAGGCCGGCGCGAGCGACAACCTCACCTTCGCGCAGCTCCGAGTTGCGGTACGTGAGCCCCAGGTCGGCGGGGGCACGGCGGGCGACGCCGCCGGCGCTCGCGACCTCGACCCACTCGAGCGCGCGCTCGAGCTCACCGCCGTAGGCGTTCGCGTTCATCCGCACCGCGCCGCCGACGGTGCCGGGGATGTTGACGCCGAACTCGATCCCGGCGAGCCCTTCGCGAGCGGCGGTCGCGGCGACGGACGGCAGGCGCGCACCGCCTCCGCAGAGAATCCGCGGAGCCTGCACCTCTACGCCCGCGAGCGCGCCCGCGAGCTTCAGCGTGAGGCCCGCGACGCCCTCATCGGCGATCAGCAGGTTCGACCCCGATCCGACCACGTTGACCGCGATCCCCTCCCCCGCCGACCACGCGAGCAGCTCGTGCAGGCGGCCGGAGTCGTCGACCCGCGCGAACAGCTCCGCCGAGCCGCCGGTGCGCACCGTCGCAAGGCGCTGCAGGGGGACGTCGCTGCGCACCCCCGCGGGCAGCCGCGCAGCATCGCCGTCGCGGGGCGGGCCGCTCACGCCACGAGCCTCCGTCCGAGGGCGTCGATGTCGCCAGCGCCCATCAAAACGCAGAGATCCCCCTCGTTGATGAGGTGCGGCAGCGCACGCGCGGCGTCGTCCATGCGCGGCAGCCAGCAGACGGTCCGCCCCCGCGCCGCGTCGGCCGCCGCCTCGGCGATCATCAGCCCGCTGACGCCGGGGTGGTCCTCCGCGCGCTCGCGAGCGGGATAGACGTCGAGTACCGCGACGGTGTCGGCCTCGCCCAGCGCGAGACCGAACTCGCGTGCGAGCATCGCGGTGCGCGAGTAGAGGTGGGGCTGGAATACGGCGATGAGGCGCCGGTGCGGGAGCGTGCGGGCGGCGGCGAGCGTCGCCGCGACCTCGGTCGGGTGGTGGGCGTAGTCGTCGTAGACGCTCGCGCCCGAGCTGGTCACGCCGAGCCGCTGGAAGCGCCTGCCGGCGCCCTCGAAGCGCGCGAGCCCGTCGGCGGCCTTCTCCACATCCGCCCCCGCTGCGCGCGCAGCCGTGAGTGCGCCGGCCGCGTTCAAGGCGTTGTGGGCGCCGGGCACGCGCAGGCGCACGGTCACGCCCCCGAAGTCCTGTTCGGAGCCGCCGTCTAGCAGCCGCACGCCCGCAGCGTCGTAGGGCAGCACCGTCTCGGGGCCGCTCCCCGCCGCCAGCGCGAGCAGCTCTGGGCGGTCCCACACGACCGCCACGCGCGCGTGCGCGAGGAACTGGGCGAACACCGCGCGCACCTCCTCGATCGAGGCGTAGCTCGCGTGGTGGTCGAGCTCGGCGTTCGTGAGCACCGCCACCTCGACGTCGAGGGACAGCAGCGAGCGGTCGGACTCGTCGGCCTCGACCACGAGCCAATCCCCCTCGCCCCAGTGCGCGTTGCCGAGCCCGCCCCCGACCGCGCCCCCGACGAGCCAGCCGGGGTCCATCTCCGCCGCGCGCAGCGCGTGGACGAGCATCGCCGAGGTCGTCGTCTTGCCGTGCGAGCCGGCGACCGCGATCGTGCGGCGCAGCGAGCTCAGCTCGCCGAGCAGCTCGGCCCGGCCGCGCTCGGGGAGCCCGCGCTCGCGGGCCGACTCCAGCTCCGGGTTCCCCGCCGGGACCGCGGAGGAGTGGTAGACCTCGACGTCGTCGCCCGCGGGCACGTTCTCGGCGCGGTGGCCGACCGCCACCTCGACGACGACGCCGTCGGCTGCGAGCGCCTCCAGATACGGTGAGGCTGCGACGTCCGAGCCGGTCACGCTCGCGCCGAGCGCGTGCGCGGCACGCGCATAGGCGCTCATGCCGGCGCCGCCGATGCCGACGAGGTGCAGCCGCCGGCCGGCCCACGGCCGCGGAGCGCCCGCCGCGGCGCCGGGAGCGCTCATCGCTCTGCCGCCGCCGCCAGCAGCTCCGCCGCCACGTCGCGCGCCGCCTCGGGGCGGGCCAGCGCGCGCGAGGCGGCGGCCATCCGCTCCAGCCGCGCCGGGTCGGCGAGCAGCGCGCCCACCTCACCCGCCAGGCGCGCCGCATCGAGGTCGTCGTCGTCGATCACGATCGCCGCACCGGCGTCGGCCATCCAGCGGGCGTTGCCGCGCTGGTGGTCGGCGGCGGCGTGCGGGTAGGGGACGAGGATCGCGGGAACGCCCGCGGCCGCCACCTCGAACACCGAGCCGCCCGCGCGCGCCACGACGAGGTCGGCGGCGGCGAGCGCGGCGCTGAAGTCGGCCGGCGGCAGCGAATCGACCAGCTCGTAGCGGGGGCCGCGCGGGGTGGCGGCGAGCTCTGCGTGATCGCGGGTGCCGCACACGTGCAGGACGCGGAACGGCGCTTCTGCGAAGGCCTCCAGGGCCGCGCGGTTGATCGTTCGCGCGCCGAGCGAGCCGCCGAATACGAGCACGCACGTCTCCGCTTCGGGGATGCCCAGGCGCGCGCGCGCCTCGCCGCGGCCCGGCAGCGCGGAGGCGATCGGCCGCCCCGTGACGCGGTAGCGCGAGCCGTCGCGGCCCGCGATCGGGAACGACAGGCACACGCGGCGGGCGAACGGGGCGAGCAGGCGGTTGGCGAGGCCGAGGTGGCTGTCGGCCTCGGTCAGGACGAGCGGGATGCGCATCGCGACAGCTGCGAGGCCGACGGGCGCCGCTACGTAGCCGCCGCCGCCGAGCACGGCAGCCGGGCGGGTTCGCGCGAGCAGCGAGCGCGC
>DATARO010000012.1:0-30838 GCA_036264095.1 Solirubrobacteraceae bacterium | reverse complement strand
ACAGCCTCGCAGAGCCGCACGTGGAGGTCCCGCCCGGTCCGTGCCCCCGCGGAGCACCTGCGGCGGGCGCACCTCCTCGCCCGCCGCAGACCTCCGAGCGGTGTTGGACTACGGTTTCGCCGTCAGCCAGGGCGTGAACTGCACCGTCCCGACCGCCGTCGTGCACCGTTTCGTGTTCGGACCGGTCGGGCAGCCCCACCAGTCGTTCTGCGCTTCCACGACCGTGCCGGGCAGCCCGTTCGCCCCCGTTCCGTCGCCGAACAGCGAGTTGTTCCCCGCCGCGTGGACCGTCGCCTGGCCGCCTGCCGGCTGGCCTGCGGTCGGGCTCGTCTGGGTGACGAGCAACCCGGTGCCGAAACCGTGCAGCACATTGCCCGTCAGGGTCGCGCTGAGGTCGCCGAAGGCGTATCCGAGCTGGTCGGTCGTCAGGTAGGCGCCGTAGGTCGGTTCGCCCCCCGTCGTGACCGCCCCCACGCCGCTGGCGCTGTTTCCGCTGAACGTCGCGCCCTGGCCCGACACCGCGCTCCCGAACGCCGCGAGGCCGACGGCGCAACCGGTGATGTGGTTGCCTTCGACGGTCGGCGAGACGTACGGAACGAACACGAACACGCCATAGCCGTTGGGCTTGCATTCGCGCACGATGTTGCCCTTGATCAGGTCCGCGGAGCCACCGGAGCCGCCGTTGTTGTCGGTGTGGAGGCCGCTGCCCGATTTCTTGACCACGTTGTAGAGGAACTGGATCCCCTTCGACCAGTTCGCGGACAGCGCGTCGTTGGCTTCGCTGACGTGATTGCGTTCCATCACGCCGGTACCTTCGAACGCGAACATCGCGATCGACGATTCGCTGCCCTGGACGTTTTCGACCGTGTCGTGGTTGAAGTTGAAGCTGCCTCCGGACGAGGCGTAGATCCCGCGCAGGTACACGCCGGTGACCTTCACGCCCGTCACGGTCAGGTTGTTGTACACGCCCGTTTCGTGATCGGTGATGATCCCGTTGCGCGCGTCGATGTCTTCTCCGCCGACGACCACGCCGCTGGTCAGGCTGGGGTTGTCGCCCCGCAGCCACATGCGCGAGATCGTCACGTTGTCGGCCTGCACGAGCACGATGTTGCTCGCTTCACCGCCGCACAGCGACCCGCCTTCGCACACCGGCTTCGACACCGCCGGATAGACGATCGTCAACGCGCCGCTTCCGCGTAGCGTCACCGACTTGTCGACGACGACGTTTTCGTAGTAGTTCCCCGGCCCCACCGTGATCGTGCTGCCGGACGCGGCGCCGTTGATCGCCGCCTGGATACCGGTGTACGCGCATCCCGAGCTGCACACAGTCGGCGCAGCCTGCGCCGACGCGGCACCCGCGCCCAGCGCGAGCGCAACCGCGAGCGCGCCCACAAAGCTCTTCGCTCTCATTGCTCATCCCCTCTTTTGCCGTTCATGGCCTCAGCGACCCGGGCTGCGCCCTCCTACGGGCATGCCCCCCATTCGTCCGCAGCCTACAGCGAAACCAACGCCGGCGGGCGGCGCGCGTCAACCATTACGCGCGCCGTTAGCAACTGCCGCCGCCGGGTAGCCGCTGTAGCAAAGGAGGTTCCACATGAAGACTGCAGCAATCAGCGTCGGGCGAGCAGCAGCGGAAAGACTCAGCGGCGGACGGCCGTCTGCCTTCCGCGCGTTCGCAGCCGCCACCCTTGCCGGCGGTGCGACCGCGGCTGTCACCTACCGGCTGCTGCGAAGCCACTCCGACGATTGAGTGGTCGCAGCAGGTCCCCGCGCGGCCCGGCTCAAAGCCGGGCCGCAGCTATTGGGCCACCTGGGACGCGTATGCGAGCAGACGGTGGATGCGATCCAGGATCTGCTTGCTCGGATACCACGCCTCGTCCGCCTTCTCGAGCAGGACATCGAGGTATTCCTCGATCTGCCGCGGGGTCCAGAAGGCCGCCTCGACCCTTTCCATCAGCTGGTGGCTCGGATAGCGGTCCTGCCGGATCCGCTCCATCAGCATCTGCACGTACCGATCCTGGGCTGTCGCTTGTGTGGATGCCATACGTCTCGCTCCTTTCTCACATCAAGTTTCCGAGCGGGCCGAGGTTGAGGTTGAGATCCTCGTCCTCGAGCCCGAACTCATCCTTCAGCTCCTCCATGCGCTCCGCCAGCGCCATGAAGACACGCCCGAGGCGCTCCACCTCCTCAGGGGTCAACGTCCCCGCGTCGATGCGGTGGATCGCCTGCCGCTCCATCAGCTGGCGCAGCAGCTCGATCACGGTCAGCACGAGCTGGGCGAGCCCCTGCTCGAGGTTCTCCCGGTCGGCGTTCACGCGCTGGGTGAGACCGGCGCGAAGGCGGTCCATCTCGCCGCCGAACAGCGAGAGCTCTCCGTCCCCGCCGGCGAGCAGCTTCTGGCGCGGCGCCTGCACCGTTCAGCCCTCCCCCGCGCCGACGAAGCTGTAGGGCGGCCACGGTCCGGTGCACACGAGCTCGGCGTACTCGGTGTCCGCGTTCAACTGCGCCGCGCGGTCGCGGAACTCCGCCAGGCGCCCGCGGTCGATCAGCCACGCTCCGGTCACCGTCCGGCCGGCGTCCGCCGACGGCGTGATCCGGCTCTCGCGCGCGAGCGGCCCGAGCGAGCGGTCGATGCTCTCACTGAGGTGCTCGGCCACCAGGCGCCGCCGGAGCGCCTCTTGCATGTACTCCGTGCCGCTGCCCGGACGCTCAGTGTCGTGCTCGTTCGACGGAGCGAGGATCGCGGCCCGGACCGATACCTCGACGCAGCCGGCGACCCGCTCGAGCGCACCCTTCAATTCATCCTCGCGGTCGACCAGCAGCCGCTCCACCTCCGACTCGTCCCCGAGCACCGTGCCGAAGCGCACGGGGAGCACATCGTTGTCATCCATCAGTTGCTCGACCACGAGCTCGTGGTCCCAGAGGTCCGACTCGGCGGTGAGGCTCTCCGCGCCCTCGGCGTTGCTGACGACGGCCGACAGCGCCGGGGTGCGGACGGCGCGTACGGAAGCGCCGTGCAGCCCGCCGCCGGCCGGCACCTCGGCCTCCGCGCCTGCGATCGCGTACAGGTAGACACTCACGGCCGGCCCGCGCCTATCCGCCCGCGCGTCGGCGTGCCGCCCAGCAGCGATGTCGAGCCGACGACGAGGCTGAGGCTCAGTTCGACGAGGTCGATGTCGGCCACCGCGAGCGTGATGTCGCCGTGGATCGCGATCCCTCCCTGCAGCAGCCGGTCGAGCAGGTCGAGCAGCGTGACTTCGCGCGCCGCAAGCGAGGCGCGGCTCTGCGCCGCGACGGCCGTAGGAGCGCCGGCGGGCGTCACACCCCGGCCTCCTCGGAGCTGTTGACGAAGTTGTAGGGAGGCCAGGGTCCCGTGAGGACGACGTCGATGCCGCGCTGCGCGTGCTCCTCCCGCAACGCTGCGACCTCCTCCTGGAACGTGTCCGACTCGTCATCGTCGACGAGGTACACGCCGTTCATCAGCATCGTGCCGTCGTGCTCGCTCAGCTCCGGCGGTTGCAGCGGGTTCACGCGCGCCTCGGTCGCGGCGGCGGACAGACGCTCGTGGGCCTGGTCGCGCCACCCGTCCAGCCGCTGCCCGGCGGCTTCGCTGCGCCGGTCCGCGGTGCGCCGTCGCAGCATGTAGCTCTCACCCGGGCCCGCCTCGCCTTCCGAATCGACATCTTCGGTCTCGGCGTCATCCGGCTCCGAAGCCCACGGCTGCAGGTAGAGCTTCACGCCCCACTCCGTCCGGCCCGCGAGGCGCTCGAGCGCAGCGACGAGGTACTCGTGCTCGCGCGCGAGCATCTCCAGCAGCGAGGCTCTGCGCTCGTAGATCGTAAATAGCCGCATCGGCACGACCGTCGCACGCTGGTCGCGCACGCTCTCGAGGATCAGCTCGTGGCGACGCGCGTTGCGCTCGAGCCACGGAAGGTCCTCTAGCTGCTCCCTGAGGGAGCCTTCGCCGAACTCGTCGAGCGGCACCCGGCTCGCGAGCGCGCCGAGGCCGGCGCCGGTCACGACTTCGAGCCGGTGGATCTCGTCGACGCCCTCCATCTGCAGCGGCTCGAAGCCCTCGTCGACGATGCCGTACACGTACCAGCCGTGCTCGACCTCCGCTCGTGGCTCGGGCGCAGAGCCGGCGGCGTCCGGCGCCGGCCGCGGCGGGTCGGGCAGCTCGGGGGCCTGCGCAGGGGCGTTCGCGCGATCCGGCGCCCGCGCCCGCCCGCGCCCGAGGGTCGGCGGTGACGCGCCGCCGGCGAGCTCCGCGAGCTCGTCCTCGGCTCGCGCGAGCATGCGTTCGGCTATCGCCTCGGCCAGCAGGCTGCGTACCCGGGCGCGCGCTTCGATGTGGGCCTCCGCGACGAGCGTGCCCGCTTCTCCCTCGACGAGCTCGTCGAGCGCGACGCGCAGCCGCTCCAGTGCGGTCTCCTCGCGGCTCATTTCTTGCGCTCCGTCACCGCCTTGCGGGAACCCTCGGTCACGGTGCGCCCGCTCTTGGCATCAGTCGTCCTACGCGTGCGTTCCGTCACCTCCTGGCGCCGCGGCGCCGCGGTCCCGCCGGGCGTCTCAGCGACGAGCTCCACCTGCTGCTCGAGGCGCTCCAAGCGCGCACGCAGGTCTTCGTTCTCCCGCTCGATCTGCCGCGCTTCGCTGCTCAGCCGCGGGTCTCCCTCCCACCAGTTGATCCCCATCTCTTTGGCCCGGTCGACAGAGGCCACGAGCAGCCGGATCTTGATCGTCAGCAGCTCGATGTCGAGCAGGTTCACCTGGATGTCGCCGGCGATCACGATGCCCTTGTCGAGAACGCGCTCGAGGATGTCCGCGAGGCTCGACGGCCCGGGAGGGGACGGGGCCAGGTCCGCGCGCACGATCCCGTGCGGCGACGTCCTGCGCGGCATGTATTCGCGCTCGCTCATGAGTCGCCGTCCACCTGGCCGCGGTGATAGCGGTGGGTTCTCGAGTAGCGCAAGACATCGCCGCGACGGTCGAACACCGCCTCGTACTCGCCAAGCACGTCGGTCGTGTTGGGAATCCGCGCGAGCTCGAGGACCTGGGCCCTCAGCACCAGGTTGCCGTGATCGCGGTCGATTCCCAGGACCGCTTCGACCGGGCGCCCGAGCAGCACGCTCAGGCTCTCGCGTGCGTTGCGGACGGCCTCGAGCGTCGACGTGCCCCCGCGCCCGTTGCTCGACGCGGTCGAACGCGAGCCGCTCGACTCCGACGCCTGGTCTCCGCCGCTCGTGCGCGAGCCGGATTGGGAGCCGCTGCTGCCCCGCGCCGCATCCGAGCCGCCGGCATGCCCCCCGCGGGCGGCTTTCGAGCTGCTCGCTTTCGCGGCGCTCCTCGAACCCGCCGGGGCGCTCGCTTTGCGGCCTTTACCCGAGCCCCGCGCAGCGGCTTTGGAACTGCTCGCTTTGCGCGTGGGTTTCGAGCTCGCTTTGTTTTTCGAGCTCGCTGTGCTTTTCGAGCTCGCTGTGCTTTTCGAGCTCGCTTTGTTTTTCGAGCCCGCCTTGTTTTTCGAGCTCGCTGTGCTTTTCGAGCTCGGTTTGCCATCGGCTTGTGAACCGGCTTTGCCCGTGGCGTTCGCTTTACCGGCGCCTTTCGAGCTCGCTCGGCTCTCCGCTTTCGCTTTCTCGTCTTTACCCGAGCCCCGCGCACCGGCTTTGGCGCGCGCGCTTTTCGCTTTGGCTTTCTCGGCCATCTCTCACCACCGTTCTGCGTCGTCGGGCCGTCGCGCGGCCGCAGCAATCCGCTCGAGGAGTTCGTCCGAGCGCTGCTCGTACTCCTCATCGCCCACGATTCCCCCGTCGTGGTCGAGCTCGAGGCGGAGCAGCTCGCTGCGCAGCCGCGCCGGGTCATACATCTGGTGGTCGACCTCGTCAGCTACCTGGCCGGCGACCCAGGCGACGCCCCTGACGGGGGCGAGCGGGAGCGTGATGAGCGCCGTGAACAGGCCCACGCTCACACCTGCAGGGGGAGGTCGACGAAGTTGTAGGCCGGATGCGGGCCCGTGTAGGAGAACTGCAGGCGATCTTGGTTGGCCTCACCGAGTGCGTTGACCACCTCGTCGAATTCGCCGAGCTTCTCCTCCTCGACGAGGAACGCCGCATTGCACGCCACCCGCTCGTGCCCGGCCTCGTTCACGCGCGCACCGGCGCTGAGCGGCGTGAGCACGTCCAGGATCCGCTCGCGCTCCTCGAGGATCAGGGTCTCGGCGGTCTGTGCGACCTCCTGGCCGAGCTCGATCCGGTCGTAGTAGGTGGCGTCGGGCGGCTTGTCGCGTAGCGCCTCGCTGAGCGCGAGGACCTTGCCGTTGGCCTTGACGACCTCGCTCATCAGCGCCTCCTCCTCGAACACCGCGCGGAGGTGCAACTCGACCTTGCCCGCGAGATCGTGCAGCTGGGCGACGAGCTCCTCCCCGAACGGGTCGAGCAGCTGCTCGCGCACGAGCTGCTCCTCCGGGATGACGATGCCGAACTGCATCGGCAGGACCGGTCCCCCCTCGAGCGCGCGCTGCAGGACGCGGGCATGGGTCGTCAGCTCGTCCTTGCCGGTCTTCACGGGCGGTGTGACGTCGCTGACGATCGCCGCCGTGTCCTCGCCGCGGACGAGCCCGAGCTTGCGGCCCCCGATGCCCTTGGTCTTCGGCAGCGGGGTATCGAGCAGAACCACGCCGTATACGTACTTCTCGGTCTCCTCGGTCATGCTGCGCCTGCCGCTCAGCGGCTCCGGCTCCCGGAGCGAGAGCGCGATTTGCTGCTCTCTTTGTCGTCGTCATCGTCATCGTCGGAGCCGAACAGCGACTCGCGCGCACCCTCGAGCACGCCACGCGTCTTGCTGCTCGCGCCGTCCTCGGTGATGTCCTCCATCAGCTGCGGGATGCCCTCGCTTTCGTTGGAGGTGATCTCGAGCCGGTTGACGGCCTCGGCAAACCGCAGGTAGGTGTCCACGCTCGCGATCACTATCCGCGCGTCCACGGTCAGCAGCTCGATTCCGACGAGCGAGACCCGCAGGAATACGTCGACGACGAGACCCTTGTCGAGGATCACATCGATGATCTCGTACAGACCTCCGCCGCTCGAACGCTGCACGTATCCGCCGCCTGAGCGCTGCATAGTCGCCATGTCGTTACCTCCTGGGCATAGTGGATTTACTGCGCCCCCAGGCTGCTTACTGCTCGCCGTCTTCCTGCTCGCTGTCTTCCTCGCTGGCCTCCTGGTCGGAGCCGTTGGAGCCGTTGGATGAGAGGAGCTCCTCGTAGATGTCAGGGCTGAGCAGCTCGGCCTCGGCCTTGAAGCTGCGCAGCTCCGCCTCCACGCGCCGGTCCGCGATGTGCGTGGCGAGCGTGGCGGCTTCGATCAGATGAACGGGCTTGATGTCGAGCTCGAGCTCGATGCGGGTGAGCCGCTCGCCCAGCTCGTGAAAGGTCACGAGCCCAGCGCTGTCCGACCCCTCGGTCGAACGCCAGGCGAAGCTCTCGTGCTCGCGCTCGTCGAGCACCTCCGCCTCCCATTCGCCGTGCGCGACACCCTCGAGGCGACCGCAGAGAGTGTCGCCGTCTCGCTCGACACTCGTCAGCCGGTTCGCCCCTTCGGGCAGGTGGTCGAACTCGAGCCACTGCTGCCAGGCGACCTCGACCGGAACGGCCACGTCGATCGAACGCTGGATCGGCAGCCGCCGGGCCCGCTCGGCCACGAGTTGGGCCCCGGCCTCGCCGGCCCGGCGTGCGGCGCGCGATGCGGTCTTTGCCGCCTTTCGCGCGCCGAACAGCAGCGCTTTTTTGGCTAGGCCGCCCGCTGCGTGGCGCGCCTGCTTGCCGACGGCGCCTTTCCCGTCCTCCGCCGCGGAGGCGACTTTGCTCGCAACCTTGCTCGCCCCGCTTTTGGCGGCTGTCGCGGCACGGCGCGGTTTGGCTTTCGCCGCGGCTGTAGCGCGGCGCGGTTTGGCTTTGGCTGCGGCTTTCGAGCCCGAGCGCCCGCCGCTCGCTTTCGGCCCGGATCCCGCGGCTTTTTTCGAGGCGCCGGCCTTGGGTGTCGGCTTCTGGGCCGCTTTCGAGCCGCGCGGCTGCTTGGAGGTCCGCGTCTGCTGTGCCGCTTTCGCGCGTTTGCCCGGGGACCTCGACTCCTCCGCTTCTTTGTCCTCGCGCTTCTCCGACTGCTTCCCGCGCTTCTGCCTGGTGGCCGCGGCGCGCCGGCCGCCGCCCTGCTCGGAGCCGCGTCCGCTCGTCCGAGGCTTGCGCCTCGTGCCGCTGTCGCCACGCGTCCGAGGGCGCGAGCGGCGCGAGTCTGTCTGCCCGCCCTCGCCGTCGTCCTCGGTCTCCTCGCGATCGACGTCCGGCGCCTCCTCCAGCGGAACGCCGAGGTAGCCGGGCGCCGAGGCGCGGCCGTGGCGGCGCGCCTCGGCGGCGTGTGCCTGGCGGACGGGGCTCTCGCGCTGGACAGCCTCTGGGTCGACCTGCCGGGTGCCTTTGGTTCGAGCCATCGCGCTAGCTGAGCGCCTTGCCGATCTCCTCGGCCTTCTGCCGCGCCTCGCGCACCTCGCCGGCGAGCTTGCCGAACTGCTTGCCGGCCTCGTTGACGCTCTTCGCGAACTGCGACAGGCCGCTGAAGTCAGTTTTCTGCTGTGTCGGGAGCTTGATCCCGAGCACCTTGCGCGGCCGCTTTGAAGCGGCGGTGCGACCCAGCAGAACACCACCCGCGATCCCGGCAGCCGCCCCGATCGTCCCCGTCGCGACGGAGATGCCTACCTGCTTGGCGATGTCGCCCGCGTTCTCGAACGCCGGGCTCAGCGCCTCGGAGGCGCGGTCGCGCACCGATGACGCGGAGCCATTGGATGTGTGCGACTGGCCGCCGTTCCCGTTCTGAGAACGTCCGCCGGCGTTCTGGGAGCGCCCGCGGGTGCGGCTCGCACCCGAGCCGTTGCTGCGACCCGAGGCTTTGGCCGTCGTTTTTGATTTCGCTCTGGAGCCGCTGCGCGACGCGCCCGAGCCGTTGCTCGAGGCCGCTTTCGCTTTGGCTTTGGAAGGGCTACGCGTCGCCGAGCGAGTGGCCCGTGCTGCTGCTGCGTGCCCGCCGCTCCCGTTCGAGCTGGCTTTCGAAGTTTTTGCGCGGGACTGGCGTTTGCTCTCCCCGCTCGTGTCCGAACCCTGCGTGGCCGTGGCCATGACGATCCTCCCTCAGCCCGTCTTTCAATACTGAGCTGCACCGAGATTTACGGGTCTGGCCACCGCCTTACCCACCGTCTTCGGGAGAAAACGGCTGCAATTCAGCGGCCGCGAACGGGTCGCTGCCGCGGACGCAGCCGGCCTCTGGGGTCCGACCTTTTGCGCGGCACGCTTACGGGTAGCGCCGAGGCGAGAAGGTCTACAGCGGAGGAGGTATCGACATGGGTGATAGAGCGCAACGCGCCAAGGGGACAGCGGAGAGCGTCAAAGGCAAGGTCAAGCGGGACACGGGACGAGCCACGGGGCGCCCCACGACCGAGGCCAAAGGCGCGGCTGAGAATGCCAAGGGCAAAGTGCGCAACGCCGCGGGCAAAGCCAGTAGCGCCGCGAAGAAGGCGACGCGCTAGCGACCTCGCTCATCGCGAGCGGCACGATTCAGGCCGTTCGCGATGAGCCGCCTCAAGGCTCCGCCGCCAGCGCCTCCCGCCCGGGAATGCTGCCGTCGGGGACGATCGTCGCGAGCGCGCTGGCACTGCCCTTCAGATAGGCGTCCAGAAACGCGAGCGTGACGCGCTCGACGACGGCGAGGCGCGCGGCTTCGGTCGTATAGGGCGGGAGATGGCCGGCGCCGAGCAGTCGCAGCAGGTACTTGGGCCGCATCGCCGCCCGGAAGTACGCATATGTGTAGCGCGGCGCATTGAACGTGTCGCGCGTCCCCTGCACCGCGAGCAGTGCCGGACCGCCGGGCGCGAAGGCATAGCCGCCGATCCCCGACATCTCGGCGCCCGACAGCACGACCGCTGCCCGCACGCGCGGATCGCGAAAGCGTCGCGCATACGCGACGGCGAGCGCGGTCTCGGCGCCGTCGGAATGGCCGGCGACCGCGACCCTGGCGGGGTCGATCAGACCCTGCAGCGGGCCCGGGGTGGCGCCGGCCTCCAGCAGTTGCGTGATCACGAAGCTCACGTCGGCGGGCTGGTTGACGACGTCGGACTCATCGGCGCCGCCGGGGGCGCGTGCGTTCGTGAGCGGGAACACGGGCGCCGCCACGACGTAGCCCGCCGCCGCCCAGGTACGCAACAGATGCGTGTACGTGCCCGGTCCCACGTCGAAGCCGTGCGCGAACACGATCAGCGGGAACGGTCCCGGCGCGGGCGCCGCGCCTTCGCCCCCCGCCGCGAGGGCGGGGTAGCGGACATACGTCACGAGCTTCCGCGAAGCGGATGCGCCACCCGGAAGCCGCAGCTTGCGGCTCGCGTCGGTGAACGTGAACGTGCGCAAGCCCACCGCGTAGGCCGCGGCCGTCGCTCCCGGCGCGCCCCCGGCTTCGAGACCCCCGTTCCCCGCGCCGGCGGACGGCGCAAACGCGGACCCGAGCACGAGCGCAGCGAGCAGCGCACCCGCGGCCCGGCGTCGAAACCGTGAGAGCTCCAGCCGCAAGCCGCGATCGTCCCACACCCCCCAATTCCCGGCGGCACCTGCCTCCTCCGCCACCCGCGAACACCTTCCCCGTCGACCCCGCGAAGGTCAACCCGCCCCAACGGCCGCTCTGCCACCGGCGGACACCGACACCTGACACCGCGAAGGTCGTCCCGGCGGTCCCCGCCGGGACGAGCCTGAGCGGCGCGAAGGTCAACCCGGCGGTCCCCCGACGGGTTGAGCCTGAGCGGCCGCCACCACAGCGAAGAAATCCCGCCCGTACGGTTCCATGAACCGCCCCGCGATGCCGAGCTGCTCGGGCACGACCGGCACCGCTTCCGGCCCGCTGTGGCCATGGACATACAGGTAGCCCGCGACCCAGTCGGGGTTGATGTCGAGCTGCACGGCGCGCACGACTCCGGCGTTGACGAGCGCACCGCCGAGCTCGGACGGCACGAGGTGCGCGCCCGCCCCCCAGACGAGCATCCCGTCGGCGGTGACCCCGAGCCCCGAGCGGGCGACGACGTCGACGTTGCCGACCGTCGCACCCCAGCAGGCCTGGATGCAGCTGCTCGCGTTCGCCGCGACGACACCGTCCCGGACGAGCAGCACGAGGTTCTGCAGGACGGAGTACACCCGCCTGCCCGCCGCCGGCACGCCTTCCTCCCACGCGCCGATGTCGGTGGCGCCGTCGCGGTAGGTGACGATCGATCCGCGGCCGCGCGCCAGCGGGACGGCGACGCGGCCGCCGGCGAGCCAGCCGACATCGCCCGTCGTGAACTTGAAGCCGCCGTTGAACGCGGCGATCACGTGATGGATCTCGCTCGGCTCGATCAGCGGCCCGTAGCGCCAGTTCCCGCTCGGCTCGCCTATACCGGCGTGCAGGTCGAGACGGACGAGGCGCTGGTCGAAGCGCAGAAGCGTCACGCCGTCGCGTTGCGCCTCCCACGCGGCGTCCTGCCCGAGTACGCGGGCGACCGGCCGCCAGGCGACCCCCGTCGAGCGCAGGGGTGCGACGGCGAGCGCCGGAGGGCGCGGCTTCGCAACGGTGGCTGTGGGCGTCGAGGTCGCGCCGTGCCCCGCCCCGGTCCGCGAGCGTGCGGTGGACCGGGTCGAGCCGCCTCCGCATCCGGCGAGCGCGCCCGCTACGAACACGGCGACGAGCAGGCGCCTGGGCATGGTGCCGTGGTCTATCGGATCGCGCCTTGCGCGCACGTGAGAACCCGCTCAGGCGCCGCACGCGCGCATCGCGCTGCCGAGCCACGGCGGCACGGCGCTCGGCCGCGCGCGGACGGCCGCTTCGGCTTCGTGCAGGTGGCTCACCGGCACGCTCGCTTCGAGGTGCGCGATCACGCAGTCGCACGTGGCGCTGGCCATCGCCTGCTCGCAGGTCGCGGTGAAGTACAGCCACGGCCCGACCTTGTAGCTGCGGCGGGCCGTGGTCGGCGCCTTGGCTCCCCCGCCCCCGCACCCGGCGAGCGCGAACGCGCAGGCGAGAACCGTCAGTGTCGCCGCACGAGCCACGCGGCGATTGTCGCACCCGCGGAGAGCTGCCACGAGCACGCGCACGCGCGGTAGGGACCGACTATTTAAATGAGGAGGCCCCGCAGAGCGGGGCCTCCGAGTTGTGCCGCGGTCAGGACGGCCGGGTCAGGGCGCCGCCTTGACCTCGACGAGCGGCTGGTATTCGTTCCAGCAGCCCGAGTCGAGACGGAACACACCGGTGCCACCGACACCGCTGTCGCAGAAGTTCGAGCTCGTCTGCGAGTCCTGGTAGGCGGCTTCGGGCAACGGGTCGCTCCCGACCGACGGCGTCGCCGCGCCAGGTTCGGTGAGCCCGACGTTCAGCGAGTCGTAGCCACAGCCCTGGACTTCGGAGTTGCACGGCTGCGGGCGCTGCGGAACGGCGCCGTAGTCGCTCGTGTTGAACGCGACGCTGACGATCGCCTGTGAGGGCCAGGTGAAGCGGCCCACCGGGAAGGTGATGCGCGTGTACCGGCCGTGGAAGCACGCTTTCAGCTTCGCGTAGTACCAGGCACCGAACGATCCGCCTTTGCACATCCGGTCGTTCTGCGACGGGCGGTACGGGATGTTGAACGTCCTCGTGATCGACCTCAGGGTCGCCCCTACTTCATCACCGGGACCGGCCGCGTGGACGTTCAGCGTGATGGTCGCCGGGAAGCGCGCGCCCATTTCCGTCGTGCACTCCGGTGTGCCCGGGTAGCTGCCGTGCTGACATCCCCAGCTGCTCATCGCGATCGTGACGCTGCCGCCTTTGCGGTTTGTCCCGCCGAGCTGGACGAGCCCGCCGAACTGCCCTGTCTGTGTCGCCTCGAATGCCTGCGAGACGACGTTGCCCGGGTTGGCTGCGGGCAGGTTGTTGTAGACCACTTCCGTTTCGGCGCTCGCCGCGCCGGCGCAGAGGCCGAGCGCGATCATCGCGAGCAGCGCCGCGGCGGCAAGCATGCCCGCCCGCGCCGGAATCCGTTCGATCATGTGCATCTCCTTGTGTGCCGGCAGCCGGCGCTGCTTGCAGCGCCAAACGGACGGGGACCCCCCCGGGTCCTGAGCAATGCCGGGCAGGCCCCTCGCCCCCCGGCCGATCATCCTCGACGCGCGAGCGTAGTGACACCTCAGACGGGTGTCAACACGACCGGCCTTCGGGCGCAATCTCCACCCCATAAAGAAAAAACGGATCTCAGTCGGCGGCCGCGACCGCGCGCGTGAGGGTCGCCTCGCTCTGCGGGCCGTGGAGCACGCTCGCGATCCGCCCGTTGCGCCCGATGACGAACGTCGTCGGCAGATTCGTCAGCCGGTAGGCGTTGCCGACCGTGCCGTCGCCGTCGCGCACGTTCGGGAACGTCCAGCCGAAGTGCCTGATGAATGCGAGCGCCCCGCCGCGCGCATCGCTCCAGTCGACGCCCACGATGTGCCCGCGCCCGCCGGCGCTCTGCGCGAAGCGCTCGACTTCGGGCGCCTCGTGTTCACACGGCCCGCACCAGCTCGCCCAGAAGACGACCGCCGCCGCGCCGTGCCCGGCGAAGAGCAGCGCCGGGAGCGTCACGGCCGCGCCGGTGAGGTGTTCGCGCGGCAGCGGCGGCGCGGGCCTGGGTGCCGCCCCGCTCGAGGACAGCCCCAGCACGAGCGCCACGACGACCGCCGCGGCGGCGAGCGCCGAAGCGATCATCCGCAGCGGCCGGCGCATCGCCGCCGGCCCTCAGCTCGCGGCCGGCAGCGGCACGGCCGCGCCTGGCCGGGAGGCGGGTGCGGCGGATGTGACCCGCCGGGCGGCTGCGCTCGTCCTGCTCGTCGCCGCGGACCTCGCGCGAGCGGCCGCAAGCAAAATTGCAGCAGCGGCAAGCGTCGCCCGGACTACCGCGCCGCGACCGTCAAAGCCCCGTCTACGCGCCGCTTGCACCGGCGCAACGTAGCAGCGGACGCGCCAGGCCTGCGCCGCGCGGGCGTCGGCGGCGCGTCCAGCATTCCTCCCCCTGTAACGCATTTTGCAGGGAAATCTGGTAGCTTGCCGCCCGTTCGTGCCGAGTCTCGCCCCCCAAGGGGTGCGGGAGCGGGGGACCCAATGCAGCCGTGAGGCTGCGGGGGCGAATCGCCACAGGTGTGGCGTAGCGTAGTCGTTTACGCGAGCCCGACAGCTAACCCCGTAGGCGCCTGGAAACGGAATGGAGAAAGGACGCCGTCGTATGTCGGGATCCCCGCGTGACCTTGCAGTGCTGGAGCATTGGACCGACTCGTCGCAGCGCTCGCGCGAACGTCGGGCCCGTTCGGCCCGCCGCCGCCGCGGCGCCACCCCCCCGGCCACCGCGGCACTGCTCGGCGGCGTGAGTGCGCCGTCGGCGCGCGACCTCGCCGACTCGCTGACCTGGGAGCTGTCGCTCGGCCGCTCGCGCGCCCGGCGCCGCGCCGCCCAGCTGCAGTTCGTGCCGACCTCCTCGCGCGCCAAGCGGCTCTCGATCGGCACCCTCGCCGCCCTCAGCGTCGGCCCCGGCGCGAGCATCGCCAGCGGCAGCGAAGCGAGCGTCGCCGCGAGCCCCGAACCGACGACCACGACCGAAAACTCGATCGTCCTGACCCCCGGCAGCGAAGGCCGCCAGGTGCAGCTCCTGCAGGCCGCGCTCGGGATCGCGACCGACGGCGTCTACGGTCCCGAAACCGAAGGCGCCGTCCGCAGCTACCAGGAAGCGCACGGCCTCGCAGTCGACGGCATCGCCGGGCCCGAAACGACCGCCGCCCTGCGCGGCGGCTCGGGTAAAGCCTCCACGGCCTCGCGCGGGGGCGGGGTGATCCGCAACGCCGATCTCCAGAGCAGCGAAGCCGGCGGCGGGGCGGTCGAACGTCTCCAGCACGCGCTCCGCCTCCCGGTCGACGGCAGCTTCGGCCCCGCAACCGAGGCCGCCGTCCGGCGCCTGCAGGCCCGCCACGGGCTGAGCGTCGACGGCGTCGTCGGTCCCGCGACCTGGGGCGTGCTCGGGATCCACGAGTCCGAAACGCTGACGCCACCCGCGAGCGCGCTGCCGGTCGCCCAGCATCAGTCCTCGCACACGGCCGCGGTCGACAACGAAGGAGGCGGCGGCGGCGAAGCCCCCGTCTCGGGCAACGCAGTCGAACGCCTGCAGCACGCGCTGCGGATCGCCCCCGACGGCGAATTCGGCCCCACCACCGAGGCCGCCGTGATGCGCCTGCAGGCTCGCCACGGCCTCAACGCCGACGGCGTCGTCGGCCCCGCCACGTGGGCGGTCCTCGGCATCCACAGCGAGCCCACGCTGACGCCGCCCGCCTCCGCCCGCGTCTCGAGCGGCGAAAGCGGATCCGGCAGCGGCAGCAGCAGCAGCACCGCGGGCGGCGGCGAAGGCGTCGTCGCGCGCGTGATCGCCGCGGCCGACGAAATCGCCACGCGCCCGTACGTGTGGGGCGGCGGCCACGGCTCGTTCCAGTCCGAAGGCTATGACTGCTCGGGCTCCGTGTCCTACGCGCTGCACGGCGGCGGGCTGCTCAGCTCGCCCGAGGACTCGACCGGGCTCGAGTCCTACGGCGAACCGGGCCCCGGCCGCGACATCACCATCTACGCCAACGCCGAACACGCGTTCATGGTCATCGACGGCAGGCGCTTCGACACCGTTGCGCTGGCGGAGACCGGAACGCGCTGGTCGGGCAGCATGACCTCGACGTCGGGGTACGTTGTGCGCCACCCGGACGGGCTCTGAGGGCGGCTCACGCGTAACCCGGCGGTCGCACCGCCGGTTGACATTCGGGGGGTAGTCACACCCGCGGCGTGACGCGACGCCGCGGGGCGCGGCAGCGCGAGGCCCGAGCGATCTCCGCGCGCCCGTGACATGACCCGGCGCCGCGGGCGGACGGCCGCGGCGGCGCCATCGACCGACGCCCGCCACGCCCCCCGAGCGGGCAGCGTGTCCCCTTCGCCCGTCGCCCGTCGGACTGGCTCGGGGTGATCGCGCGCGTCAACACGTTCATGCTCGACGGCCTCGACGCGCGGCGCGTGTCGGTCGAGGTCGATCTCCGGCGCGGCCTGCCGTCGTTCACGATCGCCGGACAGACGGGCGCCGGGATGCGCGGGGTGCGGGAGCGCGTGCGCACGGCCATCCTGAACTCGGGGCTCGAGTTCCCGAGGCTGCGCGTGACGGCGAGCGTGGCGCCGGTCGGAGTCCGCGCGGCCTCGCCCGGACTCGACCTCGCGCTCGCGGTGGCGGTCCTCGCGGCGGGCGGCCAGATCCCACCCGGACGCCTCGAGCAGACGGCGCTGTTCGGCGAGCTCGGGCTCGACGGCTCGGTCCGGGGCGTCGGGGGCGCGCTCGCCGTCGCCGCGGGCACCCGCGCGGAGGGGCTGCGCTGGCTCGCGCTCGCGGACGCCGACGCCGACGAGGCGGCGCTCGTGCGCGGCCCCCGCGTGGTCGGCGCGCGCACCCTGTCCGATGTCGTGCGGGCGCTGCGCGGCGAGCGCGTCGAGCGCCGCCCGGCGCGGGTCCCGCGCGAGGCGTCGGGCGCCGGCGGCGGAGGCGAAGGCATCGACCTCGCCGACGTCCGCGGCCAGGCGGTGGCCGTGCGGGCGCTGCTGATCGCAGCGGCGGGCGGCCACAGCATCCTCCTCACCGGCGGGCCCGGCACGGGCAAGACGATGCTCGCGCGCCGGCTGCCGACGATCCTGCCGGCGCTCGGTGACGAGGAAGCGATCGAGGTGGCGCAGATTGCGAGCCTGTCGGGCGAACGCGTGCGCGAGCTCGTGCGCCATCGCCCGTTCCGCGCTCCTCACCATTCGATCACCACCACCGGGATGCTCGGAGGCGGGCGCGCCCGCCGCCTCGGCGAGGTGGTGCGCGCCCACAACGGGGTGCTGTTCCTCGACGAACTCTGCGAGTTCGGTCGCTCGGCGCTCGAGGGGCTGCGGGGACCGCTCGAGGACGGGCGCGTGGCAGTTGCGCGCGGGGCGCAGACGATCACCTATCCCGCTCGCTTCATGCTGATCGCCGCGAGCAACCCGTGCCCGTGCGGTTACGCGGGCGAGGGCGCGCGATGCCAGTGCGGCCCGCGCGAGCGCTCGCACCACCGCCGCCGGCTGAGCGGCGCCCTGCTCGACCGGATCGACCTGCACGCCAAGCTCACGCGCGACCCGGTGCTCGATTCCCCGCCGCTCACGACCTCGCGCGAGGCCCGGGCCCAGGTCGCAGAGGCGCGGGTGCGGCAGTCCGCCCGCGATCGCGAGCGGTCGCGCCCCGGTCGCCCCCGCGGCGGGCTCGAGGCCGACGCGCGCGATCTCGTTCGGGGCGCCGCGGAGCAGGGGCTGCTGAGCGCCCGCGGCGCGGCGCGGGTGGAGCGCGTGGCGCGAACGATCGCCGATCTCGCCGGCAGGGCGCGTGTGCGCTCCGACGACGTCGAGGCCGCGCTCGCGCTGCGAACGGAGGCGGCCCTGGGCGGTGGGTCCGTACCCGAGGCCGATACCGGCCTGGCGGCGCTCAAGCAGCGACCCGCGCCGGCCGACGACGATCAGGATGGCACGCACACGCGATCTCGATGAGCAGACGAGCGGCGTCGCCCAGCTCGGCGCTGCGCTCGCCGACCACGTCGGCGCCGTGCTCGAGCGCGTCTGCGCCCGCGAAGCGCCGCCGCTCGCGACCGCCGCGCGCAGCGCGCTCGCGCGCATCTGCGTGCTCGAGACACTCGCCGTGGCGCGCTGGATCGCCGGCGAGCCCGCGGAGCTCCTGCTCAAAGACACGCGTGAGACCGCTGAGCTGCTCGAGGAGCTCGCCGCGCGCGGCTCGGTGTCGGCGCGCGAGGTGGAGCTGCGGTGCGAGCACCTGACCGAGGCGATCCTCGCGGTCCTGGCCGAGCGCGCTGAGCTGATCGGCGCCTCGCCAGCCGCCCTTGCGAAGGCCGGCTCGCTGGCGCAGACGGGCCTCGCCTTCACCGTGGAGAGCGCGCGGGAGGCGTTCGCGGCCGCGGCGCTTCCGGGCCGCGATTCGCGCACCGGGCTCCCCGGCCCCGCGCTCACGATCGACCGCGCAGACCAGCTGCTCGCCCGCGCGCGCCGCGAGCAGACGACGGTCGTCGCACTGATGATCGACCCGGGCTTCAGCGCGACCTCGGAGATCGGCGCCGACGCAGCCGCGCGGCTGCTGCGCAGGGTCGCCGCCCGCCTCGACGAGATCGTGCGCGCAGGAGACACCCTCGGGCACCTCGAGCACGAGCGCTTCGTCGTCATCGCCGCCGACGCAGCACCCGCCGAGCTGCTCGCGACGCTGTCCGAGCGGGTCGAGTCCGTGTTCGCCGCGCCCTTCGAGATCGCAGATGATGAGGGCTCCAACGCAGCGGTGTCCCTGCAGCCACGGCTCGCCTGCGCCGCTGCCGCGGCGGGTGGGGGCGAGGACCTCGTGCGCGCCGCCCAGCTCGCGCTGCGGCACGCCGCCGCGCGCGGCAACGTGGCTCCCCTGCCCGCCTAGCTCACAGCGGAGAGCGAGCCGGACCGCGGTCCGGGGGTTGCTAGCGTCCGGCGCGTGATGGCGGCATGAGCTCGACGACCGCGCCCGAGCTGCAGGAGGTGCGCCGCGACGATGTCGGCGAGCAGCCGGCGCTCGACGAGCGGCGCCTGCGACGGCGCGTGATCGTGCTGCTCGCGGTCGTGATCGGTGTCGTCGCGGTGATCACGCTCGTGCCGGGGCTCGCGAGCCTGCGCACGCGCTTCGCCCACGCCCGCTGGGAGTGGCTGGTCCTCGGCGGCGGGCTGAAGATCCTCTCGGGCCTCTCCTACGTCGCGGTGTTCCGCGCCGTCTTCTGCGCGCGCATGCGCTGGGGTCTGACCGCGAAGATCGGCCTGTCCGAGCTCGGCGCCAACGCCGTCGTGCCCACCGGCGGCGCGGGCGGCCTCGCGCTCGGCGCGTGGGCGCTGCGCCGCAAGGGGATGGACCCGGACCAGATCGCGCGCCGGAGCGTCGCGTTCTTCCTCCTGACGAGCGTGCCGAACGTCCTCGGCGTGATCGTGCTCGGGACGCTGATGGCCGCCGGAGCGATCAACGACCACGTGAGCCTCGCACTCACGGCGCTGCCGGCGGCAGCCGCGACGGGCGCGATCATCGCGACGCTCACGATCGGTCGCTGGGCCCACGCTGCGAGTGCCCGCTCGGAGAAGAAACGCGGCCCCGGCGCGAGGCTGCCGCGCGTGCTCGACGCGATCAGCGGCGGTGTGCGCGAATCGCTCGCGTTGCTCCGCGAGCACAATCCGTGGCTCGTCGCCGGGCTCGTCGGGTACCTCGCATTCGACGTGATGATCCTGTGGGCGACCTTCCACGCCTTCGGCGCGGCGCCGGCGCTCGCCGTCATCTGGATCGGCTACCTGATCGGCGAGCTGGGCGGCCTGCTCCCGATCCCGGGGGGCATCGGCGGCGTCGACCTCGGCCTCGTCGGGACGCTCGTGCTCTACCACGTCCCCGTGGGCTCCGCGACGGCGGCGGTGCTCGCCTACCGCGCGCTCGCGCTCTGGATCCCGGCGGTCGTGGGGGCCGGCTCGTTCGTGCTGCTGCGCCGCACGCTCGCGCGCGAGACCGCGACGCTGAGCGGGTGCTCCGACGGCGCCGAAGTCGACGTCATCGGCCGGGGCCGGGTGCGGGTCAGTGGGTGAGCGCTCGCCCGCTTTGCGAGTCCGCTGCCGCGAGGGCACACTCCATGCGCCTTCCAGCACGCTGAAGCACCGCGACGAAGGAGCATCCTGATGACCGAGACGGGCGCCAACGACCTGAAAGCCGAGCTGGAGGCCGGCGAGGAGATCCTGCGGACGGCAACGCTGGCCCGCATCGCCTACGACGGAATCGACGGCACGCCGCGGGTGATTCCGATCGGCTTCCTGTGGACCGGCGACGCCGTGGTCGTCGCCACCCATCCTTCCTCGCCGAAGTTCGCCGCGTTGCGGGCGCGGCCGCGGGTGGCGCTGACGATCGACACGCCGAGCCCGCCCCGGTCCCTGCTGCTGCGCGGCGACGCCGAGATCGAGGTCGTCGACGGGGTTGCGCCGGAGTACCTCGAGGCGGCGGCGAAGTCGATGGAGGGCGAGGAGCTCGCCGCGTTCGAACGGTCCGTCCGCGAGACCTACGACGTGATGGCGCGGATCACTATCGTCCCTGACTGGGCGCGTTACTTCGACTTCAGCGCGGGCCGTCTCCCTGGTTTCCTCCGCGAGCTGACCTCCAAAGACTGAACCGCGCAGAGCCGGCGCCGGCTCGTCCGACTACGTCGCGGCGAGGGTCGGCCTTCTGAAAGCGCCGAATGAATCAGGCTCCTACCCACAGTGCGCCATTCCTCAGCTTCGCGCTCAGTGATGAGCACCACGTCGGGAGCTTGCCCGGAGCGCGAAGTCAGGCGGCGCCGTCGCTGGGTCGAGTTGTTGGGCTACCGGACAGTGATCGCGGTGCGGCCGACAGGAAGCCCATCGGGTTGCAGCTGGGTGGGGACGCCGTCGGTTCCTCCTCCGGCTCGGTAGCCCACAGCGATCCGGAAAGTTCCGTGACAGCCGTTCGTGGCGATGCTCTCGTGGACGATTTGGCCGCGTTGCACATCGCGGTCGACCGGACCGAACGTCGCATAGTGACAGCGGGGCCCGCGACCGGGCGCGGTTGCGCTGATCGTGTATTGCGAGCTGCCGTTGCGCACCGCTACACGTGCACGGAAGCTGACCACGATCATGAGTTCGCGTCTGGTTCGATAGCGCAGCGGCAGGTTCTCCTCACGCAGCCTCGCGGAGACTCGAGCGGCGAGGCTCGCAGCGCTCACGTGGGGCTCACTCACCGGGTGTTCGCCGATCGGCGGACACACGTCCTCGCCCACTGCGCGAACGCCCGTGAGCCTGCAGACATAGCCGGTGCTGTATCGGATGGTCCGGATCGTGCCTCCCCCGGCTCCTTGCAGGGGCGAGTACTCGCCGGCTTCGATGCCGAAGGACGAGTCGGCCACAACGATCAGATACGCACCGTCAGGGCCCGAGGTCGGGACCGTGTGCAGGCCGCCACGTTCGTCCGCGTAGGTCACACTCACCGCCTCGGGACCGGCCATCCCCGCCATCAGCAGGCGCTCGTCGCCCGGCGGGCATGGTGGTCGCTGAGGCTCAGAGCTGAGCCGGGGCGTCGGCCTCCCGGGCGCGCGGCAATCGTCTTCCTCGATGAGCCCGCTTGCGGGCGCGCCTTTGATCACGACCCCCGCGAACGCGTGTCCATTGGCGTCAAGCGGTGCGCACGGGAACGGACCGTAGAGATAGTCCACGGGGAGTGCGTGGAAGCGTCCATCGTCGGAGAACGCACCGTCGCGGCCGATGACACCCACCTGGCCGCGGAGCACCCGCCCGATCTGAAGACAGCCGTAGCCGCGGGTCGTTGCGACGAATCGAGCCCCCCACGGCGGACCCCCGGCGGGGTCGGCTGCGCGCAGGGGCAGCAGGGCTGCGCCGCCCGCGCGCGGGATGCCGAGCGCGCTCCTTGGCGCAAGCGGTGTGCCCGCCGGCAGCTGGACCGGTGCACCGCTGACGAGGAGCCCTCGAGCCGCGAGCGCCGAGCCGGTGAGGAACAGGCAGAGGGCGAACACGACGAGCGGACGAGACGGCCGGCGTACCCACCAAGGCCTCCGTGTCGCCGGGGCGGCGCTGCGAGCTGCAGCTCGCACGAGCTCATCACGCAGTAGGTCAAAGGGATCGTTCATGAGCGCTCCTCCAATGCCTCTCTGAGGTTTGCCAGGCCGCGTGAGACGCGCTTGCGCACCACCTGCTCGGAGCAGCGCAGGTCAGCCGCGATGTCCGGATAGGGCTCTTCGCCGACGACGCGTCGCCTGACCGCGGCGCGCTGCTCGGGTGCCAGGCCTGCGAGCGCCGTGCACAGATCCATCTGGCTTCTGGCATGGATCATCTCCAGCTGCTCGTCGTCAAGCGCGATCGGCTCAAGGCCCAGCCGCACCCGGCTCTCGTCCGCGACACGGGCGCGCCGAACCGAATCGATGATCAGGTTCCGCGCGATAGCAAACAGCCACGCGACCGCGGGACCACGCAGGGCGTCGTACTGCTCGCGACGCTCGAGCGCTCGCGCGAACGTCTCAGCCGCGAAGTCGAAGACCTGATCGGGTGCCCTGACTCGCGCTCCGAGAAACGCGATCAACGCCCCGATGTGGCGCTCGTAGAAGCGGCCGAAGTCAGCCGGATCGCCGCTGCAAAGCAGCTCCGCGTCCCCTGGCTCGTGCATCATCACAACGTTCTACGAACCGCACGGCGAGTTGTGACCTGCTCGAGCCGACCGGGCGGAGCGACCTCCTCCGAAGCGCGAGAATGCGGCTGGTTCGCTGTATGCGCTCGTTCGGTCCGGCTGCGCCACAGACACGGCGTGCGTGTAACCGGCACGCCGGAGCGAGGCGCGCTGCTCGCGAAGGCGCTCGAGCTCGTGAAGCTCGGCCGAGAGACCGGCCACAGTCGCTACGAGCTGCTCGCGATCATCATTCAAGAGGCTGCCATACGGCCAGCAGGCCACCGGCACACCGCGCTCCACCAGGCGATCCGCGAGACCTGTGGAAGTCACTGCTGCGGAGGTTCTGTCTAAAGCGGATGAAGGGATTCGAACCCTCGACCTTCGCCATGGCAACGGGCGGCAAGGACCCTGGCACCCGGAACCTCAGCCGAGCGACACCGATATTCATGGCTTTTTGATGGACAATTGAGCTGACTTGGTACTTTTTTTGGTACCCGTCCACCCCACGAAAATGCTACGGTACCCCGTATGGGTACCACTGAGCCCTTGGCGTCGTTGATTGTCCGCCCGGCCGGCGGAAAGATCTTCTACGAGGCGAAGTTCAGGCATGAGGGGCGACAGGTCAAGCGGCGCATCGGCCTGGCGTGGATCGAGGAAGGCGCCAACGGCTGGCGGCCGCGCCCAGGGCGCGTACCGGACGGGTTCTTCGATGCGCGTCGTGCCCACGTCGCCGCAGCGGCGATCGTCACCGACTACGTGCAGGAATCGTCCGAACGCGAGCGGATTGAGCGCGAGCGCCAAGCCGAGGAGGTGACTTTTCGAGAGGTCGCGTTGGATTACATGCGTTGGCTGCGGGATATTCGCCACATCAAGCCTTCAAGCCTGCGCGACCGCGAGAGCGTGCTCGCAGAGCCTGGGACTCCGTACCGACGTGGTGCCAGAACGCTCAGCGGCCATGTCATGGCCGCACTCGGCGACCGGCCGGCTCGGCTGGTCACAACGCGCGAGGTCAACAAGCTTCTGGAGACGATCGCCAAAGGCGGCGCGTCGGCGAGCACGGTCAACAAGTACCGCTCCCTCATCGTTTCCATCTTCAACTACGGAATGCGCGACGCCACGTTCGAGCTTCCCGCCAATCCAGCCGCCAGGAGCGATCGACGGACCGAGCGGGCCCAGGCGCCGCTGGTGTTCTACTCAACGGAGGAGATTGAGGCCCTCGCGCGCTCGCTGACCGAAGGAAACCATCGCTCGCTCGCGGAGGAACGACATCAAGAGGACCCCGAGCGTCACCCCGCTGAGATCGCAGAGGACAAACAGGATGCCGAGCTGATCCGCGTCGCGGCATATGCCGGCCTGCGGCTAGGTGAGCTTCTCGCCCTGCGATGGCGCGATGTCGACTTCAGCGGCCATGTGCTGACGATCAGCCGGGCAATGAGTGCCGGCGTCGAATCCTCGACCAAGAGCCGGCGAGTGCGACGCGTGCCGCTGCCGGACCAGGCAGCCGCGGCCCTGGAGCGACTGAGCAAACGAGGCGACTACACAGCAGCGAGCGAATTGGTCTTCTGCAACGTCTTCGGTCGCACGCTCGACGGCTCGGCGCTACGTCGACGCTTCAAGCGGGCGCGTGACGCCGCCGGGCTCCGACCGCTGCGCCTGCACGACCTTCGTCACACCTACGGCTCCCTACTCGCGGCGGGCGGCGTCGACCTGGTGACGATCCAGGCAGCGATGGGGCACAGTGCGCTCTCCACGACGAGCCGCTACCTGCACGCACGACCTGCGTCTGAGCAGGCCGCGGTCTTTACCCAAGTCTTCCAGCCGAAAGCCATCGAGCAGGCCGTGGCGGCCTCATAGAGCGCCCGCCAGAAAGCTCAGTCGTCCTCAAGCAGCAGCGCCTCGATCTTCGGCCGTAGGAATAGACGGCGGCGCCCGACCTTGCGGGACGGGAGCTTCTCGAGGCGCGCCAGATGTTCCACGGTGCTGGTGGGCATGTGCAGCAACTCGGCCACTTCGGCGGCCGTCATAACGTCGTCGGCTTTGAGGGCACCGGGAGGTGAGGCGATGGCGTTCATACCGGTACTGGCCCCGACTCGCTCGATGCGGCCACGATGAACCCGAAACGCTCAGGCCGGCCCTGCGCGTTGCCATCGAGCCGGGGACTCCCTCAGTAAGGCAGCCAACCGTCAGGTGGCGGCCCCGGATGCAAGGTGCTTCCGACGCCGCCTCCCTGGCTGCGGAGAGTCTCGCGGTGGTGCTCGAGTTGCCCATGGAAGGCGAGCTCGTCCCGCGGGTCGAGGCTGTGGTTGTCGATCTCTGCCCGCCACGCGACGAGGGCGCTGAGTTGCTCGGTCTGGGCGTCGTCTTCCCACCAGCCGTGTTGGAGGTGCTCGAGGTGGCGGGGGTAACGGGCGTGGAGCGCGACTATCGCGCTCCACGTCTGCCGGCGCCATTCGGGGTCGCCGCCGTAGGGCTCAAGCCAGCCTGGGCGCTTTGACATCCGCGGCGGCAAGCGCGCTCGCGTGGGTTTTACCGCGCCGCTGGCGGTGTCGTGGTCAGCGAGCTCGTTGCGGATGAGCCGGGCCGCGAGAGTGGATGGTGGTTCGCCGGCTGCGTAGGCGAGGTCCTTGAGTTGTTGTGCGACTTGGTCGGGTATGACGATGTGGATGCAGCGGCTCATCGCTCGTGGTCCGGGGCGCGGTCGGGGGTTCGTGTTCGGCGGATGCTCGGAGTGAGGGCTGCGAGCGGGTTGCGGCTGGGAGTGAGCGTTTGCCCGAGGTCGGGCCCGAGGTCGGCGTTGGGCACCTCGCGGTGTAGGAGGGAGGGCGTGTGGGCGCGACTGGTTCGCATCATGTTGGCGAGTTGCTCGATGCGCCGCTCGTCCTGGCTTTCGCTGCCAAGCTCATCCCGGGCGAGGAACCACTCGGTTCCGTGGCGGGCGCGGGAGGCCTCCACGTAGGAGCTCTCCTTGCTGGTCTGCCAGCCGCCGGTCACGACGACGGAACGCTCGACCGTCGCGCCCTGCTGGCGGTAGACATGCTGGGCGTACGCCAGGCGCAGGTGCTCGAGGTCCTCCCCTCGCATGCGTATCTCGCGGTCTGATCCGTCGAGGGTGACAGTCAGGGCGCCTTCCTGTTCGCTGACGTGTGTGATCTCGCCGCGGCTTCCGTTCTCAATCCGCGCCTCTCCTGCCGGGTGGTGTTGGGCGCCGAAGGTCACGAGGTCGCCTTCGCGTAGGCCGTAGTGGCGGCCCGGAGCCGGGATCTCGCTCGCGCCGAGTTCGCCGCGCTCGGCGCGGAGGTGTTGGGCGCGGGCGCTCAGGCGGTCGATCTCGATGTTCGATGCGTCGGCGATCAGAGCAACCTCCCGAATGGGGATCGTCCGGGTGAGCTGTGCCCAGCGTTGGACGGCGGCCTCGCCTGCCTCGTCGCGGGTGTCGGCGAAGTAGAGCTGCCCGCGGGCGCGGTAGTGGGCCATCGCCCGCTCGGGCTCTCCGTTTCGCAGGGCGGCCCAGGCTTTGCGCTCGTCTGGGTCGGTCGTGCGGCGAACATCGGACAATTCGGCCTTCGGCGCGCGGCCGGCGATGCGGTCGAACATTCCGCCGGGTCCGATCGAGGGCAGTTGTTTGCCGTCCCCGACGATCACGAGCTTGGCCCCGGTGCGCTCGATCACCTCGGTGAGCTCCTCCATCCGGTGGTGGTCGACCATGCCGGCCTCGTCGAGGATCACCCGCGTCGCCGGGTTCACGGCCAGGCGCCCGCTGTCTGCTCGCGCTACGAACGCATCCAGGGTCAGCGTGCTCCCGGTGAGTGTCGGACTGTCCTGGCCGAGGCGCTCGGCGGTGGATCCCGAGACGGCGATCCCGATCACGCCGTGGCCAACGAGCTGCTCGGCCCTCGCAGCGGCGTCGATCACGACGCCCTTCCCGGTTCCTGCCGGGCCGATCAGCACGCCGAGCCGCTCGGGGCCGGTGATCGCCCGCAGCGCACGCTGCTGCTCTCGTGACAGTGGTGCTCCGATCCGCTCGGCGATCTCGCGCGCGGCGGCTTCTCTTGCGTACTCGCCGACGTCGATGTTCGCCGGGCGAGCGAGCTCGTCCGCGCGACGCTCGATCGCTTCCTCCTGCGCCCGGACAGCCAACGTCGTCATCCGCCCACCCTCCAGTGTCAAAACCCGGCGTTCCCTCAGCATCGCTCGCGTGGTCTGGAGCGCTGCGTCGGGCGTCAGCTCGCCGGCGCTCTGCTCGAGCGCGACCGCGCGCAAAAGGCCCGCCTCGAACACAGCCTCCCGTTCGACTAGCCGCGCTTCGATTCGGTCCGGCACCGGCGCCGAGCTTCTTGCGGGATCGGGGGTGCCGACTAGATGCACCGCCTCGTCGGCGCCGAAGTCGTGCTCGCGGCCTGTCTGCCGCCACACGCGTTGCAGGTCCGCGCGTGTGGTCAGCTCCTTGGCGCGACGGTTCTCCAGCGCCAGGGCGCGCAGCTCGCCGCGCACGGGAGCGCGCCCGTGTCTTGCTCGGAACGCCTCTGCCGCCTTCGCGATCTCGCGATGCCGTCCGGAGAGCGCGTCCATCAACCCGCGCGGGACTCCGGCGATCTCGAAGTACCTGCCGCCATTGCCCGTCCCCTGATCGACCGGATAACCCTCCTCTGCAAGCTCCTGCGCCAGAGCCGAGCGGTAGAACGCACCCACCTCCCGCGCGCCCCGGAACAGCGGGCGTGAGGCGACAGCCACGAACCGGCCATCCTCACGCACCGCGCCCGTCAAGACGACATGGGTGTGCAGCTGCGGGTCCGGGGCCTCAGCACCCGAGACGCCCCTCGCTGTCGTGTGGCCATAGGCCGTCGCGATCACATCCGTGGCGTGCTCCTCGACCACCTGTCCCTCGTAGCGTCGACGGACCACAGGCACCCGCTCCTTCAGATAGTCGACGGCTCGCTCGACCGCGCGCGCGTGCGCCGCGGCGATCTGCTCGCGCTGCCACGGGTCCCCCAAAGCCCAGACGACCGACACCGACTTTGGCGCGCTGAACGTCACATCGATCCCGCCACCACGCGTCCCATCCGCACCCGCCGGACGAAGCCACGCGCCCGTCGCCGGGTGCCGCCCCTCCATCAACGCGATGAAATCCTCGCCCGCCACGGCCTCGCCCGGGTCGATGCCGAGACGCTCGAGCGTCTCGGCCCCCGACAGCCACCGTCCGGGCGCCTCCGTCAGGTCGCCGGCGGGGGTCAGGTAGTAGTCGCCGCGCTCCGGGGCGATCGTCTTGCCCTCGAGGTAACGGGCGTAGCCACCCCCAGCTCCGGAACCGATGCTCGACGCGGTCATCACAACAATCACTGGCCGCGAGCCCCCTCAGGCGGCCAGGCGATCAGGCAGCACCCGCACGGGCGTGCATCTGGTGTGGCTGGGCAGTTAGCGGAGCGAAGCGACGAAGCTGGAACGGCACGTCGTGCGAGGTCGGGCGACGCGGCGGCGACCGTCCGGGCGGCCCGGACGGTCGCGATTGGCGCTCAGCGAGACTTACTGTTGCGTCGCGCTAGCCGTCGCCGTATTTCTCGTGCGTGGATGGAGCACCGACGGGGCGCGGCCGTCCGCAAACCCGGGCCGGACCGACCGCGAAGGCGCGGGGAGATGCGCCGGGTGCTCGTGAGGCCCCAATATCGGCATGATCCGCGCGATGGAAGGCACGGGCGGCGAGATCAAACGCCGCTACGGAGTGTACGAGCGCGTGCTCTACTGCGTAGGGCGAGCGCGAGGCCGTTCAGCACGTAGAGGATGGCAACGCCGATCAGCGTGAACTTGATGGCGGAGCAGACAGCCGCAAACGGCGGTGCGAAGCTCCCACCATCGCCTGCGAGCGTGAGCAGCAGAGCGACGTTTTCGCTCGCGTCGAATGCCGCGGCCGCGAGCGGAAAGAACGGGACGAGGGCGCCAACGACGGCAAGCCGTGACCAGCCACGCGTCCGCGTGGCGTCTCGCACGGCGAAGCCCGCGACTGCGAAGAACAGTCCGTAGGAGAGCATGTACCCGTAGTCGAGTAGCAGCGAGAGGTGCGCGGCGCTGCGGCCCTTCGGGCCCCATTCGGCCATGATCTGCGCCGCGTGATGGCGGCTGCCGGCGAACTCGAAGGCGAGGATGCTCGGCCCGCGCGAAACGTGCGACGGGTCGATCAGTTCGAGTGCGACTGTGAACGCGACGGTCGCTGTGCCGAGCAGGATCAGCGCATCCCTGCGGCGGATCCGGTCAAGCGACATGCGCCGCCGATCAGCTCGCAGCTCTCGGCGCCGAGGCCGCGAGGCCGACGGACATCCTGAGGCTCCGCCGGTGCTGCACTATGCGTTCCAAAGGCCCCACGAGCGTTTATTGTCCCTGACCATGAACGCGAATAGGCTGCTGCGGGGCCGCGACGTGGCTTTCATGTGGGCGCCGGCGGCGTCGAGAAGGACGACCGCTTGACACGCTCAG
The DNA here is from genome assembly GCA_036264095.1 of Solirubrobacteraceae bacterium. Classification (GTDB taxonomy): domain Bacteria; phylum Actinomycetota; class Thermoleophilia; order Solirubrobacterales; family Solirubrobacteraceae; genus Palsa-744. The sequence continues at coordinate 2,047 of DATARO010000012.1, read as the reverse complement.
GATTCGTCGGGCAGCCTTTACCCGCCGTCATCGACAGATACGACCGATTGGCGCCGTGGTACCGGTTTGTGGAGCCGTCGGTGCTGCTGCGCCCCGGATTTCGTCGCCAAGCCGTCAAGCGACTCGGTCTCCAAGCGGGGCAGCGCGTGTTGGAAATCGGCTGCGGGACAGGACGCAACCTGCGCTTCCTGCGCGAGGCCGTCGGCGCAGCCGGCCGAGTGACCGGGGTCGACGTCTCCCCTGGCATGCTCGCGCAGGCCGAAAAGACGGTCGTGCGTCATGGCTGGCAGAACGTGCGGCTGATCGAGCAGGACGCGAGCACCCTGGCGCTCGACGAGCCCGTCGACGTCGTGTACTTCTCGCTGAGCTACTCGGTGCTGCCCGACCGGGATGCGGTCCTCGACCGTGCCTGGGAAACGGTGCGGTCGGGCGGACGGTTGACGATCATGGACGCGCATCTGCCGGAGAACCTTCTCGGCCGGCTCCTCGGGCGACCGGCGGAGGCGATCGCCACCGCATTCCCGGGCGATCCTTACTCCGAACCCTGGAAAGACCTCGCCCGCCTCTCGCCACACGTGCAGACAGAACGGTTTCAGCTCGGCCTGTACTTCCTTTGCTCGATCCGCAAGCCGTGACCGGCCCATCGGCTCGGGAAGTCGGGGGCACCCTCTCGCGCAGGATCTATGACCGCTCGTACCTGAGCGGCGAGTTCACGCTGCGCTCGGGACAGATCAGCGGTGAGTACTTCGATAAGTACCTGTTCGAGTCCGATCCGGTGTTGCTGCGCGAGATCGCCGAGGCGCTCGTGGATCTGCTCCCCGAGAACGTCGATGCCCTCGCGGGCCTTGAGCTTGGCGGCGTTCCGCTCGCTACCGCCTGCTCGCTCATCTGCGGCCTGCCCACGCTGTTCGTTCGCAGACAGGCGAAGACGTACGGCACGTGCAAGCTCGCTGAGGGCGGGCCCGTCCAGGGCGCCCGGATAGTCGTGATCGAGGACATCGTGACGTCCGGCGGACAGGTCCTCGAGTCCTGCCAACAGCTGCGCGCAGAGGGAGCGGAGATCGTGGGTGTGCTCTGCGTGATCGACCGTGGTGCGGGCGGACCCGAAAACCTCGCTCGAGCGGGGCTCGCGCTTCGCAGCCTCTTCACGATGGACGAGCTTCAACACGCAGCCGGGGTCCCCGAGCGATGACGCCTCCCGGGCCGTTGACGGTGTCGAGGGACGCGCTAATGGCACCTTCTGATCCGGTCGAGCTGATCGAGGCGGTCCGAGCCATCCCCTATGGCCGCCCGAGCGAGCGAACAGTCGACGGCATGCTCCGCGAACGCCGCGGCACCTGCTCGACCAAGCACGCGTTCTTGGCAAGGGCGCTCGCGGAGCACTTTCCCGAAACCGACCCACAGATCATCCACCGCGTGTACCGGCTCCACCGCTATCGAGCGCGACAGCGCTTCGGCAATGCGGTCGCCCACGTCGTCCCCGACGAAGGACTTGTCGACGTTCACCGCTATCTGACCATCAAGGTCCTCGATGAGCGCGTGAGCGTCGACGCGACCTTCCCGGGACCGCAGTGGGACGGGCACTCGCCGATGCCGCTGGCCTGCGACCTCGGCGAGGACCATCCGGCAGGCGAGAACCCGGACGGCGAGAAGCGAGCGCTCGAGGAAGAGCACTGCGACGCGGCCGTGCGGGAGCCGTTCATCCAAGCGCTGGCCGCGCACCCGTGGCAAAGCGACTAGGCATGGCGGTCAATATCGAGCTCAAGGCCCACGACCCCGACCCGGATCGGTCGCTCGAGGTCTCGCTGGCCCTCGGAGCCGAGGACCACGGCTGGCTGGAGCAGCTAGACACCTACTTCGTTGTCGCCCACGGGCGACTGAAGCTTCGCGAGCAACGCGGCGAAGCCGAGCTGATCTACTACGAGCGTTCTGACGAAGCGGTTGAGCGGGAGAGCAACTACCTGCTCGTGCCAGCACAGGACCCCGATGGCCTCAAGGCAGCGTTCGCCTCAGCGGTGGGGGTCAAGGTGGCCGTGAGAAAGAAGCG
>DATARO010000005.1:0-9074 GCA_036264095.1 Solirubrobacteraceae bacterium | reverse complement strand
GATGACGATTAACTATTAATTAATTAAAATAGATTTCAGTCGCCGCCCTGCACGCGACCCGCGAAGCCGGTCGGCAGCCGGTTCAGCTCGTGCGAGGCGATCACCCGGTCGATCAGCCCGTACTCGCGAGCCTGCTCGGCGGTGAAGTAGCGGTCGCGGTCCATGTCGTCGTGAACGCGCTCGAGCGGCTGGCCGGTGTGGCGGGCGTAGATCTCATCGATGTGCCGGCGCAACTGGAGTATCTCGCGCGCGTGTATCTCGACGTCGGTCGACTGCCCCTCGAAGCCGCCGGACGGCTGGTGGATCAGGATGCGGCTGTTCGGCAGCGCCGAGCGCTTGCCCTCAGCGCCGCCGGCGAGCAGCAACGAGCCCATGCTCATCGCCACGCCGAAGCAGATCGTCTGCACGTCGGGCTTGATGAACTGCATCGTGTCGTAGATCGCAAGGCCGGAGTAGACGACGCCGCCGGGCGAGTTGATGTAGAGCGAGACGTCCTTGTCGGGATCCTCGCTCTCGAGGTGCAGCAGCTGGGCGACGACGAGGTTCGCGATCTGGTCGTCCACGGGCACGCCGATGAACACGATGCGCTCGTTCAGCAGCCGCGAGTAGATGTCGAACGAGCGCTCGCCGCGCGGGCTCTGCTCGACGACCATCGGGATCAGGGGCATCACGCTATCCTTTCGACAACTGGGCGGTTGTCAAGCACACGATAGCAACCAGATGGTTGTCAAGGAGATTCTTATGAGTGGTGTGGTTCGCGAAGTGGAGATAGAGGCGCCGCCCGAGGACGTGTGGGATGCGCTCGTCACTGAGGAGGGCCGCGAGCGCTGGCTCGGCGAGGAGGCGGCGGGCGTGGAGATCGAGAGCTTCGAGCCCCACCACCGCCTCGTCTGGCAGTGGCAGGGAGAGGAGGGGGGAATCTCGACGGTGGACTTCCGCATCGTCGCCATCCCGGCGGGGTCGCGCGTGATCGTGACCGAGACGGAACCCGCGCTCCCGCTCGCCTCGCTCGCCGCGAGCTTCGCGCTGGTGGCCGCTTGAGCGATCCGATCGGTCCGGTGTTCGCCGCGCTCGCCGACCCCACGCGCAGGATGGTGGTGCAGTCGCTGCTCAGCGAGGGGACGACGAGCGTCCCCTCGCTCACGGCCGCGCTGCCGATCACCCGTCAGGCGGTCGCCAAGCACCTGGCCGCGCTCGACAGCGCAGGGCTGATCGAGCGGGCTCCCGGCGCCGGCCGCGAGATCCGCTACCGGCTGCGCGCGGGAGCGCTCGCGCCGGCAGCCGGTTGGATGGCGGACACGCAGGCGGCCTGGGACTCGCGCCTCGCGCGGCTGAAGACCAGCGTCGAGGCCGGCGGCTCCGGGAAGCGCCGCCGATCCGCCGGCGCGAGGTAGACTCCCGCCCGTTCTAGGTCGGTGGCGAAGGGAAGCCGGTGTGAATCCGGCGCGGACCCGCCACTGTGACCGGGGATGCCGACCGCGAGCGCGCCCGAGGGCGCGCGGCCACTGATCCGTCGACGGCGGAACGGGAAGGCGCGGAGGGTAGGCCCGGGAGCCAGGAGACCTGCCTCCGACCCAAGCCCACAAGGCCCTCGTGGAAAGGGGTTGGCTCAATGCTCATATCCAGTCGTCTGACGCGCACGGCCGCGTCGCTGCTCACACTCGCCTGCGCCTCGCTCGTCCCCGCCGCCGTTGCCGGCGCGGCCGAAGGGGCCCCCGCCACCGTCACGGTTCGCGTCGAGGGCCCGAGCTCGACGCTGCTGCCCGCGACGACCGTCACGACCAACTCGGCGCCGGTCGTCAAGGACGGGAACAGCGCCGACTCGTGCGCTGGCACGAGCGCCGCCGGCGCGCTGGAGCTCGCCACGAAGGGGAGCTGGTCGGGGAACTGGTACTCCGGGCTCGGCTACTCGGTCGAAACGATCGAGGGCCAGGCGTTTCCCTTCACACAGCCCTTCTACTGGACCTTCTGGCTCGACAACAAGCCCTCGACGATCGGCATCTGCGAAGCCCAGCTCAGCAGCGGCGACAGCATCCTGTTCTTCCCCGAATGCTTCAGCGAAACGGCCGGCGAATGCCCGGCGCCGGCAAACCCGCTCGCGATCGAAGGGCCGGCCAGCGCGGAAACTGGCATGCCCGTCACGTTCTCGGTGCTCTCCTACCCGAACGCCGGCGGCGCCGCCGCGCCGGGGACGGGCGCGACCGTGTCAGACCCGGGCGAACACTCGAGCGCCGCCACCGATTCCGCCGGACGCGCGTCGCTCACATTCGCGACTGCCGGGGTCCACACCGTCGACGTCAGCGCTCCCGGGTCGGTCCGCAGCGAGACGACGATCTGCGTTCACGCGGGTAACGACGGCACCTGCGGCACGACCGCGCCCGCGGCCCCGGAAGCGGGTGTCGCGCCGAGCACGGCGCGCAAGCCCTACACCGGCCCGTTCGCGGTCGTCGCGACCGTGGCGGGGGCCGCTGAAGGCCACGCGTACGCCCCCGCGCAAGCGCCGCGCCTGCTCGCGGGCACGGTTCTCGCCCACACGAGCGTGTCGTCCGTGAGCCTCGAGCTGCGCCGCAGATACAAGGGCCGCTGCTGGGCGTTCGCCGCGAAGAGCGCACGCTTCGAGAGGGCGCCCTGCGGCAGCGGAACCCCGTTCCCGGTCGCGACGGGCGCGTCGTTCTCCTACCTGCTCCCGTCGGCGCTGAAGCCCGGGCGCTACGTGCTCGACGTGCTCGCGACCGACGCCGCGGGCAACCACACGGCGCTCGCGCGGGGCAGCACGCGGATCGTCTTCTATGTCCGCTGAGCGTCGTCTCCTGGCCGCGCTCCTCGCCGCGGGCCTGCTCGGGCCCGCGGCGACCGCCGCCGCCGCCCCCGTCGTGCAGAGCATGGTCGTCGGGCGCGGCGGGCAGGTGCTCTCCGCCGCCCGCTCGATCGCTGCGACGGCGACCAGCGTGACCGTCGCGGGCCGGACCTGCTCGATCGCCGCGGCCACGCCGCTCGCGGTGCTCGCAGACCTGCGCGCCGGCGGCGGTCCCGGCTTCGCGCTGCGCGACTACGGGCACTGCGGGGGCGCGTCGACCGCGAGCTCCTCGCAGCTGTTCGTCTATTCGCTCGGCGGCGAGGCGAACCGAGGCCAGGACGGCTGGGAGTACAAGGTCGGCGGCGCCGCCGGGAGCACCGGGGCGGCCGATCCCTCCGGCGTGAGCGGAAACGGCCGACTGGTCCAATCCGGGGAGCGCGTGCTCTGGTTCTGGTGCGAAGCGACCGCGAGCGGCTGCGAGCGGACGCTCGAAGTCTCGGCCACCGGCGGCGCCGTCCACGGCAAACCGCTCACGGCGGCGGTCTACGGCTACGACAACAACGGCCGCGGCAGCCCGGTCGCGGGAGCGGTCGTGACGCTCGGCTCGGGGCGGGCGGTCACCGGGCCGCACGGCAGAGCGACGCTCACAGCGCCGAGCGCCCGCGGGCGCTACCGCTTGACCGCGACGCGGGCCGGCATGGTGCCCTCGTTCCCCGTGACGATCGCCGTGGGGTGAGCGCGCGGCGCTGGAGCTCGCTCGTAGCCGGGGGCGCCCTCGCGGCCGCTCTGTGCGGATGCGGGCTCGGCGCCGGAGCCGCGCCGCGAGCCGTCAGCCTGCTCGTCACGCGCGACTTCGGGGCGCGCACGCTGCGGCCGGGCGTCGCGCCGAAGGTCGCCGGGCAGGAGACCGTGATGAGCCTCCTGATGCGAAACGACAGCGTGCAGACGCGCTACTCGGGCGGCTTCGTGCAGAGCATCGACGGCGCGGCCGGGGGCCACGAGAACGGGCAGCCGCTCGACTGGTTCTATTACGTGAACGGGGTTGAGTCCGAAACGGGCGCGGCGGAGCGCACGGTGCGGCCGGGAGACCACATCTGGTGGGACCTGCACGACTGGAGCCAGACCGATCACGTCCCCGCCGTCGTCGGCTCGTTCCCCGAGCCGTTCCTGAACGGGCTCGAAGGCAAGCGCCTGCCGGTGCGCGTCGAATGCGAAGCGGTCGCCTCATACGCCTGCCGCACCGTCGATGCCCGGCTGCGGGAGGCCGGGGTGCCCGCCGCGATCGCCGCGCCGAGCAGCGGGCCTGCCAGCGCGACGCTGCGCGTGCTCGTCGCGACCTTCAAGCGCGTGCGCGGGGAACCGCCCGCCGCCGCGCTGACCTCCGGCCCCTCCGCGAGCGGGGTCTACGCACGCTTCGCGGCCGGCGGCTCGACATTGACGCTGCTCGATGCGGACGGTCGCGCGACGCGCACGCTCGGCGCCGGCGCCGGGCTGATCGCCGCCACACGCCGCGAAGGCGAAGCCCCCGTGTGGCTCGTCACGGGCGTCGACGAAGCCGGCGTGGATCTGGCGGCCCACTCGTTCAACGCGAGCGCGCTCCACGCCCGCTTCGCCCTCGCCGCGAGCGGCGCGCAGACCTTCCCGCTGCCCGACGCCGGGGCGTGAGCGATGCGCGGGACGACGCTCTTCTACCGCCGCCTCGCCAGTCCGCTGCACGCGACGCGCGCGGCCGTCGGGGTCCTGTGGATCGCGGCGCTGAGTGCCGCGGTGCTGCTCCTCTACCACCCGGCGATGCTGCTCGCGCTGCTGGCAGCAGTGCTCGCGGCCGGCGCGGGGGCGCGCGTCGGGCGCACGCTCGTGCGGGCGATGCGGGCCGCGGCGGTCGTGTGGGTGCCGATCGTGCTCGTCAACGTGCTCGTCTCGCGCGACGGCCTGACAGTGTTCGCGCGGCTGGGCGACCTCGGGCCGTTCGGGCAGGGCAACCTGACGCTCGAGGCGGTCGTCTACGGCGCGGTGATCGCGCTGAAGGTGATGCTGCTGGTGCTGGTCACGACGCTCGCGAGCCTCGCCGTCGACCCCGATGAGTCCCTGCGACTCCTGCGCCGCGTGTCGTTCCGCTCGGCGCTGACGGCGTCGCTCGCCACGCGGCTGATCCCCGTGCTCGCGGCGGACGGCCAGCGCATCGCCGAGGCCCAGCGGACGCGGCCGCAGGTCGCCCCGGCCGGCGCGCGCGGGCGCGTCGCGCTCGTGCGCGCGGTCGTGGCCGGGTCGCTCGATCGCGCGGCCGACGTCGCCGCGACGCTCGAGCTGCGCGGCTTTGCGAGCGCCCGCCGCGCCCGCCGCCAGCCGCGCCCGTTCTCGCGCCACGACCTCGCCTTCCTCGTCTCGGCGCTCGCCGTCCTGGCGCTAGCCGTCCTCGCCCGCGCCGGCGGCACCGCGCGCTTCGACGCCTATCCGGAAGTCCACGCGGCGACGGGCCCCGGGACCTACGCGCTCGCGGCCGCGATCGCGCTCGCCGCGCTGCTGCCGTTCGCGGACCGAAGGGGAATCGAGCCGTGAGCGCGCTGCTGTCGATGCGTGATGTGACCTACACCTACCCCGGCGCGGCGCGCCCGGCGCTCGAGGGGATCGACCTCGAGCTGCACGCGGGCGAGTTCTGCCTGCTCGCGGGACTCTCCGGCGAGGGGAAGTCGACGCTGCTGCGCGCGGCGTGCGGGCTCGTTCCCCACTTCCACGGCGGGACGTTCGCCGGGCGCGTGACGCTCGCCGGGATGGACACCCGTGAGCACGGGCCCGCCAGCCTCGGCGGGGTCGCGGGCGTGCTGTTCCAGGATCCCGAGACGCAGCTCGTGATGAGCACCGTGCGCGCCGAGCTCGCTCTCGGGCTCGAGAGTCGCGGCCACGGCGCCGCGGCGGTCGCCCGCGGCGTCGAGGAGGTCGCGCTCGCGCTCGGCATAGACGGCCTGCTCGACCGCAGCACGCACGAGCTCTCCGGCGGGGAGAAGCAGCGCGTCGCGCTCGGTGCGGCGCTCGCGGGCCGGCCGCGGATCGTGCTGCTCGACGAGCCGACCTCGCAGCTCGATCCGGTCGCGGGCGATGAGCTGATCGGCCTCCTGCGGCGCCTGAACCAGGAGTGGGAGATCACGATCGTGCTCGCCGAGCACCGGCTCGAGCGCGCGCTCTCTGCGGCCGACCGCGTCGTCGCGCTCGCAGACGGGCGGCTCGCGTGCGATGGCGACCCGGGCGCCTTCCTGCGCTGGGCCGGGCGCGCGGCGCCCGCGCTGCAGACGCCCGCGGCCCGGATGTTCGCACTCGCCGGCCTGCACGACCCCCCCGCCGGCGTGCGCCAGGCGCGTGCTTCGCTGCGGAACGCGGGCCTGCTCCCGGAGGAGCGCGAGGACGGCGGGAGCGGGCGGGCACCCCGGCGGCGGAAGCCGACGCGCGAGGCCGCACTGGACATGCGCGGCGTCTGGCACGAGCTGCGCGACGGGCCCGCGATCCTGCGCGGCGTCGACCTCGCGATCGAGCCGGGTGAGAGCGTGGCGCTGATGGGCCGGAACGGCGCGGGCAAGTCGACGCTCCTGCGCCACGCGGCCGGCCTGCTCACCCCCACGCGCGGGAAGATCCGCGCCGCGGGGCGGGTCGCGCTGCTGCTCCAGAACCCGGGCGACTACCTCGTGCACGAGCGGGTCGGCGAGGAGGCGCCCGCGGCGGCGCTCGAGCAGGCCGGGCTCGCCTCGCTGTCCGAGCGCAACCCCCGCGACCTGTCGGGCGGCGAGCGCCAGCGGCTGGCCCTGGCGATCGTGACCGGTGCCGAGCGCCCCGCCGTGCTCGCGCTCGACGAGCCGACCCGCGGCATGGACCGCGCCGCGAAGGCCGAGCTCGCGGCGGGGCTGCGCGAGCGGGCGCGAGACGGCGCTGCGGTGATCGTCGCCACGCACGACCCGGAGTTCGCGGCGGCGTGTGCGGAGCGCGCGGTGCTGCTCGCCGACGGCCGCGTGATCGCCGACGGGAGCGCCGCCGAGCTGCTGGCGGGCGGCTGGTACTTCGCGACCGAGACCGCGCGGATCCTCGGTGGCGCCGGGGGCGCGCTGCTGCCCGAGCAGGGGGCCGAGCTGCTCAACGGCCTGCGCGCGCAAGCCGCGGCGGCCGCGGCCGCGGCCGCGGCCCGGCCCGTCCCGGAGGCGCTGCGATGAGCTGGCCGCTGGCGTCGTTCGCTGTCGTCGCCGTCGTGCTCGGCGCCGGATGGCTCGCCTACGAGCGGCGGCGGCCGCCGGCACGGATGGTCGCTGTGGTGGCGGTCATGGCGGCGCTCGCCGCGCTCGGGCGCGACGCGTTCGCGGCGCTCCCCGACGTCAAGCCGATCACGGCGATCACGTTCGTGACCGGATACGCGCTCGGGCCGCTCCCGGGGTTCACGGTCGGGGCGCTCGGGATGCTCGTCTCGAACTTCATGCTCGGCCAGGGCCCCTACACCCCGTGGCAGATGGCGGCGTGGGGGCTCGTCGGGCTCGCGGGCGCGGCGCTCGCGCGCCCGACGCGGGGCCGCCTCGGCCGCGGCGGGCTCGCGCTCGGCTGCGCGCTGACGGCTCTGGCCGCCAAGGAGGTGATGAACGTCTACACCTGGACGCTCGGCGCGAGCCACGGCGGGGCCGCGCTGCTCGCGGCCGCCGGCCAGGGGCTCCCGTACGACATCACCGACGCGGTCGCGAGCCTGCTGTTCGGGCTCGCCTTCGGGCCGGAGCTCGCGCGCATCCTCACGCGGGCGCGGCTGCGAATGGAGGTCACGTGGGTGGGGGAGGGCCGGGTGGAGCCGGAGCCGGCCGTGCATCGCATCCGGCGCCGCGCCTGGGCGGGCGCCGGCGCGCTGGGGTGCATCGCAGCGGGCGTGCTCGGAGCGGTCGCACTGCTCGAAGGCCCGCACCCGGCCGGGGCGAGCGCGCGCGAGGCGCGCGGCGCTGCCGCTCCGTACTCCCGCGAGCTCTCCTACCTGGCCGCGTCACAGAACGCCGACGGCGGCTTCGGCCCGGCACGCGGGACCCCGAGCAGCGAGCTCTACACCGCATGGGCCGCGATCGGCATCGCGGCCGCGGGCCGTGAGCCGCTGAGCTTCACGCGCGAAGGGCACACCATCCTCGACGCCCTCCGCGCCGAAGCGGGCACGCTCCACGGGGCCGGGGACATCGAGCGGACGATGCTCGCGCTGCGCGCGTGCGGGCTCTCGGGGGCGACGCTCCCGGGCGTAGCCGGCGGCGACCTCGCGACGCGGCTCCTCGCCCAGCGCGCAGCTGACGGGTCGTTCGCCGACCTCGCCAACCTCACCGCGTTCGCGGTCCTCGCGCTGCGTGCGGCGGGCTTCCCGGCCGCGAGCGCGCCGGTGCGGGGGGCCGCCCGCTGGCTCGAGCTCCAGCGCAACGCGGACGGCGGCTACGGCTTCGGCCGCCGCGGGGGGCCGAGCGACGTCGACGACACGGGCGCGGTGCTCCAGGCGCTGGTCGCCGCGCGCACCGGGGGGGCCGCCCTCGCGCCCTCGCTGCGCTATCTCGCGCACTCGCAGAACCTCGACGGGGGCTTTCCGCAGCAGCGCGGCGGTCCGTCGAACGCCCAGTCGACGGCATGGGCGATCGAGGGCATCGCCGCCGCGGGTCGCGACGCCCGCCGCTTCCGGCGGGGTGGCAGCAGGTCGCCGGTCGGCTACCTGGGCACGCTCGTCACGCCAGAAGGCAGCGTGCGCTACTCGGCGACGGGCTCGCAGACGCCCGTGTGGGTCACCGCGCAGGCCCTCACCGGCATCGCGCAGAAGCCGCTTCCGCTCGTCCCCTAGCCGGGTGCGCGCGGCCGTTTCACGCGCGGTTTAGGCGCCCTCCTACCCTGTCAAGGGTGGCCGGCCACGCGTTCACCGCCCCGAGCCTCGCGTCGCACGGGTCCAAGCCGAGCCGCGAGCTGCCCGACCTCTGGCGCCCGCTCGGCGTGGCCGCCGCGTGCCTGCTCGGCCTTGCGCTCGTGTGGCTCGCGCTCGACCAGTCCGCGACGGTGAAGATGAAAGACGCGGTCCTCCTGCACGACCTGACGAGGTGGAACAGCCCGTCGGTCGAATCGTGGGGCAGCTCGCTCCTGCACCTGCTCGAACCGCTGCTGTTCACGATCTGGGCCGCCGCGCTGATCCTGGTCGCGCTCGCGCGGGGCAAGCCGCGGCTCGCGCTCGCGGTCGCGGCCGTGCTCGTGCTGGCCCCGGTCTCGGCGGACAGGCTCAAGCCGCTGCTCTCGCTCCCGCACG
>DATARO010000047.1:0-28203 GCA_036264095.1 Solirubrobacteraceae bacterium | reverse complement strand
ACGAATACAAGCTCGAATCGAAATCGGCCACGACGAAAGACGTGTTCACGATCGAACGCACCTCGACCGGTGCGATCGTCCGCGAATGCACCACGCCGACCAAAAAAGCGGCCGGTGGCTGCCCCAAACCGGAAGTCGCCGGCGGCTGGTAGTCAGCGCTTGACGCCGGTCTGATCCGGCCAGAGTGCATCAGGGAGGCGGCCCACGGGCCGCCTCCCCTCGTTTAACAGGCAGAGAGGTCTCAAGTGCGGGCGCTCCGAGCCGATGAGTGAGAGATGAGACGAGCGATACTTTCTCGTGCCCGCCACGAGCCCGGGTTCACGCTGATCGAGCTTCTCGTCGTGGTCCTGATCATCGGGATCCTCGCGGCGATCGCCCTTCCCACGTTCCTCGGGCAGAAGACGAAGGCCAGCGACGCGGCGGCCAAGGCGCAGGCTCGCACCGCCGAGACCGCGGCCGAGACCTACGCCACCGATCACGACGGCGAATATGGCGAAGAAATGACGCTCGAAGCGCTCAAGCAGATCGAGCCCGCGTTGAACGACACGGGCACCGCCAAGCTGAAAGTGGGCGAAGTCACGAAGACGTCCTATGAAGTGACCTCCGAAGCGGTGTCCACGGGGGACACGTTCAGCATCAAGCGGACGAGCGCCGGCATCGCCGAACGCTCGTGCAAAGCCGCCAGCGAAGCCAACAAGGGCGGCTGTCCGGCCGGGACCTGGTAGCCGCGCACGCCTCAAGTCGCGGGCGCGCCCGGCCGATCACCTGCACATGACCGCAACCTTCGCCGGGCTGTTCGGCGCCCTGTTCGGCTCGTTCCTGAACGTCGTGATCTACCGACTGCCGCGCCGCGAGTCGCTCGTCAAGCCGGCGTCGCACTGTCCCTCCTGCGGCGTGCCGGTGCGGCCCTACGACAACATCCCGATCGTCTCGTGGCTGCTGCTGCGCGGGCACTGCCGCAGCTGCGGCGGCCCGATATCGCCCCGCTACCCGCTCGTCGAGGCCCTGACCGCCGCGCTCTGCGTGGGCGCCGTCATCGCGCACGGGTCGGCGGCCGGCATCGCCCTCTCGCTGCTGACGATCCTCGTCGTCGTGCCGGTCGCGCTGATCGACCTCGAGCACCGCATCATCCCCAACCGCATCACTGGCCCGGCGGCGTTGCTCGCGATCGGCCTCGGTCTCGCGCTGGATCCCTCGGGAGAGCCGGCGCGCGTGATCGCCGGCGCGGCCGCGGGCGGGTTCCTGCTGCTCGCCGCGCTCGCCTATCCCGGCGGGATGGGGATGGGCGACGTCAAGCTCGCCGGCGTGCTCGGCCTCTGCCTGGGCAGGGCGGTCGCCCCCGCGCTGCTCGTGGCGCTGCTGGCGGGCACGCTGCTCGGCGTCGCGGTGATCGCGCGCAAGGGTGCGCGCGAGGGGCGCAAGACGGCGGTGCCCTTCGGTCCGTTTCTCGCCCTCGGCGCGCTCGTCGCCGTCTTTGCAGGCGACCAGTTGGTCGATCTCTACATCAATCACTTCCTGCACTAAAGCGAGTGGCACCTGCAGCCGATACCCCCCGTGCGGCCGCTGAGGCCCACTCCCTGAAGTGCGCATCCCGATGAGACTCCCCACCGGTATCCCCAACGTCAAGCTGCCCCGCCTCGGCGCCCGCAGCTCCTCGGGCGCCGACGTCGTCGGCCTCGACATCCAGCCCGGCTTCGTCGCCGCGGTGGAGGCGCGTGTGAACGGCTCGATTGTCGCCCAGCGCGCAGCCTCGTCCCCGCTCGCGGCCGACACGATGCGCGACGGCGAAGTGCTCGATGACCTCGCGCTCGCCGAGGTGCTGCGCGACATGTTCCGCGACAGCGGGCTCGGCAAACGGGTCCGCGTCGGCGTCGCCAATCAGCGCACCGTGTTGCGCACGCTCGAGCTCCCGCCCGTCTCGGACGAGAAGGAACTCGCCGCCGCGATCACCTTCCAGGCGCAGGACCACGTGCCGATGCCGCTCAACAACGCGGTCCTCGACTTCCACGCGCTCGGCGTCGTCGACACACCCGCGGGCCCGCGCCAGCGCGTCGTCCTCGTTGCCGCCCAGCGCGACATGATCGAACGACTTCTGGCGGGCGTGCGCGCGGCAGGGCTGACGCCCGCCGGCGTCGACCTCTCCGCCTTCGCGCTGATCCGCTCGCTCTACCGCCGCGACCCCGAGGAGACGGGCCGCGTCCTCTACCTGAACGTCGACGGTCTCACGAACCTCGCGATCGCCGACGGACCGGTCTGCCGCTTCACGCGCGTCGTCGGCAGCGGCCTCGAGGGGATGGCGATTGAGCTCGCCGAGCGCCGCGGGATCGCGCTCGCCGAGGCGCGCGACCTGCTCGCGGCGATTGACCTGACCGTCCCGCCGAGCGCTGCCGAGACAGCCACCCAGCCGGTCACCGCGCCGCAGGACGGCGCCGACTCCGATGACCCCGAGGGCGGCGAAGCGCCGGCCGAGGGGCCCGAGGCGGCCGCCGTGGAGCCCGCCGGCCCCGACGCCCACGAGGATCCGGTCCCCGTTCAGGCCCCGGCCCTCGTAGGCGGCGCCGACGCGGACGTCTGGAGCGTGCTCGAGAACGGCGTGCGGGACATCGCCGGCGAGGTGCGCAACTCACTCGACTTCCACCGCTCCCAGGACGAAGGGGGAGAGGTCTCCCACGTCGTGCTGAGCGGCGCTGCCGAGGCCATCCCCGGCTTTGCCGAGAGCCTGCAGCTCGCCCTCGGTGTCGAGGTGCGTCCGCGCGCCGTCGGCGTCGCCGACGGCGACCTCGCGCCGGGCTCGGAGCACCGTCTCGCGATCGCGGCCGGCCTGGCCGCAGCGGAGGCGCCGCAATGAGAGCCGTCAACCTGATCCCCGCCGAGCAGCGCGGTGGCAGCAGCGTCGGCGCCGGGCGCTCCGGCGGCGTCGCCTACGCCGTGCTCGCCCTGTTCGCCGGCATCGCCGTGCTCGCGATCCTCTACGGCATCGCCAGCCACCAGGTCTCTACCCGCAAGGGGCAGGCCGCTTCGCTGGAAGCCCGCGCCGCGCAGGCCGAAAGCGCCGCCCAGCAGCTCGCTCCCTACACCGCCTTCGCCGCGCTGCGCCAGGCGCGCACGCAGGCGGTCGAATCGCTCGTCGACTCGCGCTTCGACTGGGCGCACGCCTTCCACGAGTTCGGCCGCGTGCTTCCGTTCGGCGCCTCGCTGGCATCGCTGACGGGCACCATCGGCAAGCTCGCGACCACGAGCGGCGGCAGCAAAAGCTCTTCCTCGAGTAGCCCCGCTGCGTCCGTCGGGGCGGTGTCCTCCGTCACGCCCCCCGGCAGCATCCCGACCTTCACGCTCACCGGGTGCGCCGCGTCCCAGGACACGGTCGCCGAAACGATCGACCGGCTTCGCCTGATCAACGGCGTCTCCACGGTCACACTGTCGAGCGCGACGAAGCCCGGCCCGAGCGGCAGCGGCGCCGCATCCTCCGGTGGCGGTTCAGGCGGCTGCGGCAGGGCCGTCACGTACAACCTTCAGGTCGCCTTCCAGCCGCTCCCGACGACCACCGCCGCGGCCGCCGCGGCGACCACGCGCACCGTCTCTGAGACCACGACCGGAGGCAGCAAGTGACCGCCCGCGACCGCAACGTCCTGATCGTCGTCGTCCTGCTCGCGATCCTGGGGGCCGGCTGGATGCTCGTCGTCTCGCCGGAGCGCGGCAAGGCGAGCAAGCTGGCGACCCAGATCTCGACCGCGCAGGCGACGCTCAGCGCCGCCGAAGGCAAGCTCAGCGAAGCGCACAACGCGCAGGCCCAGTACGCGACCGCGTACGCGGCCGTGGTCGGGCTCGGGAAAGCCGTGCCGGCGAGCGATGAGGTTCCCTCGCTCATCTACCAGCTCGAACGCGCCTCGAGCAGCAAGAACGTCGACTTCTCCTCGATCACCTCCACGCTCAGCAGCTCGAGCAGTTCGAGCAGCGCCACGACCGCCGCCGCGGCGAGCGCCGCCGGCTTCAGCCAGATGCCGTTCACGTTCGTCTTCAGCGGGTCGTTCTTCGACCTCGAACACCTCTTCGCGCAGCTCGACCGCTTCACGCTGCGCACACCGACCGGCACGCTGCAGGTGAGCGGCCGCCTCCTGACGATCCAGGAAGTGAAGCTCGCCCCGGCCGCGGCCGGCGGCGTCGCATCCTCGAACCAGCTGAGCGGCACGATCTCGGCCGTCGCCTACGTGCTTCCCGGAACCCAGGGCCTGACCGCCGGCGCGACCCCGTTGTCGCCATCCGGCACGAGCGCGACCGTCAGCGGCAGCGGCTCGAGCACGCCCGCGACCCCCGCCGTAGTGGAGGCAACGCCATGAGCGAGTTGCTCGAGTCCATCAAGGGAGACCTGCTCGACCGGCGCATGCTGCCGCTCGTGGGGCTGGTCCTCGTCGCGCTGGTCGCTGCGATCGGCTACGCGCTGTTCGCCGGCTCGGGCGGCTCCTCGCCGTCGACGCCGGCCGGCAACACGGCTGTGACCGTCCCGCACGGGATCGCCGTCAGCGAAGCCCAGACGAGTGGGAGCGAAGCCGTCGCCGAGACGACGGACGGGACGAAAAAGCAGCGCCAGGGCACCGCCCGCAACCCGTTCGCCGAACTCCCCTCCTCGGTCACCGGCGTCAAGCCCGCGGCCGCGACGAGCAGTACCTCGAAGACGGCCTCTGCCACGTCCACGTCGTCGAACACGTCGTCGACCACTTCTTCTTCCCCGTCCTCGTCCGGCTCCAAAACCGAAAGCGCCGCCACGACCGAAACGAAATCGAGCGGCACCTCGACGGGCGGGTCCACGAAACCGTCCCCGAAGCCCAAGACCGTCTATGACGCGGCTCTCCAGTTCGGCTCGGTTCCCCCCGGCACCGCGCCCGGCACGGCCCAGCTGACGCCGTACGCCGCGGTAACGCGTGCGACCCCGCTGCCGTCGTCCAGAGAACGGCTGATCGAATTCGTCGGCGTGACTGTGACCCACACCGGTGTGAGCGCGTCGTTCGCGGTGGACGCCGAAGTGATCCTGCGTGGCGCCGCCAACTGCCTGCCGAGCGCCAGCCAATGCCAGGTGCTCGACCTCAAGGAAGGCAGGAGCGAGGAACTCGAATACCTCGCCCCCGACGGCGCCATCACCACGTACGAACTCCGGCTCCTGAGCATCGCCTCGCACAAGGCGAGCGCCGCCACCGTGAGCAGCGTCCTGCGCGCGCAGAAGAAGATCTCCTCCGGCCTGATGGCCGGCGGCGGCGCCCTGCGCGCGGCGGGGCTGCGCTTCTCCTCGCTCGCGGGAGTGATCGTGTTCGCGCCGCATCCGGCGAAGGCCGCCCGCGCGCACGCCGCCCTCGAGCACCGCTGAACCGCTCCTGACGAATCGGCCGGCGTCCGCGCGCCGGCGCAGTGGCCAGTGGGCCAGCAAATAAGCTTGCTGCCGTGCCGCTCCGCCTCACAACCGCCGGCGAGTCCCACGGTCCCGGGCTGACGTGCATCGTCGAGGGCCTGCCCGCCGGCCTGCGCCTCGATCCAGACGCGATCGGCCGCGAGATGTCGCGCCGCCAGCTCGGCCACGGCCGCGGCGGGCGCATGAAGATCGAGCGCGACAGCGCCGAGATCACCGGCGGAGTCCGGCACGGCGTGACGCTCGGCGGTCCGGTGGCGCTGCAGGTCGCAAACCGCGACTACGCCAACTGGGAGGAGCGCATGAACCCGTGGCCGGTGCAGGAGCCGGTTCCGGAGGTGCACCTCCCGCGACCCGGCCACGCCGACCTCGTCGGCACGTGGAAGTACAAGCAGTCCGATGTCCGCAACATCCTCGAGCGCGCGTCGGCGCGCGAGACCGCGGCGCGGGTCGCCGGCGGAGCGCTGCTGAAGGCGCTGCTCGGCGCGCTCGGCGTCTCGGTGCACTCGCACGTCCTGCAGATCACCTCGGTCCGCGCACCGGTGCCGGAGCGCGCTCTCACGGCGGAGGACTTCGGCGCCGTCGACGAGTCGCCCGTCCGATGCCTCGACGAGGAGGCGGGGCGCGAGATGGTGCGCGAGATCGACCGCATGCGCAAGGCGAACGAGTCGCTCGGCGGTGTGTTCGAGGTGCAGGCGTTCGGCCTGACGCCGGGGCTCGGGTCGCACATCTCCTGGGAGGAGCGGCTCGACGGGCGCCTGGCGATGGCGATCTGCTCGATCCAGGCGGTCAAGGGCGCCGCGATCGGGGACGCGTTCGGCGTCGCCGGCGTGCCCGGGTCCGAGGCGCACGACGAGATCTTCTGGTCGGAGGTGCGGGGCTACTTCCGCGAAACCAACCACGCCGGCGGCCTCGAGGGCGGCATGACGACGGGCGCTCCGCTGGTCGTACGCGGCGCGATGAAGCCGCTGCCCACGCTCACGAAGCCCCTGCGCTCGGTCGACACCGAGACCCACGCGCCCGCGCAGGCGCTGCGGGAGCGCACCGACTCCTGCACGGTGCCCGCCGCGGCCGTCGTGGGGGAGGCGATGGTCGCGTTCGTGCTCGCCGAGGCATACCTGCGCAAGTTCGGCGGCGACCATGTCGACGACCTCCTCGCCGCGCGCGACGCCTACGAGCAACGGATCGGATGGCGCTCGTCCTGATCGGGTTCATGGGCGCGGGCAAGACGACCGCCGCCCGCGAGCTCGCCGACGCCCTGGGGGTGGAGCCCCAGGACAGCGACGCGCTGCTGGCCGAGCGCTTCGGACGCTCGCCCGCGGAGATGTTCGCCGCCGAGGGGGAGGCGACGTTCCGGGCGCGCGAGGACGAGGCCGTCGTCGAGCTGCTCTCGAACGCGGGCGAGCACGACGTGGTCGCGCTCGGCGGCGGCAGCGCCGGGTCGGCGCGCGTGCGGGAACTGCTCAGAGGACACGTGACCGTGCTGCTGGACGTGCTGCCCGAGACGGCATGGGAGCGGGTGCAGTCGCACGGCGGCGCGGATCGCCCGCTCGCGCGCGACCCGGGGCGGTTCGCGGCGCTCCATGCGGCGCGTGCCGGCACCTACGAGGCGGTCGCCGACGCGATCCTCCCGGAGCTGCCGCGCGGGGGCGCCCGTCGGGCGCTCGGCGCGCTGGGGGCGCTGGCGCGCGCCGAGCCCGGCACACGGATGCTGTGGGCGAGCGCGGCGAGCGGCGAGTACCCGGTCTACATACGCGAGGGACTGCTCGCGGGCGGCGATGGCGCCCAGGTCCTGTGGCCGACCGACCGCGGGCACTCGCGCGCGTTCTGCGTGACCGACGAGACCGTGGCGCCGCTCTATGGCGATCGCCTCGGAGAGCTGGCGGGCACGACCGTGATACCCCCGGGCGAGCAGCACAAGACGCTTGCAACCGCCGAGCGCGTGTGGAGCGAGCTGATCGAGCAAGGGGTCACGCGCGCGGACCATCTGGTCGCGCTCGGGGGCGGCGTCGTCGGCGATCTCGCCGGCTTCTGCGCCGCGACCTACCAGCGCGGTGTGCCGGTCGTGCAGGTGCCGACGACGCTCGTCGCGCAGGTCGACTCCGCCTACGGCGGCAAGACCGGGGTCGACCTCCCCGCGGCCAAGAACTACATCGGCGCCTACCACCAGCCCGCTGGGGTGATCGTCGACCCCGGCACGCTCGCGACGCTGCCGCCGGCGGAGCTCGCCGCCGGCTGGGTCGAGGTCTACAAGACGGCGCTGCTCGCGGGCGGGCCGCTGTGGGAGTCGCTCTCGCGCGATCAGCCGGTCGACGGCCTCGCGATCGAGCGCTGCGTGCGGATGAAGCTCGCAGTCGTCGCCGCGGACGAGCGAGACGCCGGCGCGCGCCAGATGCTGAACCTCGGCCACACCGTGGGGCACGCGATCGAGACCGCCACCGGTTACGCGCGCTACCGCCACGGCGAGGCGGTCGGGCTCGGCCTGCTCGTGGCGCTGCGCCTCTCCGGCCTCGGCGAGCTGCGCGAGCAGACGCTGGCGCAGCTCGCTGCCCACGGCCTGCCGGTGAGGCTGGAGGGCGCGAGCGCCGAGGAGGTCCAGGCGGCGACCGCGCGCGACAAGAAGCGGATCGGGGCTAGGGTGCCGTTCGTGCTGCTGAAGGCGCCGGGCGAGCCGCTCGTCGGCTGCGAGGTCGATCCGGGCGAGGTGCTCGCCGCGATCGAGGAGATCGCGGCGTGAGCGCGCGGGCGATCCAGATCGCGGTGCTGCACGGCGTCAACCTCGATCAGCTCGGTCGCCGCGATCCGGCGCAGTACGGCTCGCTCACGCTCCCGGAGCTGGAGGCGCGCGTGCGCGAGCGCGCCGAGGAGCTCGGGATGCAGGCGACCTGCTTCCAGACCAACCACGAGGGCGAGTTCGTCGAGCGCCTGCACGCCCTGCGCGGCGAGGCGGACGGGGTGCTGCTGAACCCGGGCGCGTGGACGCACTACGCGTGGTCGATCCGCGACGCGCTCGAGGTCGCGGCGCTGCCGGCGGTCGAGGTGCACCTGTCAGACGTCGAGCAGCGCGAGGAGTGGCGGCGGGTATCGGTGATCCGCGAGCTCTGCTTCGCTACGGTCAGCGGACGCGGACCAGGCGGCTACGACGACGCGCTCGAGCTGATGGGCGCGAGGCTCGAAGGGAGCGGCGGATGACGAGCACGGCAGAGGCGACATCGACACGGCTCCAGCTGCTGGGCGAGGAGCTGCTCGCGCGCGAAATCGACATGCTGCTCGTGCAGGCGGGCGCCGACCTGCGCTACGTGACGCTTTTCACCGGCAGCAGCGGAGCGGCGCTGGTGCGGGCGGGGGAGGGCGACGGTCCGCGCCACCTCTTCCTGACCGACTTTCGCTACCAGTCCCAGGCGGCGGAGCAGGTTCCCGGCGCCTTCGCGCGCGAGATCGTCGCCGGCGAGCTCGTCGACGCGATCGCCGAGGCGCTCGCGCAGAGCAGCGGGCGCCTCGGGTTCGACGACGCGAGCACGACGGTCGCGGCGGCGCGCCGGCTGGGCGAGCGCCTGCCCGAGGGCTGGGAGCTCGTGCCGTGCGCGGGCCTGGTCGCGGGGCTGCGGAAGGTCAAGGATGCGAGAGAGGTCGGCCGCATCCGCGCGGCTGCGCAGGTCGCCGACGAGGCTCTGCGCGAGATCCTCGAAGACGGTCTGGCCGGGCGCGCCGAGCGCGATGTCGCGATCGACCTCGAGCTCCGCATGCGGCGCCTCGGGGCCGAGGCGCCGAGCTTCCCCTCGATCGTTGCCTGCGGCGAGCACGGCGCGCTCCCGCACGCCGAGCCGCGCGACGTTGAGATCCCGCGCGATGTGCTCGTGACGATCGACTGGGGCGCGGTGCTCGACGGATACTGCTCGGACTGCACGCGCACGTACGCCACGGGCGAGGGGATCTCCGCGCGGGCGCGGGAGGTCTACGGGCTCGTGCTCGACGCCCAGCGCGCGGGGGTGGCCGCGGTGCGACCCGGCCCGAACGGCCGCGAGGTCGATGCCGTCGCGCGCGCGATCATCGACAGGGCCGGCGAGGGCGAGCGCTTCGGACACGGGCTCGGGCACGGCGTCGGCCTCGAGATCCACGAGGGCCCGCGCCTCTCGCGCACGGCCGGCGAGGAGCCGCTGGTCGCGGGCAACGTCGTGACCGTCGAGCCGGGCGTCTACATCCCGGGTGAGCTCGGGGTGCGGATCGAGGATCTGCTCGCCGTGACCGACGAGGGCGCCGAGGAGCTCACGGGCCTTCCACGCGAGCTGACCGTGGTGGCATGAGGCTGTATCGTCGGGGCACCGGTGCACAGCGGGCCGCTGTGCCGGGCGACCCCGAGGAGGTCCACCGCAGATGCCCACGCTGCTAGAGCTCGCCACCCAGGGCGACGTCGGCACCGTCACCGACGAGTCGAAGCTCTCGTCGCTGACGCTGATGACGCCCCAGCAGCTGTATGAGCTGTGGGAGCGGCAGAGCTGGCAGTCGCAGGCGATCGACTTCGAGCAGGACGCGTGCGACTGGGCGGCGATCGGGGACGACCTCCGCCACCAGCTCTCGTGGAACCTGTCTTCGTTCTTCATCGGCGAGGAGCGCGTCACGACCCAGTTCTCGGGTCTGGTGATGGCCTACGAGAGCCAGAGCGAGGCGGCGTTCCTCGCGACGCAGCAGGTCGACGAGGCGCGCCACGCGCAGCACTTCAACCGCTTCTACGAGCAGGTGCTCGGCATCGACGGGACGTTCGAGGACCGCCTGGAGCGGGCGCGCGGCGACCTCAGCCCGGCCTTCATCGAGATGTTCGACGAGGTGCTCGTCGAGTGGGGCCGGCGGCTCGTCGAGAACCCGCGCGACATCGAGGCGAAGGTCGACTTCGTGACGCTCTACCACATGATCATCGAGGGCACGCTCGCGCTCACGGGCCAGTGGTTCCTGACCGACTTCATGGAACGCCGCGGCATCCTCCCCGGCTGGGTCGAGGGGTTCAAGCTGATCTCGCAGGACGAGCACCGGCACGTCGCCTACGGCACCTGGTTCCTGCGCGAGAAGGCGGCCGATCCGGCGCTGCGCGCGCGCATCGGCGAGCGCCTCCTGGAGCTGATCCCGCTCGCGGCCGCCGTGCTCGTTCCGGTCGGCGCCGATCCCGAGCGCTACCGCATGCTCGACTACACGATGGACGAAACGAACGAGTTCGCGTTCAACGCCCTCAATCGCCGCCTGAAGGTGATCGGCGTCGATCTCGGCGGCGTGAGCGCCGCGGCGTAGCTGCGTTCGGCCGTCGTGACGCGTCGCGGCCGGCGTGGGCCGGGATCGCCAGGGCTCCCACCAGCGTAGAGGCCGTTGGAGAGGCGTCTCCGCGCCCGCGGGCGCGGCCGGCCGGACGGCGCTGCCCGCCCCGGCGCCGCGTCGAGTCAGAGACACGCCCTGCACCCATAACCCCCGAGAAACCGGGTGATCCGACACCCGCGTTGCTGACACTCGTCTACATCTCATAACAATAGGTCCGTCCCCGAGAGCGACGAGGCGCCGGTCGGATCGACAGGAGCGAGATTGCAAGCGAGGCGATACCTGATCGCGACCGCCATCGGCGCGATGCTCGGCGCGGGCGCGGCGGCGCTCGCCGCCGACCGGACCGCTCGACCGGTGCCGCGAGCGATCGCGCCGCGGAACGCACCGTGAGGCGCTCGCCGGGGCCGTCGTAGACAAGGCTCACCCCTAGCGCGCGCCGATCGCCGGCGCGAGGCCACCCGTGGGCCTCGCGCCGGCGGGCGTGCGACGCACCGGCGCGATCCGGCGCTGCTCGTATGGTGCGGGCGATGCACCACACCAGGCTCTACCGCGACGGTGAGCTCGTCTCGGAGGACTTCCCGGTCGCGGAGATCTCCGACCATCTCGCCCACGAGCACTGCGTGATCTGGCTGGATTTCTGCAGGCCGAGCGCGGGGGACCTCGCGAGCATCGCCGAGGAGCTCGAACTGCACCCGCTCGCCGTCGAGGACGCCGTCCACGAGCACCAGCGCCCGAAGCTCGATCGCTACGAGTCGCACATGTTCATGAGCGCCTCGGCGGTGCGCCTCGAGGAGGGCAGCGGCGAGCTGCGGACGAGCGAAGTGGACGTGTTCATCACCCCGCGCGCGCTGGTCACCGTGCGCGAGGACGAGCACGTCGACGTCGACCAGGTGAAGGCTCGCTGGGACGAATCGAAGGACCTCGCCGGCAACGGCGTCTCGTTCCTGCTGTGGGGGCTGCTCGACGTGCTCGTCGACGGGCACTTCGAGGCCGTCCAGTCACTCGACACGGAGATCGAGAGCCTCGAGGACGTCCTGTTCGACGACCGTCCGCGCGAACGGGAGGTGCAGCGACGTTCGTTCGAGCTGCGCAAGAGCCTCGTGATGATGCGCCGCCTGGTGCTGCCGATGCGCGAGGTCGTCAACTCGCTGATGCGACGCGACCTGCACGTGCTCGGAGAGCGGATGACGCCCTACTACCAGGACGTGTACGACCACGTGCTGCGCGCGACCGAATGGACGGACTCGCTGCGCGACCTCGTGAGCACGATCCTCGAGACCAACCTGACGATCCAGGGCAACCGCATGAATCTCGTGATGAAGAAGGTCACGAGCTGGGCGGCGATCATCGCCGTCCCCACGGCGATAACGGGCTTCTACGGGCAGAACGTTCCCTATCCCGGCTTCTCGACCCACTGGGGCTTCTGGGTCTCGAGCGGGCTGATCGTCGGGTTGTCGCTCGCACTGTACGTCGCCTTCCGGCGCGCCGACTGGATCTGAGGGGGCTCACGTTGATGCCGAGCAGCCGCTCGTGCTGCACGTCGCCTTCCGGCGCGCCTGCTTGATCTGAGGCGGCTCACGTTGATGCCGAGCAGCGTTCATCTTTCCGCGAGCGCCGGCATGGTGATGGCCACCAGGGAGTCGGGGACCACGATCACTTCTCCAGGAGACCTGGACGAGTAGGTTGGGACCAGATTGATCAGGCCGAGTTCGTGTGAGCCGGCCTGCAGATCCAGAACAGCCTCGAGCGGTGATTCGAGCGTCTGTCCGTCGGCAACTGTGAGTTGTTTGTAGAGAACGAAATGGGCCGTGGAGTGACGTGCCGGACCCTCCCTGGTCGAGTCGATATCGAGGACGTCCGCCCCGATCGCTGCGCTGCCGGCCCCGGGTGTCTGCGTGTCTTCCAACCGCAGCACCCCTGTCAGCAGCACGCGGCTCTGCGCGCGCAGATGAAACCGAAGGGCGAAAGTGGGGGATGGCGGGGCTGCCGAGGAACCCGCCACCGGACAGGGAATCGGTCGTTCTTCCGGGCCCGGCGGTTCGCCGTCGCACCGGCCTTTTCCCAGGCGGTCGGGCTTCGCTCCCGCGAGCGTCGCGAGCCCCAGCGGAAACCCCAGCGCAGCCGGACTCACCGCTGCGGTCCGTAACTGCCGGGCTCCAACGCTCCCGGGCGGTAGCTCGACCGCCGCGTAGGAGGCGCCGCCGAGAGCAACGAAGAGCGCCAGCGTCGCCACGACGTTGGCGTAACTCAGGCGCTCGGTGAGCCATCGAATCCGGCGCATGTTCGGTGCGAGCCTAGCCGCCGCTTGCTACCGCGGTGCGTCCAGGCTGTGACTCTCACGAGAGCGAAGACTTAGTGGCAATAAGCACCAACCAGTTCAGGAAGGTGCGCGAAACCACATCAGCGAGTGCGACTCGCTAGACGCGCGTTGAGTGCCGCGACGGTTTCCTCGGCGAAGCGGTTGACAGATCCCTGCTGCGCCGCGGTCATCGGTATCCGCTGACCGGTCTTCAAAACAGCGACGCCGCCGCCGGGCAGGAAGTCGTTGGCGCGCTCGAACCGGTCGATGTCGCCCCAGCCGACGGTGTGCGTACGCAGGCAAAGCCGAGCGGAACGCCTGAGGCACGCTCATCGCGGGTACCACTAACCTGGATGTTGCCGGCCTGGATCGTTGCTACACAAAGTCCTGAAGGCCGCGCGCTCACGGGCGGCGTGATCATCGTGATGGGACTGGGCGTTCTCGCCTGGAACCGCACAGACGCGTCGCGGCGAGTGATCAAACGAATCTCGCAGCTTTACTTTGGCGAGCGCGCTGGCGATGCATTCGCCGTCATCATGCATTATGTGTACTACGTCGGCGCTGCGTTCTTCCTCGCTGTAGGCATTTGCGGTGTCATCAGCGGCATCCTCGGCTGCGGGGGAGGCAGTTGCGGGGCTGCCGAGCTAGGCGGCTAAGAACGGCCCGCCGATTGCCCGCCAGCAGCGCGCTAGGCGGCCTGTCGACCTTTCGCGTGTCGCTAGCGCCCTCGCCAGCGGGTAAAGCATCGGTGTGGTACGGCGCTTCATAACGCAAACGCTGGCAGGCGTGTTGGTGCTCGTCGTCGGGATGCTGGTGGTCGCGCTCGGTGTTGGCTGGGGCTTCTACCTCGTCCTACCTGCGCTGCTGTGGATCGCCCTGTTGTCGATGGGGGTAGGGCCGCTCTAGGCGGTTTCCGTCACCCGCGGCGTAGTGCAGCTCACACGCTGAACACGATCACGGCCGCGCCTGCGATGAACGCGAGTCGTACCCATTCCGCGCTTTTGCCTGCGGTGAGGCCAGCGAGGCCCGAGATCAGGCAGACGACCCCGAAGGCGGCAACGGTGCGTTCCGCGTGTCTCACGGCTCACACGACTATCTGCGAGACCGCAGGCGGTAGAAGCGAATCCCCAGGACGATGAGCACGACCACGGCCGTTGCGATCCACGCGAACAACGATCTGTGCCCGTGTTCCCGAAAGGCAAGAGCGAGGAGGATCACGGGGACCAGGTACCCCGTCAGCGAAGCGTTTAGGCGGCCTATGGTGAGCCTGCCATTGACGTTCCGTGCCGGGCCAATTACGGTGTCCATGCTGTCCAGCCCGGGAGGGGGCGTACTGACGATCATGATGGGGCTACGAGTTGCCGCGGCGATCACGGCCGTGGGGATTTTGGTCGCGGGATCTTCAGGATGCGGCGGGACCGGTACGGCCACGCAGGCAGGCACGGGCGGGGGGTCCTCGACGTCCACGGCAGCCCCGGAAGAACCGCCGGTGGCCCTCCACCTCAACACGGGCGACTATTCGACCACCAACCAGACTGCGGTGGTCGCGGGTCGCGTCACACGTGGTGCAGAAGTCGAAGTGGACGGCTCACCTGCGCACGTTCGCGGCTCTCGTTGGTCCCGCACTGTGCACTTGAATATCGGTGGCAACTCCATCGAAGCAAAGGCGACGCTCGCAGGGCATCGTGACGCGGAAGAAACGATCACGATCACACGGCATCACACTCAGCCTGAATTAGAAGCAATAGCTCAGGCGAGACGAGAAAGGGAAGCGCGGGAACGAGCAAAGAAGGAACGAGAAGAACAAAAAGAACGAGAAGAAAAGGAAGTCGAAAATGCCAGCGTGTCTCAGCAGAACGCGCTGAAAGAGGCAGAAAGCTACCTCAACTCATCTGCGTTCTCAGAAGCGGGGTTGATCGAACAGCTCTCTTCGGAAGCCGGGAGCAAATTTCCGCACGCAGACGCTGTCTGGGCCGTGGAACATCTACATGTTGACTGGAATGAACAGGCAGTGAAGGAGGCCAGGAACTACCTCAGCTCGTCAAGTTTTTCATGCCAGGGTCTGATCGAACAACTCTCTTCGGAAGCCGGAAGTAAATTCACCCAGGCGCAAGCCGAATACGGTGCTAAACAAGTCGGCTTATGTTGAAAACCGGGAGCCCTATTGGCGGCGTCTGGCTGCCTCGGCGCCCTCGGGAGTGCGTGGGCCGCCCCTAGCGACGCAGGTCGCCAGAGGGGATGCCGAGCGCCTTGCTGAGGCGGCGCGCCGTCTCAGGCCACGTGCGTCGGCCGCGCTCGATCTTCGCAAGGCCCGAGCGCGACCGACCGGCTACCCGAATCGGGTCCGGGCTGATGAACGAGTCGCCTTCCCGACCGTCTACCCTGCTGACGCGGACATAGCCATCCATGCGGCTCGGCTGCTGGGCGTTTGGCATGCTCCTAACGTTTGGCATGCTGCTAACCCTCCTGCGGCAAAGGTATCAATGTGGCTATAAGCACCAACCAGTTCAAGAACGGCAACCACATCGAGGTCGAGGGGACCGTCTTCAAGATCCTCGAGTTCCAGCACGTCAAGCCCGGCAAGGGCGGGGCGTTCGTGCGCACGAAACTCCGCCGCGCGAGCGACGGGAACGTGATCGACCGCACGTTCCGCGCCGGTGAGAAGTTCCGGCCCGTGCACACAGAGGCGCGCAAGATGCAGTTCCTCTACGCCGACGGGACCGATGCGCACCTGATGGACACCGAGACCTTCGAGCAGATCGCGGTGCCGGAGACGGCGGTCGCCGACGCGCTGCGCTGGATCACGCCGAGCAGCGAGGTCGACGTGCTGTTCATCGACGGGGCGCCCGGGGACATTCAGCTCCCGACCGCCGTCGACCTCGAGATCACCGCGACCGAGCCGGGCGTGCGCGGGGACTCGGCCTCGGGGGGCAAGACCAAGCCCGCGACGCTCGAGACGGGCGCGGTCCTGCAGGTCCCCCTGTTCGTCGAACAGGGCGAGCGCGTGCGCGTGGACACGCGCAGCGGCGATTACGTAGCGCGCGCCTGAAGTGCGCCGCTCCGAGCAGCGGCGCAGGGCGGTCGTGGCCGTCTACCAGCACGACCTGAACAAACGTCCCGTCGAGGAGCTGCTCGAAGGGAGCGACTCTTTATTCGTACGCGCGCTCGCGCGCACGGCCGCGGAGCGCGCGGAGGAGCTCGACGAGGTGATCGACCGCCACGCGCACGGCTGGTCGGTGCAGCGCATCGCGCCGCTCGAGCGCAGCATCATGCGCGTCGCGCTGGTCGAGATCCTCCATCCTGAGGCCGTGCCCTCCGACGAGCCGATCCCGGCCGAGGGGGCGATCGAGGAGGCCGTCGAGACCGCGAAGACGTTCTGCGGCGCGGACGCGCCGGCGTTCGTCAACGGCGTGCTCGCAGCAGCGCTCCGCGCGGTGCGCGAGAATGCCGGCACGCGATGAGCAGTGTGGAGAACCTTGAGGATCTGATCGGCCGCCTCGAGCGCGCCGCCGAGCAGCTGCGCTCCGGCGAGCTCTCGGCCGACGCCGCGGCGACGCTCGTCGAGGACTGCGCGGCGCTCGCCACGCAGGCGGCGGGCGAGCTCGAGCAGCTCACGCGCGCCGAGGCGGCGCCGCCGCCGCCCGGTCAGGACTCGTTGCTCTAGATGCGCCGGAACCGGGTGAGACGGCCGGCGGGGCGGAGCGCCGCCGCGCGCCCGTTCGGCTAGCGCGAGCGCATGGCGGACGACGGGACCTATCCCGAACATCTGCGCGAGGAGGTCGAGCGCTACCTGCGCGAGATGGCCTTCCCGCGCGAGCCGATCACGGACGGCCTCGTCGAGGCGATGCGCTACTCGCTGCTCGCCGGCGGCAAGCGCATTCGGCCGGTGCTCGCGCTCGCGACCGCGCGCGCGGTCGGGATCGAGCCGCGCGAGGTGCTGCCGCTCGCGGGGGCGATCGAGCTGATCCACACCTACTCGCTGATCCACGACGACCTGCCGGCAATGGACGACGACGACCTGCGGCGCGGGCAGCCGACCTGCCACGTGCGCTACGGGGAGGGCGTCGCGATCCTCGCCGGCGACGGCCTCTACGCGGAGGCCTTCAACCACCTGCTCACCCAGCAGCGGGCCCGGCCCGAGCGGCTGCTCGCGGCGGCCGCCGAGCTCGCCGCCGCGACCGGCGTGGCCGGCATGGTGGGGGGGCAGTACGCCGACGTGACCGCCGAGGACGGGCTCCACGGGTCAGAGCTGCGCCGGCTGCACGAGCTGAAGACCGGCCGTCTGATTGGAGCATCGGTGCTCTGCGTACTAGTGTTGTCGGATGCGGGCGAAGCCGCGGAGGGGCCTCGCGCGGGTCCGTTCAGGCGATTCGCCGCGGAGCTTGGTGTGCTGTTCCAGATAATCGACGACATACTCGATGTGACGGGCACGGACGCCGAGTTGGGGAAGCCCCATGGCAGCGATGAGCGGCACGGGAAGCGCACGTACGTGAGCGAGTACGGGATCGACCGCGCGCGCGAGCTCGCCGCCGAGTCGCACGCCACCGTCCGCACCGCGCTCGCCGAGGTCGCCGCCCAGCGCCCGGACGGCGCCGGCGAGGGGGCGACCGCCGAGCTCGCCGGGATCGCGGACTTCATCTACACACGCACCTCATGACACTGCTCGACCAGATCGAAGGCCCCGAGGACGTGCGGAAGCTCTCCGAGCAGGAGCTGGAGCAGCTCGCCCAGGAGGTCCGCGAGCACATCATCGACACGGTCGGTGAGATCGGCGGCCACTTCGGCGCAAACCTCGGCACCTGCGAGCTCGCCGTGGCGCTGCACTCGCTGCTCGACTCGCCGCGCGACAAGATCCTGTGGGACGTCGGGCACCAGGCCTACCCGCACAAGATCCTCACCGGCAGGCGCGACCGGCTCTCGACGATCCGCCAGTACGGCGGCCTCGCGCCGTTCTGCTCGATCGCCGAGTCGGAGCACGACATCATCGGCGCGGGCCACGCGTCCACCTCGGTCGGCTACGCCGTCGGGATCAAGGAGGGGATGCGCCACATGGGCGCCGAGCACGCCGGCAAGGTCGTCGCCGTGATCGGCGACGGCGCGATGACCGGCGGCGTCGCCTTCGAGGCGATCAGCCAGGCAGGAGGGCTGGGGACGCCGATCGTCGTGGTGCTCAACGACAACGGCATGTCGATCGCCCCGAACGTCGGCGCCCTCTCGCGCTACTTCAACCGCGTCCGCCTGAACCCGAAGCTGTGGCACACGCGCTCGCACGCGGAGGCCGGTCTCACGCGCCTGCCCGGTGGCATCGGGTCCGCCTTCGAGCGCCTCGGCCCGCACCTGAAGGAGTCGATCAAGGCGTTCTGGGCGCCCGGGCTGTGGTGGGAGGAGCTCGACTGGGCCTACACCGGAGTGATCGATGGCCACGACGTGCGCGCCCTGCGCGCGGCGATCGGCGAGGCGCTGGCAGCCGAACGGCCCGTCGTGGTGCACATCGCGACCGTCAAGGGCAAGGGCTTCGCCCCGGCCGAGGACGGCGGGCTCGAGGGCATGGAGGAGTGGCACGCGGCCAAGCCGAAGTCGATCGTCAACGGCTCGCCGGCGACCAAGGTCTCCTCGCCCAAGCCGGCGACGAGCCCGCCGCCGCAATACACGAAGGTCTTCGGCGACGCCCTCGTGCGCGAATGCGAGCGCGACGAGCGCGTGGTCGGGATCACCGCCGCGATGAACTCGGGCACCGGGCTCTCGATCCTGCAGAAGGCGATGCCCGAGCGCTACTTCGACGTCGGGATCGCCGAGCAGCAGGCGATCCTGTTCGCCGCCGGCCTCGCGCTCCAGGGCGTGAAGCCGGTCGCGGCGATCTACTCGACCTTCCTGCAGCGCGCGTATGACCAGATCGTCCACGACGTCTGCCTCCAGCGGCTGAACGTCGTCTTCGCGATGGACCGCGCCGGGCTGGTCGGCGACGACGGCCCGACCCACCACGGAGCATTCGACATCGCCTATCTCCGCTGCCTGCCGAACATCGTGCTGATGGCGCCGCGGGACGAGGCGATGCTCGTGCACATGCTGCGCACGGCGATCGATTACGACGACGGGCCGATCGCGATGCGCTACCCCCGCGGCGAGGGGACGGGCGTCAAACTGCCGCTCAGCGGGCGGGCGATCGAGATCGGGACGGGCGAGATCCTCCACGAGGCGCCCGCCGGTCCGCACGGCCGGCGCGTGGCGCTGGTCGGCTACGGCAGCGGCGTCACCAAGGCGCAGGAGGCCGCACAGCTGCTCGCCGGGCACGACATCCCCGTCACGGTCGCCGACGCGCGCTTCGCCAAGCCGATCGACGCCGGGCTGATGGCGCAGCTCGCGGCCGAGCACGACCTGCTCGTGACCGTCGAGGAGGGCGTCCTCGCGGGCGGCTTCGGGAGCGCCGTGTGGGAGACGCTGAACGAGGCCGGCGCTGGCGCCGGGGCCGCGCGGATCATGCGCGTGGGGCTGCCCGACCGCTACGTGACGCACGGCAAGCCCGCGCTCCTGCACGAGGAGGTCGGCTTCACCGGCGAGCGCATCGCCGAGCGCGTCGCCGCCGCGATCCTGGATCGCGCCTCGGCAGCGATCGACGTCTGAGCCGAAGGGTCCGAGGAGGTCGGCCGGCGCTCCTTGCCGCCCTCAGTGTGATCGGAGCCGCACATGTGCGGCTCCGCGGTCCGCACATGTGCGGACCGGGGCAGCGCGCATGCGCGCTGCCCTCCTGAATATGAGGAGTCGGCCGGCGCTCCGTGCCGGCCTCAGGAAAAGAAACGGCCCGCTGGGGAGAGCGGGCCGTTTCGGGGAGGAGGGATTCAGGAGAGGTAGAGCTGCAACTCTCGAATCGACATCCATGATGCAGGTGCGCGGGCCCGTTCTGTGTGACGTTGCGCACACTTGTTCGTATCAGACCGCGCGTACGTGTGTTCGCCTGGGTCTCCGGTCCGCGCGCGTCGCCGAGGTACGCTCCCCGGGTGGGCGCGCCGCCGATTCCGCCTGTCGCCGCCGGCCGTGGGCGCTCGCAACGCCGCACCCGGCCCCCGCATCGCCGTGTGCAAGGGTTTCCGGCCTGATGGGCAAGCTGCGCCTTGACACCCTGCTCGCCGAGCGCGGCCTGTTCCCCTCGCGCTCGCGCGCGGCAGCGTCGGTTATGGCCGGTGAAGTGCGGGTCGGCGAGCACGGCCGACGGGCGCAGAAGGCGGGGGAGATGGTCGACCCGGACGAGCTGATCGAGCTCGAGAGCGCCCCCCGCTTCGTCTCGCGCGGCGGGATCAAGCTCGCCAACGCGCTCGCATCGACCGGCCTCCGTGTCGCGGGCCGCCGCGCGCTCGACATCGGTGCCTCGACCGGCGGCTTCACCGACTGCCTGCTCCAGAACGGCGCCGTGGAGATCATCGCCGTCGACGTCGGCTACGGGACGCTCGACTACCGCCTGCGCAGCGATGACCGCGTGCAGGTGCTCGAGCGCACCAATGCCCGCACGCTCGCACCCGCGATGCTCCCGCGCTCGCGCGTGACCGGCTCGCCGCCGCTGGACCTGGCCGTCGTCGACGTCTCGTTCATCTCGCTGGCGAAGGTGCTCGGCGCGGTGCTCGCCTGCCTCGAGCGCCCCTTCGACGTGCTCGCGCTCGTCAAGCCCCAGTTCGAGCTCGGGCGCGGGCGCGTCGGCAAGGGCGGCGTCGTGCGCGCGAGCGGCGACCGGCGCGAGGCGCTGATCGAGGCCGGGGCGGAGGCGCTGGCACTCGGCTGCACCGTGCGCTCGTATCACTCCTCCGGCCTGCCGGGCCCGAAGGGAAACCGCGAGACGTTCGTCTGGCTGTCCGGCAGCGAGTCGGCGGGCGCACGCGTGCGGGAGGAGCTCGAGCCGCTCGCGAGGAAGGTGGAGCCGTGAAGCGCTTCAGCGTCCTCACCCACCGCCGCCCCGATGACACGCGCGAGGCGCTCGACCTGCTCGTCCGCCGCGCGGCCGAGGCGGGCGTCACGCTCGCGATCGATCCGGAGGAGACGGCCAAGCACGGCATCGCCGACGGGCCGGGCGTCTCCTGCGGCTCTGAGCTCGAGCGCGACGTCGAGCTCTGCATCGTGCTCGGCGGCGACGGGACGATCCTGCGCGCCCTTCAGTGCTACGCCGGCACCGACGTCCCCGTGTTCGCGATCAACTACGGCCAGATTGGCTTCCTCGCCACCGTCGAGCACGACGACATCGAGGCCGGCATCGCCCGCGCGTTCAGCGGCGAGTTCGAGCTGCTGCACCTGCCCGGGATCGAGGTCGCCTTCGACGGCACCCCGCAGGTCGCGCTCAACGACGTAGCGATCCACCGCAAGGTCGGCGAGCGGGTGGCCGAGCTCGCATACGCGCTCGACGGGGAGGTCGCCGGCTCGGTCCGCTGCGACGGCCTCGTCGTCTCCACGCCGGCCGGCTCGACCGGCTACAACCTCGCCAACGGCGGTCCGGTGATGGCGTGGGGCGTCGAGGGCTTCGTCGTCTCCTTCATCGCCCCGCACTCGATCGCCGCCCGTGCGCTCGTCGTCGCCCCCTCGGACGAGCTGACGATCTACAACCGCTCCCACGAGCCGCTCGACGTGGCGCTCGACGGCAGGCCGGCGGGCGAGATCCCCGCCGCCGGCTCGATCTCCGCGCACTTCAGGAGCGACGTCGGCACGCTCGCCCAGCTCCCGGGGACGTCGTTCTACCGCCGGCTGCGCGACAAGTTCGGGCGCCTGGCCAGCTGAGCGCCGCGGCGCGTCTCAGGCGCTCGGCTGCGGCTCGGCGCCGCCCTGCTCCATCGACTCGATGAAGCCGTCGAGCTGTTCGCGCGAGAAGCGGCGCTGGCCGCCGGGCGTCCGGTAGCAGTTGATGTGCCCGGCGTCGGTCCAGCGCCTGATCGTGGCCAGCGAGACTCCGAGGTAGACGGCTGCCTGGGAGCTCGTGAACACCAGCTGGCGGGAACCGCGGGCGAGAGAGGTGGGAGGGGCGCTCATGCGAATGATGTCGTCACCGCGGGTCCAGAACTTGAGCGCCGCTCAGCTTTGTGGACGTTTGCGTTGCTCGCAAATTGCGGGATCGGCCGGCCCCGGGCGCGGGCATTGGAGCGCCCGGCGCCCTTTTCGGCGGCGCGTCGCGGCGATGTCTCCCACTTCGCTCGGCAGCGCAACCGGCAGCGGTTCGGGCTGGAAGGCGCATCACAGAGCCAGATCCGCGCAATCCCCGAGACCTCCCCGAAGCCGCTCATCTGCAAGCAGTGGTGCACGCGACTGCGCAAACTGGACATTTCCGGCCTTGCCGGTACTATCCTGCTCGAACCTACTCAAAGGGTTTAGTCCTCAGGGATGGAGGACTGGCAGTAGCCCCAGTTATGGACACGGTATGAGGAGAATCAAATGGCCGCATGGCCCCACGGCTGATCCACTAGCCGAAGAACTCGCGTAAAGGGCGTCTCGGACGTTTCGAGACGCCCTCTACGCCCTTCCAACCGCGCGCTGGCCGAGTTGCGCCAGGCTCGTAATCAGCTCTCGACGTACGCTCAGCTGACTGTCGGGCGATGACGTCTGTGGACGTGCTAGTTGCGTCACCCGGCGCTCGAAGTCGAGCTCGGTCTCGAGATCCGCGTTCTCGGCGAACATCGCACCCTCGCGGCCGAGCACGGCGATGAACTTTTCCACCAGCTCCCCGTCGAGCTGGCCCGCCTGCGCCGAGCGGCGCAGCTCCTCGATGGCCTCCTCCGGCGCCATCGGCGTCCGGTAGCTGTCGCGAGCGGTCATCGCGTCGTAGCTGGAGCAGATGGCGATGATCCGCGAGCCGAGCGGGATCTCGCTCGCGATCAACCCCGCGGGATACCCGCGCCCATCGACGCGCTCGTGGTGATAGAGGATCGCGTCGGCGACGTCGCCGTAGCTGTCGAGCGCACCCACGAGAACCGCCCCCTCCTGCGGATGCTGCCGCACGGTTGCGTAATCGTGCTCGGGGATCACGTCGGCATGCAACAGCGCGTCGGGCCACGTGAACTTGCCGATGTCGTGCAGGAGTCCGGCCGTGTGGACCATCTCCTGCTCGTCCTCGGAGCAGCCGATCTCAGCGGCGAGCGTCTTCGCGTACTGCGCGACGGTCGCGGCGTGGCGGGCGGTCCGCTGGTCGCGCATCGCGAGCGCCCGCAGGAGCGTCCGCAGGACGCCCAGCTGCAGTCCCACGAGCTGGCGCGAGCGCGCGAGCAGCGCCTCGGCACGGTCCTCGGATCGCACGAGCGCGACCGTCAGCCTGTGCATGATCAACAGCACGATGAAGGCTGCGACGAGCGCCGGCGCGCCGACACCCCTGTAGGCCACGGCGAGCGACGTCGCGAGCGCCCCCGCAGCGAGCTCGCCCGGCAGGATCGGGACGAGCTCGCGCACCTGGCGAGCGAGCGAGCCGCCTTCGTCGATGCTCGTCATGATGCTGAACAGCAGGAACGCGAGCGCCGTCGCGACGGCGAAGCCGGCGAACAGGATCAGGCCGAACGTGAAGGTGTCGACGGCGTGGGCCGAGCCGCCCGTATGCAGCCCACCGAGCGCGCGAACGATCGTCCCGCCCACGAACGGCACCATGGCGAAGCTGGTCAGGTTCGAGATCCAGCGCAGCCCGCTCACGCGGCGCACGGCCGAGCTGAAGGCCATCGCAGCCATGCCGCAGCTCGCGGCCGGCACCGGGCCGAGCAGGCCCATCGCCAGGACGATCGCAATCTGCGACGCGCTGATCTCGCCCCCCCGGATCTGCACGCTGAACCACTCTCCCGCCAAGGAGAGCAGCACCAACGGCACGACCAGCGACACCGGGTGCCATTCTCCGGCGCTCCCGGTCAGCGTCGCGGCCGCTGCGGTGCCCCCCAGCAGCGCAATCTGCGCGACCGAGAACACAACGCGGCTGTTTATCGAAGCGCGAATGGCCACCTGTCGTACTTAACGGCCGACAAGCCCCCGTCCTAAAGGCCCTCAAGGTCGTGCCGGTAAGGGGCCCGGGTCGGGCAATCCCGGCGGTCACCTCTCGCCGGTCGCCGCGATCGGCTCTACAGAGCCGATCGAGCCTCAGGCGGCGCTTCTGTCCGCCTGCACCGGCGCGGCCGAATGACGCCGCCCGCGGGCGAGTGAGACGAGTGATACCGGCACGAGCGCCGCCGTCATCAACATCGTCCCCGCCCCCACGATCACGAAGGCCCAGCGCGGGTCCGTGAGGGCCACGAGCCCTCCGCCCAGCGGCAGGCCGACGGCGAGCGTCACGGCGCTGAGCGATTCGACCGCGCCCATCATGCGCCCCTGCAGCTCCCCTGGCGTGAGCTCCTGGACGAGGCTGATCATCGACGGCCACTGCAGGGCGTTGCCGACTCCCCCGACGACGCCGGCGACGCACGCGACGGCGAGAGTCGGCGATGCCGCGAGGCCCAGGAAGGCCGCGCCGAGGAGGACCGTGCCCGCGGCGAGCATCTCGTTGAGGGGACGTCTTATGAGCCGCGCGAACACGACGCTGCCCACGACGGCGCCCACGCCCCACATCGTCAGCAGCAGCCCGACGCCGCCGTCGCCACCCTTCAGGACCTGCTTGACGAGCGCCACCTCGATCGGCGCCCCCGTGTTGATGAACATCATCGCGACCGCCTCGGCCAGCAACAGCCAGCGCAGCATCGGCACCGTGTTGATGTGCCGCCACGCGACGCCGAGCCTCGCGCGCACCGAGTCACCCGCGGCCTCCTCGACGTGCGGGTGCAGGTGCACGAGCAGCAGTCCGCAGACGAGGAACGACGCGACGTCGATCAGCAGCGCCAGCGGCGCCCCCGCGGCGGCGACGACCGCGCCGCCCAGCGCCGGCCCGAACACGAAAGTCAGCGAGAAGGCGATGTTCAGCGCGCTGTTCGCGCGTCGTTCAGCCTCGTGGACCTCATCGTCCTGGTGTGCGCCGGCTTCGATGGCGTCCTCGCGCGCCGCGCGTGCCGTCTCCGCCCGCAGCAGGGCGCTCGCGGCGAGCGCGGCCGCTCCATCGACGGCGATCAGGAAAAGCAGCGCCGGAAGCGAGAAGCCATAGGCGACGATCGCCGCCATGCCCCCGGTCGCCGCCGCCTCGATCGCGTACAGGGCGCTCAGCTCGCGGCGACGGTTGGATGCCTCTGCCCGGGCCACGAGCGCCGGCACGGCGAAGGCCGGCAGCGCCTGGCCGGCGAGCAGGACGCCCGACACGGCGAGCGCGCTGTGCGTGTGGTCATAGACCGCCAGCACCAGCGCGAGCAGCCCAAACCACTCACCGAGGCGGTTGACCGTGTAGGCGATCAGGATGCGCCTCAGCCGCAGCGAGGCGAGGACGGAGCGCATGTTCCCCAAGCTAACGCGAGGCGCGGAGGCCGTCGATACATGCACGAATTGGACCCGACCCCGAGCGAGGAGTCCCCGCGGGAGGGACCGTCCTCGGAAGGAGCTACTTTCTCGTGATGGACGACGGCACCCCAGGTGTCACCAGACCTGTCGAAGTGATCATCGCCGACGACCACACGGTCGTCCGGGACGGGATCCGCGCCGTGCTCGAACGCGAGGACGGCGAGTTTCGCGTCGTCGCCGAAGCGGCCGACATCCCCTCGATGGTGCGTGAGGTGCGCGAGCACAAGCCCGACCTGCTCACGCTCGACCTGACGATGCCCGGCGGCTCGAGCCTCGGCGCGCTGCCCTCGTGCTTCATCGCCCACCCGACACTCGCGGTGGCGATCCTGACGATGCGCGAGGACCCCGAGTACGCACGCCAGGCGCTGCGCGCGGGTGCCCGCAGCTACGTGCTGAAGGAGGCCGAGCCGGCCGAGCTTCTGCAGGCCTTCCGCCTAGCCGTCTCCGGCGGCAACTACCTCCACCCGCGCCTCGGCGCGCTGATGGCGACGGGGGAGCAGGCGAGCCCGGACACGGTCGTGCTCAGCGAGCGCGAGCGGGAAGTCGTGCGCCTGATCGCCAACGGCTACACGAACCCCGAGATCGCCGAGCGCCTGAACGTTGCCGAGCGCACGGTCAAGACCTACCGCGCGCGGGCGATCGAGAAGCTCGGCTTCTCCTCGCGCGCCGAGATCACGGCGTACGTCCGCCGCATCGGCCTAGCGGACTGAGCGCCGCGACAGCACTGCGCCTGGCGGTGTCCTCGGTCGCTCGTGTGCTTTTCGCACACTTCGCTCCCTGCGTCCTTGCCAGGCTTGGCTGTCGCGCCGCTCTAGCGGCGCGACAGCACTGCGCCTGGCGGTGTCCTCGGTCGCTGATGTGCTGGCCGGTTCGGGGATGCGAGCGCCAGCGAGGGTCTCCCGGTCCGGCACGCTTCGCTACCTGCGTCCTTGCCAGGCTTGGCTGCGATAGCACTGCGCCTGGCGCGCCGCTCACGCCCGGGCGCCGGCGAGCGTCTGGCTACTCGGGGTCGCTACAGCAGCTGCGGGCTGACCGCCGCCGGGCGGCCCGCCAGCGGCACCGTCAGACGCACGATCGTGCCTTTGACGGGCGCATTCAACCATTCGAGCTCGCCGCCGACGAGCTCGGCGCGCTCGCGCATCCCGCCCATCCCGAAGCCCCCCTCGAGCCCGTCGCCGCGCGGACCCAGGCGGCCCGAGTCAGGCATGCCGCGACCGTCGTCGGTGAGAGATGCGGTCACGATCCCGTCGCGCGCGACGACGCTTATGACCGCGCTCGTCGCCTGCGCGTGGCGGGAGACGTTCGTCAGCGCCTCCTGCAGCACGCGATAGATCGTGCTCTCGAGCTCCGCGTCGAGTCGCGGTTCGGAGTCGCCGGCGGCGTCGGCCATCGGCGCGCCCGACAGATCGATCTCGGTCTGCACCTCGAGGCCGTCGATCGCCTGCGCCCGGCGCGCGAGCGCCTCGAGCGCGGACGCGAGGCCGAGGTCGTCGAGCGCCGCGGGCCGAAGCTCGGTGATCAGGTGACGCAGCCCGTCGATCTCGGTTCCAAGCCCCTCGAGCACCGCGTCGACCGCATGCTTGAGCGAGTCGCGGTCTTCGAGGTCGCGTGCGTTGGCCAGCTGCAGTCGCAACGCGCCGATGCCCTGGATGCTCTCGTCGTGAATCTCGCGCGCCCAGCGGGTCCGCTCGCGCTCGCGCGCCTCCATGCCGTAGCGCAGCCGTTCGAGCTCGACCGAGCGCTCGGCGGCCAGGCGCTGTGAGACGCTCGCGGCAAACGCGCTGAGCGCCTGGCGATCGGGGCCGCGGAAGCCGCCGTTGGTGCGGATCGCGATCACCATCCCGCCGCCGTGGCCCTCGAGATCGAGCGGCTCGACCAGCACGGCCCGTGCTTCGAGGCCGAGTTCGTGCAGCCATGCCGCCTCCTGCCCCCGCGGGCGATCGAGCGACAGCGGCTCGCCCTTCTCGTACAGCGCGCCGAGCGCGCTCCCGCGCAGTGGCGCGATCGCCAGGCGCGGCCGGTTCGTCCCACCCGAGGCCGCCACGCGCAGCTCGTTCTTCTCCTCGATCACGATCAGCAGGCCGTCGGCGTCGAGCAGCGCGACCCCGCGGTCGGCCATCAGGCGCAGCAGCCAGAGCTCAGATCCGGAGAGCATCGGTGGATTATGTACGGGCGGCGCGACCGAACGGCCGATCGCCGCCCGGCGGCGCGGGCGGAGGGGTGCGGACGTCGGGCGCCCCGGCGGCCGCGGCACCGAGCACGTCCTCGCCGTTGCGCCTGCCCGCGGCGGCCCGCGCACGGTCGATCAGTTCGGTCGGCGACATCTCCGGCCGCCACACGGCGAGCCCGACCGAGAGCTCCAGCGGACGCCGCGATCCCTGCGATTCGATCTTGATCGTGTGCACCCGCCCGAGCACGCGGCGTGCGACGACCTCCCCTTGCGGGCTGTCGGCACCCGGGAGCACGATCGCCAGCTCGCCGGGCCGCGGGGCGCCGAGACGGTCGAAGCGACGCAGCTCGGTCGCGAGCGTGGCGGCGATGTAGTCGAGCGTGCGCCCCGCCAGCTCCTCGCCGTGCTCGCCGGCGAGCGCGTCGAGGTTCTCGATCAGCACCAGCAGGCAGCTCAGCATCGTGCCGTGGCGCTCGGCGCGGCCGATCTCCTCCTGCAGCCGCCGCTCGAGCTCAGACGCCGACAGCGGGTCGGGGAGTCCCCGCCGCTGCGGCGGAGCGCCGTGATCTGGTTCTGTGGCAGCCATGCCGTGAAGGTCGAGTTTATGTGTCGTGA
>DATARO010000029.1:0-8459 GCA_036264095.1 Solirubrobacteraceae bacterium | reverse complement strand
CCCGGGCTCGCGCGGGCGCAGCGGCGTCAGCTCGCCCGAGCGCGTGTCATGGAGCTTGATCTCGCGCACCGCGCGCGCAACCCTAGCGCTCGCGCGTGGCGAGGCTCGCGACTGCCAGCGCCGCGACGCCCTCGCCGCGGCCGACGAAGCCCATGCCCTCGCCCGTCGTCGCCTTGACACCGACGCGGCGGGGCTCGATCCCGAGCACGCCGGCCAGGCGCTCGCGGATCGCGTCGCGGTGGGGCGCGAGCTTGGGGCGCTCGATCACGACGCTGCAGTCGACGTTGACGACGTCGAGCCCGGCCACATCCAGCAGCTCGCAGACGCGCGCGAGCAGCCCAAGCGAGTCGGCGTCGCGGTAGCGCTCGTCGGTGTCGGGGAAATGCTCGCCGATGTCGCCGAGCCCGGCCGCGCCGAGCATCGCGTCGATCAGGGCGTGGGTGAGCACGTCGGCGTCGGAGTGCCCGTCGAGCCCTTCCTCGTGGGGGATCTCGACGCCGCCGAGCACGAGCCGGCGGCCCGGTGCGAGCCGGTGGCTGTCGTAGCCGATGCCCGCGAGCGCGCTCACGTGCCGGCGCCGATCGGCTCGAGCCGGCGCGTGCGGCCCTCGAACACGCAGAGCTCGGTGACGCCGATCCCAGCGAGCAGCTCGAGCGCCTGCTCATAGCCGGCGCCGACATCGCCCGGGCGATGGGCGTCGCTCGAGAGGGCGATCGGCGCCCCGGCCTCCAGGCACATCCCGAGGAACGCCGGGGCGGGGTAGATCTCGCCCGCCGGCTTTCGCAGGCCCGCCGTCGAGACCTCGACGGCGATGCCCGACGCGGCGATGCCCTCGATCGCGAGCTCGTAGTAGCGGCGGGGATCGCCCTCCGGCGCAGGACGGCCGCGGCCCCAGTACTTCACCAGGTCGGGGTGCGCGAGCACGTCGAAGAGCCCGCTGGCGGCGGACTCGCCGATCGTCTCGAAGTAGCGCCGCCAGATCTCCTCGACGCTGCGGCCGCTGTCCCACACGCTGTAGTCGTCCATGTCCACGGCTCCGTCGCGCACGAAGTGCACGGAGCCGATCACATAGTCGAGCTCGTAGCGCTCGAGCAGGTTCGCGGTGCGGTCCTCGGCGCCGGGCACGAAGTCCATCTCGATCCCGAGCCGCAGGTCGGTCTCCTCGGCCACGAACGCACAGTAGGCGTCGAGGTCGTCATGCGCATAGCGCTCCCAGAACGGGTGACGCCAGATCTCGAGCGCCTGGCGGAAGCGGTAGACGTGTTCGGAGACCCCGAGCTCGGCGATCCCCTGCTCCGCTGCCACGGTGCGGTAGCGCTCGACGTTGGCGGCGGAGTGGTGCTCGGCGACGCTCGCGTCGGAGTCGTCGGGGCGCAGGTGCACGTGGTAGTCGGTGAGCATCGCGGGAGGCGATTCAAGCAGGATCGCGGCCGCGGGCAGCGATCAGCAGCTCGGCGAGCTGCAGATCGAGCGCCGTCGTGACCTTCAGGTTCTCGGCGGTCGTGGGCACGACGAGCACGCGCCCGCCGCGTCGCTCGATCAGCGCGGCGTCATCGGTGGCAGCCGCGAGCACGTCGGCGGGGACCTCCAGCGCCGACTCGAGCGCCCCGCGCCGGAAAACCTGGGGCGTCTGGACCGACCACAGCTCGCTGCGGACGAGCGTCTCGGCAACGGCATGGTCGGCTCCTGCGCGCTTGATCGTGTCGCTCACGGGCGCCGCGGCGATCGCCGCCTCGGCGCCCGGATCGGCGTCGAGCGCGGCGAGGACGGCGCTGGCGATGCCGGGGGTGAGCAGCGGGCGGGCGGCGTCGTGGACGAGGATGGTCTCGCTCGCCGGAGCGGCCGCGAGCGCGAGACGCACCGACTCCGAGCGCGAGGCGCCGCCCGCCACCGCGCTCACGCGGTTTCCGTCGAGATCGGCCTCGCGCAGGGCGTCCACCCCGGCGGGCAGGGCGACCACGGCATGCTCCAGGCGATCGAGCGCGAGCAGCGCGTCGAGGCTCCAGTGCAGCAGCGGGCGGCCCGCCAGCGGTACGAGCGCCTTCGGCAGGCCTGCGCCGAGGCGCTCGCCGCTGCCGGCGGCGACGATCAGGGCGACGGCCATCGCGCGGTGGGGCGCTCGCGCACGCGGCAGTCCGGCCCGGCGGGCCGTGCCGCGTGCGCGAAGGCCTCTTACTTGGCGCCGGCCACTGCGAGCTGGCTGTTGGCCGAGTCGGCGAGCAGCTCGTCGAGGTAGTTCTCGGCCTCTTCCTCGTCCTTGTCGAGCGCGTACATCAGCTCGGACGCGAGGATCTTCTTGGTGCGCG
The DNA here is from genome assembly GCA_036264095.1 of Solirubrobacteraceae bacterium. Taxonomy (GTDB): domain Bacteria; phylum Actinomycetota; class Thermoleophilia; order Solirubrobacterales; family Solirubrobacteraceae; genus Palsa-744. Next base: position 6,153 of record DATARO010000029.1, on the reverse strand, counting down.
TGAACATCTGCTTCTCGCCTGTCGACAGGCCCTTCTCGCTCTCGCGCAGCGACAGGTTGCGGACGACCTCGGCGAGCTCGTAGATGTCGCCGGTCTTGATCTTGTCGCGGTTGTGCTTGAAGCGGCGGTTCCAGTTCTTGGGCATCTCGGAGACCTCGTCGCGCAGGACGTCGAGGACTTTCTTGACGGTCTCCTCGTCGATCACGCGCCTGAGCCCGGCGAGGGCGGCGTTCTCGGTCGGGACCCGCACGGTCATGTCGTTGTGGAGGATCTTGATGGTCAGGTACTCGCGCCGTTCGCCGAGCATCTCCATCTCCTCCTTCTTCATCACCTTGCCGGCCCCGTGATGCGGGTAGACGACGTGGTCGCCGAGCTCGAACTCGATGTACTCGACTTCGCGCGTGACCTCCACGTCCTCGGTGAGTGCTGCGTCTTCAGTTGCTTGCGGCGGAATGGTGTCCTCCTTCGTCACGACCGGCCCGGGGGCGGCCCTTGATTCAAGTCTGTAGGTAGCGGTCCACGAGGTTCAGCTCCTGGAGCCGGCGCAGCCCCTCACGGATGTCCTTCGCCCTGATCTCGCCGACGCCCTCGACTCCCTCGAGCTCCGCGTCGGTCGCGGCCAGCAGCTCGTCGAGGCCGCCGAACTCGGCGACGATCTCGGCCACCACGATCCGCGGCAGCCGCGGGATGCGGCCGAGCACGCGGTAGCCGCGCGGGGAGACCGGGTAGTCGAGCGTGTTGAGCTTGCGGTCGTAGCCGAGCAGCTCGGCGAGACGGCCGAAGTCGAGCAGGTCCTGGTGGGCGAGCCGCCCGATCTCCTCGAGCGCGGCGCCGAATACCTCGTCGGTGTAGTTCGACAGGTAGTCGCGCACGAGCGCCGACTTCTCCGCGGCGGCCCCGATCATCGTCTCCTCGAGCTGCAGCTCGATCAGGCGGCCCTCGCTGCCCAGCTCGACGATGTAGCGCTCGATCTCGACCGCCATGCGCGTCACGAGCTCGGAGCGCTGCAGGACCGTGAGGACGTCGTGCAGCGTCGTCCCGCCCTCGAACTCGAGCGCCGTGAGGCGCGTCGAGACCTGGTCCATGCGCGTGCGGAACTTGTCGAGCGTCGCGAGCGCCTGGTTGGCCTTGGCAAGCACGACCGGAATGTCCTCGAGGATGTACTTCACACCATCGACATAGACGGAGACGACCTCGCGGCGCTGCGAGATCGCGATCACGAGGGCGTCTGTCTGCTTGGCGACGCGCTCGGCGGTGCGGTGGCGCGTACCCGTCTCGTGCGAGAGGATCGTCGGATCGGGCATCAGTTGCACGTTCGCCATCGCGATCTTCGTCGCATTGGCGTTCAGCACGATCGCGCCGTCCATCTTGGCCACCTGGTAGAGGAACGCGGGTGTGTAGTCGATCTCGAGCTTGATGCCGCCGGAGAACATGAAGCTGAGGTCTTCGGGCTCGCCGATCGCGATCAATCCGCCCGTCTTCGCGTGCAGGATGCTGTCGAGACCCTCGCGCAGCGCGGTGCCGGGCGCGATCATCTCCAGTGCCCGCATCAGACCCGGATCCGGCCTAACCTCGCTGTCTTGATCTTCGCCGGATCGTGGTGCCACCACACTTGATTCTAGGGCATTTATCGATCTTTTAGCGGCTGCTTCACGCCCCTGGGGGCCCTCAATCGCCCACCACAGCTACAGATTGGGGGATTTCGGCGGCTTCTCGCCGCCGTCCGGGAGCGCCGGCGGGAGCGCCCAGGGCGAGTGCCAGCGCCTGCCTCAGCGTGCCGGCCTCGCGCGCTCCGCGACCGCTCCCGGCGGGGCCGATGACGCCCTCGAGGCCGTGCTTCGCCGCCTCCGCGAGCCGTCTCTCCGGGTGCCCGACCCAGCGGAGCTCTCCGGTCAGCCCGAGCTCTCCGAAACAGGCCCGCGGGGAGCCGGCGAGCGCGACGCCGCGGCTCGCGCTGGCGACGGCGAGCGCGACGGCCAGATCGCACCCGGGCTCTTCGAGCCGCACGCCCCCGACCACGTTGACGAACACGTCGGCCCGGCCGGTCGCGATCCCGCCGTGGCGCGCGAGGATCGCGAGTACGAGCGCGAGCCGGTTGCGGTCCAGGCCCGAGACCACGCGGCGCGGCTGCTCCAGCTCGGACGGCGCGACGAGTGCCTGCACCTCGACCAGCAGCGGGCGCGAGCCCTCCATCGCTGCGAGCACCACGCTCCCGGGCGCCCGCGTCGCCTCGGCGACGAAGCGCGCGGAGGCGTCGAGCACCTCCACCAGGCCGCCTTGGCGCATCTCGAACAGCCCCGACTCGTTCGTCGAGCCGAAGCGGTTCTTGAGCGCGCGCAGCTCCCGGTAGGGCCGCTCGCGCTCGCCCTCGAACTGGAGCACGCAGTCGACGAGGTGCTCGAGCACGCGGGGTCCCGCGAGCGCGCCGTCCTTGGTCACGTGGCCGACGAGGATCACCGCGATTCCGCGCGCCTTGGCCAGCTCCATCACCTGCGCGGCGACCTCGCGAACCTGCCCGACCGACCCCGGTGCGCCCGAAAGCTCGGCCGCGCGCAGCGTCTGGACGGAGTCGATCACGCAGACATCGGGCGCCTCCCGCGCGAGGACGGCCACGATCCGCTCGAGGTCGGTCTCCGCCAGCACGGGGACGTCGAGCGCCCCGGGGCCCTCCGACGGCGCCGCGCCCCGGGCCGGCGCCACGAGCCGCTCGGCGCGCAGCCTCACCTGCTCGGCGGACTCCTCGCCGCTCACGTAGAGCGTGCGGGCGCCGGCGGCCTGGAGGTTGCCGAGCACCATGTTCGTGAGCGTGGACTTGCCGATACCCGGGGAGCCACCGAGGAGCACGAGCGAGCCCGGGACGAGACCGCCTCCGAGGACGCGGTCGAGCTCGCCGATGCCGGTCGACAGGCGCCGCCCGCGCGCCGCTCTGACATCGCGCAGCGCGATCACCTCGGCTCCGCCGGTGTCGCCACCCCCCTTGCTGCCCCGCACCGCCGCGCCGCGCGTGCGCGGAGCCTGCTTGGCGCGCTCCTCGACGAGCGTGTTCCAGGCGCCGCATCCCGGGCACTGGCCGCGCCATTGGGCGGAGGCGGCGCCGCAGTCAGAGCAGACGTGGACGGTCGTGCGGGGCATCGATCCAGACTACGTCTCGCCGGGGACGGCGCGCTCGCGCGGCCCGCTCGGCGTCTCTTGCGTCCTCAGCGCCGGGCGCGCGGCCCGCGCCGGTGCACCCATCAGGCCAATCGCTACGCGGCCCGGCCTACGCCATCCGGAGCCGTCAGGGGCCGGCGTTGCTCAGGACTCGCCGGCGGGCTCGTCCGGCGCAGCGGGCTCCTCGCCCTCGCCGAGCTCCTCGGTGGAGCCGCCTTCGGCCCCGACGCCGACCGGCGTCTTCTGCTTCTTGGGCTTGACGATCGAGAGCTTGACCTCGCCGGCCTCGTCGCCCTCGGGCGCAGGGTTGACGACGACCGTCGCGCCGGGAGTGAGCTGCTCGCGCAGGACGAAGTCGGCGAGCGGGTCCTCGATGTAGCGCTGGATCGCGCGCCGCAGCGGCCGCGCGCCCATCGCCGGGTCCCATCCCTTCTCGACGAGCAGTTCCTTCGCGGGCTCGGTCAGCTCGAGCTGGAGCTCGCGCTCTGCCATCGACTCGCGGATCCGCAGCAGGAGCAGCTCGACGATCTGCTTGATCTCCTCCTTCTGCAGCTTGTGGAAGACGATCACGTCGTCGATGCGGTTCAGGAACTCGGGCCGGAACACTTTCTTGAGCTCGCCCATGATCCGGTTCTTCATGTCGTCGTAGGTGATGCCGGTCTCGTCGTCGGAGACAGCGAACCCGAGCGGCGTGTTGCGGGCGATCTCGGCGGCGCCGATGTTCGAGGTCATGATCACGATCGCGTGGCGGAAGTCCACGGTGCGGCCCTGGGCGTCGGTCAGGCGGCCGTCCTCGAGGATCTGCAGCAGGATGTTGAACACGTCCGGGTGCGCCTTCTCGATCTCGTCGAGCAGCAGCACGCTGTAGGGCTTGCGGCGCACGGCCTCGGTGAGCTGGCCGCCCTCGTCGTAACCGATGTAGCCGGGAGGCGAGCCGACGAGGCGGGAGACGGCGTGCTTCTCCATGTACTCGGACATGTCGATCCGGATCAGCGCTTCGTCGTCGCCGAACAGGAACTCCGCGAGCGTCCGCGCGAGCTCGGTCTTGCCGACCCCGGAGGGGCCGAGGAAGATGAACGAGCCGGTCGGGCGCTTGGGGTCCTTCAGGCCCGCGCGTGAGCGGCGTATCGCCTTGCTGATGACCTCGATCGCGGGGTGCTGGCCGATCACGCGCTTGTGGAGTTCGTCCTCCATCCGCATCAGCTTCTGCGTCTCGGCCTCGGTCAGCTTGAAGACCGGGATCCCGGTCCACATCGAGACGATGTCCGCGATCTCCTCCTCGCCGATCGAGGGGCGCTCGCCCGCCTCGCCCGATTCCCAGGCCTGCTCGAGCTCGCGTTTCTTGTTCGTGAGCTTGCGCTCCTTGTCGCGCAGCGCAGCGGCCTTCTCGAACTCCTGCGCCTCGATCGCGGCCTCCTTCTCGCGCCGCGTGCCCTCGACTTCACCCTCGAGCTCGCGGTTCGCGGGCGGCGAGGTCATCGACTTGATGCGCATGCGCGAGGCGGCCTCGTCGATCAGGTCGATCGCCTTGTCGGGCAGGAAGCGGTCGGAGATGTAGCGGCTCGCGAGCTCGCCCACGGCCTGCAGCGCCTCGTCGGTGATCTGCACCTTGTGGTGCTGCTCGTAGCGGTCGCGCAGCCCGGTGAGGATCTCGACGGTCTGGTCGATCGTCGGCTCGTCGACGCGGATCTGCTGGAAGCGGCGCTCCAGCGCCGAGTCGCGCTCGAGGTACTTGCGGTACTCGTCGAGCGTGGTGGCGCCGATCGTCTGCAGCTCGCCACGCGCGAGCGCCGGCTTGAGGATCGACGCGGCGTCAATCGCGCCCTCGGCCGCACCGGCGCCGACGAGGTTGTGGAGCTCGTCGATGAACAGGATGATGTCGCCGCGCTTGGTGATCTCCTTCATCACCTTCTTGAGGCGCTCCTCGAACTCTCCGCGGTACTTGGAGCCGGCCACGAGCGCGGCCAGGTCGAGCGTGTAGATCTGCTTGTTGCGCAGCAGCTCGGGCACCTCGGAGCTCGTGATCCGCTGCGCGAGGCCCTCGACGACCGCGGTCTTGCCGACGCCCGGCTCGCCGACGAGCACGGGGTTGTTCTTCGTCCGGCGCGAGAGGATCTGCATGATCCGCTCGATCTCGGTCTCGCGGCCGACGCACGGATCGAGCTTGCCGTCCGCGGCGAGCTTTGTGAGGTTGCGCCCGAACTGGTCGAGCAGCTTCGAGGACTTCTTGCCCTCTCCGGGGCTGGCGCCCGCACCGGCGCCCGCGCCGCCCGACTGTCCCTGGCGGCGGCCGCCGGGGCCGGAGAGCATGCGGATGACCTCGTTGCGGATCTTCTCCGAGTCGGCGTCGAAGTCGAGCAGGATGCGCGCGGCGACGCCCTCGTTCTCGCGGACGAGGCCGAGCAGGATGTGCTCGGTGCCGATGTAGTTGTGGCCGAGGCTCAGGGCCTCGCGCAGGGCGAGCTCGAGGACCTTCTTGGCGCGCGGCGTGAACGGGATCTGGCCCGAGGTGACCTCCTCGCCGGAGCCGACGATGCGCACGACCTGGGCGCGCACCCGCTCGACGGTGATGTCGAGGCTCTCGAGGACGCGGGCGGCCAGACCCTCCTCCTCGCGCAGCAGACCGAGCAGGATGTGCTCGGTGCCGATGTAGTTGTGCTTGAGCGTCCGCGCCTCCTCCTGCGCGAGAACGACCACCTGGCGGGCTCGTTCAGTGAATCGCTCGAACATTCTTTGTTCCTTCCTGCGGGGCTGCAGGCCCCCCAAAGGGTCTTTCGGTGGTCCAGATGACGCCTTGCGGAGCAGTCTACCAACCGGCATAACGGCTCCATCGGGGTCATCGGCAGCCCGCAGGCGCTGCTTTATTCGTGGCCTCGCGCACATTGTCGAGCGCCCTCGGGAAGCGCCATCGGCGCCGCTCGCGGGCCTGCGGCCGGGCCGTTCCCGGGCGCTGCCGGGCTAGACGCGCATCGCCGGGAAGAGCACGACCTCGCGGATCGAGTC
>DATARO010000027.1:0-67186 GCA_036264095.1 Solirubrobacteraceae bacterium | reverse complement strand
ACCGGGCTCGCTGAAGGGAAGCGCCGTGCTCAACCAGGCGATCACCGGCACCGAACCCCACGATCTCTCGAAGCTGGTGGCGAGCATCGGCAAAGTGACGGCCGCGCTGAACGTGCACGAACAGCAGCTCGGCGAACTGATCGGCAACTTCAACACGTTCTTCGCGTCGTTCGCGGCGCAGTCGGTGCCGCTGCGCACGACCGTCGCGGAACTGCCGTTCGTCCTCGGCAACATCAACCGCGGCCTGTCGTCGCTCGACGCGGCGTTCGCGCCGACGAAGGTGTTCGCGCACGACATCCTGCCGGGGGTCAAATCGACCCCGTCGGTGGTGACCGTCGCGGTCCCGTGGATCGAACAGGTCGAGGACTCGCTGACACCGCCGGAGATCGGCGGCGTCGCCGCCGGCTTGGTGAAGGCTATTCCGGCGCTGGCGAAGCTCGAGAGCGAACAGAACCCGCTCTTCCACCAGACCGACCTGTTCAACAAATGCCTGACGAAACTGATCTACCCGGCGGGCAACACCAAGATCCAGGACGGCTCGAGCACGAGCGGCGTCGAGAACTACAAGGAATTCTGGTACGGGCTCGTGGGCCTCGCGGGCCTCGGCGCGAACTTCGACGGCAACGGGCCCGTGTCGAAGTTCGTCGTCGGCAGCGGCGGGCAGACGGTCCGCTCCGCGCCGGTCGGCATCGTCGGTGCGAAAGTGCAGCCCGGGCAGAAGCTGCTCGCGCGAGCGCCGCTGCCGCCACTCGGGACGCGGCCGAAGTTCCCCGGCGCCGAGCCGCCGTACAAGGCGCTGATCCCCTGCTACACCCAGGCGCTCCCCGAAATCAACGGCCCGCTCTCCCAGGGCCCGGCGGACGGGAACGGATGAACCCCGCCGGGAGCCACGAAGGCGGCCTCTCCGTCCGCGACCAGATCGAGCGCTACCGGACCGCGTTCATCTCGGTGCTGACGATGTTCGTGATCGCGGTGGCGGTCGCGGGCTACGTGCTCGCGCACGAGAACCTGCACCTGCCCAGCTGGGTGCCCGTGCTGGGGCATAACTACTACACGCTGAAGGCGGACTTCGGCACGGCCCAGGCGGTGACGCCGGGCCAGGGCCAGGCGGTGACGATCGCCGGCGCGAAGGTCGGTGAAATCGCGAGCGTCAACCTGCACGCCGGCATCGCGACGGTCACGATGAAAATCTCGCCCAAGTACGCCCACTTCTACAAGAACGCGACGCTGCTGCTGCGCCCCAAGACGCAGCTGCAGGACATCACGGTCGAGGTGAACCCGGGCACGGCGTCAGCGGGGAAGCTCAAGAGCGGTGAAGTGCTGCCGCAGTCGCAGACAGCCCCCAACGTCGACTTCGACGAATTCCTCGCGGGGCTCGACAAGGAAACGCGCGATTACCTGCAGGAGCTGCTCGCGGGCGCCGCGGGCGGCTTCAAGAACAACTCGACCGCCTTCGCGGCCGCGATCAAGCGTTTCGCTCCGACCGCGCGCTACGCCCAGCAGATCGCCTCCCAGCTGGAAATCCGGCACGCGAACATCGCCCGCTCGATCCACAACTTCCGCCTGCTGATGGAAGCGCTCGGCGGCAAGGACAAGCAGCTCGCACAGCTCGTCGACGCCTCCAACGCCGTGTTCAAGACGTTCGCCGAAGAGGAAACGAACCTGCAGAGCACGCTGCACCTGCTCCCGAGCGCGTTGCACAAGACGGGCGTGGGTCTCGGCAAGCTCGCACAGGCGAGCGATCAGCTCGGCCCGGCGCTGCGCGAACTGCGCCCGTTCGCGCGGTCGCTCGGCCCGGCGCAGGAAGCGACGAAGAAGCTCGCGCGCGAAACCAAGCCCGTGATCGAAACCGAGGTCAGGCCGTTCGCGCGCGAAATCCTGCCGACGATCAACAAGCTCGCCCCTTCGACGGAAGGGCTCAGTGAAGCGCTCCCGAAGCTCGCGACGAGCTTCGGCGTGCTCAACGAATTCTTCAACGAGCTCGCTTACAACCCGGGCAAAAGCCAGGGCGGCTTCCTGTTCTTCGTGCCGTGGGCCAACCACAACCTCAACAGCGTCGTGAGCAACTCCGACGCGAATGGCCCGGTCGGGCGCAGCCTCCTGTACTTCAACTGCGAAATCCTCCCGATCTTCACGAGCGTCGGCGAAATCAACCCCAACGTGAACCTGCTGATCGGCCTCCTCAAACCGCCGACCAAGGCCGAATGCGAAAGCCAGGGGATCACCAAGGCGAAGGCTGTCCGCGCGAGCGCGAGGTCCAACCCGGTGACGAGCGCGCACGGGATCCTCGGCGGGATCGCGACCAGCCCGTTCGCCTCGGCGGCGAGTACGGGCAAGGCCGGGGGAGGGGGCGGCTGAGATGCAGAAGCGCGCGCCGACGATCGGCAACATCCTCGTGATTATCCTGTTCGTGCTGAGCTGCTTCGGATTGCTCATGTTCCTGTGGGAGTCCTTCGGCGGCCCGCTGCCGCTGAAGCCGAAGGGCTATCGCTTCACGGTCGCGTTCCCGCGAGCGCTCGCGCTCGCGGAACAGTCCGACGTGCGCATCAGCGGAGTCGATGTCGGGCACGTCGTCGCGATCAAACTCGGAAACGACGGGCGCACGCATGCGACGATCGAACTCGCGGGCCGGTATGCGCCGATCCGGGCCGACACGCACGCGATCCTGCGACAGAAGACGCTGCTCGGCGAGACCTATGTCCAGCTGCTCCCGGAGGCCCAGAGCGGGCCCTTCCTCGGCGACGGCAAGCAGCTCGCCGACAGCCAGGTCGAACCCTCGGTCACGCTCGACGACATCCTCGCTGCGTTCGACCCCAAGACGCGCCGCGACTTCCAGATCTGGCAGCAGGCCGCGCGCGAAGGCATCGAAAACCGCGGCGAACAGATCAACGCCGGCTTCGCCGAACTCGAACCGTTCGCGCAGAAGGGCAACCAGCTGCTGACCGTGCTCAACTCGCAAGAGGGGGCGTTGCGCGAGATCATCCACAACACGGGAGTCGTGTTCAACGCGCTCGCCAGCCGCGACCACCAGCTCGAAGGGCTGATCGTCAACGGCGAACACACGTTCAAAGCGGCCGCCGCCGGCAGCCAGGCATTCGCGCAGGCGTTCCAGGCGCTGCCGGCGTTCGAGCACAACTCGCGGGTCGCGCTCAAAGAACTCGACCGCTTCGCCGCCGACGCGACGCCGTTCCTCGAAGAATTCCAGCCGGCCGAGCGTCGGCTGTCCTCGCTGCTGACGGCCGCCAAGCCGTTCACGCCCGAATTCAACGGGTTCCTGACCTCGATCGGGCCGCTGACCGCCGCGGCCAAGGTCGGGCTGCCGGACATCAAGAAGACGCTCAACCTGACCACCCCGGTGCTCGAAAACACGCGTCCGGTCCTGCACAACCTCGATCCGTTCCTGCAGTACACGGGTGAATACGTCCCCGACGTGCAGGCGTTCTTCGCCAACCTCACGGCAGCGACCGCGTTCCAGGGCACGAACGGGAGCCTGTCCGCGACCGAAGGCCCGAAGGAGCACCTGCTCACGACGATGTCGGTGATCAACCCGGAGAGCCTCGCGCTCTACCCGAGCCGGATCGGGACCGACCGTTCGAACCCCTATCAGCACGCCGGCGCGCTGCAGCAGCTCGCAAGCGGGCCGCTGTCGGTCTACAGCTCGAGCGCGTGCGCCAACTCGGCGCCGGCGGTGAACCCCGAAGGGCCCGAAAGCGAATCGATCTCGAAATCGGTGATCGAACAGATCCTCGGCTTCAAGGTCGCCAACAAACCCGAATCGCCCAACGAAGTCGCGGCGCCGCCGTGCCAGCAGCAATCGCCGTCGACCTTCAACGGGCAGACCTCACAGTTCCCGCACGTCGTGTACAACGGGAAATGATCGCGCCATGACCACCGACGAGAGCTTCGAGTACCACACCGAGAACCTCGACCTCTCGGGCGATCCCGAGACCGGCGACTGGTCGATCCGCTGCATCGACGTGCACAAGCGCCTCGGCGGGACCCCGGTCCTCAACGGCCTGAACGTCGCCTTCCCCGACAACACGATCACGGTCGTTCTGGGCCCGTCGGGCACGGGCAAGAGCGTGCTGATCAAGCACCTGATCGGGTTGATGTTCCCCGACTCGGGCGACATCGTCGTGCACGGCGAACACGTGCCGTCGCTGACGATGCCGAAGCTGCTCGCGCTGCGCCGGCGGATCGGCGTGCTGTTCCAGGACGGGGCGCTGTTCGGCTCGATGTCGGTGTTCGACAACGTCGCCTTCCCGCTGCGCCAGCACACCGACATGTCCGAGGGGCAGATCGCCGAGCGGGTGACGGCGCGCCTCACCGACGTCGGCCTTGCAGACGCGATGGACGACGCGCCCTCGCAGCTCTCCGGCGGGATGCGCAAGCGCGCGGGCTTCGCGCGCGCGCTCGTGATGGAGCCCGACGTCGTGATCTTCGACGAGCCCGACTCGGGCCTCGATCCGGTGCGCACGGCGCTGCTGTGCGACCTGATCCAGGAGATGCACCACCTCTACGGCGGCACGTATCTGGTCGTCACGCACAACATCGCCTCGGCGCGGCAGATCGGTGAATACATCGCGTTGCTGTGGCGCGGGCGGATCGTCGAAGCGGGCGACGCGGAGCGGATGTTCTCCTCGGACAACGCCTTCGTGCGGCAGTTCCTGAGCGGATCCGCCGAGGGTCCGCTGACGATGGACTGAGGGCGCGCGTCGCCCGAATCACGCGAGCGTCTCAACCTCGCAGCGAATACCACTCGCCCGCGCCGGGCGGGCATCGGTCGTCAGGCGTCGAGGACCTCGGCGAGTGCCACATGCGCGGCGTCGTAGGGGCTGAGATCGTGCCGTAGCTCCTCCTCGCCCCTTGACCGGTATGCGAACATATGTTCGCATGATCGTCTGTGCCCACTTCCCCCGCTTCGAGCTCGTCATCGCCGCCAGGGAGAGCTCGCGCGGTGGCTCCGTGGCGCACCAGTCCCTGGCCGGGCGCGCACTTGCGCTCGCGCCGCCGGTGGGCGCAGAACAGCGCCTCGGGGAGGTCTCGGGTGCGGCCGAAGCGAGCGGCGTCGTGCGGGGGATGCTGCTCGGCGAGGCGCTCGCGCGCTGCCCCGAGCTGGCGCTCGTGCCAGCGGACCCGATGCGGGTCGCCGAGGTCTGGGAACACCTGGTTGCGGCGCTTGAATCGATCGGGGCCGGGGTCGAGCCGGCCGCTCCCGGCCTCGCCTACTTCGAGACCGGCGGGCTCGAGCGCATGCACGGCGGCAGGGATGCGACGCTCGCCGCAGCCAGGCGGGCGCTCGGGCGCTCGCTGCGGCTCGGGGGCGGCCCGACGCGCTTCTGCGCGCTCGCAGCCGCGCTCGCGGTCCGCTCGGGGCGCCCGCTGCTGCTCGAAGGGAGCCGCGCGCGGCGCTGGCTGGCCGGGCGCCCGATCGCGCTGCTCGCCCACCGGGAGGAGACCGCCGCGCTCGTCTCCCCGCTCGAGCGCCTGGGGGTGCGCACGCTGGGGGAGCTCGAGCGACTGGGCAGGGGAGCGCTGGCCGATCGCTTCGGCGCCGCCGGGGTGATCGCCCACCGCCTCGCCTGCGCCGAGGACGAGCCGCCACGCGCGCGGCGTCCCGAGGAGCGCCTGCGCGAGTCGATGGAAGTGGGCGAAGCGAGCTCGGGCTTGGCGCTGCAGCGCGTGCTCGGCGTGCTCGTGAACCGCGTGCTCGCCCGCCGCGAGCGCCGCGGACGCACGCTGCGGGCGGTGACCCTCTCCGCGCGCCTGGTCGCAGGAGGCGCGTGGCGCGAGCGCGTCGTCTTCCGCGAAGCGCTGAGCGATCCCGAGCGCATCAGGCTTGCACTGTCGGTGCGCCTGCTGCTGCTGCCAGCCCCCGCGTCCGGGCTGAGGCTGACCGTCGAGCGCTTCGGTCCCCCCGGCAGCGAGCAGGGCACGCTACTCGACCAGGGGCGCTCCGATCGCGCGGCGCGCCTGCGCGAAGCGGTCGCCCAGCTGCGCGCGGTGGCGGGCCCGGACGCCGCGCTGCGCGCCGTCTGCGTGGACCCCCGCTCGCGCGTGCCCGAGCGGCGCGCCGTGCTCGCGCCGATCCCGGAGTGAGCGGATGGCGCGCGCGCTCAACCCGCCGAGGCCAGCGCGCGTGCGTTGGACCACGCAGAGCTACCCGGGAGAGGTCGACGGCGAAGCGATCGAGTCGCTGCGCGAGTCCTGGCTGGTGGAGGATCGCTGGTGGACCGCACAGCCGCTGCGCCGCCGCTACTGGGAGCTGATCGGGGTCCGAGGGCGCAACGTGGTCGTCTTCCACGACCTCTGTACCGACCGCTGGTTCGTGCAGGCGGGCTGATGGCGCCGACGCCGTCCTACGCGGAGCTGCACTGCCACTCGGCCTACTCCTTCCTGGACGGGGCCTCGCTGCCGGCCGAGCTCGCCCTGCGCGCAGCCGAGCTCGGCTACGAGGCGCTCGCGCTGACCGACCACAACTCGGTGTCAGGCTCGATGGAGCTGGCGCAGATCGCAGCCGACTGTGGAGTACGGGCGATCCACGGCGCGGAGGTGGACGTGGTCGAGGAGGGGACGGGCGTGCCCGGCGCCCCCGCGCGCCACCTCACGCTGCTCGTCCGCGACCAGCAGGGTTGGCGCAACCTCTGCCGGATCCTCACGCTGGCGCACGCGCACGCCCGCGACGGGAGCGGGGGCTCCGGTAGACGCCTCGCGGGCGAGCCGCGGGTGGCGCTCGGCGCAGTCGCCGAGCACGCAGAGGGCCTCGTCTGCCTGACCGGCTGTGCCACCGCGGGCATACGCAGCGAGCGCAGCGCGCGGCTGCTGCTCGACGCCTTCGGACCCGAGGACCTCTATGTCGAGCTGCAGCGCCCGTACGCGCGCGACGATCGCGCCCGCAACCGCGCGCTCTCGCAGCTGGCGCGGCGGCTGGGGGTGAGGTGTGTGGCCAGCGGCGACGTGCACGCCCACGCGAGCTGCCGGGCCGAGCTGCAGGACGCGTTCGTCGCGCTGCGCAACCACGCCACGCTCGACGCATCCGAGCCGCTGCGGCGCGGCAACCACAGCCACGTGATGAGCGCTCCACAGGCGATGGCCGAGCGCTTCTCGGACCACCCCGAGGCGGTGCGCGAGACGCTCCGGCTGGCCGAGCGGCTGACGTTCGACCTCGGTAGGGACCTCGGCTACCGCTATCCGGGCGCCGAGGACGAGAGCGCCACCGGCCGCCTGGCGGATCTGTGCCGGGCGCGCCTGCATGAGCGCTACGGCTCGGGCTCGGCGCCGCGCTCCGATCGCGTCCAGGCCGAGGAGCGTCTCGAGCAGGAGCTGCTCGTGATCGACCGGCTCGGCCTGGCGGGCTTCTTCCTGCTGCACCACGACATGCTCGAGCTGGCGCGCGAGGTCGCGGTCGAGGTGCGCGGCCCGGACTCCGCACGCGCGCTGCTCGCGCCCGGCCGCGGCCGCGGCTCCTCGGTCTCATCGCTCGTCTGCTATCTGACGGGCCTCTCGCACATCGACCCCGTCGCAAACGACCTGGCGCTCGGGCGCTTCCTGCACGAGGACCTCAGCGGGCTGCCGGACATCGACCTGGACTTCCCGCGCGACGTGCGCGAGCGCCTGATCCCGCGCGTCCACGAGCGCTACGGCAGCGAGCGCTCGGCGCTGGTGGCGGCGTTCCCCACCTATCGCGTGCGCGGGGCGATCCGCGAGCTGGGCAAGGTGCTGGGGTTGCCCGCCGGGGAGATCGAGCGCCTCGCGCGCGGCTCCGAGCGCTACGGCCCGGGCGCCGACGACGGCATCGGTGAGCTGGGCACGCCTGCCGCGCAGCGGGCCGAGGACCGGCTGCACAGTGAACGCAGGGCGCGTGGTGCGGAGGGCGGCACACGCGCTGCCGGCACACGCACTGCCGAGGGCAGCACACGCTGGCACTGGCTCGCGCGGCTGGTCGAGCAGGCGATGGGGCTGCCGCGCCATCTCTCCCAGCACCCCGGGGGAATGATCATCTCCACCCGGCCGCTGATCGACTGCTGCCCGATCGTGCCGGCGGCGATGGAGGGCAGGCAGATGGTGCAGTGGGACAAGGACTCCTGTGCCGACGCGGGCTTCCTGAAGATCGACCTCCTGGGGCTCGGGATGCTCTCGGCGGTCGAGCGCTGCGTGGAGGAAGTCGCGCGCACGCGCCGCGAGCGCATCGACCTCTCGCGCATCCCCTACGACGACCGCGACACGTTCCGCGCGATCCGGGCGGCGGACACTGTCGGCGTCTTCCAGATCGAGAGCCGGGCGCAGATGCAGTCGCTCCTGCGCACGCGTCCGCAGAGCCTCGAGGACGTCACGATCCAGGTCGCGATCGTGCGGCCTGGGCCGATCCAGGGCGGCGCGGTGAACCCCTACATCAAGCGCCGTCAGCGACTGCGAGCGGATCCGGGCTACGAGATCCCCTACGAGCACCCGTCGCTCGAGCCGGTGCTGCGCGAGACGCTCGGCACGATCATCTTCCAGGACCAGGTGATGCAGGTCGCCGAAGCCTTCGCCGGCTTCAGCCCCGGCGAGGCCGACGGCCTGCGCCGGGCCATGAGCCGCAAGCGCTCCCACGAGATGCTCGCGGGCCACCGCGCGCGCTTCATAGAGGGCGCCCGCGCCCACGTGGGCGCCCCGCCGGAGACCGCCGAACGCGTCTGGACGATGGTCGAGGGCTTCGCCGGCTTCGGCTTCCCCAAGGCCCACAGCGCCGCCTTCGGCCTGCTCGCCTACCAGTCCACGTGGCTGCGCGTGCACTACGGCGAGGAGTTCCTGTGCGCGCTGCTCAACGAGCAGCCGATGGGCTTCTACGCGCCCGACAGCCTCGTGCACGAGGCTGCGCACAGGGGCATCGCGGTCCTCCCGCTGGACGTCAACGCCTCGCAGGTCCTCTGCGCCGTGCACGACGGCGCCGTGCGCCTCGGGCTCGGCTACGTCAAGGGCATGGCCGCCGCCGAAGCCGAGGCACTCGTCGCCGAGCGCGTGCGCGGGGGTGACTACAGCACGCTCGGCGAGCTCGCCGCCCGCGCCGGCGTGCGGTCGGGGACGCTCGAGCAGCTCGCGTGGTCGGGGGCCTGCGACAGCCTCGCCGACGGCCGCGAACGGCGCGCTGCCCTGTGGCGGCTCGGGCTGGTCGATCCCGCGCAGACGTCCGCGGACGGGGCGAGCACGCAGCTGACGCTGCCGGTCACGCCGCCGCAAGCTCCCTCGCTGCGCCCGCTGGGGCGCTGGCAGCGCCTGATCGCGGACTACTCGACGAGCGGCGTCACCGTCGGCGACCACGCGATGGCGATCCTGCGCGAGCGCCTGGAGGTGCCGAAGCTCGCCACGAGCGCGCACCTGCGGCGCCTGCCGAGCGGCGGCGAGGTGGCCGTGGCCGGCCTCGTGATCGCGCGCCAGCGACCGGGGACCGCCCACGGCACGATGTTCCTGCTGTTCGAGGACGAGTTCGGAACGGTCAACCTGATCGTCCCGCGCGAGGTGTACGAGCGCAGGAGGCTGCTCGCGCGAGCCGAGCCCCTGCTGCTCGCGCGCGGTCGGCTCGAGCGGACCACCGAGCCGATGCCGCTGCGGGACGCGGACATCGACGCGGGCGAGGAGATCCATCCGGTGATCAACGTGCTCGTCCGCGAGCTCGTGGCGCTCGAGCGCTTCCTGCCGGGCGGCATCGACGACGCCGACGCCGAGCTCGCAGCCAACGTCCGCAGGCTGCGCACGCGCGCGCAGGAGTCCTCCGAGGACGAGCTCGAGGGAACCGAGGTCGGGTCGAGCATGCGCGCGGTCGCTCCGCCGATCCAGAGCTTCGCCTCCGGGCGCAGGCGCTGAGCGTGTCCCCGCGCTGCGGTGTCGTGGCATCGCTGATCTAGGCTCCCGCCATGCGGGTCGAACCGCTCTCGCGCATCACAGAGCAGGACTGGGAGCAGCTTGTCGACGGCGAGCAGGAGCCCTGGGGCTCGCTGGGCGAAGGACTCGAGTGGGGCGAGAAGGACCGCAACCTCGGGCTGCGCGACGATGACGGCAGGCTGATCGGCGTCGCGGGCGCCGTCGTCGCGCGGGTGGATGTCGCCGGTACCGGATCGTTCGAGGTCGTCGGCCTCGGGAGCCTGTTCGTGACCAGCAGCCGGCGTGGCGCAGCCCTGACGGAGTCGCTGATCGCGCCCCTGCTCGAGCTCGCCGCAGCGATGGGGCCCGAGCGCGCGATGCTCTTCTGCCGCGAGCAGCTCGTGCCCGTCTACAGCCGCCTCGGCTTCGAGCCGATCGAGGACCCCGTCTGGATCGAGCAGCCCGCCGGCCGCGTGCGGATGCCGCTCGCCGCGATGTGGCTGGCCCTGCATCTGCCGACGGACTGGCCGCCCGGCCGCGTGGACGTCGCAGGCCTGCCGTTCTAAGAGGGCCACTGCAACGACCCCCCGCCGGCTGAGGGTCCAGAGCGGTCGATCCCTGAGATCGATCATCATGGGGGGATGGCGCGCCTCGGCGACACCGATCTGGATGTGTTCCCCGTCTGCCTCGGCGGGAACGTGTTCGGCTGGTCACTGGAGGAGGAGGGCTCGTTCGAGGTCCTCGACGCGTACGTGGCGGCGGGCGGCAACTTCATCGACACTGCCGACGTCTACGGGCGGCGCGGGCAGGACGGACCCGGCTCCTCGGAGCGGATCATCGGCCGCTGGATGGCGGCGCGCGGCAACCGCGACGAGCTCGTGATCGCCACGAAGGTCGGGATGGGGGCCGACGCGAGCGGGCTCTCGGCCGCGACGATCGAGCGCGGGCTGTCCGCGTCACTGGAGCGCCTCGGTACGGATCGCGTCGACCTCTACTACGCCCACCAGGACGACCCCGCGACACCGCTGCGCGAGACCCTCGGCGCGTTCGCTCGCGAGATCGCCGCCGGGCGCATCCGCCACGCCGGCGCTTCCAACTACACCGCAGCGCGCCTGCGCGAGGCCGTCGCGGTCGGCGCCGAGGACGGCATGGCCGCCTACGTCGCCCTGCAGCCGCACTACAACCTGATGGAGCGCGCTGCATACGAGGGCGACCTCGAGCGCACCTGCGCGCAGGCCGGCCTCGCGTGCCTTCCGTACTTCGCCCTCGCGCGCGGGTTCCTCACCGGCAAGTACCGCCGCGATGGCGCGGAGGTCGCCAGCCCTCGCGCCGGCGGCGTGCGCGAGGCGTACCTCAATGACCGTGGCGAGGCGGTGCTCGCCGCGCTCGACGACGTTGCGCAGGAGACCGGCGCGCCGCATGCCGCCGTGGCGCTGGCGTGGCTGCTCGCTCAACCGACCGTCGTCGCGCCGGTCGCGAGCGCCACCTCTCCGCAGCAGCTGGCGGAGGTGCTCGCTGCTGCGACGCTCGAGCTCACGCCCGAGCAGCTCGCGGCGCTCGACGCCGCCAGTGCAGCGCCCGCGTAGGCACTGACGCGGCAGGACCCGCGGGTCCTCACGCGGCGCCGCGGCCCAGCTGTCAGGCCTCGACGGCGTCGCCCCCGTGCGACGCGCTCACGCCGGCGCGAATCGCAGCTGTTGCCCGTCCGGGTCCATGAGCTCCAGCGCACCGGGCGCGGGCTCGACGCCGGCGGCCGCGGCAACGGCGTCCACGGCGCCCTGGCCGCCGAGCGCGAAGGTGATCCCCCGCAGCCCGGGTTCGCTCTCGGCCGCGCGCTCCGCGCCCAGGCTCATCCACGAGTTCAGACCGATGTGATGGTGGTAGCCACCGGCGGCGAGGAAGGCCGCCGAGGGCATCTGCGCCTCGAGCTCGAAGCCGAGCGCGTCGCGGTAGAACGCCGTGGCGCGCGGCACGTCTGCGACCTTCATGTGAACGTGGCCGATGTGCGTGCCGGCTGCGATCTCCGGTTGCAGCGGACCGTCGTCCTGCGCGAGCAGGTCGTCGACGTCGAGCGGGAGCGTGACCATCACGACACCGCGCCCGTCGGCCGCACGCTGCCATCGCTCGCGCGGGCGGTCGGCGTAGATCTCGATCCCGAGGCCGTCGGGGTCGTCGAGGTACAGGGCCTCTGAGACCCCGTGGTCCGAGGCGCCCGTAAGGCGCCAGCCCGCGCCGAGCACCCGATTCACGGTGGCGGCGAGCGCCGCCCGGCTGGGGTGGAGCCAGGCGACGTGGAACAGCCCCGTGCGGCGCGCCTGCAGCGGCTGGGGTCGCTCGATCGCCTCGAGCGCGAGCGCCGGAGCGGCGCCCTCGATGCCGAGCAGGGCCCGCGCCTCGGAGCGGTCGGCCACGCGCAGGCCGAGCGCCTGCTCGTAGAAGGCGACGCTGCGATCGAGATCGGCGACAGCCAGCGTCGCGGATGCGACGCGCAGGGCGGGGTCGATGGCGGGCGCGCTCATCGCGGCGCGACCACCAGCGTCTGGAACGAGCGCCCGACCGGTCCGTCGAGATCGTGCACCACGCATTCGGCCAGCCCGCTGCCGCCGGCGTCGAGCAGCGTGCGCGCGTCGAGGCCGATCCACTCACCGCGCGGTGGGCGGTGCAGGTGGATCGCGAGGTCGGCGTTTATGAACAGGAATCGCGCAAACGGAAGCGAGGCGCTGATGCCGTTCCCGAAGTCCGCCGTCGCGACCAGGCGCGCGAGCGGGCTAGCGGGCTCGCCGTCGAGGAGCGCAGGCCCGAGCCGCATCCAGACGCGCGCCGGACCGAGCTCGTGCGGATCCTCCAGCGCCCGCATCTCCATCGCGGCCGCGAAGCTCCGGCCGTCTGAGCCGTCGAGTCCGAAGTGCACGGGGCTCGCGTGCTCCGGTCCCGGCATCGGCTCCTCCCGCCGGCCCTGCGCGGGCGTCTCGGGCAGCCCCTCCGGCACCTCCGCCACGCGCAGCGCCGATGCGCGGCAGATCTGCTGCTCGCCCGCCCTCAGCTCCGCCGCCAGCTCCTGCACGCGTCTCCCGTCGCGGACCATGCGGGCGTGCAGAGTGAGGGGCCCGAAGGGGATCGGGCGCAGAAGCTCGAATGACATCCGCGCGATCCGCATCCCTCCGCGCGGGTCGCAGCGCTCGAATGCGCGCGCGATCAGGGCCGCGGGCGCGCCGCCATGGAGCGCCTCCGGATCCCACGGGCCGCGCGCGTCCTCGCCCGCGTGGAACTCGGCGCCGTCGCTGCGGAACAGGCTGTCATCAGCGCCGCTCACGCCGGCAACGCCTCTGCGAACTCGGCGAGCAAGCCCGGGTCGCGCAGCGGGGGCCCGTGGCCGAAGCAGGCGAGGCTCGGCCGCAGCGCAGCGAGCCGGCGCGCCGACGCGCGGTTGCGCGCGGGGTCGGGCGTGAACGCCGGCAGCGGCTCGTGCAGCCCGCGCCGGCCCGAGCGCATGTCCACGTTGGTGAGCACATCGCCCACGATCAGCACGCGGTCCGATTCGCGCCAGTAGGCGACGTGGCCCGCCGCGTGGCCGGGTGACTCGAGCACCGTGAAGCCCGCGACCTCGTCGCCCTCCACGAGCGCGCGCGACACCGGGTGGGAGGGACCGGCCCAGAATCGCCGTTGCACGAAGGTCTCCCAGCTCCGCGGCTCCGCATTCGCGATCGCGCCCGGGGTCTCCATCGCCGGCACATCTCCCTGGCCGCACCACAGCGGGATCCCGAGGCGCGTGCAGATGGCGTGGCTCGCGCCCTGGTGGTCGGGGTGGGCGTGGGTGAGAGCGTGCGCGCTCACGGGGCGGCCGGCGATCTGGCGCACGATCCGCCGCTCTGATTTGCGCGTGCCGGCGTCGATCAGCACGTCCCCGATCAGGTAGATGTTGATCGCGTTGGGGGGCCAGCCCCGCAGCTGGTGGACGCCCGGTGCAAGTTCTCTCACGTCGCGTTCCTCTCGTCGCTGGTCACGTTCGCGACTGCTCCCACGAGAACCCCCGCACGGCGAGGTAGGCCCCGAGCGCGCCCCACAGCGCGATCACCGCGAGCGCGTCGAGGTGCCCGCCGAGGTCCGCTCCCCCGACCATCGCCGCCGAGACGCCGTCGATCAGCGGCTTCAGCGGCAGCGCATCGGCAATCGTGTGGATGAAGCCCGGCGCGCTGGTCGAGTCGAACGCGTAGAACGACACGCCGACCACGGGCAGGAAGACCGCGTTGACGTACGCGGCGGTCGACTCGAAGTTCGGGATCGCGTGCGCGAACGCGACGCCGAGCATCGCGAAGCCCACGACCCCCACGAGCACGAAGCAGATCAGCTCGAACCAATGCGCGGGCCAGCCCAGCCCGAAAAGCACGCGCCCGGCGACCGTCACGATCGCGATCTGCAGCGCGGTGTTCGTGACGGCGTTTGCGGCCACGCCGCCGAAGTAGGAGCCGGCGGGCAGCGGCGCTCCGCGCACGCGCTTGAGCACGCCGCGCTCGCGCAGGAACACGACGTTGTAGGCGAGTGCCGTGAACGTGGTCGACATCACGCTCATGCCCGCGATCGACGGCACGAGCTTGTCGAGGTCGCGCTGGTTGCCCGACAGGATCGCCCCGGCCGATGCCAGCACGAGCAGCGGCAGCAGGAAGTTGAAGAACGCCGCGCTCGGGTTGCGCCAGAACATGCGCCGCTCGAGCCGGTACTGGCGCCAGCCGAGCTGCAGCGCCTCAGGCATCGGCGGTCAGCTCCAGGTAGACGTCCTCGAGCGTCGGGCGCCCCACCGAGAGGTCCTCGAGGCG
Source organism: Solirubrobacteraceae bacterium (assembly GCA_036264095.1). Classification (GTDB taxonomy): domain Bacteria; phylum Actinomycetota; class Thermoleophilia; order Solirubrobacterales; family Solirubrobacteraceae; genus Palsa-744. The sequence goes on along the minus strand of DATARO010000027.1, from coordinate 52,532 downwards.
TTCGCCGCGCTGGAGCGCCTGCTCGGTCAGCTCGTGCAGCATCCGCGTCGGGTCATCGGTGTCGCGCTCGAGGAGCTCGCCGTCGCGGTTGCGCCAGGCGACGCGGTACTGCGCAGCGCCCGGCCCGAGGTCGCGCGGCGGGCCGATTGCGAGGATGCGGCCGTCCTTGATGATCGCGACCCGGTCGGCGAGCGCCTGCGCCTCGTCGAGGTAGTGCGTCGTCAGGACGATCGTCTTGCCGAGCGCGCGCAGCGAGCGGATCGTCTCCCAGGCGGCGCGCCGCGCCTCGGGATCGAATCCGGTCGTCGGCTCGTCGAGGAAGATCAGCTCCGGATCGCCGACGAGCGCGAGCGCGAAGTCGAGCCTGCGCAGCTGGCCGCCGGAGAGCGTGCGGGCGCGCGCGTCGGCGCGGTCTGCGAGGCCCGCCAGCGCGAGCACCTCCTCGACATCGCGCGGCCGCGGGTACATCGCGGCCCAGTGGCGCAGCGCTTCGCGCGGGGTGATCTGGCTGTAGATCCCCGCCGACTGCAGCACGATCCCGATCCTGCGGCGCAGCTCGATCGGACGGCGGGCGGGGTCGTAGCCGAGCACCGAGACGCTCCCGCCGCTGCGCTCGCGGTAGCCCTCGAGGATCTCGACCGTGGTCGTCTTGCCCGCCCCGTTGGGCCCGAGCAGCCCGAACACCTCGCCGCGCCCGACCGCGATGTCGACGCCGCGCAGCGCCTCGAAGTCCCCATAGCGCTTGGTCAGCGCCGTCACCTCGATCGCGGGGCCCGTGTCAATCACGGACCGATCATTCCAGGCTCGCGCCCGCGGGCTCAGGACAGGCCGCGCTGCTACCAGTGCACGCCCCGCGTGAGCGTCGCCATCGCGATCTGCTCGAAGGAGACGTGCTCCTCGACCTCGCGGTTGCCTTTGGCGGCCGCCGAGTCCGGGAACACGCGGTAGGCGAGGTGCAGGAGCCGGTCCACGGCGCTCGGGTTCAGCGTGTAGGCGACTTCGCCGAAGCGCCCGATACGGGTCCCCATCTGCTTCGGCCGGCTGCGCATCGCCTCGCAGATTATGTCGGCGGCCTCGTCGGGGCTGATCGCCGGGAACGCGTCGTACATCTTCGTCGGCGCGATCATCGGCGTGCGTACGAGCGGCATGTGGATCGTCGTGAACGTCACGCCGTCGCCGACGACCTCGGAGGCGACCACGCGGCTGAATGCGTCGAGCGCGGCCTTCGAGGCGACGTACGCCGAGAACCGCGGCGGGTTCGTCTGCACGCCGATCGAGGAGACGTTGACGATGTGCCCCGAGCCGCGCTGGCGCATGTGCGGCAGGAGCCCGATGATCAACTTCACCGCGCCGAAGTAGTTGAGCTGGATCGTGCGTTCGAAGTCGTGGAAGCGGTCGTAGCTGAGCGCGATCGAGCGCCGGATCGACCGGCCCGCGTTGTTGACGAGCATGTCGACGTTGCGGTGGTCGGCGAGCACGCGCTCGAGCAGGCGCTCGATCGAGTCGATGTCGGAGATGTCCGCCGCGTACACGTACGCGGTCCCACCCGACGCGACGATCTCGGCCCGCACCTCCTCGAGGTTGTCGACGTTGCGAGCGACGAGCAGCGGCACGCCTCCGGCCGCGGCGACCTTCAGCGCGGCCGCGCGCCCGATCCCCGAGGAGGCGCCGGTGATCATCACGTGCTTGCCCGACAGCGCCTCCCTGAGCGTGCGCCCGCGCCCGAAGTCGGTGTCCATCTCGCGTTCCCAGTAGTCCCACAGGCGCGGGACGTACTCGCGCCACGGCGGCGGCGTTTCCAGCGGCGTGCCGGCGAGCGCCCCGGTGGCCTCGCGCGTGTCGAAGCGCGGCACGAGCTCGACGTGCGCGAGCACCTCCCCCGGGACGCCGAGCTCACGCAGCGCGAGGCCCTTGACCTGGCGCAGCGGGGGCAGCGCCGCGGCGAGCGTGAGCGGCCACTTCGGCAGCGGGTCGGTGATGCGTTTGTCGATGCTGACGGCGAAGCGCGGGGCGTGCGCGGCCGTAGCGATCTCGTTCATGAGCTGGTCGACGCGCTGCGGGCGCGGGTCGGTGAGGTGGAACGCGCGCCCGTCGAGGTCGGGCTCGTGCGCGATGTGCTCGAGCGCGCCCGCGACCCAGTCGACCGGCACGATGTTCGTGTAGCCGAGATCGAGCCCGACGAGCGGCACCCACTCCGGGAGCAGGTGGCGCAGGCGCTCGATCGCCTTGAAGAAGTAGTACGGGCCGTCGATCTTGTCCATCTCGCCCGTCTGCGAGTCACCGACGACGATCCCCGGGCGATACACCCGCCACGGCACGTATGGCTGGTCGCGCACGATCCGCTCGGATTCGAACTTGGTGCGATGGTAGGGCGACGGCAGCCGCTGCTGCTCGTCGAACATCGCCTCCTCGAACACCCCCTTGCGGTCGCCGGCGACCGCGATCGAGGAGACGTGGTGCAGCCTTCCCGCCTCCAGCGAGCGCGCGAGTTCGACCGCGTGGGTCGTGCCGCCGACGTTCACCGCCGTGTTGCGCTGCGCGGGCGCGGTCATGTCGTAGACCGCGGCGAGATGGAAGAAGTGCTCGATCTTGCCGCGGAGCTCCTCGACCTGATCCTTCTCGATCCCGAGCAGCGGGCGGCGGAGGTCGCCGTACACGGGGACGATGCGCGCCTCCGCCGAGCCCCCGAGCATCACGCTCCAGCGCTCGATCAGATCGTCGAGGCGGCCCTTTGAGCCCTCGCGCACGAGGACGTGGATCTGACCCTGGCGGTTCTCCAGCAGGCGCTCGACGAGCCGTCGCCCGATGAAGCCCGTCGCCCCTGTGACGAAGTACGCCATCCCGGCCGCAAGCCTACCCGCAAACGCGCGTGCGCGCCGTTCCCCGAGACTCCGCTAGACGCCCGCCCCGGCGCCGCCGCGCCCCTCGCCCGCGGCGAAGCGCGCCGCGCCGCGGGCGCCGTCCTCGAACACCTCCGGGCCGGTTTGCGCCTCGAGCGCGAGCGCGTCGGCGAGCGGCATGCCGAAGCCCTCGATCGCCGCGCGCCGGTCGGCCAGCATCGTGCTCTGCGGGAAGCGGGCGAGGCCCTCGGCGATCTCCAGCGCGCGGTGCAGGTGTTGGCCGGGGGCGACGATCTCGGTGAGCATTCCCATCGCGTGCGCCTCGGCGGCGGCGATCAGGCGGCCGGTGAGGATCAGGTCGAGCGCGCGCCCGAGTCCGACGATCCGCGGCAGGCGCTGCGTCCCCCCGTCGATCAGCGGCACGCCCCAGCGCCGCTCCGGGTACCCGAACGTCGAATCCTCGGTCGCGATCCGCAGGTCGCACCACAGGGCCAGCTCGAGGCCGCCTGCCAGCGCGAAGCCGGACACCGCCGCGATCGTCGGCTTGGTCGGTGTCAGGCGCGTGAAGCCCATCGGTCCCTCGGCGCTCATCAGGCGCGGCACGAACGTCTCGGTCGCCTTCAGGTCGGCGCCTGCGCAGAAGGCGAGATCGCCGGCGCCCGTGAGGACCATCACGCGCGCGTCGTCGTCGGCCTCGAAGCGCAGGTACGCCTCGTGCAACGCCGCCGCGGTCGGGCCGTCGACGGCGTTGCGGCGCTGCGGACGGTCGATCGTGACGACGGCAGCGGCGCCGGTGCGTTCGTAGCGGACGGCCTCGGCGCCGCTCGCCTGTGCCCGTGAGGGTGCGACCTCGCCGGGCACGGTTGCCGGCGCGCTACCAGCCGCCGCGCAGATGTGCGTTCTGCATCTGTGCCTTGGCGGCCGCCTTGCGTTCGTCCTTGCGCCGCTCGAGTCGTTTCTGGAGCAGGCTCATGAAGAGCACGAACAGCGGAAAGGCGACGATCAGGATGAAGCCGGCGTCGGTGACGACCTTGTCGTCGGTCGCCCCGTAGAACCCGCGCCCGTCGTTGAAGGCGCCCGCCGCCGGCGCGAGCACGAGCAGCAGCAGCAGCGCGTACGAAATGGCTCTCGTCAACAGCCTGCGCATGTGCGGCGGATCCTAGCTAGTCGGTCTCGCAGACGCCCCTACCATCAGCGTTCGATGGCACTCCTGACGGCCTCCGACATGCACAAGGACATCGCCGGCCGCCCGCTGTTGCAGGGCGTCTCGCTGAAGCTCGAGCGCCGTGAACGCCTCACGGTCGCGGGCCGCAACGGCGCGGGCAAGACGACGCTGCTGCGGATGCTCGCGGGCGAGACGTCGATCGACCGCGGCCAGTTGAGCGCCGGGCGCGGCGTCCGGATCGCCCTGCACGACCAGCGCCCGCCGCGCGAACGCGGGCTCGACCTGGCCGACTACATCCTCTCCGGGTGTATCGAGGAGCTCGCGATCGAGGCCGAATTGCGCGAGCTCGAGCAGCGGATGGCCGACGCCGAGCGCGCCGCGACCGCGCTCGACCGCTACGCCGACGCGCAGGCGCGGCTGGAGGCGCGCGGCGGCTACCTGTGGCGCAACCGTGCGACGTCGATGGCCCACGGTCTCGGCTTCCACGATGCCGACCTCGGGCGCAGGCTGGACACGTTCTCAGGCGGCGAGCTCACGCGCGCCTCGCTGGCGCGCGCGCTCGCGACCGGTGCCGATGTGCTGCTGCTCGACGAGCCCACGAACCATCTCGACATCGAGTCGCTCGAGTGGCTCGAGCAGACGCTCGTCGACCTCGACGCGGCGATCGTCCTGGTCGCGCACGACCGCTGGTTCCTCGAGGCAGTTGGGACGGCCGTGCTCGAGCTGCACGGGAGCCCCGCGCGCTCGCGGTTCTTCGCCGGCAGCTGGCACAACTGGCGGCGCGAGCAGGCGGCACGCGAGCTCGCGCTCGGCCGCGCGATCGACGCGCAGCAGGCGGAGATCGAGCGCATGGAGCGCTTCATCGAGCGCTTCCGTTACAAGGCGAGCAAGGCGCGCCAGGCGCAGTCGCGCGTCAAGCGGCTCGAGAAGATCGAGCGGATCGAGCGCGACCCCGAGGACGGGCGCAGCCTCGACTTCGTCTTCTCAAAGCCCGAACGCAGCGGGCGAGTGATCTTCGAGCTGAGCGGGGCGCGCGTCGACGTCGGCGCAGGGTCCGGCGCGGTGACGCTGCTCGACGGCGCCGAGCTGTGGCTCGAGCGCGGGGAACACGTCGCGCTTGTCGGGCCCAACGGCTCGGGTAAGACGACGTTGATCGAGACGCTCGCCGGGCGCAGGCCGCTCGCCGGGGGCAAGCTCAGCACCGGCCACAACGTCCGCGTCGGCTACCTCTCCCAGCACGCCGAGGAGCTCGGCGCGGGCGGCGCGCCCGAGCAGAGCGTGCTGGACGCGACCCAGCGTGCCACCGGGCTCTCGCCGAACCGTGCCCGGTCGCTGCTCGGGCGCTTTCTGTTCTCCGGCGAGGAGGCCGAAAAACCGCTCGCCGGCCTCTCCGGCGGCGAGCGCCGGAGGCTGTCGCTGGCGGTGCTCGTCGGCGCCGCGACCAAGGCGCCGAACGTCCTGATCCTCGACGAGCCCACCAACCATCTCGATCTGGAGAGCCGCGAGGCGCTGGAGGACGCACTGCGCTCATATGAGGGCGCGATCCTGCTCGTCTCGCACGACCGCGCGCTCCTGGATGCGGTCGGCACCCGCACCGTGGCCGTCGAGGACCGCGCCCTGCGCAGCTACCTCGGCGGCTGGCCCGAGTACGTCCGCATTCGCGACGAGCGGCGGGCCGCGGGGGGACGCCGCCGCAGCCGCCGCAGCGGGAGGCAGCCGCTGCACCGGAGCCGAGCGAGACGCCGCGTCGCCGGCGTGCGCCCAAGGGACCGTCGAAGAACCGCCTCAGCGACCAGGAGAAGGCGACGGTCGCGGTCGAGGAGGCCGAGGCCGCGATGCGGGCGCTCGAGGACGAGCTCGCCGATCCGGCGGCCTGGGCGACGCGCTACGAGTCAGCGAAGTCCGAGGCGAGGCACACCGCCGCGCGGCGCGCGGTCGAGGAGGCCTACGCGCGCCTGGAGGCGCTGATCGACTGACGCCGGTGCAGCGCGCCGTGCTCGCCTCGGCTGGCGAGCGCGCGCCTGATCGACTGCGCTCGGCGCCCGCGCCGTGCTCGCCTAGACTGGCGAGCATGCCCCGCACGCGCACGCTGCGCAACGTCGCGATCATCGCCGCGATCGCGGCGGCCGTCGCATTCGTTCCCGGCGGCGGGCACGCGGCTGACGGCGTCGCCGCGGCGCTGTGGGCGACGTTCGGCATCGGCTTCGGGTTCCTCGGCCTGCGCGTCTACCGCGAACGGCGCGTGTGGCTGCTGGCGCTGGGCGACCGGCACCGCGCCCTTCTCTACGGAGCGGCCGCGCTCGCGATCTTCGCCTGGGCCTCGCGCGCGCGCTGGTGGGCATCGAGCCTGGGCGAGGCGGTCTGGTTCCTGATGATCGTGTTCATCGTTTACGTAGCGATGGAGATCTACCGGCACACGCGCGCGTATTGACGGCGCTGGCGGCCACAGACACGCACGAGGCGAGCCTCGCCGAGCAGCGCCGCGCGCTGCCTGACCAGCCCGGCGTCTACCTGTTCCGCGACGGCCGCGGGCGCGTCATCTACGTGGGCAAGGCGAAGTCCGTGCGCAAGCGCGTGGCCTCGCACTTCAGCAAAACGCAGGTGCGGAGCAGTCCGGGCCACGCGGACATGATCGCCTGCGTCGAGCACGTCGAATGCGTCGTCGTCGCGAGCGAGGCCGAGGCGCTGCTCGCCGAGCAGAACTTCATCAAGCAGTACCGGCCGCGCTTCAACATCCGCCTGCGCGACGACAAGTCCTACCCCTTCATCGGGATCTCGCTCGAGGAGGATTTCCCGCGCGTCTACTTCACGCGCGAGCGCCACCGCGCAGGACGCGCCTATTTCGGCCCGTACTCGAACGCGAAGCGCGTCCGCTCCACGCTCGAGGTGCTCGCGAAGGTCTTCATGTTCCGCTCGTGCACAGGGGCCGAGCCGGGGCGCCGCAGCGGCAGCCCGTGCCTCGACTACTACATCAAGCGCTGCGAGGCCCCGTGCGTCGGCTACGTCAGCCGCGAGGACTACCGCAAGAGCATCGACGGGGTCATCGACTTCCTCTCGGGCCGCTTCGCGACGATCGAGCGCGACCTCGACGCCCGCATGCGCGCGGCCGCCGCCGCAGAGGAGTTCGAGCAGGCGACGCTCGAGCGCAACCGCCTGCGCGCGGTGCGATCGCTGCTCGAGCGCCGTCGCGTGACCAGCGAGGCCGCCGGGACGTTCGACGCCGTCGCCGTCGCGATCGAGGGGCGCGAGGCCAACGCCCAGGTCTTCCAGGTGCGCGACGGCGTGCTGTCGGACCGGCAGTCGTTCTACCTCTCGAACGAGACCGAGCGCGAGGTCGCCGAGGTCGCCGAGGAGTTCATGCTCCAGTACTACGCCGGGCACGTCTCGATCCCGGCGCTCCTGGTCGTCCAGCGCGAGCTCGCCGGGCGCACGGTGCTCGCCGACGCGCTCGCGAGCCGCCGCGAGGGACCCGTCGAGCTGCGCGCCGCCGAGCGCGGCGAGAAGCGGCGGATCCTCGAGCTCGCGGTCCGCAACGCACAGCTCGGGCTCGACCAGGAGAAGCTCCGCTCCGAGCGGCGCCGGCAGAGCCGCGCCGAGGCGCTCGACGGGCTGCAGGCGGAGCTGGGCCTCGACGCCCCGCCGATCCGCATCGAGTGCTTCGACATCTCGAACCTCGGCGGCACGCACACCGTCGCCTCGATGGTCGTCTTCGAGGGCGGGGTCGCCAAGAAGTCGGACTACCGCCGCTTCAAGATCCGCACGCTCGCGGACGGCACGCCCGACGACTATGCGGCGATGACCGAGGTGCTCTCCCGCCGCTTCGCCCAATGGGAGCGGCAGGCCGACATCTCTCCGCACGACTCCGCCTACGACGCGAGCTTCGCGACGCTGCCGAACCTCGTCGTGATCGACGGCGGCAAGGGCCAGCTCGCCGCCGGCATCGAGGCGCTCGCGGGCTTCCGCGAGCGCGGGGTGGCGGTGATCTCGCTCGCGAAGAGGATCGAGGAGGTGTTCATCCCCGGCCGCGCCCGGCCGCTGCTGCTCGACCACTCCGCGCCCGCGCTGCAGCTGCTCCAGCGCGTGCGCGACGAGGCCCACCGGTTCGCGATCACGCATCACCGCTCGCGCCGCGACCGGGCGATGACGGCCTCGCTGCTCGACGAGCTGCCCGGTGTCGGGCCGGCGCGCAAGCGCGCGCTGCTCGCCTACTTCGGATCGCCGGAAGGGGTGGTCGCCGCCTCGAGCGAGGAGCTCGCGGCCGTGCCCGGCGTGCCGGCGAAGGTGGGGCGCGAGCTGTACGGGCACCTGCACCGCGCAGGCTGAGCCGCGGTCGCAGAACGTTCACGCCCGCGTCCGCGCGGCGCGGCACAATGACGTGCGATGGCCGTGATCAGGCCCCGAGGGCGCCAGCGTGCCGCGCGCGCGGACGCGCGGTCGAACGAGCCCGTGATCGAGTCGCGCCTGCAGGACCTCGTGGTGATCACGGGCTTCTCCGGCGCCGGCAAGTCGACCGCGATGAACGTGTTCGAGGACGCGGGCTACTTCTGCGTCGACAACCTGCCGCCGGAGATGATCCGCTCGCTCGTCGAGCTGTTCGTGCACAAGGGCTCGAAGGTCGAGCGCGCCGCCGTCGTCTCCGACGTGCGCGGCGGCGTCTACTTCGAGGCGCTGCGCGCGGTCGTCGACGATCTGGATGCGCTCGGCCTGCGCCACCACGTGCTGTTCCTGCACGCGGCAGAGCAGACGCTCGTCACGCGCTACAAGGAGACGCGGCGCCGTCATCCCCTCGCCCCGGACGGCAGCGTCACCGAAGGCGTGACTGCCGAGCGCGCCCTGCTGGAGCCGCTGCGCGAGCGGGCCGACATCGTGATCGACACGACCGGCATGTCGGCGGCGATGCTGCGGCGCAAGATCGCATCTGAGCTGCTGCCGCGCGAGCGGCCGGGCCGGCTCGCGGTGACCTTCACGAGCTTCGGCTTCAAGCATGGGCCGCCGCGCGACGAGGATCTCGCCTTCGATGTCCGGTTCCTGCCCAACCCGCACTACGAGGCCGACCTGCGCCCGCTGACCGGGCTCGACCCGCGCGTGGTCGAATACATAGCGCGCGACGGGCGGCTCGCGGAGCTGTACGCGCGCTTGGAAGACCTGCTCGACTTCCTGCTGCCACAGTATGTCGCCGAGGGCAAGGCACACCTCGTGATCGCGATCGGGTGCACCGGCGGGCGGCACCGCTCGGTCGCGATCGCGGAGCACCTCGCCGAGCGCTACCGCGGCCGCGACGGAATCGACGTGGCCGTCGCGCACCGCGACATCGAGCGCGCGCCGCGCGACGCCTGAGCTTGTATCCTGCCGCGCTGCCATGGCGAGTCGGCTGTCGCAGCTGAAGGGGGAGTTCCAGCGCGTGCGCCTCGGCGTCAAACGCCGCTGGCAGCGGCGCACACTGGTCGCCTCGCTGCCCAGAGGCGGCGTCGGAGCCGAGGTCGGCGCCTGGAAAGGCGACTTCACGGCCCAGCTGCTGCGTCGCACGAAGCCGGCGCGGCTGTATCTCGTCGATCCCTGGGAGTACCGCGACGACCCCGGCTACGAACATGCGATGTTCGGAGACCGCACGCCCGGCGGCCAGGAGAAAATGGACGCGATCCACGACGCGGTCTGCCGCCGCTTCGAGCGTCAGATCGGGTCCGGCCGCGTGGTCGTCCGCCGCGCCCGCTCGACGGACGCCGCGGCCGAGCTCGAGCCGCTCGACTGGGCCTACATCGACGGCGACCACACCTACGAGGCGGTTCGCGAGGACCTCGCCGCCTACTTCCCGCTCGTGAAGGCCGGAGGCGTCCTCGCAGGCGACGACTACGGCATGGTCGGGTGGTGGGACGACGGGGTGCGCCGGGCCGTCGAGGAGTTCGCCGCGACGAACGACTGCGAGCTGGATGTGCTCGGGAACCAGTTCCGCATCCGCAAGCCGGCAGCCTGAGCGCGCCGGGCCCGTAGCGGCGCACTGATAGCCTCCCCGCCGCAGCCGGGAGCCGGAGCGGTGCTCCGGGAGCCCGGCACGTTTCATTTTCCGCTCCAGGAGGCTCGCATGGCATTACGCGTGGGAATCAACGGATTCGGCCGTATCGGCCGAAACGTGTTCCGCGCGGCGAAGGCCCGCGGCGCCGAGCTCGACGCGCAGATCGAGTGGGTGGCGGTCAACGACCTGACCGACGCGAAGACGCTCGCGCACCTCGTCAAGTACGACTCGATCCTCGGCCCCTACGAGGGCGAGGTCAGCGCCGGCGAGGGCGCGATCACGGTCGACGGCCGCGAGCTGAAGGTGCTCGCCGAGCGCGACCCCGGGGCGCTGCCGTGGGGCGAGCTCGGCGTCGACGTCGTGATCGAGTCGACCGGCCTGTTCACGGATCGCACGAGCGCGGCCAAGCACCTCGAGCAGGGCGCCAAGAAGGTCGTCATCTCAGCCCCCGCGACCGATCCCGACGCGACCGTCGTGCTGGGCGTCAACTTCGACGAGGTCTACGACCGCGAGCGCCACCACGTGATCTCGAACGCCTCCTGCACGACCAACTGCCTCGCGCCCGTCGCGAAGGTGCTGAATGACACGATCGGCATCTCCCACGGTCTGATGACGACGATCCACGCCTACACGGCCGATCAGCGCCTGCAGGACCTGCCGCACAAGGACCTGCGGCGCGCGCGTGCCGCCGCGATCAACCTGATCCCCGCCTCGACCGGCGCGGCCAAGGCGATCGGCCTCGTGATACCCGAGCTGCAGGGCAAGCTCCACGGCTTCGCCGTGCGCGCGCCGGTTCCGACTGGCTCCGTCGTCGACCTGACGATTGAGTGCGCGCGCGAGACGAGCGTCGAGGAGATCAACAACGCGCTGAAGGCGGCGGCCGAGAGCGGCCCGCTGGCCGGTCTGCTCGCCTACACCGAAGACCCGATCGTCTCGACCGACATCGTCTCCTCTCCCTACTCCTCGATCGTGGACGCGCAGCTGACGGCGGTGATCGACGGGACGATGGCCAAGGTCGTCGCGTGGTACGACAACGAGTGGGGCTACTCGAACCGGATCGTGGACCTGGTGCAGAGGGTTCTTTGACGGCCCACGCACGGATGGGCACCCGCGCGGGCGGGTAGGGGACGGGGAGGATCGAGCGTATGAGGAGCATCGACGACCTGGACGTGGCCGGCCGGCGCGTGCTCGTGCGCGTGGACTTCAATGTCCCGTTGCAGGACGGGTGCGTCGCCGACGACACGCGCATCCGTGCCGCGCTGCCGACGATCGAGGAGCTGCGCGGCCGCGGGGCGCGCCTCGTTCTGGTCTCGCATCTCGGGCGCCCGGGCGGCGAGCGCGTGCCCGAGCTGTCGCTGGCACCGGTCGCGAGGCGCCTCGGCGAGCTGCTGGGCGCGAGCGTGACGCTCGCCCCCGCGGTCGTCGGGCCCGAGGTGCGGGCGCTCGCCGAGGGTCTCTCCGACGGCGATGTGCTGCTGCTCGAGAACGTCCGCTTCGAGGTGGGGGAGGAGCGCAACGACGCGCAGCTGGCGGCCGCCCTGGCCCAGCTCGCCGATCTCTATGTGGACGACGCGTTCGGCGCCGCCCACCGCGCGCATGCGAGCACGGCCGGCGTGGCCGAGCTGCTGCCGAGCGCCGCCGGACGCCTGCTCGAACGCGAGGTGAGCACGCTGCGCGGGATCCTCGAGGACCCTCGGCACCCGCTTGTGGCGATCGTCGGCGGGGCCAAGGTCGCCGACAAGATCGCGGTCATCGAGCGCTTCCTGACGCTCGCCGACGCGCTGGTCATCGGGGGAGCGATGTGCTTCCCGTTCCTTCGCGCGCAGGGCCATGCCACGGGTGATTCGCTGTGCAGCGAGGAGGACACCGAGCACGCACGGCTCGCGCTCGCCCAGGCCGCCGCCGGGGCGCGCGCGCGGATCCTGCTCCCCGTGGACCTGGTGATCGCCGAGCGCTTCGCTGCCGATGCCCCGAACCGCGTGCTCGAGGGCGTCGACGTGCCGGACGGCTGGATCGGCCTCGACATCGGCCCGGCTACCGCGTCTGCCTACGCGGCGGAGATCGCGACGGCGGGAACCGTGTTCTGGAACGGCCCGATGGGCGCGTTCGAGCTGGAGCCGTTCGCGGCGGGCACGCGGGCGGTCGCGGAAGCCGTGGCCGCAGCCCCGGGGCTCACGGTCGTGGGCGGCGGCGACTCGGCAGCGGCGCTCGCGCGCTTCGGCCTCGAGGGCCGCGTCGACCACCTCTCGACCGGCGGCGGGGCGACGCTCGAGATGGTCGAGGGCAGGGAGCTGCCCGGGGTGCAGGCGCTCGAGCACGACGGCGCGGGGGTGGCGTCCTGATGCCGCGCACGCCGCTGATCGCAGGCAACTGGAAGATGTACAAGACCGAGCAGCAGGCCGAGGAGTACATCCAGGCGCTGCTCCCGCGGCTGTCGTCGGTCGAGCGCGCCGACGTCGCCATCTGCGTTCCGTTCACCGACCTGCGCGCGATGATCGACAGCGCCCGCGGCTCGCGCGTGGAGGTCTACGCGCAGAACATGCACTACGAGGCCGAGGGGGCCTTCACCGGCGAGATCTCGCCGCCGATGCTGCGCGAGCTCGACGCGCGCGGCGTCGTCCTGGGGCACTCCGAGCGGCGCGCGCTGTTCGGCGAGACCGACAAGGCGCTCGCGCAGAAGGTCCCGGCGGCGCTCGCGGCAGGGCTCGTGCCGATCCTGTGCGTCGGCGAGACCGAGGATGAGCGCGAGAACGGCGAGACCGAACGCAAGCTGCGCCACCAGGTCAAGGAGGATCTCGCGCAAGTCGGCAGCGAGCGCCTGGCCGACGTCGTGATCGCCTACGAGCCGATCTGGGCGATCGGGACCGGCAAGGTGGCGAGCGCCGAGCAGGCGCAGGAGGCGATCGCTTTCGTACGCGCGCTCGTCGCCGACCGCGACCCCGCCGCGAGCGAGAACGTGCGGATCCTCTACGGAGGCTCGGTCAAGCCCGAGAACGCCGCCGAGCTGCTCGCGCTGCCCGACGTCGACGGCGCGCTCGTGGGCGGCGCCTCGCTCGACCCCGCCGCGTTCGCGGAGATCGTCGCGGCCGCGGAGCGGTGACGCTCGCGCCGGGTCCTGCGGCGCTTCCGGTGCCGTGCGCATGCCTGGTCGTGCTCGACGGCTGGGGCCTCGCGCCGGCCGGCCCCGGTAACGCCGTGTCGCTCGCGCGCACGCCGGTGTTCGACGAGCTGTGGGCCGCCTACCCGCACACGACGCTGACGACGTTCGGCCGCGCCGTGGGGCTGCCCGAAGGGCAGATGGGGAACAGCGAGGTCGGCCACCTGAATCTCGGCGCGGGCTCGGTCGTGCGCCAGGACCTCGTCCGCATCGACGACGCCGTCGCGTCCGGTGAGCTCGCAGCCAACGACGTCCTGCGGGCGGCCTTCAGCGGCGCCCCGCGCGTCCATCTGCTGGGACTCGTCTCCGACGGCGGCGTGCACTCATCGCTCGCCCACGCGCTCGCCCTGGTCGCCCTCGCCCGCGAGCTCGGGTGCGAGGACGTCGTGGTGCACGCGTTCACGGACGGACGCGACACGCTGCCGCACGCGGGCGCCGGGTATCTGCGCACCCTGGACGAGACACCGGGCGCGCGCGTCGGGTCGGTCGTCGGGCGCTATTTCGCGATGGACCGCGACCGCCGCTGGGAGCGGACCCAGCGGGCGTATGACCTGCTCGTCCACGGGCGGGCCGATCATCATGCCGACAGCGGCGAGCAGGCCGTGCGCGATGCATACGCGCGCGGCGAGACGGACGAGTTCATCGAGCCGACGCTCGTCGATGGGGAGGGCCGCATCCGCCCGGGGGACAGCGTCTTGTGCTTCAACTTCCGGCCCGACCGCATGCGCGAGCTCGTACGCGCGCTCGCCGAGCCCGGCTTCGGAGAGGGCGAGGAGGATCTGCCCGGCTGGCAGGGGCGCGGAGGCGCAGAGCCGGTCGAGCGCCTCGCGACGCTCACCCGCTACGAGGAGGGCTGGACCTATCCCGTCGCGTTCGCACCCGAGCGCCCGGCGACGACGCTCTCGCGCGTTCTCGCCGGGGCCGGCGCGAGGCAGCTGCACGTCGCCGAGACCGAGAAGTACCCGCACGTGACGTACTTCTTCAACGGCGGCGACGAGGCCGAGCTGCCTGGCGAGCGGCGCGAGCTGGTGCCCTCGCCGCGCGATGTCCCCACATACGACCACAAGCCACAGATGAGCGCGCGCGAGGCGGCGGCGGCGTTCGTCGGCGCCTGGAGCGAGCAGCAGCCGCGCTTCGGCATCATCAACTTCGCGAACGCCGACATGGTCGGGCACACGGGCGTGATCGAGGCGGCAGTGGCCGCGATCGAGACCGTCGACGAGTGCCTCGGCGCGGTCCTTCGCGCCGTGCACGAGTCCGGCGGCGCGTGCGTCGTGACCGCCGACCACGGCAACGCCGACCACATGCTCGAGCCCGACGGCAGCCCGAACACCGCGCACTCGTTGAACCCGGTGCCGCTGATCCTCACGAGCGCGGCCGCCGGCCTGCGCGCCGAGCCCGGCGTGCTCGCCGACGTCGCGCCGACGGTGCTCGACCTGCTCGGCATCGAGGCGCCGGCGCAGATGACCGGGCGTTCGCTGATCGAGCACTAGACTGCCTGGCGCGATGGAGCAGGAGGAGCTCGCACCGGGATCGCCTCGCCGCTCGCGCGGGCTGCTCGCCGCGCTGTTCATCTCCGGGGGCGTCTACCACTTCGTCAACCCGCGCGCGTACGAAGCGATCGTGCCCCCGTCGCTCGCCGAGCGCAAGGGCCCGATCGTGCAGGTCAGCGGCGCCGCGGAGATCCTCGGCGGCGTCGGCCTGCTCGTGCCGGCGACGCGACGCGCCGCGGGCCTCGCGCTGATGGCGCTGCTGGTGGCGGTCTTTCCGGCCAACCTCTACATGGCCCGCCGGCCCGAGCACTTCCAACGGATCCCGCGCTGGGCGCTGTTCGCGCGGCTGCCGCTGCAGCCTTTGATGATGTGGTGGGCGTGGAGGACCACGCGCAGGTGAGAGTGCTTCCTCGCGTGCTCGCGCGCGACGCTGCTATGTTCGCCTTGTAGCGCGTTTGGAACGGCCCGCCATGTCGACCGCGACCGCAGTCAATATCGCCCCTCCAGCGCAGGAGGCACTGAGCCTGGGCGAGCAGCGGGCCTGGAGGGCTCTGCTGCGAGCGCACTCCTGCCTGGCCAAGCGACTCGACGCCGAGCTGGAGCGCCTGCACGGCCTGCCGATGACCTCCTACGAGGTGCTGCACCGACTCGAGGAGGCGACCCGCGGTCGAATGCGGATGTGCGATCTCGCCGACCAGGCGCAGCTCTCGCGCAGCGGGTTGACGCGCCTGGTGGACCGGCTCGAGCGCGACGGTTTGCTCGAGCGCTGCTCCTGCAGCCATGACGCACGCGGCGCGTACGCGTGCCTCACCGACGCCGGCCGCCAACGCCTGCGCGAAGCGCGCGTGACGCATCTCGCCGTCGTGCGCGAGCAGTTCTTCTCGCATTTCTCCGAGGGTGAGCTGAGCCTGCTCGCCGACATGTGGGAGCGGATCGCTCCCTGCGCCGGCTGCTGAGCCGCCCGGCCCGCAGCCGCGGGTCTGTGACACGGGGATCAGGCACCGCCGCTGGTGAGGGGCCACGGGGACGGCGCGGGCCGTCCTCTCGCCAGATGCAACCCCAACATCATAAAAATACTTGATAGCGGGCCGCTTAGATTTTATAATCTGATGTGTAGATTGTTCCAACCAGGACTTTGGAGGTAGCAATGGCAATCATCAGATGGGCGCCAGCAAGCGAGATCCAGACGGTGCAGCAGGAGATGAACCGCCTGTTCGGCACGTTCTTCGACAGCCCGACCGCCGCCGCCGCGCGGCGCTGGGTGCCGGCGATGGACCTCGTCGAGGACGGCGAGGAGTACGTGCTCCGCGCGGATCTCCCCGGGCTCACCGCGGAGGACGTGAAGCTCGAGGTCGAGAACGACCGGCTGACCCTCTCAGGAGAGCGCCGCAGCGAGTCACGCGAGAGCAACGACGGCTACCAGCGGATCGAGCGCCGCAGCGGCTCGTTCACGCGCTCGGTCGCGCTGCCCGAGGGTGTCGACCCCGAGAGCATCGAGGCGACGTTCGAGAACGGCGTGCTCGAGCTGCGCATCCCCAAGCCGGCCGAGCAGAAGCCGCAGCGGGTGGAGATCCAGGTCGGCGCCAAGCAGCGGGCGCAGAGCGCTTCCTAGTCGCCGCCGCCGGAGCCGCTCGGTGCTCGGCGCGCGCCCCGGCGGGTGGCGGTGTCTCCGTCGCCCGCCGCGTCGCGCCTCCGCCGGTGGCGCCGGTGCGCGACGACGGCTGAGATGATCGCGATCGCGACGGCGACGAGACCGTAGAGGCCGAACGCTTCGATCGCGTTGCTCGCCGAGTGGCCGAGGAAGTAGGCGATCAGACCGATCCCGCAGGCCCAGCAGATCCCGCCGAGCGCATTCCAGAGCGCGAACCAGCGCCAGTGCATACGGGTCGCGCCCGCCAGCCACGATGCCCACACGCGCAGGCCCAGCACGAAGCGCCCGAAGAACACGGCCTTCGCACCGTGGCGTTCGAAGAACGGCTCGCCGACGACCAGCACCGATTCGCGCTGGCGCCGGAAGGCACCCGGGCGCTCGAGCAGCCAGCGACCGCCCTTGCGGCCGATCAGGTAGCCGATGTTGTCCCCGACGATCGCGGCTGCCGCAGCCAGGGCGATCACGAGCGGGATCTGGAGTTTTCCCTGGCTCGCGAGCACGGCGGCCGCGATCAGCGCGGTCTCGCCGGGCACCGGTACGCCGCCGGACTCGCTCATCACCACGACGAACAGCAGCGGGTAGCCCGCGGTCTGGATCAGGTGCGTGACATTGATGATCGACGCGAGCAGCTGCATCCGCCCGTCTAGCATGGCGCACCGGGCGCCCGCGGCCTACTTGGTGTTTTCGGATACGAGCTGCTGGAGCGCGGCCGACGCCTTACCGACGTCGTTGTAGACGACCTTGCGCAGCGTGATCCGCGTCGGCGACGGCGCCGTGGCGATCACGATCGCGACGATCACGACCACGAGCGCGAGCAGGCCGAGCAGTGCGAAGACGAGCCCGCCGCGCCCCCGCCGCTGCGCCTTCGCCGGGCGCGCGGCCGCAACCGGCTGCGCCCGCGCCGGGCGCTCGCGCGCCGGAGCGGGACGCGGGCGCCGGGCCGGGACCACACGCGTGGGCGAGCTCGCCGGTGCACCCGCGGACATCACGGTCGTCGCCCGCGTGGCAGCCGCCGTCTCCTGCGCGGGCGCGACCCCGCGCTGGCCGTCGTGCAGGGCGCGGCGCATCTCGCGCGCGGTCCGGTAGCGGTCGTGCGGGTCGAGCGCGAGCGCGACGGCGACCGCGTCCGCCAGCTCGGGCCCGACGGCCGCGACGAGCGTGTCGAGCTTCGGCGGGTGCTCCTGCTGCTGCTTGAGCGCGAGCTCGGTCAGCGAGGTGGCGTCGTATGGGAGACGGCCGGAGATCAGCTGGTAGGTCACGACACCCAGCGCGTACAGGTCGGCGCTCGGTCCCGCCTCCTCGCCGCGCGCCTGCTCGGGCGCCAGGTACGCCGCCGTCCCCAGCACCGAGCCGACTTGGGTGATGCTCGACTGCTCGGTCGCCTTGGCGATGCCGAAGTCGGCGAGCTTGACCTCGCCTTCGCGCGAGCGCAGCAGGTTGCCGGGCTTGACGTCGCGGTGGACGACTCCGTGCCGGTGGGCGTAGTCGAGGCCCTCGCAGGCCTGCTCGATGATCGACAGCGCCTCGTCGACCTCCATCCACCCCTGATCGCGCAGGATCTCGGCACCCGAGGCGCCCTCGATGTACTCCATGACGATGAAGTACTGCCCGGTCTGCTCATCGCGGCCGGAGTCGAACACCTGCACGACGTTCGGATGCACCAGTCGCGCGGCCGCCTGAGCCTCGCGCTGGAAGCGCGAGACGAACGCTTCTTCGTCGGCGAGGTGCTCGGCGAGCAGCTTGACTGCGACCTGGCGCTCGAGCCGAAGATCGAGCGCACGGTGCACCGTCGACATGCCGCCGTAGCCGAGCCGTGCCTCCAGGCGATAGCGCCCCGCGATGTCCACGTCGCTCATTCCCCGGCTTTCTTTTCCTGGCCGGGCGGGCCGGTGCCGCCGGGGCCGACGCCGCCGGCGTGGGATTCGCCCTGTTCTTCGGAGGGCACTTCGGTGCCCCCGCCCGTTTCCGGCGGTGTGGCGGTGGTCGGCGTCGTGGGGGTGGTCGCCGTCGTCGGCGTGGTCGTCGTCGGTGTCGTCGTCGGTGTCGTGGGCGTGGTCGTGGTCGCGGTCGTAGCCGTCTGGGTGGTGCCCGTGCTCACGGCGGAGAGGGGCTGCGTGCAGAGCACCAGCGCGCGTTTTCGCAGGTTGCTGATGCCCTTGCCCAGCGTGGTGCGCAGCCCGGCGTCGATGCTCGTCGGCAGCGCGTCGAAGTCCTGTTCGGTCTTGGCGATCGCCGTTTCCGTCGTCGTACAGTCGCCGTCGCCCGTCTGAGCGGCCTCGCTGACCGCTTCGAAGTCGGCCTGCAGCGGCCCTGCCTGTGCGGTCGGGATCAGGCCCTTGCCGCTGCTCCCGCACGAGATCAGCAGCGCCGCAGAGAGCCCGAGCGCCAGCGCGAGCAGCAGGCGCACGACCTGCGCCCGCTTCGACGGGTGGCTCATTGCCCGTACTCCAGGCGCTCGGCGAGCGAGTCGGGAAGCCGCGCGGCGCGGATCGCGGCGGCCGCGCCGGCGACGTCGTAGTCGGAGCGGTGGTAGGAGGCGTCCATGCCGTCGAGGTCGAGCAGCAGCCAGGAGGCGCGCGGGTCGCCGTCGCGGGGCTGGCCGACGCTGCCGGGGTTCAACAGCCACTCGCCCTCGCCGATCTCCAAGCGCGTCCCCGCACGGCGCGGTTCACCGGTCGCGAGCTCACCGTCGCGGCGGACGAACGACAGCGCCACGTGGGAGTGGCCGATCAGGCTGATGCGGTGATCCTGGGCGTCGAAGCACAGCTCGGCGAGCAGCGCCGAGAGCACGTACTCCCACACCGGGTCGCGCGGGCTCGCGTGATAGAGGCCGACCTGGCCCTCCTCGCCCTGCGGGCGCAGGCCGGCGAGGAACTCGAGGTTCTCGGGTGCGATCACCTCGCGCGTCCACTCGGCCGCGATGCTCGCGCCGCGCGAGAACTCGTCGAGCGAGAGCTCGCCGGTGACCGCCATGTCGTGGTTCCCAGCGAGGCACACCGCGGCGTGATCGCGGGCCAGCTCGACGCATGCGTCGGGCTCGGCGCCGTAGCCCACGAGGTCGCCCAGGCACCACAGCTCGGCCGCATCACTGGCCGCCACCGCCTCGAGTGTGGCCTCGAAGGCGTGACGGTTGGCGTGGATGTCGGAGATCACCGCAACCTTCATCGTTGAAGGGTAGGAACACCGTTTTGGCTGCGCCGTTCCACCGCGCGGCCGGCCGCAGGCGTGCGTGCGCGACGCCGCGAGACGGCGCCGGCGGACCCCGGCGGACGGCCTGGGGCGGGCGGGCGCGCTACTCCTGCTCCGGTGCCTCGCCGCCGTACTCGGGCAGGTTCTTGATGCCCTCGCGGGTGCGCCACTTGGAGTAGTTGTCCTCCATCGCGTCGATCAGCTCGCGCATGAAGCGCGGGGAGAGGTTCACGCGCGAGACGACCACGCCGGGCACCTCCTCGGACTCGACCTCGTGGTCGACGCGCGCGAAGGTGACCGTGAACTCGTAGTCGGAGTGGCTGACGTTCGCGAAGTTCGCGTAGACGCCGCCCATGATCTCCGGCGAGAGGTGGATGTTTATGCGGCGCTCGGCGCCTGGGTCTTGGTCGTTCACGTGGCTAGTATCGCAACCGCGGTACCCGGATCCATGAGCCGACACCCCACCGACGACGCGCACGCCCCCGCCGCCGGGAGGGACGCGCCCGCAGCGACGCCGCTGGAGGACCTGCGCGCGGCGGTGCTCGAGGCCGCGAGCGAGCTCGCGCCGGGCGGCCCGGCAGCGGCCGTGACGCTCGAGCGCCCGCGCCAGGCCCAGTTCGGCGACTACTCCACGAACGCCGCGCTGGTGCTCGCAAAGGGCCTCGGAGCGCCGCCGCGGGAGATCGCCGAGCGCCTCGCGGCCGAGCTCGCGCAGCGCCTCGGGGAGAGCCTCGATCGCTTCGAGATCGCCGGGCCGGGGTTCGTGAACCTGTTCCTGTCCGACGGCTGGCTGCGCCACGCGCTCGCCCGGGCGCTGGCGGCCGGGGAGGACTACGGCGGCGGGGGCGCCGAGCAGCCGGAGCGGATCCTCGTCGAGTTCGTCTCCGCCAACCCGACCGGTCCGATGCACGTCGGCCACGCCCGAAACGCGGCCTACGGCGACGCCCTGGCGCGGATGCTCGCCTTCCACGGCCACGCGGTCGCGCGCGAGTTCTACGTGAACGACGCAGGCACGCAGATCCAGAAGTTCGGCGAGTCGATCGCGGCGCTCGCGGCCGGCCGTCCGGTGCCCGAGGACGGCTACCGCGGCGACTACGTCGAGCGCCTCGTGCCGCTCGCGAACGGGGGGTCGGGCGACCCCGCCGAGCTCGGGCGCGCGGCCGTGGCGGCGGTGATCGAGCAGATGCGCGCCTCGCTCGCCGGCTTCGGGGTGGCGGAGTTCGACACGTGGAAGTACGAGAGCTCGCTGCACGAAGGCGATCCGAGCCCGGTCGCGCACACGCTCGCGATCCTCGCCGAACAGGGGAACACCTACGAGAGCGACGGCGCGCTGTGGCTGCGCACGACGGAGTTCGGCGACGACAAGGATCGCGTGCTCGTGCGCTCGAGCGGGGAGCACACGTACTTCGCCTCCGACATCGCCTACGCCGAGGACAAGCGCGAGCGCGGTTTCGGCCGCCAGCTCGACGTCTGGGGAGCCGATCACCACGGCTATCTGCGGCGGATGCACGCGGCATACGCGGCGCTCGGGGGCGACCCCGCCGAGCTCGAGATGCTGATCATGCAGCTCGTCCACCTCGTCCAATCCGGCGAGCGCGCGCAGATGTCAAAGCGCGCCGGCGAATTCGTCGCGCTCGACGACCTCGTCGCCGAGATCGGCGTCGACGCGGCGCGCTGGTACCTGCTCGCCCGCTCGCACGAGACGACCGTCGACCTCGACCTCGACCTCGCGCGCGAGCAGTCGAAGGAGAACGACGTCTACTACGTCCAGTACGCGCACGCCCGGATCGCCTCGATGCTCGCGCGGGCGGGGGCTGAGCGCGTACGCGAGGCCGTCTCCGAGCTCGACGGCGAGCCCGGCGCCGGGCTGCACGCCAGCGAGCGCGCGCTGATCGTACGCCTGCTCGCCTTCCCCGGGGAAGTGGCCGAGTCGGTCGAGCGCCGCGCGCCGCACCGGATCGCGGCGTACGCGCTCGAGCTCGCGCAGGACTTCACGGCCTTCTACCGCGACTGCCGCGTGATCGGGGCCGAGCCGCGGCCGGTGGAGTCGTTTCGGATCGCGCTGTGCGTCGCGGCGCGGAGGACGATCGCCACGTGCCTCGGCCTGCTCGGGGTGAGCGCGCCCGACGCGATGTAGCGCCGGCGGCTCAGTCGAAGCGCGCGAGGTCCGAGTCGAGCCGCTCGGCATCGGCGCGCGACAGCGCGGGGGCTGCAGCTCCCGCGGCGTTCTGTGCGAGCGCGCGCCGGCGCCAGCGGGGCAGCAGGAACGCGAGCAGGGCGGCGAGAGCGATCACGGCGGCGAGCGGGACGAGGTAGACGGTCAGGTCGAAGCCGCGGGCGCGAGGCAGCCCGAGCACGGTCGGCCCGTACTGCCCGACCAGCGCGTTCTTCACCTGCTGTTCGTCATCGCCGCGGGCGATCAGGCGCTCGATGAAGGTGCGCTCGCGATCGGCCTGTGGCGATTCGGCGACGTTCAGCGGGATTTTGCAGGTGACGCACATGACCTGGCGCTCGATCACGGGCAGCGAGGTGCGCGGCATGGCGGCGAGGGCGGTGCCGGTCGTCGCGAGCGCGATCGCCGCCGCGAGGAGCGCGCGGACCGTGGCGGCGCGGGCGCTCACGAGGCCCTCGCGAGCGCGAGCGCTTTGTCGATGAAGGCCTGGCCGATCTCTCCGCGCGAGAGTGCGACGACGTGCCCGCTCCGGTCGATGATGAAGCTCTCGGGGAGCTGGTCGGTGCCGTAGGAGTGGGCGAAGTCGCCCGTGTCGTCGCGCAGGTTCGGATACGTGAGGTGGTAGCGCGCGACGAAGCCTTCGGAGTCGGGCGAGGCGTCGAGGTAGGTCACGCCGAGCACGGTCCCGTCGTGGCCCGCCAGCTGCGGCTGCGCGCGCTCGAGCAGCGGCGCCTCGACCTGGCACGGTTCGCACCAGGAGGCCCAGAAGTTCAAGAGCACGACCTTCCCGCGCAGCGAGGCGAGCGCGTCGTGGCCGGCCGAACCGAGCACCGGGAGCACCCGCGCGGCATCCGGCGCGACGGGATGGACGCCCGCGTGGATGCTCTCGTCGAGCGTCCGGCTCGCGGCCTGGTGGGAGACGCCGTAGACCAGGAGGCCGATCAGCGCGGCGCCGACGAGCGAGATCATGATGGGGAGTACGCGACGGCGCACGGGAGATCAAGGGTAGAGGTGGGGAGGGGTCACGCGGCTCGATCGAGCGTGCGATTGCGTTTCCCGCAGGTTCCCGGGGTTATGGATGCGATGCATCGATGGGTCCTCTCGATCGATGCCATGCCCCCGGACGTTCGCGCGTCGCGGGGGCTACGCGTCTGCCACCCCTACCGGTCGCGTCTTTGAGCCTGGCGCGCCTTCCAGGCGCGTGGAGCGTAGACGACCACGATCGGGAGCAACAGAACCGCCCCGATTGCTCCCTTGATCCCCCAGTAGCCGTGTAGGCGGTGAGGGTTGGCGACATCGAGGGCGATGATTGTCAGTCCGACAAGCGCCATGACGACGTAGAAGGCCAGCACGCGCGTGGGGCTTCGATCGAACGTGTGGTTGGCCCGTGCGTAGCGACCGCGCTCCCACCAGGACGGCACGTAGTCGGGTGCCTTGTAGCTGCTTTCCTCGTCCATGACCGGTCGATACCCGGCAGGGGCGGACTCAACAGCGAGCGGCACGGCTCGCCCTCCGGCCAGCGCGAGGTGCGCCGGATCGCGCGGCGGAAGCAGGACGGACGAGAGCAACCTCGCGGGCACCTGCTGGGAGTGCAACGAAACGAAGGGACGGGCGGCCGCAACGGGTGCGGCCTTCTCTACGCGAGCCGAGCCAGACCGCAATTGGGAGGGGCTCGCCAGCCTCAACCCGACGCTTTGGCGTCTCCCGGGTAGCCCGCAGCCCTCACGCATCGGCCGTGGCTTGGCGCATGGTCGTCACGCCCACAACGCTTCTTCAGCCCATCGGGCGGACGATTCGGCAGGTCGGCCTCCGGGTTAGGTGGGAGACGATCTTGTAGTGCCGCGTCATCCGCACCCGCACCGTTCCCACGCATAGTTCCCACCACAACGGCGGGGCGGTCGCGGCCGGGCCGGGAGCGGGCGCACTCAGCCTCCCCCGAGGGGTTGCGTCAAAGCCACAGTCAACGACGGTCGTGGAATAACGACGGCAGTCCGTGCGCGGACCAATGACGTTTCCGACCCCGAAGGTGACCTTCTGGCGGTAGATCCGTTCAGCCTTGGCTTTGGTTGCTCCCCAGGCTTCGCGAAGCGTCAGGTATGGAGCAGCGAGCGCCGACCCCGGGAGCCCCAGCAGGACGACGCCCACCGACAGGATCGACACGTAGCCCCGGGCCTTGACAGTGCCGCGGCACGGCCCCTGCTGAGTCGGCTCCGCGTCGTGATCGGGCATCTACGGCGAGGGTAGCGCGGCCGGAGAGGCTGCGAGAATCTGCGAATGCCTAAATGGCAGCGTGTCCGAGGTACAGCAGCCGACTGGATGCTGTTGGATAGGCACGGCGTGGTGCTGCGCAACATCGTGGTTCGGGAGCCGCGCATCGGTGAGTCAGACGGGACCAGGCACGCCATAAGCGGCGACGGCCACGACTACAGCGTGCACGACTCCCTCGATGTGGCTGAACGGGAAGGCGAGGCGTCGCTAAGTCCGGAGCAGCTAGCGCGTTTGCCTCCGTAGCAGCGAGACGACCCGCCGCCATATGCACCCAAGCGTTCTCACAGCGTTTCCATGTCGCTTCAGAGCGTGCCGCGCCCGGCACCGAACCCCCTAGAATCCGGCCTCTGCGGCGATAGCTCAGTTGGTAGAGCGCAAGCTTCCCAAACTCACGCCCTAACACCCATTTCGGCCCGTAAACAGGGGCTTCTCGGTTAGCCGGGCCTTTCCATACTGCACCCGTACTGCAGATTGACACGTTTTCTGCCGCCGAAAGCCGCTTCGCGCCGGCCTGTAGCGCGTAGGTCAGCGCTCCTGCCGGACGCTCATGGCGACCGTAGCCTGAGCACCGATGCGAGCGCGCGTTTCTCGCCTGCTGACCCGCCGACCGCCGGGATATCCTTGCCGCGAGCCCCATGGCGCGCTTCGATGTTCAGATCACCGAGTTCGTCGAGGACCGGGAACCTCCCCGGCCCCAAGACCCGACGCCCGAGGTGCGCAGCGTCTTCTGGTCGGGCGAGGCGGATGACGAGGGCGCCGCCCGCGAGGCCGGCTACGTCACCTGGGACGGCAAGTACGGCCCTGGCAGGCAGCCAGTGCAGGCGCTCGTGAATGTCACGCCGCTCGCCGGCTAGGGCCGCCCGCTTCTGACCGTGGCCGCATCGCAAGCCCTCTTCTCGCGCGGGAGCCTTCGGGATGCGCTGGAGGCGACCCTGCCGAGGGTCGAGGAAGAAGTCGATGCGGCTCCCGAGGACCACCTGCTGCACGTGGATGTCGAGGAGTGGGTGAAGGCGATTGCGGCGCTCAGGGGCATGAAGACCCCGACGCTGGGAGAGCCGTGGATGGACGACGGCCAGGAGATCCGCATCGACCTCTCGCGCACGGCCAGCGGCATCTTTGGCCGAGCGCCGTTCCCCTCCAGCTCAGGCCCCAGCATCCCGGGCTATCGCGTCGTGGTGCATATCCCCTTCGACGGCGACGGAGCCGTCTTCCTCCTGAGCCCGAGCACCTACACCACGACGACTCCCATCGCGGAGGTGGGCGACCACGAGCTGCTTCACGTCATCGAGTACGCCCACGACCAGCAGGCCGACATCAGGGCGAGCACCGACAGGCTCGTGGGCGAAGTCGAGAAACACCTGCGGTGGGCGAACGACGACATCGAGCAGTACAACGCCACGCTGGAGCAGCGCGCACGCGCCGCCGTCCAGGACCGGCGTGAGCGCGTCAAGCGCCACCGCGAGCACCTGGCGGCCACGGGCCTGCCGACGCGCCCGAGGGAGGGCTCCCCGAAGACGTACATCGCTGACGCCATCGTGCGTCGCCCCGCGCCGGTGCTGCCCACCACGCCCACGTCGGCGGCCATCGCCCTGGAGCCCGTGCTCGGCGACGAGGTCTTCGAGCACATCCTCGGCGTCATCCGCTCCGTGGGGCTCGACATGGAACGGAGCCCGAAGACCTACGCCGGCAAGGGCGAGGAAGACCGGCGCCAGTTCCTGCTCGCCGCGCTCAACACCCACTACCACGGCGCGGCGACCGCCGAGGCGTTCAACGTGAGCGGCAAGACCGACATCCTCATCCGCTTCGAGGGGCGCAACATCTTCATCGCCGAGTGCAAGTTCTGGGAAGGCGCGAAGGAGCTTGAGAAGGCCATCGGGCAGCTCTTCAGCTACACGGCCTGGCGCGACACGAAGCTGGCGCTGATCGTGTTCGTGCGCGAGAAGGACCTGACGAGCATCATCGAGAAGGCGACCGAGGTGCTCACGCAGCACGAGCAGCTCGTGGAGGTCAAGGAGGCGGCGAGCGAGACCGAGCTGCGCGCGACGATGGGCTGGCCCGGCGACGAGCAGCGCCATGCCGACCTCAACGTCTTCTTCATCCAGGTGCCGGAAGAGGGCTGACGTGGCTTCCCTGACGCTTCACGGGCGCCCGGTGCAGACGGTCTTCGATCTCCTGGGCGAGCGCGAGGACGACATCACCTACAGCGTCGGCTGGGGGCTCGCGCAGAGCGAGGCGCTCACGCAGGCGCTCCTCGTGGAGGCCTTCGGCGAGGCCGATGGCGGACCGGCCCTCGCCATCCGCTTGCAGGAGTCGGAGCCGGGCACCGGGCGCACGGACATCGAGATCGAGACGGAGACGCAGCACCTGATCGTCGAGGCCAAGCGCGGCTGGACGCTGCCCGAGCCAGCCCAGCTCGCCAAGTACACGAGGCGCCTCGCCGCACGGGACGACCGTGCTCGCCACATCGCCGTCGTCGCCGAGTGTGCGCGCGACTACCCGCCCGCTCTCGCCCTGGTGAGGAGCGAGGCCGGGGTCCCCATCTCCTACATTCCCTGGTCGCGCGTGGCCGAGTTGGTGGCGCGGGTGGCGCAGGGCACGCGCTCGCGGGCGGAGAGGAGCCTCCTTCAGGAGCTGCACCGCTATCTCAAAGGGGTGATGACGATGCAAGACGTGCGCTCGAACATGGTCTATGTGGTCAGCCTCTCGACGAAGCCAATCGAGGGCACCTCAGGGATCTCGACGGTCGGCGTGCTGGAGGGACTCGGGCGCTACTTCTGCCCGGTGGGCGGCATGGGTCCGGGTGGGTGGCCGAAGGAGCCTCCCAACCACCTCGGCTTCCGCTACCACGGGCGGCTGCAGGAGATCCGGCACGTCGAGGGCTACGCCGTGCGCCTCGCGCCCTGGGAGGGCATCCCCGAGCTGGCGGGCAAGGTGGATGTGTCCAAGCACCCGCAGTTCGACTTCGAGCTGGGGCCCGCCATCCATCCTGAGCATGAGGTGCGCACCGGCAACCTCTTCCGCGCCCAGAGGGTGTGGTGCGCGCTCGACCTCTTGCTGACCTGCGCGACCATCCGCGAGGCGCGCGACCAGACACACGAGCGCTTGGCCCGCGTGGGGGAGGCGTGAGAAGGCCGCACTAACCTGACAGGTCCGATGACCGAAGCCCCGGACTTCACCCGCCTGGCGCTCAAGCCGAGCGAGCGCCTGGCCATCGTGACGCACGTCCATGGGAGTACTGGGCTCCAGGAGACCGAGTACCTGGAGTGGAAGTCGGGCTACGACCTGAGCCAGCGCACCGGCGCCGCTGCCACCGCGAGGCAGCTCATCGGCATGGCCAACCGCGACGACGCCCGCGCCGCCGGGCATGCCGAAGGCCACGCCTATGTGCTGATCGGCGTCGAGCCGGGCAGCGTGCCGGGCGTGCCGAGATGGGACTCGTCAGACATCGAGAACTGGCTGACGCGCTTCGTCGGCCCTGATCTCCGCTACGACGTCCATTACGTGCCCTGCGAAGGAAAGGACGTGCTCTTCCTGACGGTCGATGCCTCGCGCGACGGCGACCCGATCTTCAACCTCCAGCACTCCTCGCAGGACCCCGTGACCGAAAGGAGCCTTGCTTCCGGCAGCATCTACGTGCGCCACGGCGCCAACACGGAGCCGCCGACGTCGGACGACATCAAGCGGCTGACGGCCCGCGCGACGGTTGTGCCCACCACCACGCTCGACCTCGGGGTCGAGCTGGACTCCAGCCGGGTGGCCGCCATCGATCCGCAGATCGTCACCGACGAGCACCGCGACACCACGCTCTCTGTGTGGCGCTCGCAGATGCGCTCGGCGCTGCCCAGAAAGGAAACGGGACCTCTCGGCGCGCTCAACTTCATGCGCCCCGTCGGGGAGAACCGCACGGAGGAGGAGTACATCGCCGAGATCGACCTCCACATCCAGACCATCAAGAGCGCCAAGCACTGGTGGTGGGGGATGATGGCCCAGGAATGGCTCAAGGCCGGGCGCTCGGTCCTCGGCGTCAGTGTGGTCAATCACTCCGAGGAGAACTACGAGAACACCGTCGTCGAGGTGACCTTCAGCCTTCCCCGCTTCTGCATCTATCTCCGCGCACGTGAAGTCGAGGAGGTGATGGGGCTCCCGGAGGAGCCCCGTAAGTGGGGCACGTCGCTCATCCACTCCATCGCCGGACGCGGCGTCATCCCTGTCCACAGGGACCCCGAGCCCGAGATCGAGCGCATCGACAAGCAGGAGACGCTCGTGCGCTACCCGGAGCTGCGAGTGCGCCCGCATACGACCCATGACCTCCAGCCGGTCCTCCTCGCCCTGGGGCCGCCGATGGCCGGCACCGTCATCCCCGTCCATTGGCGGGTGACAGCGAGCAACACGAAGAGCCATCTAGCCGGGGACATCGAACTGCGGGTGCCAGGCGGCCCGGCGGAGCAAGCCGAGATCGAGCCGGAGGTCGCAGCCGAGAAGTAGCGTCAGAGCGACGGTCCGAGTGAGCCGCCGCGCCGCCGAGGGTCTATCGAAACTGCGGCTGCGGCGAGGGTCCAGGAACAGAACAGCTTGTCCGATACTGGCTCTGTGTTCGGACCAACTGAACGACGGACGCTTCACGCGACGACTGCTCCGGACACCACTCGGCGTGTTCTTCGCTTGCGGCTGCGTCCAGCGCTCATTGACGGTCTGCGTCCGTTGTTCGGCGGCAAGGTGACGCCGGGAGTCGGCGGGTTCTTGGTTGGCCGACGTTTGATGGTGCTGCCGGTGCCGCCTGGTCGTAGGCTGCTGACCACCTGGACGAGTCCGACCGTGTTGGGCCGGATCGTCCCACGGCCCGATGGCGGCTGCGATCTACGGCTGTCCGTCTATGCGCAAGGCTTCCCGTGGCGCACCATCAAGGACCCAGCCGCAATGGCCGTCTTCGATGAATGGCTAACGAGGGTTGCGTCGGAGCTGGGCGCGCAATGACCCGCGAGCCGGACGACTGGCGGCTCACCGGACAGCAGCGCTACCTGCAAGTGGCGACACTCGAATGGAAGCGTTACCACGCCTGGAGCGAGACATGGGAGCACGACCACTGTGAGTTCTGCTGGGCCAAGTTCATGGACCCGGATTTCTCGCCAGATCACCGCCGTCACATCGAAGAACACCCTGACGTCCTCACGGAGGGCTACGCAACGACGGCCGAGCACGAGCGCGGTGCCGATTACCACTGGGTTTGCAAGCGGTGCTTCGATGACTTCAACGACTTGTTCGAGTGGAAGGTCGTAGAGCCGAGTTAGGTGTGAGTTGCAGGAGGGGGCTGAAGGGGGTCAGCGGACCCGAAGACCCTCTCGCGTGCTTCTCGCCAAATCTCGTCCAAGGGCTGCGGCCCCTTGCGGCGGTACTCGGCCAGGGCGAAGGAGTAGTGGCGGTTGAGCATGTCGAGCGAGGTCCCGCATTCGCCGACCACCATCTGGGCGTCCTCGGAGCGCACACGCGCCGTCATGCCGCCGCGCCTCAGCGAGTAGGGCTTGGCGTCTGCGATGTTGGCCATGCCCTCCACCGTGTCAGCCACCTTCCGCACCGCTGGACGGAAGTACTTCGGCCCCCACTTGTCAGCCTGGGCCCTCGTGAAGTGCGAGCCGTCTCCCTCTCCCTCGCGCAGCCCGTGGCGCGCCGAGACGAGGTCGCCGGGGATGATGAAGTCGCAGGGCCGGGTGGGGCAGCCCGCGTCTTCGAGGGCGAGCTTCCAGCGTGCCAGGTCTTCGACCAGGCAGGCGGGCATGAGGGAGCTGCGCGGCGTGGAGCCTGCAGTCTTGCCCTCGTCGAGGTAGCCGGACGCGATGACCTCCACGAAGTGCATGACGTCGCCATCCGCGTTCGCCCACCTCTGGCCATAGACCTCTTGGTTGCGGGCCGCCAAGCCGTACTCCATGGAGACGACCATCGCTTCGCGCTGGGCACGGAGGAGCGGGCGCTGAGGGCCTGTGCGCCTGAGCAGCTCGGCGCGGACGTGCTCGACGGCGAGGGCGGACAGCGCCCAGCTCTCGGCGCCTGCTCCGTGGCGTTGGCGGGCGTCGCCCCGGCGAGCCGAGCGCCGCCGCGTCGAGCGCTGCTCGTTCGCCAGCTTGCAGCCGTTCGTGTGCAGCTCGGGCACGAGGTCTGTCGAGGCCGCCCACGAGAGGATGGCGCTGAGGACGCGCCGCGCATGGCCGCGGGCCTCCCTCGGGACCTGGGCGCGGAGCATCTCGTCCCAGAAGGCCCTCGATGGGTGCGGGTCGTTGAACTGGGCGATGGGGGTGAGGGCCATCCTCTGGGCGAAGGGGTGGGGCGGCAGCTCCTCGTGCCGACGCGTATGACGGGGATGGCCCAGCAGGTAGAGGTTGGCGATGTGGCGGTAGCTCGCGTACGTCGAGCGCGCGAGGCCGTCCTCCTCCTCAGGCCCGTTATGGGCGAGGTAGAGCTGGACGACCTCTCCCAGGACGAGGCCGTCGCCGCCATCGTGGACAGCGTTCTGCTCCTGAGCGTCGAGGTCGAGGAGGAAGCGCATCAGGCTGTCCTTGCCACGCCGCTCGGCGTCCATGTAGTCGCCCATCCACTGACGGGCGGCCTGAGAGGACCCGAACGCCTTCGAGTGAACCCTGCTCTCGTGGTCGCGGTAGCCGATGCGCCACGACTTGCGCCCGTCCTTGCGCAGGTAGGGCCATGGCTTCATCTGCCACGGGCGCGCCATCACGCGCCTCCTGCGTGGGCCGAGCGCAACGATGAGAGCACCTCCGGTGAGGTGTCGAAGAAGAAGTGGCCTGAGCGAGCCTGCGTCTGCGTCGCCGCGCGCTCGGGTGTCAGGCACTCGCGACGGGCAGGCCCCGGCTTCTTGGCTCGCGCACCCCGCGGCGCGTGCTCCTGGAGCATGCCTTCGAGCGCCGCCTCCGAGATGCGCAGCTGACCCGACGGCAGGCGGTAGGAGGGAAGGGCGCCTGAGCGCAGGTAGCGGCGCAGCGTGCGCGGCGAGACGCAGAGGAAGGCGGCGGCCTGCGCGGGGCGGAGGAGTGGCGTTCGGTCTTGCACCTCCATAAGCTAGGACTCGGGGGTTCCCGTACCGCCAATGGGTGTTCAACATTCGTCCAGGGCGGACGACGGTCCGCGGTCACTTGCCCAATCGGGCCACGTGGACAGGCCTTCTTAGCTCTCGGCCCGACGCGCAGGGGCGTCTCATGCCTGCCGTAGGATGCCCGCCATGGCCATTTCTCCCGCTACGCCTGGATGAGAGGCTCGTCATGAGCGACTACGAGGGTCGGCTGGAGCTGACTTGGACCAACAAGCACCTGCGCCTCTTGGCCCACGAAGACGGCTCCTACGAATGGGTGCAGCCGTCCGACTACCGGGTGGCGGAGGTGCGCCTCCTCCATGATGCGGCCACGGTCGGGGACGTGGGCAACGAGCGCGCCGCCGACAACCTCCTCATCCGTGGCGACGCCCTGAACGCGCTGACAAGCCTCGGTCGCCTACCCGAGTTCGCCGAGCAGACCCTGCGGAAGGTCCAGCTCGCGTACCTCGACCCGCCGTTCAACACGCAGCAGAGCTTCCTGCACTATGACGACGCTCTGGAGCACTCGGTCTGGCTCGCGATGATCCGGGATCGGCTCCTTCAGATACGCGACATGCTGGCGCCGACCGGCTCGGTGTGGGTCCACCTAGACGACTCGGAGGTCCATCGCGCTCGCTGTGTCATGGACGAGGTCTTCGGCCCCGGCAGCTTCGTGGCGACCATCGTCTGGGAGAAGGCGCCTGGGCCAAAGGGGGACACTGACATCTCCGACTCGCATGACTACATCCTCGTTTACGCGAAGGAAGCCGCGACGTGGAAGGACACACGCAACCTGCTGGTGCGCAGCGAGGCTCAGCTGACACGCTACGCGAACCCGGATGACGATCCCCGTGGGTCGTGGCGGCAGGGCGCTGATGGCACGGCGAAGAGCGGCAACGATGCGCTGCGCTACCCGATCACACTGCCGTCGGGTCGCATCGTCACGCCGCCGAAGGGCAACTACTGGCGCTTCACGGAGGAGACCTTCGAGCTGGCCCGCGACGAGGGTCGCGTCTGGTTCGGTCGCAAGGGCGACAGCCTGCCCGTGATCAAGACCTACCTCTC
Source organism: Solirubrobacteraceae bacterium (assembly GCA_036264095.1). Lineage (GTDB taxonomy): Bacteria > Actinomycetota > Thermoleophilia > Solirubrobacterales > Solirubrobacteraceae > Palsa-744. Next base: position 20,446 of record DATARO010000027.1, on the reverse strand, counting down.
GGAGGCGAAGAAGGGAGTGGTCCCGAGGACCTGGTGGCCGTCAAACGAGGTCGGCTCGAACCAGGAGGCGCGACGTGACCACCTGCGCCGGCTCTTCCCCGACCGGGAGCCATTCGCTACGCCCAAGCCGGAGCGCCTCCTCCAACGGATCATCCACATCGCCACCAATCCGGGCGATCTCGTGCTTGATTGCTTCGTTGGCTCGGGGACGACCGCGGCGGTGGCGCAGAAGATGGGCCGGCGGTGGCTGGCCATCGAGATGGAGCCCGCGACGATCAGGGACTTCGCCCTGCCGCGACTGAAGCTCGTCGTCGAAGGGCGTGACCCGGATGGCGCCACTGCGCTGACGGGATGGACGGGCGGCGGCGGGTTCCGCGTGCTCGACGTCGCGCCGTCGATGTACGAGGCTGACGACGGCATGGTCTTCCTCGCGGACTGGATGACCAACGGCGCGCTCGCCGAGGCGACCGCCGCCCAGCTCGGCTTTGCCTATGAGGAAGACCCGCCCTTCGCTGGACACAAGGGGCGCGCCCGCCTGGCTGTGGTCGATGGCGTCGTCAACGAGTCAGTGGTGCGCATCCTCGTCAGCGCCCTCCCGGAGGGCGAGCGGGTCGTCATCTGCGGGACCGGCATAGACACAGAGGCCCGGCCCGTGCTCAGGGAGCTGCGCCCCGGCTCCACTCTGCGCAAGATCCCTGCCGCTCTGCTCGACGAGTACCGCTCTGCGCGCCAGCTCAGCCTCATCCCGGACGACGCGGACACAAACCCGACGCTAAACGGCACAGCCTCACTCGTCACAGCAGGGGGGTAGGCATGGCGGAGCTGCGCCTCTTCGAGGACGCCATCTCCGAGATCGCGTCTCGGTTGGATCTGCGCGAGCCCAACCGAGAAGCCGTGCAGACGCTGCAGGCTGAGGTCTCGCAGCACTACGACGTGGATGAGCGGACGCCACCATTCGAGGCCGTCATCGACTCGGCCACTGGCGTCGGCAAGACGTTCGTCCTCACCGGCGCCATGGAGCTGCTCGCGGCCACGAGCGACGTGCGCCACTTCGTGATCATCACGCCGGGACGGACCATCCTGGAGAAGACCCGCGACAACTTCACCCCTGGCCACCCGAAGAGCCTGCTCGGCCCAATGAGCATCCGCCCGGTCGTCATCACGACGGAGAACTTCGCCACGCCTGCCATGCGCCAGGCCATGGATGACGACACACAAGTGAAGGTGTACCTCTTCACCGTCCAGTCGCTGCTCAAGCCACAGTCGAAGGCGGGCCGCAAGACGCACAAGTTCCAGGAGGGATTGGGCACCGAGTTCTACGCCCACCTGCAGGCTGCGGGGGGCCTGGTCGTCTTCGCTGACGAGCACCACTGCTACTACGCGCCGGCCTTCTCAAAGGCGGTCCGCGATCTCGACCCTTGGCTGCTCGTGGGTCTCACGGCGACACCGCCCAAGAAGACGCCGGAGGAGCAGATCATCTTCCGCTACCCGCTCGCGGCGGCCATTGCTGACAAGCTGGTGAAGACGCCCGTCATCGTGGGCCGACGCGATGACAGGACTGACGCCACCACGAAGCTCACCGACGGTGTGACGCTGCTGAAGGCGAAGAAGGACGCACTCGACGCCTATGCGCACGCGCAAGGGGTCGAATCGGTGAATCCAGTCATGCTGGTCGTCGCCAAGAGCATCGAGGACGCGGACGAGTACGGCAAGATTCTCCGTTCGTCCGACTTCTTCGCTGGCGCCTATGCGGATGCGGTCCTGGTCGTGCATTCCAAGTCCCCTGACGAGGCCCTCGCCGAGCTGGCGAAGGTCGAGGACCCGGCCTCACCAGTGCGCATCATCATCTCGGTCGGCATGCTCAAGGAGGGCTGGGACGTGAGGAACGTCTATGTCATCGCCTCCATGCGCTCCAGCGTCTCCGAGATCCTCACCGAGCAGACGCTCGGACGAGGGATGCGGCTCCCGTTCGGGAGCCACACGGGCATCGAGATCCTCGACACCCTGGAGGTGGTCGCCCACGAGCGCTACGAGGACCTGCTGAAGAAGCGGGGCGTCCTCAGCGAGGCTTTCATCGACTTCCGTACGCGCGCCGCCCTGCGCGTCAATGCCCAGGGACAGACCGTGGCCGTCACCGAGAGCGTCGAGGCAGCCGCGCCACCGCTCATGGCGGAGGAGGGAGGGGCACCAGTGGCAGTCGCGGACGACCAGGCCGGGCCAGTGGTGACATCGGTCGCCGAGCGCACCGCCCAGGCGAGCGAGGCGGCGATGAAGATGAAGCGCGAGATCGCCCGGCGCCCTGACGCGCCCACCATCGTCATCCCCCTGTTGCGCATGACGACAGTCGAGAGCACCTTCTCCCTGGCTGACATCACGGAGACCGACCCCTTCCGCAAGCTGGGCTCGATGCTCGCGGCGGACCCCGACGGGGAGCTGAGCCGGACGCTGGTCTCAGCGCGGGTCGTCGTCGGCCTGGACGGGATCAAGCGCACTGAGCTAGTCCGCTCGGAGGCCGCCGATCTCATCCGCTCCATCCCCAGCCTCTTCTCGCTCGATGAGCTGCGAGGCAGCCTCGCTGACATCGTCGTAGCCTCGCCAGCCGTGCAACAGCGCAAGGAGGAGCGCGCGGCCCTGGGCCGGCTCCTCGATGCCTTCTTCGAGGGTCTTGGCGACAAGGCCGAAGAGGTCCTCTCGGCCAACTTGGAGCGGGCGGCTGCCCGGCTCGTGAGGCTCGTCGCCGACGAGCAGCGGCGCTACATGGCCAAGCCCGAGATCGGCGAGGTGGTGAGGCTGGAGGCCTTCGAGCCAGCCCGAGCGACCGACAAGGACGTCACCGACGACCGCCTTGGCCCCTTCTCGAAAACGAAGGCCTATGAGGGCTTCTCGCGCTCCCTGTTCCCCGTGGAGTGGTTCGACTCCGAGCCCGAGCGCAGGGTGGCGAACATGGTTGACGGCGACGACGAGGTCGTCTGCTGGGTAAGGCTGCACATCAAAGAGCTGCCCATCCTCTGGAACTCCGGCGGGCAGGAGTACAACCCGGACCTCATCGTCATCGAGGGGGACGGCACCCACTTCATCGTCGAGGCCAAGATGGACAAGGAAATGGGTGCTGAGGATGTCCTCGGCAAGCGCGAGGCTGCCATGCGCTGGGCCAACCACGTGTCCGCCAGCGATGAGGTGAGCGCGACCTGGCGATATCTCCTCGTCTCCGAGACGGACATCGCCACGGCCAAGGGGTCGTGGCAGGCGCTCAAGAAGCTGGGCGGCGCTGACTGAAGGCACGACCCGGCGCGCGTCCCCGCCACCGGACAGTACGTCTCCGCTTGTTCGGGCGAGTCCAGATCCGGGCATCGCGGCGTCGGGTACCATCGCTCGCGTGTCACGGGGGCTCAGGGGACTTGCGGGCTTGTGTGTCGCCGCTCTGCTTCTGGGCGCGCTCGCAGTGTCTTCGTCCGCGGCTAACACAGGATCCTTGAGCGTCCGCGTCGTTGGCTTGCCCCCTGGACAGGCCGCTCGCGCGATCCTAAGCGGGCCTCATAGGCTGAAGCGACCCATCCCAGCGTCAGGGCTCACGATCTCAAACGCCAGGATCGGGAGCTACCGGCTCACGTTGCGTCCCGTGCGGATTAGCCGCCCCCGCGGTCCGATACGCGAAGGGGCGGTCGCCAAGCCGCTGCATGGCACGATCAGCGTTCGCGTCCGCGCAGATCGCCGCACAAGTCTCGTAGGGACGTATGGGTCCATCCTCAACCCAGGCATAAAGGCGCTCACCGGCGCGGTTTCCTCGGTCACGGGCCCTGCTGGCGACCCGAGCGCCATTGTCCTGCCCGGGCATGAGGCGTTCGCGCAAGGCGAGGTCATCTCGGTGCCGCCGAGCGACCTCCTGCCACGCGGGGTGCTCTCCCACGTCGTCGCCGTCTCGTACGGTGCCGGGAAGACGACCGTCTCACTGCGGGCGGCCAGCATCTACGAAGTCGCGCCGTCATTTCAGTTTGACGTTCCCCTGGTGAACGCGCAGGCCGCGGCGGCGGGGCTGAGCGGGGGCTGTGGAGGGGTCTCAGGCGTCACGCCCTATCGCCACATCAAGGACATCTCCTTCTCCGGCGGATGGAACACGGTGACGTTCCTCCACATACCCATTGGGGTGCGTGCCGCCGTCCACTTCACGGCGGAAGCGGGTGTCAACGTCACAGGGGGACTGGGCCTCAGCTGCTCAGCACAGGCGTCGATCTCGGCCAACGGCATGGCCGGGCCGATCCCCGTGACCGCTGCCATCCAGGGCGAACTCAGTGCCTTCGCGGGGGTCGGCGGGATCTTGGAAGCCGGCGGGTCGCTCCACGTCGATGCAGGTGCCTCGACGGTCGGGTTGCCCCCGGTCTTGCTCTGGCTGCCAGAAGTCTCATTCTCGAACCCAAGCTTCACCCTCACCACGCACAAGTTTGCGCAGGCGACCGCTGGCATCGGGATTGCCGTGAAGGCCGGCATCGGAAACGACAATGTCGCTAGTGCGACCTTGAACCTCGGGTCGAGTGCTGACTTCTCGGCCCAGCCAGGGGCGTGCACATGGGATGCGCGCTTCGGTCAATTCTCTGCTGAGGGCAAGCTGCTGACGTGGCATCTCGAAACGCCTAAGACACCGGCGTTGTTCACCAAGCACCTCTGGCACAGCGCATGCGGCAGCAGTGGCGGCGGGGGCGGCGGTGGAGGGACAGGCGGCGGGGGCGGCGGTGGTCCAGGCGGGGGCGGAGGGGGAGGAGGCGCTCCTGGGGAAGGTCCGGGTGGCGGCACAGAACCTGGCGGCGGGGCACCGGGCCAGAGGATTGCGAGTGGCCGGCTGTTTGCATGCGCCGTCCTGACCACGGGCCGCGTCAACTGCTGGGGCGAAAATGGTGGAGGACAGCTCGGAGATGGGACCAACACTGGTCCGGAACATTGCGAAGTCTCGCCCTGCAGCAAGGTTCCGGTCACGGTGAGCGGCATCACGAACGCCACCACCGTCGGGGCTGGCGACAGCAACGCCTGCGCTGTCCTGACAACAGGCGGCGTGGATTGCTGGGGAAGCAACGTCCAGGGACAACTCGGGAATGGCACGAGGACGGCCAGCTCGACACCCGTCGCCGTCAGCGGCATCGCGAACGCCACCGCCGTCGCCGTCGGCCAGGAACACGTCTGCGCATTGCTTGCGACCGGCAGAATCGCCTGCTGGGGCGCCAACTATGACGGCGAACTCGGCACTGGCAGCGACTCCGGTCCGGACTGCGCCGGCGACTGCAGCTGGACGCCTGTGGCCGTGAGCGGCATCACGGACGCCACTGCCATCGCTGCGAACGCGCACTACACCTGCGCTGTCCTGGCAACCGGCGGCGTCGATTGCTGGGGCTACAACGAATACGGCCAGCTAGGCGACGGGACCGCCACCGGACCGGAAACGTGTGTCGCCAACTGGTACTGCGACACGGCACCGGCGCCGGTCAAAGGGATCACAAACGCCGTCGAGATCGCGACTGGCCCATCTCACGCCTGTGCCGAGTTGTCGGGCGGCGGTGTGGATTGCTGGGGGGTGAGCGGGTTCGGAGAGCTAGGCGATGGCTCATCGACTGGCCCCGAAACATGCGCAGGCGAACACTGCAGCACCGTTCCCGTAGCGGTTACGGGGATGACGAGCGCGACTGCCATATCCGCGGGCACTTATCACTCATGTGCCGTGGTGTCAGCTGGCGGCGTCGATTGCTGGGGAGCTAACGAGTACGGCTCACTCGGCGACGGCGAATTCACCGGCCCCGAAAGCTGCTTCGGAGGCGGGCCATGCGCGAAGACTCCTGTCGCGACCAGCGACGTCGCGACGGCGACTGCCGTCAGCGCTGGCGAAGACTACTCATGCGCTTTGCTCAGCGGCGGCGGCATCGAGTGCTGGGGCAATGACACCTGGGGACAGCTCGGCAACGGAGCGACCTACCAGAGCGATGTGCCGGTCGCTGTGAGCGGCATCCCGTAGGACGGTGCCCTTCGAGCGAGCCTGTTCAATGGCTAGGTCCAACATGCCGATATGAGGGCCGGATGCTCCGCGCCGACAACAAAGCCCAGCTCGTCAAGCTGCCTCTGACGCTCTCCAGGATGCTCACGGGCCGGCGCTACGCCGTGCGCTCAGGACGCAAGGTCCTGGAGCTGCGCTGGACGAAGGCGCAGGTGGGGGCGTCGCAGCAGGCGCAAGCGAGCGATCCCGTGCAGCTCTGCCAGGACGGGCGACGCAACCTTTGGCAGTACCAGGAGGGCTTCTACTGGGACGATGACGGGCTCGGTGCCGGCGACGTCAAGGCCCTCGTCCTCCAGCGCAAGCGTCGCCTGGAGCAGAAGCTGACCTCAGCACACAGCACGATGCGGGCCGAGGAAGCGGGGCACCCAACGCGCACGCCCATCCCCACGGAGCTGCGTCGGGCCGTCTTCGAGCGGGACGGTGGGAAGTGCGTGGAGTGCCGCGGGGCCTTCGACCTGCAGTACGACCACATCCTCCCCGTCGCGCTCGGCGGCGCGACCACGCTGGAGAACCTCCAGCTCCTGTGCGCCGATTGCAACCGCCGCAAGAGCGACTCGATCTAGCCGCGGAGCCGCTGCCCGCTTGCGGTTGTCGGCGCCGCGCGCCTCGTAGCTCGGGCACGCTGTGGGCACCCAGCTTCCGCGCCAGGGCATGCCTCCGCCACACTCTCCTCTTGTGGAGTGGGTCGAGATCGTCGGCTTTCAGCATGAGGTCGTCCACACGGGCGTCCTGCGCACCCTCCTTGCGGGAGAGGGGGCAGTGGCCGTCGCGCGGGCACTCACGAGAGATGGGGGCATCGAGGGGGTAGGCGAGCCACGACAAGAGGTCTCCTTGCCAGGTCGCGGCCGGCACCCCTGTGACCTGGTGGCGCCGCTGAGGCTCGCCGGTGGGGCCACGGGCTGTCTCGCGGTTGAGACGAAGGTGGATTCGGCTTGGAGCCCCGGTCAGCTCGAAGCGACGACGCCTGAGGATGCGCACGGCGTGCTGCTGGCCGTTGGCTACACGGCCCTCATGGTCACCCCGTCAGACGTGGCCCGCCTCGACGCGTACGCGCAGCCCTGGAGCTTGGTTGGCCCACGTGAATGGGCCGCCATCGTCCGGGCAGCGGCTGGCCAAGACGAGGCATTCACGAGCTACGCCAAGCGTCTTGATGTCGAGGCTGCCGAGCATGAGCGCGCCCGTGAGTGCGTTCGGCTCGGGCGTCCGGTCGATTTCGGGCGCCACGGAGAGGCGCTTGAGCACTGGGCCTACTTCACCGAGGTCGCCGCGCATGCGGGTAAGGAGCGCCGCTGGGAACGCAAGACGCTCATCAGCGGCCCCCTGCAGACCCTCTGGCTCAAGGAATGGCCGGATGAGTCGGGCGCGTACTTGGAGCTGATGGGGCAGGGGAGAGGACGAACGCTCTGCGCCAAGGTCTGGGGCAGCCACAGCGCGCTTGCAGGTCGGCAGCGCGTTATTGCTGAGGGCCTCGCCGGCTTGGACGGCACGGCGGGCAAGAGGTCTTCCGCGCGGGCCAAGACTTGCACCGCGAGGCGCTGGTCACTTGAAAGGCGTACGCCTGCGGAGGCGGCGGAGCTGGTCGAGCGGCTCGCGCATACCATCGAGCGGGCCCACCCTCAAGACGCTGCCTGGCCAGACAGCGTCCAGGTGAGCACTGGTGAATGAGGACACCGACGCAGCGACCAGCCACCGCCGCACAAAATTGGGGTTCGTTCGGGTGTATGGCCTTACATATTCATCCGAGACCAACAGGACGCCCATCATGCAAACCGGCCCCACATTTGCTCCGGAGGGCTGACCTCACTTGATCCTGTTATGGCAATCTGCACATCAACCAAAGGCAACAGCAATACTCGGTGTATTGAATAAGAAGGCACCATGAGAGTGATGACAAAGAGATACTGAACCATGAGTAAGACGATGACACGCAAAGACAGAGAAGGATTCGCGTCTAAGAAGTCGGTCGATTCTGGGGCAGGGTGGCCCACCACCTTGTTGGCCTTGTCCGGGTTCAGCCTGGCTCCCTCTCCCGCTTGCGCCGCCGCATCTCCTCCTCCTGAGTGTCCCACGACCCACGGGCGTCGAGATTCCAGAAGTCCGACACCTCGCTGTACCCACTGTCCCAGTTTTCGGTTCTCACTTGGGCTCTTGTCTTTATAGTGTCGGTTGTGACTCTGGTGGCAGCCATTGCCTCCTCTGCCGACGACTGGAACTAATCAAACGGTAAAGAGCCGTTCCTAAGGCAGGAGCACGACGCCGTCCGCTCAGATGGGCGTGCCCGGGATCTCTGAGCGTGAGTCTCATCATCTTTCACCTTGTCTCTCCTGCCACGCTTCAGCTCAGCGCCAGCGACATAGATCGACATTGGCTGGTGAGCTGTCGCCTCCGTCAAGGCCCAAAGCCGCCGTCATCGCCAAACAAGCCCATGGTTACCCTCCAGTCCGCCGTGCATGGTTAGAGGCTAGAGACGCGGACACTGCGCATGCCGGCTTTTCTCATCATGCGAAATGTGAGATGTCGCTGGCCATGAAGCACATCGCCGAGGCGAGAGCCGTCAGCTGCACGGCGAAGGCCTGCTTGCCCAGATGCGGGCCATGCCGCTGCCACTTCATCGCCACCGGCTTGCTCCTTGCCAGGACCAGCTCGCCGCGCAGGGCGCGCGTGGAGCACAGGTCTGCCGGCGTCGAGCCAGGCAAGTAGCCGACGACCTCCTTGTCAGTGTTCCGCTATCGCGCCGTAGGCGTTGGTCGTCGGCCCGTAGAAAACTGACTGAGGGTCGAAGGGCTCGTACAGCGTCACTCCGCTGGTAACGGCGCCCTCAGGTCCGTCAGTCTGGCAATCCGAGGCATCGCTGCCCTCCAAGGCGGAGCAGACAGAAACGTCATTCAGTGCCACCTCTACTTGCCGCCCGTATTCCGTGCCACTCTCCGCGAACAGCGAGCGTAAGTCCTTGTTGGAGTACCACGCCTCGACGATGTAGTAGCCAGGACTCCAGTCGTAGTGATAGAGGGAGCCGTTTAAGACGGCGACGTCGCTGTGAAGGGTGCTTACGGTGTCTCCGTAGAGGGATCTCCTCAGGCTTGGATGCCCTGGGTCATTCGACTCGATGGTGACAATGGGATAGACCACCACAGGGCGCTTGTTGCACTTCATGCGGAAGACGACCGATTCCGTGCTGTTGAGTGGGTAGAACACTGCCTGCTCGACGGAGAAGTGCCCACACACACGGGCGGCGCTGTTACCGCTCTTGCTGGAAGAAGGCCAGGCGACGACCACGCAGATGGCAGCAATCGCAACGACACAGAGCAGCTTCGCCCAAGTGAAAGAGGTCTTGGTGGTCATATCCCCTGCCATGCCTAGATGATGCGCCCTCCAGCCAGCGCACGCACGCTTTGCGCTTAGTGTCCGCGAGGTCGCGCAGTACCCGCCCGACGACACGACTTACTGCAACTGGCGCCTCCCCGGTCGAGTGTCGAGCTCGCCCTATCTTGTCCACGTCCCAGTGAGAGTCACTGTCGGCGAGGCATCATGCAGCTATGAGGTGTGGCTCAATCATGCGTCCACTTCGCACAAAAGTGCCGGTCGAGTCCGGCGGCGCCCCCATCTTGCTCGCATCCGTCAAGCCTGGCGGTGCAAACCAAGGACAAGACAATGCCAACGACGAACGGAAGGACGCCCACCAAGAAACACTGCGACATCAAGAGGAACCTCAAGAGGAGGAAGAACAGGAAAAGCAACGCCAAGCCCGAGCAGACGCTCTGGTGCTGCGTCGGGCTCCACGAGTGGTCGCGCGCGACCAAGCGGGGCAAGACCCCGCACAGCTGCCCTGAGCACGACTTCGAGCAGGCGGGCGGCATCCCCGCCGCTACGACGCGGGGCAAGGCCACGAAAGCCACGAAGAGAGCCACTCGCAGCCCCTCGCCCTCCACCACATCACGCCCCAGCGCCCTCCACCGCCTGCGCCGCTCACTCGCGCGCGCGGGCGTCACCCTCATCCACGGTGACAGCAGCCTGGAGATGGCCAAGATGCAGGAGAGCTCCATTGACGCCGTCATCTGCGACCCGCCCTATGGCCTCACCGACGGCCACGACCTGCCGCAGCTCCTCAGCAAGTGGCTGGACGGCGAAGAGCACGAGAGCAGAAAAGCCGGCTTCATGGCCAAGGGCTGGGACTCCGGCGTCCCATCCCCAGCCCTCTGGCGCGAGGCCCTGCGCGTGCTCAAGCCCGGCGGCTACTGCCTGGCCTTCGGCGGCTCGCGGACCTCTCACCTGACGGCGACCGCGCTGGAACTCGCGGGCTTCGAGGTGCGCGACACCCTCATCTGGCACTACGCCACGGGCATGCCCAAGACCCGCTACCTCGGCCATGCGCTCGGCCATGACTCAAACAGCGCCGTGGGCTCAGCGCTGTCTCCTTCCCAGGAGCCCATCATCGTCGCCCGCAAGCCGCTTGGGCGCGGTCTCAGCCTCCTCAGGAACATCGAGGCGTGGGGGACGGGCGGCCTCAACATCGACGCCGGGCGGATTGGCTCGGCCCAGACGTCAGCGGTAGGGCCGGCTGGGCGCTGGCCGAAGAACGCCCTCTTCTCGCACAGCGCCGAGTGTCGGCTCGTCGGCATCCAGGACATCGCCTGCCATGCGCACAGCCCGGCGGAGAGAGTCTCCGGCTTCGGCAAGTTCGGTGGCAGCACGGTCATCGAGGAGGGGAAGGACCACCGCCCAGGCCATGAGCTGGCTGAGAGATGGGAGTGCATGCCCTCGTGCCCCGTGGCTGTGCTCGAAGCCCAGAGGGGCGACCGGCCGTCGCGTTTCTTCCAGGCCCTCGCTTCTCACGAGCCGGAGGAGCTGCCCATCATGCGCGTCCTGCGCCACGAGGAGCCCGGCTTCCTCCTCGCCGCCAAGCCCAGCAAGGCCGAGCGGGAGGCCGGGCTCACAGGCGGCGCGTTCCAAGCCCGCCGCGGCCACCGCCTGGCCTACGGCAAGCGCGAGGATGTCGCCACCTACCGCCTCAACACCCACATGACGGTCAAGCCCATCGCCATCATGCGCTGGCTCATCGACCTCGCCTGCCCGGAGGGCGGGACGGTCCTCGACCCGTTCAACGGCTCAGGCTCGACCGGCTGCGCGGCCGTGCTCGCGGGTCGCGAGTACGTGGGCATCGAGCTGGACACCGAGGGCGAGGGCTACCTCGATATCTCCGCCGCCCGCATCATGCACTGGGCGAGCGAAGGTGAAGAGACGAGTGACACCGCAATATCCGAAGCGCCTGTCATCCCGCTTCGGCGGGATTTGCCAGGCGGCACAGGACCGCAGCAGCGCGTGGCGTGAGCCCAGGCCTCCTGCCGCTTGGCCGGTTGCTCGACGCGCCCTTGGCCCTAGCTCTGGGCCACGGGTGCGTCGAGCAGCTCGTCTGAGAGGTCGATGCTGGTGACCTGAGGATGGGCGAGCAGCTTCGCCGTCACAGTGATGACGCGACCGGCGACGTGCTCGCGCCAGGCGAACAGTTCGTTGACGAGCGACTGGGGGATGCGGAGGGCCTGCTCGACGCGCAGGTCCTCGGTGAAGATGACGACGATGACCGCGTCGTAGCCGTCGGATCGCACTGGCGAGAGGCTGCGGCGGGTCTTCGTGCCAGTCCGGCGCAGCGCCTTGACCTGCAGCAGCTCGCCCTTCCGCGTCTTCACGTCCCACGAGGCCTGGGAGAACGAGCCCCGCTCGCCGCCGTAGTGCAGGGCCACGAGGGCCTCGGCGATGTCGCCGATCGGATTGTTGAACGTCCGCACCACCTCGCGGTCGCGAAGCTCGCGGAGCGCCTCCGCCCAGAGGGCGAGCAGTTCCCGTGTGGTCAGCTTGGAGAGGTCAATGGTGCCTGTCACCGGCTGGATCTTCGCCGATCATCTGCCGCAGCCCGTCGATGAGACCTCGCGGGCGAAGTCCAGGTACTGCGCTGGCTTGTCCTCGTCCTCGCCACCAACAGCGCTCGGCTCGCCAGATTGCTTGAACGCGTTGCCTTTCCGGTACCGTTTCGCCGGTCGCGGCCGCTCCACCCGGTGCAGTCGCGTTCCTTGAAACGGGGGCCGGATGGACCGAGCTGCAGGGGACATGCAATGACGACGGCGAACGACTCGCTGTTCAGGCATCTGCTGTTGGCGCTGGCAGTCGTTCTGGCCTCACTCGCGGCGGCCACGGCCTCGGCGTCCGCGCACCCGAGCGGCGCGCGCGTGTCCGCCTCCATCGTCGCCGTCGGGGATGAAGTCACGGCGCGCGGCGTCCTTCGCGGGGCGTTGCCGAGCGGCCTGGGGCCGCGCGCGCAATGGCGGGCGCAGCTGCAACAGAATGTCGGCGGGCGGTGGCTGCGTCGCGCGAGCGCCCACGTGCGCGCCAACCGGGGCTTGACGGTGTACTCCGTCGCGTGGACGGGCGCCCCGCGCGGCCGACAGGAGCGGCTTCGCGTCGCCATAACTTCGGGCTCGCGCGTTGTCGCCGTGAGCACGGCACGGCTCGTCGCATCCACGTCGCCCGTCTCGGTGCAGAGGACTCTCCGCGGCTCAACGGTCCAGGCCGCTCCCGGTCAGGTCGTGCGGGCGAGCGGGAGCGCGAACAGCACGATGACAGTCGTGTTGGCGCGGGGGGCGCGCGTGCCGAGGGTCGGCGCGGCGCTCGTCGTCGAACCCGGTGCGCAGGTGCCGCGCGGGCTCGTTGGTGTCGTCACCGCGGTGGCTCGTATTAGCGCCGGCGTGTCCGTCACCACGCGCCCGGGCACGCTGGACGACGCGTACAGCTCATTCGCCGCGGATGTCAACGGGAAGCTCGGAGAACTCGCGGAAGCCTCGCGGAGCCACGCATCGTCCCGGCGCGCTCATTCCGCCGTGAACCTCGGAATCTTCGACGCCTCGTTCAGCTGCGACGGCCCGGCCGGGGCGACGACGATCACGCACCACATCGACCTCTCCGAACTGGAAGTCCATGCCGAAGTCGATATTCCCAGCCCTGGTGATGGCTTCTACGGGCCGTACATCCTGTTCACGATCGGCGGCCAGCCGAAGTTCAACCTGGGCGTGAAGTTCAGCGCGCAGACGAGCTGCAACGCGAACGCGACGGCGAAGATCCCAATCCCGGACACGCCACTGCTGCTTGAAATCGGCCCCGACTTCTCCGTGAAGGCGAGTGGCGCCGTCGGCGCTGAACTCGAATGGACGCCGCGGCTCTTCTACGGCTTCAGTCGGGGCCGCGGAGCGCCCTCCAACGACTGGCACTCGTTCCACACCGGCGGCCGGACGAACTTCTACGGTAACGCGAACCTGACGATCGGGCTGGCGTTGCAGACCGGCCTCTCCCTTGGTGGGCGCGTCGGCCTGCGCGGGTCCGCCGGCCCCGAGGTCACGGGCATGGTGGCGTCAACGACTTCGCCGCCGCAGACCTGCCTCTCCGCGAACGCCGACTTCGCCGCGAACCTCGTCGCCTTCGCCAACGCGTTCTTCAAGGACTACACATTCACGATCGGGAGCGCGACGTTTGGCCACGTGCAGCTGTACCACAACTGCACGGGTCCGACGGGCAGCGGTGGTGGTGGCGGCGGCGGGAGTGGTGGTGGATCGGGTCCGCCACCGGCCTCGGCGACGTGCGAAGCCTCGGGGTGCGCTGGCGGCGCGGCCACGCCGATCGGGAACGTCAGCGCCGCCGTGGCGGGCGGGATCAGTCCGTGCGCGCTCATCGTCGGCGGGACGATCGACTGCTGGGGCTCGAACGAAGGCGGCCAGCTCGGCGACGGCAGCCTCAGCAGCGGCGCCTTCGAATCGCACCCGACCCCCGTCGCGGTTGCGAGCATCAGCTCCGCGACCGGCGTCTCCGTCAGCGGTGACCACACCTGTGCCGTCGTGGGCAGCGGCAAGGTTTACTGCTGGGGGCTGGCCTCCTACGGTCAGCTCGGCAACGAATCGGAATCGCCGTCGGCGAACCCCGCGCCTGTCGAAGCCACAACCACGCACGAAGCAGCCCAGGTCAGCGCGGGCGACGACTACACCTGCGTCGTCTTGTTCAGCGGCCACGTGGTGTGTTGGGGCTACAACGCCCAGGGCGAGCTCGGCAACGGCTCGACCACGAACAGCCTCAGCGGCGTCACGGTCACCGGCCTCAGCGGCGTGACCGACCTCGCGAGCGGCGAGGACGCCGACGGCACCGGCCACACCTGCGCCATCACCGGCGGCAACGTGTACTGCTGGGGCGACAACAGGGAAGGCCAGCTTGGCAACGGCACCGTCAAAAACAGCGACACGCCCGTGCAGGTGCCGGGCATCACCAACGCCGTCCAAGTCACGGCGGGCGATGAAACGACCTGCGCGCTCATCGTGAGCGGCAGCATCAAGTGCTGGGGGTACAACGCCGGCGGCACACTCGGCGACGGAACGACGGAAGACTCCGCGACCCCCGTGACCGTCCAGGGCATCACCAATGCGACCTCAGTGTCCGCGGGCACGAACGTGACGTGCGCGGGCCTAGCGACGCACGTCGCCGAGTGTTGGGGCTTCGGCGTGGCCGGCGCGCTCGGCGACGGCTCCCAGACCGGCAGCACAACGCCGGTCCAGGTGAGCGACCTCACGGACGTCAGCTCCGTCACGGCGGGCTACTCGATGGGCTGCGCGGTGCGCGTGGGCGGCGGCCTTGACTGTTGGGGCGGGGACGTGTTCGGCCAACTCGGGAACGGTGCTGGGGGAGCCTCGGCGCGCGGCTTCAGCGCGTTCCCGCTCGCCGTGAGCGCCCCATGACCAGGTGCCGCCGCGGCCAGCTCGCGCCGTGCCTGGTCCTCGCCCTTATGGCTTGCGCCTTCGCGCCCACGCCGGCGCTCGCGGAAGCGCCTCCGATCGAAGGCGCGTCGGCGTTCGCGCTCGTGAACGAGCAGAGAGCCGCGAATGGCATCCCACCGTTCACTACCGAAAACCAGTCGCTCGCCAGCTGGTGTCCGAACGAGGATCACGGAGCGGGCGGCAGTGGCAACCGGGTGCTCTCCGAGTTCACGTGGGCCTGGAGCGCCACGGAATCGCCTTGGGAAACCGCGCCGTTCCACGAGGCGCTGATGTACGACCCGAGCTTCACCGAAGCCGGCGACGTTGACGCCACGGGGCCGTACAACGGCACCGGCCCGGTCGTGCTCGCCGCGTGCATGAGCGTGGAACACGAACGACCGCGCCCCTCGATCCCGCAGGGCTACGTGTTCTACGCGCCCGGCGGGGGGAACGATGTGCCGCCGGCGTACACCGCGTTCGAGGCCCCACGCACGCCTGCCGAAGACCTCGGCCTGCCCGCGACGACGGGGCCGAACATCATCGCCTACGCCGTCGCGGCGAACCCGCTAAACCGCATCCCGAGTCAGGAAGGCGCGCTCGCGAAAGTCAGCTTGGCCACGGAAGGTGGCGAAGCCGTGAACGGCATCAGGGTCCTGGAATCGCTCTCCGAAAGCTTCATCATCGTCCCGCCGCCGCTGCAGCCGGAAACGCACTACCGGGGGAACGTCGCGATCGAACTCAACCCGCACGCCATAAGCGGCGAACCCGAAGTCGTCAACGACGCTCTGAGCTTCACGACGACGGCGTTCCCGAACCACGCCACGATCACCAACGTCAACGCCGTTCCAAACGCTAGTGCCGCCGGCGGCACGGTGAACGTGTACGTCTCCAACAACCAGGACCCCCACGCCACCCTCACCGCATCCGCGGCGTCGTTCGCCTCCACGCAGACGCTCACCGGGACCCCTGGGCAACAGGTCTCGTTCGCGGTGCCCATCAACGGCCCCGGCGAAGTCTGCCTGAACTCGCCGCCGCACGACGGCTACGCGAGCGTGCGCCAATGCAACAACTTCACGGTCACCGGACACCCGACCGGCGGCGCGAACACGACGCAGAGCGGCAGCGCCGAAGGCTTGGAGCGTCAGCAGCTGCGCGACCTCACGAGCTGCCTGCGGGCCGTCGGGGCACAGCACGTCAGGTCCCTGCGGCGGCACAAAGTCCTCACTCTTGCGTGTCGCGCGCTGAGTCGCGGCGTGCTCACGGTCCACTGGTACGCGTCGACCGGGCACGGACGGCGAGGACACAAGCCGCCGCTCTCGGGCGTCGCGTCAGCACGGTTGGTTTTCACGTCCCCGCGGGTCGGCGACGTGAGGATGACGCTGAGCCGTCGCGCGCTCGCGCTCCTCGCTCACGTGCACGGCCACCTGAACATGGTCGGCAAGGCCGCGTTCGTGCCCGCCGGGGACGCACCGATCAATGCGTCGACTACAGTCGCGCTGCGACCGTGACCGGCCCTCGGGGGAGCGGCTCGCCGAGCATCGGCGAGTGCGGGCAGCCCCTGAACTGGTCCTGACCGGCCCTGAGCTTCAGCAGGGGTCGCCCGACGCCGACCGAGAGGCCCGCGCCCAGGAAGATCATGCGGCGCTCGCGTCGTCCGCGATGCGGCCACGCAACTCGGCGACGGCTGCCTGCGAACGAGCCTCGGCCTCCTCCCAGTCCGACACGCAGGTCTGACCCGCCGTCAGCACGCAGCACTGGACCGGGGTCGGCGGGTCAATCCGCCGGGTCGGCCTCCGGGTTGATCGCGCGGAGAAATCGCGGAAGCTCGTTCCAGGTGAACAGCTCGACCACCTTGACATCCAGCGACTCCAGGTACTCACGCATCACGGGGTCGACCCGCTGCTGGACGAGGTAGCTCGTCGGCATCGCATCGCCCATGACCGCCCGCGCCTCGTCCCTGATGAGGCTGAAGTTCGGGTCGCTGAGGCTGAAGCCCACGAACAGGAAGCTGGAGAAGCGCGCGGTCTGCGCGAGATGGCGGAACATCTCGGCCCGCTCCATGCGTGATCGCGCGTAGTCGTCGCGAGTCAGGACGATCTCGTCGGGGCGCTCCCAGGTCCCGTGCAGCTTGACGAGGTGGGTGTCCGGGTGGTCGACGGCGACACGCAGGAACTCGGCGGGCGTGGTGCTCACGGCCAGGTCGCGTTCCTCGCGCGCGAAGGCCAGCTCGATCAGCGAGTCGTAGTTCGTCGTGAACAGGTCGCGGACCGGGAGCGCCACCAGCTCGTGGTGGGATGGCGTCAGGCGCGCCGCGTCGGCAGGGTGCGTGATGAACTGCGTCGTGAGGAAGTCGCGGTACCGCTCGGCAGCGGTGCGGAGACGGAAGAGCTGCGCGGCATCGAGCGGGCTCTGCTCGCCCATGAAGCGCTCCACCGACTCGGTCTCACCCTCGCTGGCTGATGCGCACAGCTCGGCCAGCATCCGCTCGATGAGCATTTCCCAGGACGGGAAGCGGGCGTCGTCACCCAGCGGGGCTGGCATCCCGAACGTGGCCCGCCCGAGGGGCCGCCCGACGCCGACCGAGAGACCCGCGCCCAGGAAGATCATGATGGCGCTCGCGTCGTCCGCGATGCGGCCACGCAACTCGGCGACGGCTGCCTGCGAACGAGCCTCGGCCTCCTCCCACTCCGACATGCGGGCCAGCGTATAGCCACCAGGGCACTCGCCGGGCGCTGCTGGAAGACCTCGCTACTTAGTCGCTGTCCCGGCTTCGAGGGCAGACCCGGCGCCGTCCGCCGGCCGCGAGCTAGACCTTCGTTAGCGGCGGCTTGTGCTCAGCCTTCATCGCCGTCTCCAGGTCCTTGGCGGCAGCGTGATCGGCGCACTCGCGCCAGGCGATGTCACACCCGTCGAGCCAGTCCCGCACCCGCTTGGCCTGCTCAGGGGTGATGCGATGCGGGTCGTCCTTGATGTCCTTGGCCTTGGCGACGCCGAGGTGCTCGGCGACGTTGCGGCGCAGCGCTGACGACCCCATCCCCACGCCACGGCCCGAGTGGTTCCCCCAGACGCGGTCTTGCAGGCATTTCGCCTTGCCGACGTACATGCGCTTGTCACCCCGGTACACGGCATAGACGCCGGGGGAGAGCGGGATGTCGTCCTTGCGCAAGCCGGCCATCGAGCGCCTCTTGCGGCGATGCATGCGCGACCAGAGGGGACCCATCGGCGGGGTGCTCAGGGCAGTGGGTTGGCTTGGGCAGGTCTCAGGCGTGATACCACTGGACAGTGGCGCTTCCTCTTGTGCAGCTCCCGCCTGCTCCGTGACCGGGGAAGCCGCTGCCGTCGCCGTAGCACGTCCAGCCAGGCAAGCCGTAGAGCTTCCAGCGGAACTGGGAGGCAGGGCCTTCAGGGTTGCCGACAAAGGTCACGCCTATGCCTGAGACCATCGCCCGCACCACCCCCAATGCTTCCGCGCAGGACACGTCATGCGTGGAGATCCGAATCGCATAGCCGCGCTTGAAGCCGCTCAGTGATGGGACCGAGGGACACTGGTGATTCGTCGGAGCGTAGGCGGTCGCTCGCCCACGCTGGACGAGCAGCCCCACGCCGCCGAGCAGCGCCACTGCCGCGATGATCACCGTCAGCCTTCTCACGACGGTTGCACGCTATCCGACGTGCTCAGATCTCAGCGCGCCAGTGAGCCGAGAGCTGCTCGCCGAGCATGTGGCCCAAGACCTCGTGCGCTGGGACATCCATCACAGCGTCGAGCCAGCCTGCGACGGCGACCACGAGGAAGAGGGCGCGCGGGCGCCCATCGAGGCCCAGCTCCCCGTGGCGGACCACGTTGCCGGAGCCGCCGAAGACGCGGTGGATGACGAAGGTGGAGAACCCCTCGCCCGTCGGAAGCTCGCGGATGACCGGCTCGATGCTCCGCGCCCGCGGCATCCGCGGCTTGTTGATGAGCCGACGCTTGGCGTCAATGACTGAGAGGCCGCGAGCGGTGCTCCAGAGGGCGCCCTCCATCCCATGCATCAGCGGCGGGATGGCCCGCTCGAACTCGCCGCGACCGGCGTGCTCCAGGCCATGCTGGAGGTGATCGCGCTGCACGGCGGTGAGATGGGGCGCGTTGTCGAGGGCCGAGCTGAGCGCCTGGGCGTACTCGCCACCTGTGACGATGGCCTCCAGCGCCCGGAGGAGGTCGTGCTCGACCTCAGCTGGCTCCATGTCAGCCATGTGATGGATGTGCCCGATGGAGAGCGAGGAGAGCATGAACCAGAGGGCGCTCTGCTCCCAGCGCTTGGAGAAGCGGTCGATGGTGGCGAACCAGCGATGTGACTCCTCGAAGGCCTGCGTCGCCAACTTGGGCATCGCGAGAGACGAGAGCGCCTGGGCGCCGAGCGCTGCGACGCCCAGGCTGCGGTCAGAGTAGGAAGCAACGTTGCCCGCGAGTGAGCGAGTCAGTGCCGTCACGTCGTAGCTTGCGGTCAGGCGCTCGCTCAGCGAGGAGGCGTGCAGACCAACGCGGCTCATCTCCGCCAGGAGGTGCTTGTCCTGAGCCTCGGTGATCCCGGCGAGGGCGGTGTGCCTGTGGAGCGAGGCCTGCTGCGTCGCCTTGATCTGCGCGGCAATGCCCGCGCTCGCGACCCCACCGACGCCAAGGGCCTTCGTCATGTCGAGCGTCTGGAGAGCCTTGAGCTGCCGGGAGAGCTCAGCCGTCGGGAACATCTTCTCCACGGACGCGCGCCTGTGGAGCGAGGCCTGCTCGGTCGCCTTGATCTGCGCGGCGAGCCCCATGCTCCCGCCGACGCCGAGGCCGAGCGCCTTGGTCATCTCAGGCATCTGGAGGGCCGTGAGCTGCCGCGCGAGGTTGGCAGTCGGGAAGAGCTTCTCCATGGAGGCGCCGAGAAGCGGCTTCGAGAGCTGAGCCACGGCCTTCTGCACCTCGGCCTGGGCTCCGACCGAGTGCCACATCGCCTCGCTCGCGCCGAGCGCCGCCACGACCCCACGCGGCTGCCAGGCGTCATGGATGCCCTTCGACCTCTTGGCATTCGTGGCGCTCGGCATAGACGCCCAATTGTATTTGCCCTGCGGATGGCCTCTAGCGCGGCAGGGTGCCCGGTAGGATCAGCCTGAAGCGGCTCCGGCAGACCACTTGCCGGCCCTCTTGCGGCGGTAGCTCAGTTGGTAGAGCGCGACCTTCCCAAGGTCGATGTCGTGGGTTCGAGTCCCATCCGCCGCTCTTGTCGCGAGGCAGGCCGTATGCCTCCGCCAGGCGCCCGATTCCCGTTCTGCGCCCGTACTGCAGAATCGTGCAACCTTTGGCCACATTTGGCCGCATCTGTCCGCCAGCGGATCGGCCAGAATTGGCTCTATGATGCCGTTTTTGGCTTGCTAGAGCCGATTCTGTAAGGGGTAGGGGGAACTCTTCCCAAGCTTGAGGTCGCGGGTTCGAGACCCGTTCGCCGCTCTCCAAAAGCACCAGCTGCCACGCTGCTCCGTGCTTCCAGTCACGAGTCGACCCAAGTCGCCGGTACCCCGGCCGGCGTATCGCCCGCGGCCCGAGGACGCGCCTCTCCCCGAGATCCGCAGCGACTCCAAAGCGCGACCGACGTAAGCGTCCCGCGAACGCTCG